>NZ_QBTW01000011.1:0-769551 GCF_003057865.1 Muricauda brasiliensis | reverse complement strand
CAACTTTTACTTGGAAAACAATGAAGATGACGCTATTGACTGGACAGAAGGATGGAACGGTACATTGACCAATGCTTATGTATACCACACTTCTGGCTTCTCCACTGTTGTTGAAGCCGATGGTGCCAACGAAAACCCAAGTTTGGTTAACTTGACCGCTGTTTCTACAGTTGGTGGTACAGCTCTTCAGTTCAAAAAAGAATCTGGTGCAACTATTACAGGACTTTCTTTGGTTGGATATGACACTTCTGTATTAATGAGCGATGCTGGTCCATTGGCCAACGTACAAATTGAAGGTGCAGATGCTGATCCAGCTGAAGCATATGATGCAACTGCAACTGTAGATGTAACAATCTTTGATTGGGCCAACTAATCAAGATTATATATACTTATAATTTTAAAAGCCCCCGCGATTGCGGGGGCTTCTTTTTTGCATTTCATCGAAAAGCATCACTCTAATTCTCAAATGGTTCAATAATCACACCACTATTTTTATATATTTGTGGCATACCGTTTGCAACCATTAACGTATGAAGCACTTTTACTTCATCATTTTCTTTTTTATCTGTTCACTTGGGTTTTCTCAGCAAAGCGCCAGTTCAAGTGCGGATATTGACGGATTTAAGCTGTATCCCAACCCTGTTACCCAAGGCAAGGTTTATATAGAAACCAAAGAAAACGGTCCAAAGAAAATTCTGGTTTTTGATGTATTGGGCACACAAGTCCTTGAGACCACCATCTTAGGCAGAGAGCTCAACCTATCAAACCTAAGCAAAGGAGTTTATATTTTAAGGGTTTTTGAACAAAACAAAGTAGCTACTAGAAAGCTCATTGTGAAGTAGTTCACCGATTTTCACAACTTTTCTGCCAATCGTATACCACAGCTTTCAACGCTTTACAACCCATTTTAGTACTTTCACAACATAAAATGGTCAACAATACCCTATTTACCTACTTTTATCATGCACATAGACCCCAAATCAGCTTGCATGAAGAAAATCTACTTTGTTTTACTTATGGCTTTACCACTACTCTCATTCGGTCAAGACCTAGTTACAGTTAACAACGAGCCCGTACAGGAGCTCAAGGGTTTTAAAATGTACCCGAATCCAGCTTATGGCAATGAGGTATACATCTCTACAGAAACCAACGGCACCAAAGAAATAAGGATTTATGACGTTTTTGGTGAAGTAGTGCTAACGGAAAGAATCAGTACCAATACTTTGGACATTTCCCGCCTGGTACCTGGCGTTTATGTACTCCAGGTTACGGAACAGAAAAAAACAATGACCCGAAAACTGGTCGTCAAATAAAATCAAACAGCATATTACATTTTAAGCCCTTTTCCCGAAGGGCTTTTTTATTTTTGGGTACTTTTGATCCACAATGAAACAGTTTGATACCCATCGGATTTTCAATATCAACAATGCGGACAAATTTGAAGAAGTCGCATTGGATATTTTCAAGTTTCAATACGAAAACAATGAGGTGTACAGGGACTTTTGTATCCATTTAAGAAAGTCTCCCCAAAGTGTTTCAACCACTTTGGACATACCTTTCCTACCCATTTCCTTCTTTAAGAAACATAGGGTTATTTCAACTCAAAAAGAGTCACAGACCATCTTTACCAGCAGCGGAACCACGCAAAGCACTACTAGCAAGCATTTTGTTCCTGATATCGGTCTTTACGAAGAAAGTTTTTTAAGAGCGTTTGAACTTTTCTACGGAAAACCCAAAGATTTCTGCATTCTAGCTCTTTTACCTTCCTATTTGGAAAGAGAAGGATCTTCATTGATCTATATGGTAAATAGCCTGATTGCAAAATCCGGACACCCCAGTAGTGGATTTTTTCTTCATAACCTTGATGAGCTTCATGATAAGTTAAAGCAACTGGAGCAAAAAGGCACCAAAACATTGCTCATCGGGGTTTCCTTTGCACTTTTAGATCTGGTCGAACAATTTCCTTCAACCTTAACAAACACCACTGTAATGGAAACTGGCGGCATGAAGGGTAGACGCAAAGAACTGATTCGGGAGGAACTCCATCAAATCCTAGAAAAGGGATTGGGTGTTGAACATATCCATTCGGAGTATGGAATGACAGAACTGTTGTCCCAAGGCTATTCCAAAGGCAGCGGAATTTTTGAAACACCACCTTGGATGAAAATCATAACACGCGACACCGAAGACCCGCTCAGCATTCAACCCCACGGAAAAACAGGAGGAATCAATGTGATCGATTTGGCGAACCTATACTCCTGCTCCTTTATCGCTACCCAAGATCTTGGAAAAATACACCCAAATGGAACCTTTGAAGTTTTGGGTCGTTTTGATGATTCGGATATTAGAGGATGTAATTTGATGGTACTTTAGACTTATAAAGGCAATAAACTCTCCCATCTACACAAAATACATTACCTATTATATAGCGATAACCGACATGTTATCAAAGTTTTGCGTACCTTATTATGGTAACCAAACAGACTTTATAATGAATAGAAATGCTTTTTTAAAACGTAGTGCACTCTCGGCTGCTGCACTTGCTTCATTGCCGACATTTGCACACTTTTCATCAAAGGATGAAAAAACCTTGGACCCTAAAATCGTTAGGAACGGGGAAGGCAAACAAGTGAATGTCATCGGTGACCAACAAACCTTTAAACTGACCGGAGCAGACACCAATGGCCAATTTACATTGATTGAAGAGGTAAATCCGCCCGGAACAATGATTCCGCCACACGTGCATACGAAAGAAGACGAAATCTTTAAAGTATTGGAGGGCGAACTCGAAGTTACAGTTGGCAATGAAACCACCATTTTAAAAGCAGGTGATTTGGCTTTTGCTCCAAAAAATGTACCTCACATGTGGAAAGTAGTGGGAGACCAAGATTGTAAAACGATTTTAAGCGTATTCCCTGCGGGACTGGAATCGATGTTCGAAGAACTAGGGAAACTACCTCCAGGACCGCCAGACTTTGCTAAAATAAGTGACATTTGCGGTAGATACGGAATCACTTTTTTAACGTAACAAAAAAGCCATCCTTAAAAGATGGCTTTTACATTTTTACGCTACTACGAGCACAAAATAATTCTTCTTGCCTCTCTGTAACAGCACAAATTTATCGTTGATCAAATCCGATATTGTAATCAGGTAATCCTCCTTCACCTTTTCCTTGTTCACGGATATGGAATTTTGCTTCAATTCCCTTCTGGCCTCACCATTGGAACCCAAAAATCCTGTTTTGGCGGCCAAAGCCCCAATCATATCCAGACCAGTTTCAAGTTCATCCCTGCTAACGGTAGCTTGCGGAACACCTTCAAAAACATCTAAAAATGTCTTCTCGTTAAGCTGTTTTAAATCCTCCGAAGTTGATTTACCAAAAAGAATGTCACTTGCCTTTATGGCATTATTAAGATCTTCTTCTGAATGCACCATTATGGTCACTTCCTCGGCCAGTTTTCTTTGCAATGCTCTCTGGTGAGGTGCATCTTTATGTTCTGCAACTAATATCTCAATTTCTTGTTGACTTAAAAAAGTGAAGATTTTAATGTACTTCTCTGCGTCTTCATCAGAAGTGTTCAGCCAATACTGGTAAAATTTATAGGGTGACGTCCTTTCGGCATCCAACCAAACATTTCCTCCTTCGGTTTTTCCGAATTTGGTCCCATCTGCCTTGGTGATCAACGGACAGGTAAGGGCAAAACCTTTACCGCCACCGATTCTTCGAATTAATTCCGTACCTGTGGTAATATTTCCCCATTGATCGCTACCTCCCATTTGCAAGCTGCAATTGTGATTTTGGTACAGATATAGAAAATCGTACCCCTGAACCAACTGATAGGTGAATTCGGTAAAGGACATGCCTTCTTTCGCATCTGAAGAAAGACGTTTTTTTACGGAATCCTTAGCCATCATATAGTTTACAGTGATGTGCTTACCGACATCGCGGATGAACTCCAAAAAGGAGAAATTTTTCATCCAGTCGTAGTTGTTCACCAATACGGCTGCATTATCCTCACCACTCTCAAAATCCA
Source organism: Muricauda brasiliensis (assembly GCF_003057865.1). NCBI lineage: Bacteria > Pseudomonadati > Bacteroidota > Flavobacteriia > Flavobacteriales > Flavobacteriaceae > Allomuricauda > Muricauda brasiliensis. Next base: position 765,516 of record NZ_QBTW01000011.1, on the reverse strand, counting down.
AAAAGCGTGCTAATTGTCCTTTAATAGCCTCTTGATTATGACGCAAAGTTTCCTCGTCCAACAAGTTTCGCTCTGCCGATTTACCCGATGGATCCCCGATCATTCCCGTTGCACCCCCTACTAAAGCATAAGGTTTATGACCTGCCAATTGGAAGTGCCTCAACATCATTACACTTACCAAGTGTCCGATGTGCAAAGAGTCTGCCGTTGGGTCTATCCCCACATATGCTCCTCGCATTTCTTCCATTAAGTGTTCCTCGGCTCCTGGCATCACATCGTGCACCATTCCCCTCCATTGCAGTTCTTGAACAAAATTCTTCGTCATGATCGGTTTTTTCGAATAGCTGCAAATATAAAATGAAGTTGGGATTTGAATCAATTTTTACGGCACAAATAGGTACTTTTACCTTATGATTTTGGTTACAGGAGGCACTGGACTGATTGGTTCCCATTTACTTTTCCGTTTAATCAGCAATGGAAACAACGTAAGGAGTAATTATAGGACTCAAGCATCTATAGAAAAAGTGCGTAAGGTTTTTGGTTATTATACAGACAATCCCTCCGCTTTGGTGGAGAAAATTGATTGGGTACAGGCCGACATCACCGAACTTGGTGGATTGGACAAATTATTTGACGGTATTGAGCAGGTATACCACTGTGCGGCATTGATCTCGTTCGACCCCAAGGATTTCAAACTTTTGGAGCGCACCAATGTTGAGGGTACGGCCAACATGGTAAACCTTTCCATAAAAAATGGTGTAAAAAAATTGTGCTATGTCAGTTCAATCGCGGCAATAGGCGCTAGCGTAAAGCAAAAAGAGACCACCGAAGAAAATGAATGGAACGAAGCAAGGGCCACAGTTTACGGGATTACCAAATATGAAGCAGAGCTCGAAGTTTGGCGCGGCTCACAGGAAGGACTTGACATTGTTGTTGTAAACCCCGGTGTTGTAATCGGGCCGGGATTTTGGAAATCTGGCAGTGGATCGTTCTTCACCTATGCTTCCAAAGGGAAAAATTACTATATACCCGGAGGAACCGGTTTTGTAACCGTGACCGATGTGGTCAATGCCATGACCTTATTGATGGATTCAAACATCCGTACAGAGGGTTACATCTTGGTCAATCAAAATATGACCTACAAAGAGCTTTTTGAAAAAATTGCACCTAACCTTGGAGTCTCCCCTCCCACCAAAAAAGTTTCAAAATTTATGATTGAGTGCTTTTGGAGATGGGATTGGGTAAGGAGCAATATTTTTGGCAAAAGAAGAAAATTGTCCAAAGCTGTCGCCAAAGGATTGTTCAATAAAGAAGATTACAGCAGCGAAAAAATAAAATCCGTATTAGACTTTGAATTCGAAGACTTGGATAAGGCAATCGAATTTTGCTGTGACAGGTTTACCGAGAAATAGTAGTATCTGGCTTTTTTACACCTTCCTTTTGCTCCCTAATGGCTTTTAAGGAATCATTTCGTTGAATACTTGCCTCGCGGATACTGTCGTTCAACCGCTTGCCGATAGCTTCCAAGGTATCCTTTTGCTGCTTCAGTCTAGCTTCTACATCTTTGTATATGGTTTGGTATTCCAAAGGAATAGACGCATAATAAAGGTCGCTCTCCGCAAATTGGGTGCTATCTATATCATATTTGGTATATAGGAATTCCATGATATCGATACCTGAATCCTTAAACTTTCTCGAGGCGCCAGATTTTGAAGCATTTAAAATCGCAAGATCATGAAGAATCTCGGTCATTTTCTCCTTGGGAATAAGGTTTTCCGGCTCATCCACTACCTTTTCGGCACAGGACACCAAAATGATGAAACCCAAAATGTATGTAACGATATATTTCATCCCTAACGATTAAACGTAAGCCTCTTTGCTTTCTTTTCTTCACTAAAATTGCCGTTCTCGTAGGCCAAAAGACCATTCACAAAGGTGCGCTTTACTTCCGAATCAAAAGTAACACCTTCAAAGGGAGACCAACCACATTTATAGAAAAGATTGGCTTTTTTAACCTCATTTTTGGAACTCTGGTTAACCTGAACCAAATCTGCGTAATAGCCTTCGCGAATAAACCCACGTCGGTCAATATCAAATAATTTTGAAGGATTATGACACATTTTCTCGACAATTTTCTCCAAACTGATGATTCCTTCCTTTTCCTTTTGGAGCATAGCCAGCAAGGCGTGCTGTACCAATGGCCCTCCCGATGGTGCGCTGGTATATGGATTATCCTTTTCTTCTAGCGTATGTGGGGCATGGTCAGTGGCAATCACATCAAAACGGTCGTCCAAGAGCGCTTCCCAAAGTTTGTCCCTATCCGAACTCTTCTTTACAGCGGGGTTCCATTTAATATAGGTGCCTTTTTTGGCATAATCCTCATCGGAGAACCAAAGGTGATGAATACAAACCTCAGCAGTGATTTTCTTCTCCTGCAAAGGAATCTTGTTCGTGAACAAATCGGTTTCAATTCCCGTGGACACATGGAACACGTGTAACCTTGCCCCCGTTTTTTTGGCGAGTGCAATCGCATTTGAAGAGGAAAGGTAACAGGCCTCCGCACTTCGAATGATCGGGTGCATTTCAATTGGAATATCATCCCCGTACATATCCTTGTACTTGGCCAAATTGGCCCTAATGGTGCCTTCGTCCTCACAATGGGCTGAAATCACCATTTCGGTATTACTGAATATTTTCTCAAGTACTTCCTCATTGTCCACCAACATATTTCCCGTAGAAGAGCCCAAGAACAGTTTTACACCCGAACATGCATTTTTGTCCAGTCGTTTTAGCTCTTCCAGATTATCGTTTGTTCCTCCAAAAAGAAATGAATAATTGGCTGAAGAATCCTTAGTGGCAATGGCAAATTTTTCCTCTAGTTTTTCAATGGTGGTGGTCTGCGGAATGGTATTGGGCTGTTCCATAAACGTGGTGATGCCCCCGGCAATCGCCGCCCTACTTTCCGTTGCAATGGTTCCTTTATGGGTAAGCCCGGGCTCCCTAAAATGTACTTGGTCGTCTATGACCCCTGGCAATAACAGGTCACCTTCCAGATCTATCACCTTGGCATTGCCATCAGAAATGTTTGAATCAATTTTTGATATAAAATCCCTGTCCAGAAGCACATCCGACTCAAAAATGCTGTTCTCGTTTACGATTTTGGCATTCTTCAACAGTATTTTTGACATAACTAAAAGCTCTTTTTAAAAAATATACTCCTAAACTTCATGGCTATCACCCCAAAAATGGCCTCCCGAATAATGGCAGAGTTCATTTTTGACTTTCCGTTTACCCGATCGGTAAAAATAATTGAGACTTCCTCTATCTTGAATTTTCTGAGATAGGCCCGGTACTTCATTTCTATCTGGAACGCATAGCCAATAAAGCGAACGTTATCCAAATTGATGGTTTCCAACACTTTTCTTCTGTAGCAGACAAATCCAGCGGTAGGATCGTGTACCTTCATCCCTGTAATCAACTTTACATAAAAAGACGCTCCGTAAGATAGCAGGATTCTTGCCAAAGGCCAGTTCACTACATTTACTCCTTTTTTGTATCGGGAGCCTACAGCAACATCTGCACCATTAAGGCAAGCCCTGTGCAAACGGGACAAATCTGCTGGCCGATGCGAAAAATCGGCATCCATTTCAAAAATATACTCGTACCCCTTTTTCAGGGCCCATTTAAAGCCATGAATATAAGCCGTACCCAGACCCGATTTCTCTTTACGAACCTCTAAAAAAAGACGATCAGGGTAATCCGTCTGCAAGGTTCGTACACAATCTGCCGTACCATCGGGTGAGTTATCATCGACAACAAGAACATGAAAATCCTTTTTTAGGTCGAAGACCGTCTTTGTTATGGCCTCGATGTTCTCGATTTCGTTGAATGTAGGTATGATCACCAAGCCGTCTGCCATTCGCACTGGATTAGAATGTTCAAAAATACGGTTTTCTAAATTGTACACGCAATAGATAATTGGATGCTTAAACAGGACTTCCCCAATATTTGTAACTTTGCCCCTTTAAAATCACATTTTGATGTCTCAAAAGTTTCCCAGACTTTTTTTTGTTCTCTTGGCCGCTCTATTTGCACTCAACCTGCTGCAATCATCGGTAACAGAGCTCATTTATGATGAAGCCTACTACTGGTACTATGCGCAAAATATGGCCTGGGGATATTTTGACCATCCGCCCATGGTCGCATTTTTGATAAAACTCAGCAGTTTTCTTTTTGATGGGGAACTTGGGGTGCGATTTATAAGCTGCCTACTTTCTGCTGGAACCTATGTGCTATTGTGGTCGATGGTGGAAAATCCAAAGAAAAAGGATTACGTAATACATTTTTTCCTTTTGGTATTCTCCTTTACGTTGATGAATGCCTACGGCTTTTTAACCCTTCCCGATACATCCCTCTTATTCTTTACGGCACTTTTCCTTTGGTTGTACAAACGCTTTTTGAACAAAGAGGATATCCTCACCACAATCGGATTGGGGTTGGTAATGGCCGCATTAATGTACAGCAAGTACCATGCAGTATTGGTAATTCTTTTTGTGTTCTTATCCAACTACAAGCTCATTTTCAACAAAAAAGCGTGGTTCGCCGTAATTTTGGCCCTAATTTGCTACGCCCCTCATTTTATATGGCTCTACCAGAACGATTTTGTTTCCATCACCTTTCATCTATACGAACGTCCCAACCAAGCGTATAAGTTTGATGAGTTTACCCTAGGCTTTTTCTTGAACAACATTGTGATCATTGGACTTCTATTTTACTGGGTGTACGGTGCATTTTTCAAATATAAATCAACAGATAAGTTCTCTAAATCTCTGATTTATTTGATTTACGGAATACTGATTTTCTTTTTCGTATCCAGCTTTAATAGAAGGGTACAAGCCCAATGGACCATCGCCATTTCAATCCCTTTGGCCGTAATTGCTTTTGACCATCTTTTAAACAACGCCAAAAGCAGAAAATGGATGTACCGAATCGGTATAGTGAGTTTTGTGCTTTTGATGTATGCCAGGGCATGGATGGTACATTATGAATTATTCCCGATGCATTTTGAGACACACGGTAACAAGGAGTGGGTGAACGAGCTCAAGACAAAATCCGATGGGGTTCCCGTTGTTTTTGAAAACTCTTACCGCCGTTCCTCGATGTATGAGTTTTATTCAGAAGTCCCTGCCATATCACTGAACAACTTTATGTATCGTAAGAACCAGTATTCCATTGATAACTCTGAGGAGCGAGTGCGCGGAAAAAAGATTTTATATGTTTCCCAGTACAGAAAAAGTGGCGACATTAGTTATATGCATCTGGACAGTACAGTTTTTCACGGTATATATATTGATGATTTTCAGTCATACCGAAAATTGCAATGCATTGTGGAAAAGCCAGAGACCGGCATCAAATATTCACTCAAGGTTTACAACCCATATCCTTTTGATGTGCCTTTGAAACAATTGGAATACACTATTTCATACTCCAACGAGCACAAGCAAGTTAAGCAGATGCTTCCCTTAAAGGTTCAGAACTCCTTACCCCAGGAATTTTTGTTGAAATCCAAAGACACCATCAACTACTCCTTTGAGTTACCTTTATCCAACATGGAAAGACCATCATATTTTAGAATTGGCATTGCAGAAAACGGACTTCTTCCCGGACTTAATGGAAAACCTGTTAAAATCGAATAATGGAACCCATTGAAAAAACAATAGTTTCATTGGATTGGATGACCATCATGTTGTTTACGAGCTTGGTTGTTTTGGCATTGGGCAAATACCTGTTCCATAAGAAGTTTTTAAACTTCATCATTTTACCTTTTAATGATAAATACATCCTGCTCCATAACAAAAAAAGACAGTTTTCTCATTGGTTCCATCTGCTATTGACCTTGTTTCAGCTTGTCAACCTATCCTTTTTTATTTTTCTCATCCTTCATAGTTTCGACTTGGTCTCCCAAGATAGCACCTTGACCAACTATTTGATCATTCTAGGGTTTTTGGCCCTATTTGAACTTGTCAAGTTCTTGATACAAATGTTTACAGCATTCGTTTTCAACAACTTAAGTTTGATCTCTAGTTTTGTTTTCAGTAAAATTTCTTACCTCAATTATAGTAGCATTATAATCTGCGTTGCCAATATTTTATTGATTTACATATCAAACGACTCAAAAACAATAATATACACGGCATTGGCCCTGATTTTTCTTATTAATGGCATCGGCTTGACCAAGCTATTAAAGAACCATCAAAAAACACTCCCCCCGTATTTTCTGTATTTTATTTTGTACCTTTGCGCACTCGAAATTGCGCCCTTGGTGTTAATTGGAAGCTATTTAAAAGGTTGATAACTTATGAAAGTAAAAACAATTTTGGTTTCCCAACCAGAACCCAAAGTCGAAAACTCCCCCTATTCAAGACTAATTGAAAAAGAGAAAGTTAAAGTAGATTTTAGACCTTTCATACACGTTGAAGGCGTAGAGGCCAAAAATGTGAGACAGCAAAAAATCGACTTGAACAACTTTACGGCAATCATCCTAACGAGTAGAAACTCCGTGGATCATTTTTTTAGGATTGCCGATGAAATGCGCTTCAAAGTTCCGGATTCCATGAAATATTTTTGTCAGTCCGAGGCTGTGGCCTACTACTTGCAAAAATATGTGGTGTACAGAAAAAGGAAGATTTACGTTGGGAAAAGAACTTTTAACGAGTTGATTCCCTTGATCAAGAAGTACAAAGATGAAAAGTTTCTATTGCCTTCTTCCGACTCCTTAAAGCCTGTTGTTCCAGAATTGCTGGACGAGCTGGGTGTAAATTGGACAAGAGGAATCTTCTACAAAACGGTAATCAGCGACCTTTCCGATCTTAGAAATGTGTATTACGACATTTTGGTATTCTTTAGTCCATCAGGAATTGAATCTTTAATGAAGAACTTTCCCGATTTTGAACAAAACGATACAAGAATTGCCGTTTTTGGCAACAGTACGGTAAAAGCAGCAACAAGTGCAGGTCTTAGGATAGACATTCAGGCTCCAACGCCAGAAACTCCTTCAATGACCATGGCATTACAAAAGTACATTACCAGCGTTAACAAGTAATCTTGACACTGGTCTTAAAACAACAACGCCCTCGGAATCCGAGGGCGTCTTTTTTTTCTAGAAGGCATACCGTTGTGGTCCTCCCCTCCGGATTTCCTCACTGGCGTGCTCCTCGAACTTTTTAAAGTTTTCCCTAAAGGCATTGGTGAGCTTAAAGGCCGTTTTGTAGTAGGCATCGTCATTGTCCCATGTAGCCCTTGGGCTCAGCACCTTGGTCGGAACTCCCGGGCATTCCCTCGGCTGGGCCACCCCGAACACCGAGTGGATGTGGTACTTCTCATAATTGTACAGTCCCAGCTCCCCGTTCAATGCGGCGCTGATCATTGCCCTGGTGTACTTCAGCTCCATGCGCGTGCCCACTCCGTAGGGACCGCCGGTCCAGCCCGTGTTCACCAACCATACGTCCACTCCGGATTCCTTCATCTTCTTGCTCAGCATCTCCGCATACCTGGCCGGGTGCAATGGCATGAACGGCGCCCCGAAGCATGCCGAAAAAGAGGGCTGTGGCTCCACAACACCAGCTTCCGTTCCCGCTACCTTGGCCGTATAGCCAGAGATAAAATGGTAGGCAGCCTGTGCAGGGGTCAGTTTCGAAATGGGGGGCAATACCCCAAAGGCATCGGCCGTAAGGAAAAAGATGTTCCTTACATTCTTCCCTATCGATGGCCACTGGATGTTATCGATATGGTGTATCGGATAGCTCACCCTGGTGTTCTGGGTAATCGAGGTATCGGTGAAATCGACCTCGCCGTTGTCGTCCATCACCACGTTCTCCAATATCGCCCCTTTTTTGATGGCCCCGTAGATCTCGGGTTCCTTTTCCTTGGACAGGTCGATGACCTTGGCATAGCAGCCGCCCTCAAAATTGAACACCGTGTTGTCCGGCGTCCAACCATGCTCATCGTCGCCGATGAGCCTTCTGTCCGGGTCCGTGGAGAGGGTCGTCTTCCCCGTTCCGGATAGTCCAAAGAATATCGCCGTGTCCCCCGATTCCCCCACATTGGCGGAGCAGTGCATGGGCAATGTGTTCTTGTATACGGGAAGGATGAAGTTGAGTGCGGAGAATATCCCTTTCTTGATCTCCCCGGTATAGCCCGTACCACCGATAAGGGCGATCTTTCTGCCAAAGTTCAGTATCGCAAAGTTGTGCTGTCTGGTGCCGTCCTGCTTTGGGTCGGCCATAAAGCCCGGTGCGTTCACCACTGTCCATTCCGGGTCAAAATCCTCCAGTTCTTCCTCTGTGGGCCTTAGGAACATATTGTACGCGAACATGTTGGACCATGGGTACTCGTTGATCACACGGATGTTCAAGCGGTAGTCCTGATCGGCACAGGCGTACGCATCTCGAACATACAGCTCTTTGGTGTTCAGGTAGGCGATGACCTTATCGTACAGCGCATCGAACTTTTCGCTGTCGAAGGGAATGTTGATGTCGCCCCACCAGACCCTCTCCTTGGTGATATCGTCCTTCACGATGAAGCGGTCCTTCGGCGACCGGCCCGTGAACTCGCCCGTATTTACGGCCAAGGCACCGGAAGAGGCCTCACGGCCCATGCCCTTGTCGATAGTGATGTCCTGGAGCTCTTCCGGGGACAATTGGTAATGGATGTTGTTGTGATGTATTCCGTAAGCATGCAACGAAATCGTTTTCGTGGTTGAAGCAGAATCCTTCATGTTTTATGTTTTGCGTTGGTACAAAGCTAGAAAATATTCAGTTTTAGACCTTTTAAAACTTGCTTAATTGGATGATTTTGGGGTTAAAATGTGATATCACAAATAATTCTATCAAAATATTGCAAAACATCCTTGGTCTTTCTTAAAAAAACAAAAATCGCATGAACAATTGAAGCTAAAATCATAAAAGTCAACATTTTTTTAATAAAAACACTTGATTCGTCAATTCAAACCGCCCATCCGTCAATTGGGGCAACCATTTTATAGCTGTTTCCTATACATTTCCGACTCAAAACTATACCGATATGCAAAATGTAAAAAGTATTACCCTAATCTGTACCGTATTTTTTCTATGCTTTAGCTGTAATTCAAAATCAGACAAAAAAGCTGGCAATTCTGAAAAATCCGATTCTTTTGAAATCGGAGCATCCGATAAAAGTGATTTTATAGACGAAGTTTCCATTGCGATATGTTTATGGCCCAAAGTAGGACTGCGGGATAAACCTGGACGAAAGGGCACAAAATATCTTACCACCATCTATTTTGGTGAAACCGTGGCGCTTCTTGACGAAAAGAAAAAAGCAGAAGATGATAAGGAATATCTAAAAGTCAGACTTTCCGATGGAACCGAGGGATGGGTCTATGAGCATCTTTTTGCCGTTGGCGGGGAACTGGCAATCATAGATAAAGGCACAGAGCTTTACAAAAGACCTGATATTATGACCTTTGAAGGAAAAAAATTGGAGCCTATGGACATGGTCGTTCTTTTTAAAAATGAAGAAAATGAGGGGTGGCATGAGGTGACCAGTATGAAACGGGAGAAAAAAGGCTGGATTCAAGGGGATATTGATGCAATCCAGAATGAAATTGATGTAAAATTGGGGATTCTGTATTGGCGGGCCATGGAAGAATCGGCCGAAAAAAAGTTTGAACTATTGGAAAATATTCTGGCCAATCCCAATTTTAAAAAATCAAAATTGATAGAAAACGTAAACAAGGCGCTTTACGATACCAACCAAGGTGAGGCCTTCTATATTGAAGAGCTTGATTCGTTTGAAAACCTTTCGTCCAACAAATTGGGAATACAGACAGATTTGGCCAATGCAAGAAGCGAACCTAAGACCAAAAGTGATGTTATATTCCAACTTGAAAAAGGTGACATTTGCCATATAATTGCACAAGGGGAATCTTTGCAAGAAGTAAATGGTGTTACCGACCGTTGGTACAAAGTTAACTTTAATGGCCAACAAGGTTGGGTATTTGGATATTACACCACCAAGAGAAGGGAGTAATGTTCCAATACATCCTATTGGGACCTAATAATGCGGTAGGCCAAGGCCAGCCAGCCCAAAATCATGAACAGACCTCCAATCGGTGTTAAAAAACCGATTACGGAAAAATCAAAAGAGGTCAAACTATTCAACGTGAGCAGGTAAATCGAAAAAGAAAAAAGAATTACACCAAGTAGAACAAAGACAAACACGATTTTTTTATTCTTTTCAACCATTCCTGCATAAAGCCCAAGAAATAATAAAAATAGGGCGTGGTACATTTGATACCTTACACCAGTTTCAAAAATATTTACAGCATCGGCGTCCACCAATTTTTCCAACCCGTGGGCGCCAAATGCACCCAGAATAATGGCCACCATGCCCATTATAGTTCCTGTCAACAAAATTGTTCTGTTCATAACTTTAACTTACTATTTTTTTAAAAATATAACAATTTAATACCTTAGTGACCATACAATTCAAAAGTAAACAAAACACATGGTCCGTACTATTTTAGTCATAGGAGCAGGTAAGTCAACCTCATACCTTTTAGATTATTTCCTAAAAAAATCAAACGAAGAAAACCTATATATAAAAATTGGGGATCTTCGACCCGAAAATATTCCCGACTCGGTTGCAAAGCATCCAAACTGCACTGTATTCGGATTGGATATTTTCAACGAGGCTGAGAGAAAAAAAGCTGTTGCCGATGCCTCCATTGTAGTTTCCATGTTACCGGCAAGTTTACACATTAATGTTGCCCTTGATTGTGTCGAGTTTGAAAAACATTTTATCACTGCTTCATATGTTAGCGATGAGCTCAGAGCACTGGACGCCGAGGTAAAAGAAAAAAAACTTGTTTTCATGAACGAAATCGGCCTGGATCCCGGAATCGACCACATGAGCGCCATGGAAGTTATAGACCGGATACGGGATGCGGGCGGTAAAATGCTGTTGTTCGAATCTTTCACAGGTGGGCTTGTAGCACCAGAGAGCGACACCAACCTTTGGAACTATAAGTTTACGTGGAACCCAAGAAATGTGGTCCTGGCGGGACAGGGGGGTACGGCAAAATTCATTCAGGAAGGAACATACAAATACATTCCCTATCAAAAATTGTTTAGAAGAACCGAATTTTTAGAAGTAGAAGACTATGGTTCTTTTGAAGTCTATGCCAATAGAGATTCCTTAAAATACCGCGAAGCTTACGGATTGCAAAATGCACTTACCCTTTATAGGGGCACCATGCGGCGGGTCGGTTTTTCAAAGGCATGGCAAATGTTCGTTATTCTGGGGATGACGGATGATAGCTATACCTTGGAAAACTCGGAAGGAATGTCCTACCGGGAATTTGTAAATCTTTTTCTTCCATACTCCCCTACGGATTCGGTTGAATTAAAACTAAGGCATTACCTAAAAATAGATCAAGATGATATCATGTGGGGTAAACTCTTGGAGCTTAACCTTTTTGATTCTACAAAAAAAATACCCTTGAAAAATGCAACGCCAGCTCAAATGCTTCAATATATATTGGAGGACAGCTGGACCCTTAAGGAACACGAGAAGGATATGATAGTAATGTACCATAAGTTCGGATATGAGCTTAATGGTGAAAAAAAGCAGATTGATGCCAATATGGTTGTAATCGGCGAAAACCGCGCCTATACTGCAATGTCTAAAACTGTAGGATTACCCGTTGCCATGGCCACTTTACAGATACTGAACGGAAAGATTACCACACCGGGGGTTCAAATTCCAATACAGAAAGAAGTGTACAAGCCCATTTTAGAAGAACTTAAAGCCCACGGGATACAATTTAAGGAATATGAAGTCCCTTACTTAGGGTACAATCCAGATTCTGTTGCAGGTTAATCTCCTTTATATTTTGAATATATTTGACTTCAAATCAAAACAAGTATTGTGAAAAACAATAACAATTCGGTTAAGATTGATGGTATCGACAAGAAAATCCTAAGATACCTTATGGAAGATGCCCGTAAACCCATTCTTGAAATTGCAAGGAACATTGGAATTTCAGGTGCTGCGATTCACCAAAGGCTACGTAAACTGGAAAGTTCGGGGCTCATTTCCGGTTCCAAATTTGTCATTAACCCGAAAGTTTTAGGCTATTCAACCATGGCTTACATTGGTATTTACTTGGATAAGGCCATGACAAATCCAAAAGCTGTAAAACAACTGAAAGATATTCCAGAAGTATTGGAGTGCCATTACACCACAGGAAACTGGTCCATCCTTATCAAAGTATTGTGCCAGGACAATGAGCACTTAATGCAGGTACTCAACAAAAAAATTCAGCAAATAGAAGGAGTTTCCCGTACCGAAACCTTTATATCATTAGATCAACAAATTGACCGACAAATTCAAATTTGATATTTGTATTGAATCTAAATAAACATTACATTTGTTCCATGAATGTAATATTTCAATCCACATATTACACCTTATACCAAGCTGCCAACGAGCGCTGTTTTTATGTTGATTTTGGTCAAAAAATGGTTCGCATGTCTTTGTGCCAGCTGCTTGCACTTCGCCATAAGGTGATGAGCATAGCTATTGAAAACCATTTTGACAGTGATTTGAACGCTCATGGATTTGAAGTCCTAATGCTGTGCAACAAGGAGCATCTTTTTGTTCTGAACACATTGGAAATATTGGATTTGAAACGACTGGTCTCCAACAGTTTTGTATCCTTGGGGCTTTCGGTAGGAGCCTTGGAAACCATAACTTCCTAACCCCACGGTTTTTTCCTTATTTTTATTCAGTCTTAAACTGCCTTAAAACTAGGCCGTTACTTTTTATACGGCCATAAAATCCGTAAATTTGTTAATATAACAGGATAAAAAAATCATAGTAACTATGAAAGATATAGCAAGACAAAGTATGAGCATTAAAGTGGAATCCATGGATTTGCTCAATGGACAGATAAAAATGGAGGCACATGCTTCCGCCACCTATTTGGCCATGGCCTCATGGTGCGAACAAAACGGTTTTTTCACCAGTGCCAAGTTTTTCTTTAAACAAGCAGAGGAAGAACGTGAGCATATGATGAAGATTTTCAACTTTTTGGTGGACACGGGCGGAAATCCCATTTCTCCAGAAGTAACGGGAATCAATCATGACTACTCATCCATTGTTGATGTTTTTGAATCTACCTTGGAGCATGAGGTAAAAGTGACTAAATCCATTCATAACATTGTAAAAAAAGCTCGGGAAATCGGCGATTTTGCCACTGAACGCTTCTTGGACTGGTTTGTAATGGAACAAGTCGAAGAGGAAAACACAATCAGGGACATCTTGGATATGATAGAGGTGACCGGCACCGAAGGTGTAGGGTTGCAAATGATAGACAACAAGGTTATGGATTGGATTGATTAAAATTCAACCACATATAACAAAAAAGGGAGCCAAATGGCTCCCTTTTTTTATTCCGTAATGTTTATCATTTCTTAGTCCCTGCCACCAAAAACCTGAACGGCCCAGTATAATAAGGACGCCAACGCGCCCAATGCTGCTACCAAATAGGTTCTTGCGGCCCATTTTAGAGCATCTTCCGCACCGGCATATTCTTCTTGGCTCACCATGTTCTTTTGTTTTAACCAAACCAACGCCCTTTTACTGGCATCATATTCTACAGGAAGGGTAATAAAACTGAACAAGGTGGCGAAGCCCATCATGATCAAACCGGCTACGGCGATATAAAAACCGATACCACCAGCAACGCCTGTGGCTGCCATCAGCATAATACCACCAAAAACCACCCATGTGGACATTCCTGAAGTAACGCTTACAACCGGCACCAATTTGGAACGCATGGTCAACCACTCATATGCCTGTGCATGCTGTACCGCGTGTCCGCATTCATGGGCAGCAACAGCTGCTGCCGAGGCATTGCGTTGATTGTATACGCCTTCACTAAGGTTGACGGTTTTGTTCTTAGGATTGTAATGGTCGGTCAACATGCCGGGAGTGGAAATCACCTTAACATCTCGAATTCCATGATCATCTAACATTTTTTGGGCAATTTCGGCCCCGCTCATGCCATTTCTTAGATGGACCTTGGAATATTTTTTGAACTTGCTCTTTAATTGATTGCTTACCAACCAACTGACCAATGCAATTGCACCGATTAATATATAATATGTCATCATAATTTTATCGTTTTACGTAGATATAAATATACCATATTAAAGCAAAAACCCCGCCAAATAAATGGCAGGGTCTATTTTCTGTCAAAATGTTAGGTCATTAAGCCAACACAGGCTCCAAGTGAAAGGTTTCCGCAATTTCTTTGTAGACTATTTCACCTTCAACAATATTTAATCCCTTTTCCAAGGATCTGTCCAACTTGCAGGCACTTCGCCATCCCAGATTAGCCAATTTTAGCACATAGGGCAGTGTTACATTCGTCAAGGCAACAGTAGAAGTATAAGGCACTGCCCCTGGCATATTGGCTACACAATAGTGGACCACATCATCAATAATGTAAATGGGGTCCTCATGGGTTGTTGGTTTGGTGGTTTCCACACATCCGCCTTGATCTACCGCTACATCTACAATAACGGTTCCTGGATGCATATCTTTGAGCATATCCCTAGTAATTAAATTAGGGGCTTTGGCTCCTTTTAAAAGAACTCCACCAATAATTAAATCATTTGATTTTATATGTTTTCTGATATTGAATTCATTCGAAAAACCGGTAATCACATTACTCGGCATAATGTCGTTCACGTATCTTAGACGTTTCATGTTCACATCCAAAATAGTCACTTGGGCACCTAATCCTGCTGCCATTTTAGCAGCCTGAATTCCTACGGTCCCAGCTCCAAGGACTAAAACACGCCCCGGCGACACCCCAGGCACTCCGCCCAAAAGAACGCCTCTTCCTTTCACGGGCTTCTCCAAATACTTTGCACCTTGCTGAATAGCCATTCTACCGGCAACTTCGGACATCGGTGTCAATAAAGGCAATGTTCCATCTTCATCTTCCACAGTTTCATAAGCGATACAGATAGATTTGCTTTTGATCATGGCCCTTGTCAACGCCTCACTGGATGCAAAATGGAAGTACGTAAACACAATCTGCCCTTCTTGAATCAAATTATATTCTTCTGCGATAGGCTCCTTAACCTTTACGATCATGTCGCTCATGGCATATACCTGACCAATGGTATCCAAAATAGTAGCTCCTGCCTGCTGGTAGTCCTGATTAAAAAATCCACTTCCTTCACCAGCACCGGATTGTACATAAACAGTATGGTTGTTCTTCACCAATTCAAATACACCGGATGGTGTCATCCCAACTCGGCTCTCGTTGTTTTTGATTTCTTTAGGTATCCCAACAGTCATTTTGTTGCTATTAATTGTTTCTGGGGCCAAAGTTGAATAAAAAATTTAGATTAAAACACAAATACCCGATAAAAAACAGGGGTAATTCGTTAAAATAAGTGTTTTTTAACATTTATATTCATTTTTTATAGGGGGTATAATCTTTTTACAATGATTTTTTTATACATACCCCTAACTTTTTTGGGGTTATATTGGGTTAAAATAAAAAAGCATGCCGATCGGCATGCTTTTTTGGGGGTATTTCTGTAAAATTCGTATTGATTTTATCGTAAGGCGACATATTCATCAACCTGAACTAGTTTCAGGTTCTCATAAAATACTGATGAGATTCCGAATCGAGTTCGGAATGACAACAAAAACAGATTTATCAGACTAGCCTACAATATTCACAATCTTTCCAGGCACTACGATTACCTTTTTAGGGTCACGTCCTTGTAATTGCTCTTTTGTTTTTTCGTGGGCCAAAACTGCAGCTTCAATATCTTCCTTGCTCATATCCAATGGCAACTCCAACTTGAAACGCATTTTACCATTAAAGGATATCGGGTATTCCTTGCTACTCTCCACCAAGTATTTCTCCTCAAACATGGGGAATGGCGCTTCGGCAATAGATTCCGTATGACCCAAACGACTCCAAAGCTCTTCGGCAATGTGCGGCGCATAGGGTGACACTAAAATGGCCAAAGGCTCCAAAACAGCTTTGCTAGTACATTTTTGCGATGTCAACTCGTTGACACAGATCATAAAGGTGGAGACAGAAGTATTGAACGAGAAGTTCTCAATGTCTTCCTCTACCTTTTTGATGGTCTTGTGCAAAGTTTTCAAGTTTTCGGCGGTGGGTTCCGCACCCCCCTCGCCGCCCTCAAGGGGGGAATAGAGCTTCCAAAGTTTCTTTAAGAAGGAATGTACTCCAGTAATACCTGCCGTGTTCCAAGGCTTGGATTGCTCCAAAGGACCCAAGAACATTTCGTACAAACGAAGGGAATCTGCTCCATACTCCTCACAAATGGCATCGGGATTGACGACATTGTATTTGGATTTGGACATTTTTTCGATTTCTCGGCCTACAATGTATTTTCCGTCTTCAAGAATGAACTCTGCATCCTTATATTCAGGTTGCCATTGCTTGAATCCTTCTACATCCAATTCATCGGATGCATTCACCAAAGAAACATCTGCATGTAATTCTTGGATTTTGTACATCAACTTCCTTTCTTCTTTAGGGTTATCAAAATCAATTTCGATCAATTTTTCCAACTCATAACCATGTAAAGTGTTCTTCTCATGGTCAAAAAGATTTTTAGAAACAAAAAAGGCTTTTCTGTTTAAAGTATGAATTCTATAAACAAACGCACTCGTCCCCGTAATCATCCCTTGGTTGATCAACTTTTGGGCAAATTCATCTTTGGGCACATAACCCATATCAAACATAAACTTCTGCCAAAAACGGGAATACAATAAGTGGCCCGTAGCGTGTTCGCTACCTCCTATATATAAGTCCACATCTTGCCAATAGTTGATGGCTTCGGGAGAGAAAATAGCGTCATCATTCCGTGGATTCATATACCTATTAAAGTATTGGGAACTTCCTGCCCAACCCGGCATGGTGTTCAACTCCAAAGGAAAAACGGTTTTATGGTCAATCAGATCATTGGAAACGACTTCATTCTTATCGGTATCCCATGCCCACTCGGTGGCATTGCCCAGTGGTGGCTCGCCTGTTTCGGTAGGGAGATACTTTTCAACTTCGGGCAATTGCAAGGGCAAATGCTCCAAATCAATCATTTGCGGCATCCCGTCCACATAATACACTGGGAAAGGCTCTCCCCAGTACCGCTGACGGCTAAATACGGCATCACGTAAACGGTAATTCACCTTTCCTTCACCATGTCCAATTTTTTCCAATTCTGCAATTGCTTTCTTCATGGCATCCTTATAAGATAGTCCATTCAAAAAGTCAGAATTGGCAATTATCGTAGTTTCCTTATCGGCAAATGCCTCTTCAGAAATATCCACCCCTTCAAAGATGTTGGGGATAGCTATATTATAATGTTTGGCAAAATCGTAATCCCGTTGGTCACCACAGGGCACCGCCATTACCGCTCCCGTTCCATAACTCGCCAAAACGTAGTCGCCAATCCAAATAGGAATAGGTTCTTTAGTAAACGGATGCTCTGCATAAGCTCCCGTAAACACACCGGAAATCGTTTTTACATCTGCCATACGGTCACGCTCGGAACGCTTTGCCGTAGCTTCCACGTAAGCATCAACCTCAGTCTTTTGTTCTGGCGTAGTGATTTTGGCCACCAACTCGTGTTCTGGAGCCAAGGTCATAAAGCTTACTCCGAAAATGGTATCGGGGCGGGTGGTGAAGACTTCAATATCAAGTGATGAGTTTTGAGTTTTGAGTTCGGAGTTTTCACTCTCGCTCACTCTTAACTTTTCACTCATAACTCTAAACTTAACCGTGGCTCCCACAGAACGTCCAATCCAGTTGGTCTGGGAATCTTTTAGTGGCTGTGGCCAATCAATTTTGTCCAATCCGTCCAATAAACGTTGGGCATACGCGGTAATACGCATACTCCACTGCGTCATTTTTTTTCGGACTACAGGATGACCTCCACGCTCGGAAACACCGTTCACGATTTCATCATTGGCCAAAACCGTTCCAAGGGCAGGACACCAGTTCACTTCGGTATCCGCCAAATAAGTGAGTCTATATTTTAGGAGGGTTTCTTGCTTTTCCTTTTCTGAAAATCCATTCCAAGTTGCGGCATCAAAACTTGGAGTATCATCATCACAAGCGGCTTCAACATTAGCATTTCCTTCTTTTTCAAAGATGGAAATCAAACTGGAAATGTTTTCCGCTTTATCGGATTTCTTATTGTACCACGAGTTGAACAATTGGATAAAAATCCATTGCGTCCATTTATAATATTGTGGGTTGGAGGTGCGTACTTCGCGGCTCCAATCAAAAGAAAAACCAAGTTGGTCCAACTGCTCTCGGTACCTATTTATATTATTCTCTGTTGTAATAGCTGGGTGTTGCCCTGTTTGAATCGCATATTGCTCCGCAGGCAACCCAAAGGAATCGTAGCCCATGGGATGCAATACATTGAATCCTTTATGTCTTTTGTAACGCGAATAGATATCCGTGGCAATGTATCCCAGTGGGTGCCCTACGTGCAAACCTGCCCCAGATGGGTAAGGAAACATCGACAATGCATAAAATTTAGGTTTATCGGAATCGTTGGATGCCTTAAAAGTTTCATTTTCTGCCCAATACTTCTGCCATTTGGCCTCAATCTCGCGGAAATCGTAATTCATTGTTAATCTTGTTCAATTTCGTGTGCAAAAATAGGTTTAATCCCCTAAATACAATTTACTTTTCTATTTTTACGTACTGATTCTACTATATGAGCCAATATATTGAACGATATCAGCGTCGAAAACTGATCTCCTCCTACTTTTCCGTGGCTTTGAGCATTGCCCTGGTCCTGTTCCTTTTAGGTGTTTTGGGTCTTTTGGTGCTCAATACCAAAAAATTAGCGGATCACTTTAAGGAGCAGATTACCATTTCGGTGTTTTTGAAGGACAGCGCAAAGCCTGTGGAAATAGATCAGTTGCAAAAAAGTTTGGCGCTTGCCGAGTACACCAAGTCGGCCGAATACATTTCCAAGGAAGATGCGGCCGAGCAATATAGCGAGGATATTGGTGAAAATTTTGAAGAGTTTTTAGGTTATAACCCCTTAAAAAATTCCATCGACGTGAATTTGAAGGCCGATTTCGTATCCCCGCAACAAATTGACGAGATAGCGGAGGAGCTGGCAGCCAAAGCCTACGTGGACGAGGTAAGCTACGACAAACCTTTGATTTCGCTACTCAACAACAATGCTCGGAAAATCAGTTTGTGGATATTGGTGGCCAGTGCCATTTTTACCGTAATCGCATTCTTATTGATCAATAGTTCCATTCGACTGTCCATCTATTCCAAAAGGTTCATCATCAAGACCATGCAAATGGTGGGTGCCACCAAAACCTTTATCCGAAGACCTTTTATTTGGACGAACATTAAACTAGGTATGGTCGGAGCAGTGGTTGCCTTGATCGGACTTGGCGTTTTAGTGTATTATATCGACAAAAATTTCCCCGAACTGAATCTTTTGCAAGATTATATGGTACTCATCATTTTGTTCGTTAGTGTATTTAGTTTGGGCGTTATCATATCTTGGGCCAGCACCCATTTTGCGACCCAACGTTTTTTAAATCTAAGGACGGACGATCTTTATTACTAAATTTGCAGCATGAGCAAGAAAAACAACAACGGTCAAAAACCTACCAAGGAGTTTGTTTTCCAAAGGAAAAACTATCTCTTTCTATTTATAGGTATTGCCCTTATTGCCCTCGGATTTATTTTGATGAGCGGTGGTGGAAGCGACGACCCCGAAGTATTCAATCCCGAGATATACAATTTTAGGAGAATCCGCCTTGCACCGACCTTGATTCTTATCGGTCTTGGCATTCAGGTGTATGCCATTTTGTTGAATCCTCACAAGAAAAAGAAGGAATAATTGGAATTAATTGACGCCATTATCCTTGGAATCATTCAGGGATTGACCGAATTTTTGCCTGTTTCCTCCAGCGGTCATTTAGAATTAGGAAAAGCTATTTTGGGAGCGCAGGCCGTTCCCGAAGAAAGTTTGTTGTTTACCGTAGTGCTTCACTTTGCGACCGCTTTAAGTACTTTGGTGGTATTCCGAAAAGATGTTTTTGAGATATTGAAGGGCCTATTTCAGTTTAAATGGAACGAGGAAACCCAGTTTTCTTTAAAAATTATCATCTCCATGATTCCTGCCGCTTTGGTCGGTCTTTTTTTGAATGATTTTATCGAGGTGTTTTTTGATGGTGCCATCGTTATCGTCGGTATCATGCTCGTGATTACGGCATTTTTGCTGTATTTGGCAGATTTGGCCAAGACTACCGATAAAAATGTATCTTTCCGCAGTGCTTTTGCCATAGGAATGGCACAGGCAGTTGCCATATTACCAGGTATCTCCCGAAGTGGTGCGACTATTTCGGCAGCCGTACTTTTGGGGGTTGACAAGACAAAATCGGCACGTTTTTCCTTTTTGATGGTAGTGCCTCTAATTTTAGGCAAAGTAGCCAAAGATGTGATGGGCGGAGATATTACCTTTCATGGCGACCAAGCTGTAGCCATGGGAGCAGGTTTTGTCGCAGCATTCATCGCTGGACTTGCCGCCTGTACTTGGATGATCAAATTGGTACGCCAAAGCAAGTTGACCTATTTCGCTATTTACTGCTTAGTGGTAGGCCTTATAGCTCTTGCGTGGAGCATGTGGGGATAGATCAGTATATTTGCCCAAAACCCCAAGTTGTTGAACACCAAAGAAGATTTTTTAAACGGTCAGATCTTATTGATCGATAAACCATTGGAATGGAGTTCCTTCCAAGCGGTGAACGCGCTTAAATGGGCCATTCGTAAAAAATTCAGCCTCAAAAAGATAAAAATCGGTCATGCAGGAACATTGGACCCTTTGGCTACCGGGCTGTTGATTATCTGTACGGGGAAATTCACCAAAAAAATTCCAGAGCTTCAAGGACAGGTAAAAGAATATACGGGAACTTTCACTTTAGGGGCCACCACGCCATCCTATGACTTGGAGACCGAAGTGAACGAGACCTTTCCCATCGGCCACATTACAAATACATCAATCAAAGAAGCTACGGCACAATTTTTGGGCGTAATTGACCAAGTACCCCCCATCTTTTCTGCCTTAAAAAAGGATGGGAAACGATTGTACGAATTGGCACGTGAAGGAAAACAAGTCGATATAAAATCACGAAAAATTGAAATTTCTGAGTTTGAAATTACCCGAATTGAACTGCCCGAAGTTGATTTTCGGGTGGTGTGCAGCAAAGGGACCTATATCCGTTCTTTGGCCCACGATTTTGGTAAAGCCTTGGACTCTGGAGCCTATTTATCCAAACTAAGAAGAACCAAAATAGGTGATTTCAACGTAAATAATGCTACAAGTCCCAATGTTTTCAAGGATAATCTTGAAGCAAACGTTTCTCCTTAAATGTTGGGATAAAATAATTTTGCAAAAAAGCGGTTATAGTTAAACCATGAACTTAAACAAGAGCCAGTTATCACTTTTGATCACTTTCTTCGCTATGTCCATAGTGATATTATTGCTGTTCAATATTCACTTAGGGGGCATACAAGAGGATGAGTACGTTATTGAAATGAGCTTGGCCGATGAGGATATCGAGAAACTTCTGGAAGAGGAAGAGGAGCGATTGGAAGAAATGCAAGCCGCCAACGACCCCATTAAAAGCCACATGGCGGTCAATGAAACCGCAAAACCCAGTGTTGGAAATCCCGAACCTTTAAAGACCCTTGAAGAACTTATTGAAGAAAGAGCATTGAGCAGCGAGACCGGGGAATATGCCGATAACTCAGGTTTTGAGGACCAATTAAAACAATTGAAAGCACAACGGGACGAGAAAAAAGAAAAACTTGGCGAACGCGATGCTCTAAAAGAGGAGTTCACCAATTATTTAAAAGATAGACGTACCTCCATCTCCTATTCTTTGTTGGAAAGAAATGCCTACTATCTTCCTCCACCCATCTACACTTGTATTGAAGGTGGTAAGGTCGTCATCAATATTACTGTGGACGAAAATGGTTATGTAAACGAGGCGACCTTCAACGATAAAAGTTCGGGAACCAGTAATGGTTGCTTAGTGGACAATGCTATCGCTTATGCACTAAAGGCACGTTTTAGCCCGGATTCCAAAGCATCCCAAATCGGGACGATAACCTATCTATTCCAGAGCAAGTAATTCCAGAATATCTTCCAAGATATTTTGACCCTTATTTTTATTGTACCAAAGTTGTAGCTCTTGTTTGAACTCATCGGTCAATTTACCATGTTCTCTTTTGTAGTCCTCCACCATTTGGGTAGCCATGCTTGGTCTTGGACCCCACTCCCCAATGATTTCATTATTGGCTTTATCAAACACGATAACTTTGGGAATTGAGCGGGCACCGTTGGTAAGGAACAGATCCATTAAATCGAGATTTTCATCCCTTAACACAATCTTTAATGAAATACTTGGGCTTGCTTCAGCTATTTTATTCATAATAGGCAAACTGGCCGCTGCATCACCGCACCAGCTTTCGGTAAGTACGAGCAGGACCAATTCCTTATCGTAGGATTTCAATTTTTCCCGGACCTCCTCGGAAATCTTGAATGTTTTTTCCCAACGCGACATCCGCTTGTCGCCCAGTTTGGTGTAATTCACATATATTTCGGATTGATTGGGACCGGTGGAACCACCTGTCAAGGCCAATTGAGAGACCAATGCACGATACCTTGGATAATCCATTGCCTTTGAGATGTATTCCTGAACCATTTCCAACCTGTTCTTCTCCAGTATTTCCATAAAAACATTTTTTCAAAAGTAGCACCATGCATTTAGCGGTTAGGTGACTTTTGTCATTGGTTGTTTGTTAGATTGAAACCTTACAATGTTTTTGGGTTTATGGCCAAACTCTTGAACAACATGGCCTTAGTGTAGAAAAACTTGTTCTGCATCTCATTCTGTTTCAAGTAGGCATCAATAAGCTTGCTTTCCCGCGAATTGATCAAAAACAGGGAACTCTCTCCAAAACTGAACTTTCGCTCCTCGGCTTGCAACATAGTTGTATAGTCTTTAACAATGTCGGATATCAACTGGTTTTGTTGCGTAAAGGAATCCAGTTCGTTATAAATAGCAATCACCTTGTTCTGAATTTCGACTTGTGCGTTGTCCCTTTCGTACTCTGCGTCCCTCAACTTAAACTTGGCCAGTTTTAAATCTCCGCGTTCCTTCCGTAGGAAGATGGGCATCTGAAAACTTAAGCCAGCCTTATAATTTTCGGTCACAAAAGAATCGATAAACTCAGGGGTCTCAGTGATAAAATTGTATTCAGCTTGTAATTTTGGAAGCAATTTATTCGCCTTCAATCTTTTATCAACTGCTAGCCCTTCTATTTTATAATCCAAGGACAACAGCTTTGGATGTGTCTCCAGATTAAAGCTGTCCAACGGTATACCATCTATCTCCAAGGTTGAATTGATATCTATTTCGGGTTGCAAATTAGGAGCTATACCGGGCTGAAGTTCAACGGGAACGTCCTCTATCCATAAAAAATTACTGAGCTCCAATGATTTTTTCATGAGGTTGACCTTTGCCTGCTGATAGCCCAAATCTCGGTTTCGAACGGCAATTTTAGCCTCAACTGTATCAATCATGGCAATATCGCCTGCCAGGGCACTTTCTTTTATCCCTTGAAAACGTATCTCGGCATTCTCCAAAAAATCTTTGTATACCTCAGCATCCCTATAGGCCTTTAACCAATCAAAATAGGCCAAGGATGCATTGTACAACACTTGGTTAACCTGCAGGTCTTGGTCGGCTTTGGTCTGCTCCCTAAAAAGCTTTGCTTTTCTGAGGGTGGCCATACGCTCGTTGATCCAAAACCCCTGTAAAACGGACATGGATACCCCGGCACTGTACAGCCCATCATCGGGCAAGGTTTCATCAGGATTGAGGTAGTACCCTTCATTTTGCTGAAAATTTCCTTTGAGCTCTATCCCAAACCAGGTAGGTATCTTAAAGGTGGCATTCAAGCGGTCCCAGTATTCGGTTTCTTTGAACTCCTTGGTATTGTAATCCACTTCGACCTTGGGATCAAACCCTCCTCTGGCCTTCATCAGATTGGCCTGCCCTATGGCAATGTTCAATTGGGCCTGCTTGGCTACGGGATGATATTTTTTAACATAGCCCAAATACTCTTTAAACCCCAGCACCAAAGAATCTTGCTGAGCGTAAAAAGAACCTACAGTAAAGAAAAAGAGGGTACAAAATAAAAGTGATCTTCTATTTCTTTGCGGCATCTGCACTTGTGTTTTGAGGTTGATAATAGTTTGGCGGGAAGCCATTCAACTGCCTCCATAGTTCGTACCAAATGGGGACATCTTCCAACAAGGCCATGGTACTTGCTCCTGAGCCCACCCGAATATCCTTGGGCCAAGGAGCTTCTTCCTCGTCCGGGGCCAGCAGTATGCGATATTTCCCATTAGGACTGATAAAATTCTCGATAGCGACCACTTTGCCCCCAAAAGTACCGTAGGAAACATTGGGCCAACCACTAAATACAATAGCTGGCCAACCATCAAATTGGATACGTACCTTCTCATCCAAGTGAATCAAGGGCAAGTCGATGGGATCTACATACGTTTCTACAGCTATATCATAATCTGAAGGCATGATGCCGACCAATTGGGCTCCTTCCTTAAAAGTTTCCCCAATTCCAGATTGGATGGCCTTAGTGATATACCCATTTTGAGGGGCCCGTATAAACAGCATGTCACTCCTCATCTCATAATTGGTATACTGGTTCTCCAGTTTTGTTACCTGCGCTTCTGAGTCGAACTGATTGGATTGGGCCGTATAAAGATCACTTTGTGCTTTTGAAATTTTATCGGTGTACTCTGCCTGCACTCGATTGATCTCTACCTGGGCATTGATTACATCATTTTTACTGGCCAACAATTTATTTTCTTGGCTAATGAGCTTTGCCTGTGTCTCTTGCAATTTTAATCGTTTTTCTTCTAGATCGGTAACGGCCTTTAACCCCTCATCTTGCAATTTTTCAACTCGGTCGTACTGTCTCTGGGCAATCGAAATATTGGTCTTGGCCGCTTCTAGGTCTATACTATCGCTTTTTACCTTTAGTTTTGACTGCATCAACTTGTTCCTAGCTTGTTCCAGTTTTAAACCGAGTTCTTGGTTCAACGCTTTGATCTGCTGGTTCAAGGCTTTTACTTTTTCCTGATACGATGTTACGGACATGGATTTGGCCTTAATCTGCTGCCCGGTTCTCTCTACCAAATTTGGGTCAAAATATTCGCTCTTTACCTCGGAGATATGCAAAATAGTATCTCCCTTTTCCACATATTGACCTTCCCTCACATACCATTTTTCAATCCGTCCGGGTATTGGCGACTGGATTGTTTGAGGTCTTTGATCCGGTGTCAAAGTGGTAAGGTACCCTCGGCCAGATATGTTCTGGGTCCACGGCAGAAACATCATAAAAACAACAATTATGGAAAAGGATGCCAAGAAGCGGTTGAACTGCTTGTAGTGCCTCTTATGGAACACTTTTTTACCAGCTTCGTAACCGGTAAGGTCCACCTTTTCGTTCAGTTTATTATTTGAAGAAATATTCAGCATGAACTTTAATTTACGTTGATCAATCTACCTTTTTCCATACGGATTACTTGATTACAGCGTTTTGCCCACTTGGGATTTTCGCTAACAACGACCAAAGCCCATCCGTTGGCGGGGTCAGTTAAGAAATCCATCATTCTTTCTGTTTCTTCCTCATCATATTGCTCCAATGGGTCCTTGAGCACCATCAATTTGGGACGGGTTACTATGCTTCGGGCCAAAACAATTTTTCTGGAGATAAAGTCGGGGAATTTTTTTCCTTCAGGATACAGGACGGTTTTTAACCCCTGCGGCTGCTCCTTCACAAATTCTGAAAGACTTACTTTTTCCAAGGCCCAATACACATCTTCCATAGAGATGTCCTTGTTACCGAAGGTAATATTGTCCAATAAGGTTCCTTCAAAGGGATATTCCTCCGTTAACGAATGACCAAGATATGATCTATACTGGCTCAATTTGATTCCTTTAAGCGCTACATTGTTCACATATATCTTGCCTTCATCCGGTTCTAGAATACCGGCAATCATTCTTAGCAACGTTGACCTTCCCGATCCACTCTTTCCTTGTATCAGCAACTTTGTTTCTGGTTTTATTTTGAGTGATACATGGTCTATTATTTTCTTATCCAATCCGGGCACCTTGTACACAATATCTTCCAGCTCCACCGTTAATCCTTCATTTTCCTTGAACGGGGTTTCCCCTTCTTGTGGTTCCAATTCCTTATCCACGACCTGCCCCATTTTTTCCAATGAAGTCAATAGATCATAAAATGTCTCGAGACCCAAAATCAATTTTTCCACAGAACTGATAACCAATAGAATAATGATTTCCGCCGCCACAAACTGACCAATGTTCATCTGCTGCTCCAGTACCAAGAGCCCCCCGATCAAAAGCAACCCTGCGGTAACCAAAACCTTGAAACCTATCATCTGGATAAATTGCAATACCAACACTCTAAAGTGACTTTCCCTCGCATCCAAATAGTCATCTACCAACGTGTCGTTCTTTTCAAGGGCATGGGAGGTCTTACCAGAAAGTTTAAAACTGATAATGGAACGGGCGATTTCTTGAACCCAATGAGCTACTTTGTATTTGATCTTGGATTCTTCCAAACTGGTATCCAAGCCCCTTTGTGCAGTAAACTTGAACACTATATAAATGAGTACCAGTAACAACAATCCATAGATAATAAAGAAAGGGTGATAAAACGACAGCAACAATAGTCCGAAAACAATCTGTAGCAGAGCCGCCGGGAAATCTATCAATATTTTGGATAAGGATTTTTGTACGGTAAGAGTATCAAAAAAGCGATTGGCAAGTTCCGGAGGATAATAATACCTAAGCTCACTCATCTTGATTTTTGGAAAACGATAGGCGAACTCAAACGATGATCTGGTGAAAATCTTTTGCTGCAAGTTCTCTATAATCCTTATCTGCATTAACTGCAAAACCCCAACAAAGGCCACACCCATGGTTACAAGAACCACCAATACAATCCAAGAAGTACTCACACGGGCCCCTTGAATCAGGTTAATAATGGCCTGTATTCCCAAAGGCAAGGAAAGATTGACCAGTCCCGCAAAAATAGCGTAGTAAAAAATTTGAAGAATATCCTTTTTGTCCAAGGAGAGCAAACCGGTTAGCCGCTGCCAGGCAGAGAGTATTTTTTTATTGGCCATGTACTTTTTGATTTAGTGTGCGGAATATCAAATCCGTGAAAAATGCGGTAGGGGTTACCTCTTCACTACAGTTTGTGAGAGATGGAAAGTGCGATTTTAAAAAATTCTGATGTAACGAACCTTCAAGCACATTACTGGCCAGACTGGTCGGAAATTCATAATCACCGTCCACATCAGAAATCATTTTGCTGAGACGACCCACTAACCTTTTGCATATGATAAAGCTCCCTTCCGCCCCATCATTGTTCATTTCTTTCACAAGATAGGACTTTGAATACTCGTTAATGATTATCTTGTTGAGTACCACTTCGTTAATATGCGAAAAGGAGGAATCTTCCTCTACTGTCTGTGTCAATACTTCAATGGAATCTGCCAATTTTTCCACGGGGTCGGAAATTGCATTGGTAGAAAAAACCATCTTGTACTCCACCCAACCCCAATACCAAGAGGCCAGATAAAGCAATAGCTTGTGCTTGTTCTCAAAATATCGGTAAATCGAACTCTCGTTTGAGTGTATTCTAACACCCAATTTCTTAAACGTAAAGGATTCGAAACCAATTTCATCAATCAACAATATACTCTGCTCCACGATTTTCTTCCCCAAATCTGACGATTCAGGGTCTTTAACATAGAGTTTTTCATCGATTTCCAGTTTCACAGATTGTAGTAAAATGTCCATGCTATTCCATTTTTAAAACAAAGTCTCGCAAAAATAATAGCATTACTATTAACATGCATCACTTTAACTTGCACTTAACGATTTCTTATTTTGCCTTACTTTTACTTAAAATTGATTGCTATGGACAAACATAGATGTGGCTGGTGCATCGGCGACACCCTTTATGAAGCCTATCATGACGAGGAATGGGGCGTTCCTGTCAAAGATGATGAAACCCTTTTCGAATTTTTGATCTTGGAGACCTTTCAAGCGGGCCTGAGTTGGATAACTATATTAAGAAAACGTGAAAATTTTAGGCAGGCCTTTGACCATTTTGACTACAAAAAGATTGCAAAGTATGATCAAGCTAAGATTGATGCCCTTCTACAAGACCCGGGAATCGTTAGAAATAAACTAAAAGTCAATGCCACGGTCACCAACGCCATTGCTTTTATGGAAGTCCAAAAAGAATTTGGTAGTTTTAGTAAATACATTTGGGGATTTGTAGACCATAAGCCTATTAAAAACGAGTTGAAAAACTACAAAAATGCTCCGGCAACCACTGACTTATCCGATACAATCAGTAAAGATTTAAAAAAGCGTGGCTTCAAGTTTGTGGGAAGCACAGTAATTTACGCCCACATGCAGGCCACAGGCATGGTCAACGACCACGAAGTAAACTGTTTTAGATACCATGAAGTTTAAATACCTCCTATTTGTAATCGTTGGTACTGTGCAAATCACATCTGCGCAAAACAAGTACGAACAGGAATCCAGAATAGACAAGGCCGACTTCCCGAACAGCGCCTATCTGTTAATTGAAGATTACCTGAAAGATGCCAAACGAGTACGTTTTTACCAAGAAACGGATAGTACCAAAAAAAGCTTTGAAACCAAATTTAAAAAAGGGCGATTGCATTACAGCGTTGAGTTCGATGAAGAAGGAACACTCGAAGATGTAGAGTTTAAGATAAAGGAAAGGGACATTCCGAACGATACATGGAATACTATCCAATCCTATTTGGATGAAAACCACTACAAACACAGAGTAAAAAAAATTCAACAGCAATATCCCTTACGAGAAAAAAAGTCGGTTGAAAAGACTTTACACAACGCATTTCAGAACTTGATTCTGCCCGATGTAAACTACGAATTGGTCTTTTCTGCCAAAGAAAGTGGCGATTTTCAAGAATATGAGGCGCTTTTCGATTCTGAAGGGCAGTTGATACGATTGCGAAAATCCTTTCCCCCAAGTTATGATCATGTACTTTATTAAACGGATTTTATTTGTTTCGTTATTACTGTTGATGACTTCCGTATCCGTAAAAGGTCAAGAAAACCTAACGGGTTACTGGCAGCCACAATTTGCTGTAAACTATAAGGTAGCGAGTGCGTACTCCCATAATTTTTCCATCGCTAACAGAAACTTTCTCTATGAGAACGAAGATTTTACATTTAGGGTGAAACAATTGGATTTTACCCACTTTTCAAAACTTGAGATCAAGGATAACCAAAGTATTGCTCTTGGTATAATGTACAGGTTTTACAATAGTAGGGAGAACGAACTTAGATTCACGCAACAATACAATGTAACGCACAAGCCGTTCGCCATACGTTTTGGACATAGGTTCCGAGCCCAGCAGCGAATCACCAATTCCCTGACCACCCATAGATTTAGATACCGCTTTGCCCTGGATTTTCCATTAATGGGAGAGAAATTAAATCCCGGTGAACCTTATTTTGTAGGAAGCTTTGAAAATTTGTTGAGTGTGGCGAAACAAAACTCACCCGAATACGATATACGCTTGGTCGGGCAAGTGGGCTGGGAGTTGCACAGTGGCATGAAATTGCAAATAGGAATGGAGTATCGTATGGAGGATTACACTGCCAATGTTCCGGAACACATCCTTTTTTTACTGACCAGTGCTCAAATTTCCCTGTAGTAGTTTAACGAACTCTTTTCTAGGAATAAGTTCGGCACCCAAACTTTCCAAATGATCGGTGTGCACTTGACAATCTATAACCCGATACCCTTTCTCACCCAATTCTTTGGCCATTTGTATAAATGCAAACTTTGAGGCATTGGCCCGTAAGCTGAACATGCTCTCCCCGCAGAACACATGCCCTAGGTCAATTCCGTAGAGTCCTCCTACCAAATCTTCGTTTTCCCAGACCTCATAGGATTTTGCATGCCCCTTTTCGAACAACTTCATGTAAGCGGTTTTCATTTCGGGCGTTATCCATGTACCATCTTGGCCTTTACGACGAATTTGGGCACAGTAGTCGATTACCTGTTCAAAGCAGGTGTTTTGGGTTAGCACGAATGATCGATCCCGAATTACTTTTCGCATGCTCTTGGACACTTTTACTTTATGTGGAAACAGCACCATCCTTGGGTCGGGCGTCCACCATAAAATCAGTGAGTCATCATTGAACCATGGAAAAATCCCATTTTTATAGGCCAGCAGCAATCGCTCCGGTGAAAGGTCTCCACCTACTGCGAGCAAACCATCTTCACTGGCATCATCAACGGGAGGAAACTCCAATCTCTTGTTCAAAAAATATAAGGGAGTGTTTTCCAAGGGCAATTTTTTCTAAAAATACAAATCAGCCCAAAAACTAAAAAATCCGAACATAACGTCCGGATTTTCGAATTCTATCGATGGTAAATCTATCTATTAGAATGGAAGATCGTCGTGGTCTTCATCATTATAATCATCGGCAGGCTCAAAGGCTTCCATAGGTGGAACCGGAGGCATATTGTCACCTGCAGGCTCAGACTGAAGGTTCTCTATTCGCCACCCTTGGATGGAGTTGAAATATTTGGTTTCTCCTTGAGGGTTTACCCATTCCCTTCCTCTCAGGTTGATACTGATCTTCACCATTTGCCCTACGGAATAGTTGTTGAGCAAATCACATTTATCCTGAACAAACTCTACCAATATGTGCTGCGGATATTGTTCTTCAGTGGTCACGACCACCTCTCTTTTTCTGAAACCGTTGTTGCCATAGGTTTTGGTCTCATCTATCATTTTGATTCTTCCCTGAACTTCCATGCAATGTTAATTTTTGTTGAAAATTCAAAAGTACATAAAATGAATCCTAATGACATCCGTTATTTAAACTAACTATCAACATGTTTTCCAATTACCTATCTTTAAAAAGAATTTGACCACCAATGGATTTTAGTACCAAACGGAAAACCTCCAATATTATACTGCTGGTATCGGCATTCATCATTGTAAGTCTTATTCTATGGAACACCAATAGCTTTTTCCGAAAGTTTAAGGAGGAGGAACGCCTAAAAATGGAAATTTGGGCAACAGCGCAGTTGGAACTTGTCCAGTCATCGGTAGATCAGGAACTGGGTAACCTTACCCTCAAAGTTCTGGGCAACAACACGTCTACCCCAATGATTCTGGTTAACGAGGAAGGCTCCTATAAAACCCATAATATTCCTGAGGACAAAATTGCCGACAGCGCATACATCCAGCAAAAGATAGCACAGTTCAAAAATGAGAACCAACCCATTCAAATCATTCAGGAAGACGAACTGCTCGAAACTCTGTATTATGGCAATTCGGAGGTACTCAACAAACTAAAATATTATCCACTTGCCCTTTTGTTGATTATTTTTTTGTTCGGGGCAGTAATTTTCTTTTTCTTTCGAACCAACAAAGCATCGGAACAGAACAAGCTCTGGGCCGGTATGGCCAAGGAAACGGCGCATCAAATCGGAACGCCGCTCACATCTCTTTTGGGTTGGAACGAACTACTGAAATCTGAAGATATCAATCCTGAGGTGACCCAAGAAATAGCAAAGGACATTGATAGGTTGGAAACCATTACAGAACGATTTTCCAAAATTGGTTCTATTCCAGAATTGAAGGACCATGATATTGTAAATGAAACCAAAAAGGCATTCGAGTACCTGAAGCAACGTAGTTCCAAACTGGTACATTTTTCCTTTAGCTCCAATATAGATGAAGCCCACGTGCTTATGAATCCCCCATTGTACAACTGGAGTATAGAAAACCTGGTAAAGAATGGCATTGATGCCATGAAGGGCAAGGGAAATATTGCCATCCAAATAGAGAAAAAGGGACAAAACATCAATATTCTGGTATCGGATACCGGCCATGGAATCCCCAAAAGTGATTTTCAGAACATCTTCAATCCCGGTGTAACTTCCAAGCAAAGAGGCTGGGGATTAGGGCTTTCGTTGGTAAAAAGAATTGTTGAAGAGTACCATAAAGGAAAAATTAAAGTATTTTCGTCTAGTAAAGAAGGAACTATCATGCAAATTACACTACGAGCACTATAAATTTGAATTATGGCAAAAGAAAAGCAACTCGTAATACAAGAAGCTGATATCACCAACAATTGCCCCAAATGTTTTAATCAGGAACTTAAGATTACGTTTTATCAAAAACACACGTTTAATGCACTGTACCACAGAACTACCGGTGTGGTTACCAATGAGATCAAGTGCAAAAAATGCAACTCCACCATATATCCCGTGGATTGGACACCCGATATTGAAAGGGTATTCGATTACTACAACAAATTGGTAAAGCCAGACAGGCCCGCGGTGCGTTTTACCATGCTATTTTTTGTGGTTTTGGTCCTAATGCTATGTCTTGTAGCGGCCGGCGTCTATTTTATGATAGAGGGCTAAAGATGTGACTTGATTTGTTCCGCTACCGCTTCAAACTCATCTGAGGTAAGGCTCTCCTTATTTTGAAACGTAGCATTGGCCATACTTTGCAACGGGATTAAATGTACGTGCACATGAGGCACCTCTAAACCAATAACCGTCATCCCTACTCTTTTACAGGGCACTGCTTTTTGTATGGCAAGACCAACTTTTCTTGAGAAGGCCATGAGTTTCATGTAAGATTCCTCATCAAGATCTAAAATCTTGTCCACTTCCTTTTTTGGGACGCATAGCGTGTGTCCTTTGGAATTGGGGTTAATATCCAAAAAAGCAAAATGATCTTCGTCCTCCGCTATTTTATAAGAAGGTATATCTCCATTGATGATCTTGGTAAAAATGCTGGCCATTTTAATTCAGTTTAAAATAAAAAAATCCCGTGCTATGACGGGATTAAATATACCAATTTAGTTGCTGTTACTCTCGAGTGATCTCTAAAATCTCAAATTTGAGTGTTCCATTGGGAACCTTGATTTCGGCAACATCACCTACTTTTTTGCCCAATAACCCTTTACCAATCGGAGATGTCACGGAAATCTTACCTGCTTTAAGGTTGGCTTCGCTCTCGGCCACCAAGGTATACTTCATTTCCATCCCATTGGCCTGGTTCTTTAGCTTCACGGTAGAAAGCACTAATATCTTGGAGGTATCCAGTTGTGATTCGTCTATCAAACGGGCATTGGCCAAGGTTTCTTCCATTTTGGAAATCTTCATTTCCAAAAGCCCTTGGGCCTCTTTGGCCGCATCATATTCCGCATTTTCTGAAAGATCTCCCTTGTCTCTTGCTTCAGCAATGGCCTGTGACGCTTTTGGACGCTCTACATCCTTAAGTTGATTCAACTCGTCCCTCAATTTCTTTAATCCTTCGGGTGTATAGTATGATACTTTGCTCATATCGTTAATTTTTAATGCAAAGAGGCATTGAAGAAAATCAAAAAATTTCCCCAATGTACTCTTCCTCTACAAATACAAAAAATCCTCAACGATGCCCATGACCTGCATGGTTTTTGCGAGGATTTTACGCAAATATAGAGAATTTTTGTTCAACTTTGCTGCCGTAACGTACTGAAACTATCGAACATGAAGCACCTCTGGGCCATAGTATTATTGGCACTGGTATTATCCTGTAGCTCCGATACCTCCAATAGAAATCCTTATTTACAGGAGGTACGATTTCGTTTTGAGTTGAACCTTAACCTGCCGTTGTACAATAATTTACAAAACATTGGAAATCCTGTTTATGTGGGCAACAATGGCGTGGGAACCCGAGGCGCCTTCGTTATCAATACAGGGTCCAGTTTTATGGCCTGGGAAGCCAGTTGTCCCAACCATGTTCCCAATGAATGTTCCACCATGACAATCGACGGGCAGAACGCTGTATGTAGCTGCGAAGGTTATACTTATAGTTTATTTACAGGACAACTATTGGACCGGCCCGATGATGGAAACCGATACCATGACCTCTTATTTTATAGGGCTACCCAAAGTGGAAACGTGGTCATCATATCTAATTAGTCCTGAAGAATGAAGTATAGAAAACTAGGAAAAACAGGAATAGAAGTCTCTGAAATCTCCTTGGGTACTTGGCAGGTAGGTGGAAAATGGGGCTCTGGATTCAATGATGCTTTAGCTGAACAAATTATTAATGAAGCAATAGATGACGGTGTAAACTTTATAGACACCGCTGATGTCTATCAAGCCGGTGCAAGTGAGGCAGCCGTTGGCCGAGTGGTAAAATCAAGGTCCGAAGAAGTTTTTGTGGCCACAAAATGTGGAAGACAAATCAATCCGCACATTAATGGAGGATATACCCCGGAGGTGCTTAGAAAATATGTGGAGGACAGCTTAAAAAACACTGGGCTGGAATGCTTGGATCTGATTCAATTGCACTGCCCTCCGACGGAAGTGTACTACCGTCCCGAAATTTTTGAATTGTTCGACCGATTAAAGGATGAGGGCAAAATAAAAAACCTTGGTGTTAGTATAGAAAAAATAGAGGAGGGTTTAAAGGCCATTGAATATCCCAACGTCAAAACGGTCCAAATCATATTCAATATGTTCAGGCAACGCCCGTTGGGACTGTTCTTTGAACAGGCAAAGAAAAAAGACATCGGTATAATTGTCCGCGTGCCTTTGGCCAGCGGGTTGCTTACAGGAAAATTTTCTCAGGACTCCACTTTTGATGAAGAAGACCACAGGAATTTTAACAGAGATGGTGCAGCTTTTGATAAGGGCGAAACCTTTAGTGGCGTTCCTTTTAATGTTGGGCTGGAAGCCGTAAATGAACTTAAAAAGGTATTTCCTGATAGAGAAAGCCTGGCTCCCATTGCACTTCGTTGGATATTGGATTTTCCCGAGGTCGGTTGCATTATTCCCGGAGCATCCAAAGTTGAACACCTGAACAGCAATATCAATGCTGCTAAACTACCTCCGTTAACAAAAAAAGAGAAAGTTGCCGTCAACGACATCTACGAAAAGTACATCAAAAAACACGTGCATCAACTTTGGTAGCACCTTAAAGTGTTCCCAGAATTTTTTCCATAACCCAACTGGTATGTAGTCCCGTTTTTCCCGTTGATGGATGTACTGATTTGCCAAGAAGGTGACGTTTAATATTCTTTACATGAAATTCTTGAATATGTTCGAGATGCACAATTTCCAATGTTTGACTTCCTGATGCATTGTTCAGTTCAATGGGAGCCTCATCCAGAACGGCAAAACGAATACTGCCTTCGGAACCTAATATTTCAACCTTGTCCGTCCGATCATGGGTGCCAAAGTTCCAATTACCTGTACCCGTTATCCCTCCATCATGCATCCAATGGGCCGCTACTGCATCAAAAGCAGTATATAGCCCTAGTTGATTGGTTGCTGTTCCATTAACCTCTACAATATCACCCAACAGAAAGATGAACAAATCCAGGCCATGGCTGGCCAAATCATCAAAATACCCTCCTCTGGCGATAGCCAAATCGGTACGCCAGTTGTATTTTTTACTCAAATCCAGTTCGCTGGGCGGTTTAGTCTTTTGCCAATGGATATGGCGGACTTCACCGATCAGACCATCATCCAACCATTGCTTGACTTTCAAAAATCTGGGCAAAGAACGGCGATAATAAGCTATAAAAAGAGGAACATCCCCTTTCCGAAAAGCTTCATAAATGGCCAAACTATCATCATACGTAGGGGCCATGGGTTTTTCTATACAACAAGGTTTCCCCGCTGCAACTACTTTTAAAGCGTAAAATTTATGGGTATCGGGAGGTGTAGCAATATAAACTGCATCAATATTTGGATTGCCGATTACTTCATCAGCATCGGTCGTCCAATGAGGAATCCGGTGCCTTTTGGCATAATCTTCAGCTTTTTCCGAATCGCGCCGCATTACCATGGCAACCTCAAAACCGGGTGTAATCTTATAGGCTGGCACGCTTTTTATTTCGGCTACGGCACCACAACCGATAATGCCCCAGCGCAGGGGCTTTTCTTCTGAAAAATTAAAACGGGATTCTGTCATTATGGATAAATTTACAGAATCCCGTTCTTTTTACACCTTAAAAGTTGATGGTCGCTCCCACAAGAAAATTGATTCCTGCTTGTGGATAGTAACCGGCACCTTCAATTGTGGTAATGGTTCCAGGATTGGAATAGTCATCATCAAACGTGTAGAAATATCCGTTGGAGACAATATCGGCATCAAAAATATTGTTCACCAAACCGGAAAGTTCAATACTCTTTATAAAAGAGTTCATGTTGATCGTGTACTGAATATTGAAATCCGTTTGGGTATAGCTATCCAAAACCGAGCCTTCGGAATCTATATTGCCCATGTATTGTTTGCCTACAAACTTTGAAAGCAATGAAACCTGAAAGTTGGTGTTGGGCTGATAGGTGATAATGTTGCCCGCAATCAATTTTGGGGAGAAGGCAATATTTGTATTTCCCAAATCTTGAAGCTCTCCATCCCGCTCAAAGAAATAATCTAGGTTCCTGTTATCGCTCAAAGCAATGTTCGGTCTCCATTTAAAGGAATTGGAGAGCGTTACGTTGGCATCGATTTCCAATCCTAAACGATAACTATCACCAACGTTGGACCTCAACGGGGCCCCTACATCATTCAAACCTCCAGTCAAAACCAACTGATCTTTGTAACGCATATAGTACACATTGGTGTTCAACTGAAAACTTGGTGAAACGTATCTCCAGCCCAGCTCAAAATCGTTGAGTTTTTCAGGTTTTGGGCTTCCGCTTTCGTAATCGTTACGGTTGGGCTCCCTATTGGCTCGCGCATACGAAAAGTAAAAGTTATTGTTTCGGTTCAAATCGAAAGTGACTCCAGCTTTCGGGTTAAAAAAATTGAATGTATCGTCCACTAGACCAGTATCCTCGCCATTGGCCTGATAACCAACACCACGATATTGCACATCTCCGAACAAGGACCACTGGTCCGTAAGCTGATAATTAGCCTTTGTGTAGAAGTTTATATCTGTTTTGGTGGAATTATCGTCATAATACCTATCACGAATTTCACTATTGCGTGCATATTCTGCCCATATGATTTCGCCAAAGTGGTCTCCTTTGTATTCATTGTACCCCCCGCCCATAATTAGTTCTAGGCTTTCACTTTTGTAGGTAGCGGAAAATACGGTTCCATAAAAATCATTGTCCAACCAACGGCGGCGAATCAAATCGGTAGTTTCTACCAATTCTCCATTTACTGTGAAAGGTTCCAGACCATAAGTAGCAAAATCGTCTTCTTCCCTGTATTGCTCAAAAAAGCCCCGGCCTCTTGTATAGTGAACGGCCAAATGCGTGTTCCATGCGGAGTTCCAAGTCTCGTACCAGTGCAATTGAAAATGGTCTTGCTTATAATTGTCGACCTCATTTTCATAGTATTGAGTATTTCCGTTATCATCGGTATATTCCCCGGCCGAGTTGTAGGTACGGTTATCTTCCAACTGGTCTGCGGTTATACCGTTCCACGCCTGATAGGTAATTTCGTGTCCACCAAAAAGCAACGCCTTGATCAAGGTATTATCATCTTTATAAGTTCCTTGCAGAAAATAACTTTCCAATTCAGAGGATGCCCGATCTACGTAACCATCTGAAGTTACCCGTGATAAACGTCCAGAAAATTCAAAATGGTCGTTCATTAAACCCGTGCTAAACTTTACGTTGCTGCGCAGTGTATTAAAACTTCCTACTGATGATGAGATTTTTGCATATGCTTCCTCCGAAAAAGCATCGGTCAGCATGTTTAAGCTAGCCCCAAAGGCACCTGCACCGTTCGTAGATGTTCCCACGCCACGCTGCAATTGCAAACTTTGCGTAGAGGAAGCAAAATCGGGCATGTTCACCCAAAAAGTACCATGCGATTCTGCATCGTTATACGGAATACCGTTAATTGTAACGTTGACTCTTGTTGCATCGCTACCACGAACCCGCATACTGGTGTAACCGATACCCGCCCCAGCATCCGATGTGGTCACAACGGCTGGCATAAAATTCATGAGAATCGGGATGTCCTGACCGAGATTTCGAGGAGCCAGTTCCACCTTATCCAAATCAGAAAAAGTAATGGGGAAATCCTTGGTAATCCTTATGGATTGCACTAGAACTTCATCCAGAACAACTTTTGTTCCCTCAAGGCTGTCAACAGGTTCTTCTTGTGCACTTAAGGAAAGTGCCAGGCCAAATAGGGCCGTACTTGCAAATAGCATTTTGGTGCGATGTCCTTTAGTTTTTTTCGACGATCGCAACGAGCCAGAAAAGACTCTTTTTTGAATAATTGAATAGAGTTTCATTCGTAAAAATGTTACGAATAAAAGGGGTCATTATTCTTTGTTAAAAATTGATTTTTGTTTCTAAAGAAACATAGAAATTCCAAGATGCGGCCAGCGCATTCCCTTGGCAGCATTACCCGCCCAGGTTCATTGGGTATAATCTCAGCCTTTTGTTAAAAGCACCCCTTTGAGATGCCGCAAATGTAAGCTGCCCGTATTGATTTTCATAAAAAACATCTTAAAAATTTAACTTTTGCTAACAACCATGCACCCCAAGTGCAAGCGTATATAAGAGTATGCATCCAAAATCAAAAAAAAGGTTTACCCTGAAAATTGTAATGAGCTATGTTACGCTGGGTCTTCTTGCATCTCTGGCTGCATTTTTCATCTATAATGAATTCAAAAGCTACGCCTCATCCAAAAACCAGGACGACAGCAATGAAAAGCTATTGAAGACCAATATATTGCTCACACAACTCTACGATGCTGAAAATTTATCCAAATTGGCCCTCCAGACCAAAAAGCCAGAGGATTTAAGATCCTATGCGCAAAAAGTGGATTCTATTACGGCCTTCATCGATTCTCTAAAGCCGTTGGTAAGATCAGATTACAGTCCCCTAAGTTCTGAATTAGACAGTGTTCAAGAATTACTGAGCCAAAAAGTCTTCAATAATGCAGAATTGCGAAAACTTAAGGTACGGAACGAAAACAATACTTCGTTGGATTCGGTTTTAAAGGCTTTTCATGATATGGAAGTGGGTATGGGAAGAATTACCCCCGAAACCTTTGCTCCGAACTTTGACAAATTATCCCCAGCAGCAAAAGAGTCCATACGAAAATCTGTGGCCATTCTTAATAAGAATATCCCGAACTCAGATGGGGGTGCGGACGCCAACAATATCGATTCCATTTTAGAGGTTTCCAAATCCATCATAAACAAAGCCATTACAGAAACTGCCACTGCCGAGAGGACTGTACTTCAAAAGGAACTCGAAATATATCGCACAGACCTTGAACTTTCCCAAAAAATGAGGGGGATTTTATCGGATTTTGAACGAGAAATGGCCCAGAACACATATCTAGATGCTCTTCAGCAGGAAGAAGCACTGAAAAAAAGCACACGTTTGGCCGGTGGAGCGGTGATCTTAGGGTTGATTATCGTAGTTGTATTCACTTTTATGATTTCCAAAGATTATTGGAAAGTCCAAGAATATCGGGAACGTCTCGAAAGGGCCAAAAAATATTCGGAATCGCTTTTAAAAAGTAGGGAGCAGCTTATATCGACCGTAAGCCACGATCTGCGCACTCCTTTGAATACCATTAGCGGTTATTCCGATTTGATAGGGCAAAGCGGACTAAATTCCGAACAATCGAATTATTTAAAAAAGATTCAATCTTCTTCCGATTATGTAGAAAAACTGGTGAACGACCTTTTGGATTTTTCAAAATTAGAGGCTGGCAAAATTCAATTGGACAAAGTTC
This sequence comes from Muricauda brasiliensis, assembly GCF_003057865.1. NCBI lineage: Bacteria > Pseudomonadati > Bacteroidota > Flavobacteriia > Flavobacteriales > Flavobacteriaceae > Allomuricauda > Muricauda brasiliensis. Next base: position 725,484 of record NZ_QBTW01000011.1, on the reverse strand, counting down.
CTTTTTTGCTGTCACAGTTAATAGAAGACACGGCAACAGATTTTGAGGAGATGCAATCCAAAAAAGGAGTGTCGTTACAATTGAAAGTCTCCGAAGATTTAAAAACACCCATCATAAACGATCCATTTAGAATACGGCAAATATTATCCAACCTGATTGGCAATGCCTTTAAATTTACCGATGAAGGGTCTGTAAAGGTTACCGCAACTGTGGTTGAAAAAAGTAAATCCAAATGGGCAAAAATCGAGGTTGAGGATACAGGAATCGGAATACCTGCAGAAAAGCAAGAAGCCATTTTCCAAGAGTTTATCCAAGCAGGGGAATCCACAGAGAAAAAACAAATTGGGTATGGCCTTGGCCTGACCATTTCCAAAAAACTTACCGAATTATTGGATGGCACTTTAAGCTTGAGCAGCGAAGTGAACAAGGGGAGTACCTTTACAGTTGAGATTCCTGTTGAGTTTACCAATATCGAAATCAAAGAGGACAATTTCGAAACTCCAATTGTAAAACCTGATGATTTATCCATTTTGGTAATCGATGATGACGAAAATATGTTGAGTCTTATATCAGAAGTCTGCAAACTCCATCAGGTAAAAACCGCAACTTTTACAAATTTTGATGATTTTCACATTTCCGAAATCCATCAATTCGACGTGGTTATCACGGATATTCAAATGCCTTCGATTGATGGTTTTTCAGTATTGGAAAAAGTCAATAATACAGGTTATTCAAAACCCATAATAGCAATGACCGGTCAACAGATTGGAAATAAATCTGAATATTTGGATGCAGGTTTTACCGAAGTTCTGCAGAAACCTTTCTCAGCAACAGACCTATTAAAAGCTTTGTCGTTCGTCAATAATATGAGTTTCAAAAACGAAATCCCGGACACAGCTTCCTCCTTATTTACCATTCGAAATATTTCCGCATTTCTAGACAGTTTTGAGTCGGTCAAAGAAGTTTTGCAGGTCTTTTTGGATAATTCCCTCAAAAACATGGAGCTCATGTTTTCCGCTATTGGCAATCAGGATTATACCGATATTAAGGCCATATCCCACAAAATGCTACCCATGTTCAGGCAATTGGAAGTACATGATGCCATTCAATTATTGGAGGTTTTGGAACATCTTCCCGATGATGCAACAGGAGAAAAGGTATTTGAAATTTTATCAGAACTTCAAACAGTCCTGAACAATCTTGATGTTGAAATCCAAGCATATCTGGCTAAACATCCAATTGATATTGATTGATTTTGTTGTAAAGTGTCTTTCGGGTAACCTGCAACAGTTTTGCTGCCTTGCTCTTGTTAAAGTTGGTTTGCTTTAATGCACTCAGAATCCTTTCTCGTTCAAAATCGGATTTAGAGAAATTGACTTCATGCTCTTTATTGGCGCCATCGACCACCTCATCTGCCAATGCATTAGGGAACATGGTTTCCGTTGGGGAGAAAAGTACAGCTCTTTTGATCACATTTTTCATTTCTCTTAAATTCCCGGGCCAATCGTACTTCTGCAGAATATTTTTGGTTTCCTCGGAAAATTCAAGCACATTTTTGTCCAATTCGGTATTGGCCCTGGCCAAAAAATAATCGGCAAACAGGAGAATATCTTCCCGCCTATCCCTTAAAGATGGTACTTCTATGGAAAATTCATTGAGTCGGTGGTACAAATCTTCCCTAAAATCGCCTTCTTCGACAGCTTCAAGAAGATTTTCGTTTGTGGCGGCTATAATTCGAATATCCACTTGGATTTCTTGGGTGCTACCCACACGTTTTATCTTACGTTCTTGAATGGCCCTGAGCAATTGTACCTGGTGTTCATATGAAAGATTCCCTACCTCGTCCAAAAAGAGTGTTCCGCCATTGGCAGCTTCAAAATGACCTTTTTTATCATCAATAGCTCCCGTAAAACTACCTTTAAGGTGACCAAAAAACTCGCTTGTGGCTATTTCTTTTGGTATGGCCCCACAATCCACGGCCACAAAAGGTTTATTGCTCCTCTTACTTGCCAAATGAATGGAGTTGGCTGTCACCTCTTTTCCCGTACCGCTTTCGCCAGTAAGCAAAACAGACATATTTGTGGGGGCGACCAACTCTACATACTGTTGAAGTTTTTTGGATTTTTCTCCCTGTCCTTTTAAAAAGCCAACGGGCTTCTTCTCCTCTATTGGTACCTTTTTAGAAGGTTCAACAGCCTTTTGTGTTTCGACGACCTGTGTTTTCAATGCTTCTTTGATCACTCCAAGTATCGCCTCTGGTGTAAAAGGTTTTGAAATATAGTCGAAAGCACCTTCTTTGATGGCGTTTACCGCGGTTTTCACCTCTGCATAACCCGTCATCAGAATAACCTGCGTTTTTGGAGAATCGCGTTTGACCTGTGCAAGCAGAGTAACTCCGTTTCCTTTGGGCAATCTTACATCGGACAATATTAAATCGAAAGTTGATGATGCAAGATGTTCCTCTGCTTCTTTGATGGAGAAACCTATGGATACCTCAAAACCGTTCTTGGTCAAAAACTTTTGAAGCATTTGACAGAAAGCGGTATCGTCTTCAATGATTAGGATTTTGGGCATAATTCAGTTACCTAATATACGGCCCATATCTTTTTAAAGATGATTGCTTTCTTATAAAATTATCACAAAAAAAAAGGGCTGCATACTGCAGCCCTTCATCAACCAAACTAACTATTGTGGGGTGATATATCTAATTACATGTCAATCCAGTTCCCTTCAGCATCGGCATATACAGTTCCTGATGTACCGTCTTCAAGGGTAAGTTCCAATTTATATTGGTCCTTATCGTTTTTGTATGCTTTATCGATTTTAGCGGTAGGGTAGTTAGACTCTACTGCGCTAGATACAGCAGAAGGAAGGTCAGACACGCTGATTTCTTCAAAATCTCCTACTACAATCTCGATTGCACTGTTATTTTCTAGTTCTGGAGTTTCAACATTTGCAAATGCTGTGATTCCTACAAATGATAGTACTGTTGCTAAAGCTAAATTTTTCATGGTATTTAATTTTATTGTTAAACTTGCTTATCTAACTGAAAACATAGTGCCAACACCAGAAAATTTTTAAAAATCCAGTTAATTTATTGATTTTTAATACTTTACGTTTTTGTGCCAATTTTAATAGTTGTGTAAAACTGTGTAATACCGTAAACAAAGTGTGTAAAAATTATACAAGAAAGGCTGCCCAGGCAGCCTTTCGTATTTGCCAATAAATGGTCACAAGGAAAAAAGACCATGGTACAGATTGGCAGAAATGGATAATACATGGCTAGTGTTTATATAGCATCATCCTGTTTTTTGATATGTTTATGCTTGTTTCTGTTCCTTAAGTAGGATATCAATATATATAGAGCCAAGCCCAACGATACCACGTTTAAAAACAATATTATTTTGTAAAACATATATGCCGTTGTCTATCTTTTTGAACATTAATGAAAAGAAAGCCGTACATAAAGCACGGCTATCTTACCAAATCAACCAACCTAGTTAAGACAACCCCGCAAGGATTATCAAAAAATTTAATCATGTCACCGGAAACGATTCCGATTATATTTTTAGACACATCTTTTAAAACCAAGTCACATTTGAATATAAAAAAACCCGCTACTTTTTCAGCAGCGGGATTAGTCTATTGTTAATTAATCAGTTATGCCTGATGAGTTGGTTTTAAAAGATCATTAACCGTTTTAACCGGATTAAAGGTCACCAGTGGCACCTCTACAAAAATGGTGTTCCAAAAAGCCATTGCCCCATTCCATAATCCAGGGAGCTCCAGTGCCTTCAATTCTTTTCCCTCTTTGGTTTTACCGGTAATAAAACCTTGTTTGCTATCCACAAAGTCCAAAAGGTCAAACTTTTGTGCTTTGTAGTCACGTACCCCGCATACCAGATCTACCGGATTAAAATGTGTGGAATTCTGTAGTATAGCCGCTTGGGCTTTATCCTCCATATCTATTTGGGCGGACTCTATTATCTGAAGGGATATGTTGCCTTGTGCATCTTTTATCCAAAATGGACCGCCACCGGGCTCACCTTCATTTTTGACCATACCGCATATACGTATGGGACGGTTGATTCTGTCCTTCAACATCGCTTTTTGCTCCTCTACTCCAAAATCATCATAATTCTTAGGCATACGTACATTAAGGTCTTTCTCCAAAAACGCTTTGATCTCGTCAGCTTTTTCAATGGAAACTTCATCCTTGTCCAAAAGTCTGGCATAGGCGAACGCTTTGTCCTGAACTTTTTTAAGAACACCTGCCAACATTTTTTTACTGTTTGATACGGTCTCCAAGTTTTTATCGATGACCACATTATCTATATTCTTGATGAAGATAATATCTGCATCCTGATCGTTCAGGTTCTCTATGAGGGCACCATGTCCTCCCGGACGGAACAAAATAGAACCATCGTTATTTTTAAAAGGGTTGTTCTCCATATCTACTGCAATGGTATCAGTAGATGGTTTTTGATTGGAATAGGTAATATTGAAAGAAGTATCTGTTTTCTTGGAGATTTTTGGCCCCACAGTCGCTTCCTCTTTCGCAAACATCTCATCATGCTGTTCCGATACGGTAAAATGAAGATTGGCGGTACCCTTTGTTTTTGCATAGAGGGCGGCTTCTTTCAAATGCTCCTCGAAGGGGGTTGCCGTACCCGTTTTATATTTATGGAAAGGCAAAAGACCTTTGGGATAAAAGCCATAGTTAAGACCGCTGTCCATCAACATTTCCTTTACAAAAAGATAGGCTTCCTCATCTTTGTTGGAGGCTTTGCCCTTGATTCTGGACATGATCAAATCATAAAAGGGAAAGTCGGAAAGATTCTTGGTAAATTTTTTAGCATCTTGGTCTCCTGTGCGTTCTATGTATTCGGACAGCTCTTCTTTTGATGGGTCATAGCTGTCCAAGAAATTGAACATGGCCTTGAACATACGGGATGCCGCTCCGGAGGCTGGAACAAACTTTAATAGTTCAAGTTCCTTTCTATTATCCTCAAAATATTGAAGCAGATCCAACTGCTCCTTTTCCGAGAACCGAAGTATTCCATTGCCCACTACCGCTGCTTGCGATAGTTGTACAAATGGGATGCCTTCTTTAAATGTTTGTATTTGATTATTTACTTTTTCTTTGGAAATTCCTTTGGAGTCCAGTTGTTCCAAGTCTTTAGGACTTAATTTTATCATGTTTTTGGAGAAGTTTATCTATGTGTTCTACTGCTGTGGAAAGCCTTGACGCTTTATCTCCCCTCAAATTAATGAATTTCCTGTTATTATCCTCCAAAGCTTCTTTAAAATGCATAAACATCCGTTCTCTCTCATCCGGTTTGTCCCTAAGATCATCAGCTACCCAAGGCGTGTCGATATAGGTCAGGAAGTAGAGGTCGTAACTGTTTTTTAGGGCGTATTCTTCCAAAAGTGGGTCACAGGTACTGTTGTAATACGCTTCGGAATACACCTTTGTCTCCAAAAGGTCGGTATCACATATAAGTACTTTATTTGCTTTTTTCGCCAATTGGTTCTCTAGGCGCATTTGTCCGTAAGCAATGGGCAACAAATCGTGTGGTTCGCATGTTTTTTGTTCTCTGTCCCATTTATCTTGTAGGTATTCGCGAGCATATTCGGGCACCCATTCGGTATTGTAGTATTCCGCCAGTTGTTTGGACAACGTGGTCTTGCCTGTGGATTCAGGTCCAAAAAGGACCACTTTTATGAGGTTTGTGGGCTCTTGGCCAAGTTTTTCTTCCATGCTAGATATCCCTGTACAGCTAGAACAGTAAAAATGAGGTACTGTAAAGAGAACATACCCCATCCCCTGTAGGCGTACAAAGGTACGGTAATTAAATCACCCAATATCCAAAGGGTCCAGTTTTCCAGCTTTTTGTTGGCCATGTACCACATTGCCGTAAAGAAAACACCCGAGGTAAAGATATCCACGTAGTTTGTGGGCCCTATATCCGCTCCAAAAGCTTTGTAAACCCCGTATGTGACCAACATGGTCAACAGAAAAAAACCAATCCCGATAAATTTCTCCTTAGAATTGGTTCGTGTAATATGTACCACAGGGTTTCTATCATCCCTTCGTCTTGCCCAGTTCCACCATCCATAAATACTCATTATGGAATAGTAGAAGTTCATCATCATGTCCCCGAAAAGATTATCGACAAAAAAGATATAGGTCGTAATAACTGTAGCGACCAAGCCGGTAGGATATACCAGAATATCTTCTTTTTTGGCATAGACAACACTGGCAATACCAAAGAAAAATGCAGTTGCCTCCAAAATGATGAGGGACAGCTCACGACCTTCGTAAGGACCAAGAAAAAAATCAAAAATGGGGTTCATACTCGCTTCGGTCGGATTTTACCATTTTCATGGTCAGCACCACATGGTCCAAATTCTCAAAACTTTTCTTTATTTCTGAATTGAGCAATTCCATTACTTCATCATAACCCCCAAAAACCTGTGTGCTCAGTGGGTTCTCCAAAACAGTAAGTCCAGAGTCTCGCAACTTTTTGATAAAAGCGATTACCGGGGCCTCAAAATCATCCTGAAGCGGAGATAGCGTAAGTTCAACGGATATTCTCATGGAGCAAATAATTTCAGGGTAAAACTACAAAAAGGAATTGTTATCCCCCCATCATTTTAAGGGCATAAACGCACGTAAACCCTTCAAACTCCAAAAACTCGATTTCGTAATGGGTCCTTTTGCCATGGTACAGTATTTCGGCAACGGTTCGAGTATCCTCAAAAGAAAAATCGATGACATTGATATGACGTAAAAAACTGAGCCCCTGTTGTGCATAAATTTTATAGAGCGATTCCTTTGCCCCCCAAACTATGGTCAATTTTCGTATGAGTGCTTCGGAATTGGCCAACGTTTTATACTCTTGGATAGGTGTGAATTTGTGAGCTATCTTCAATATTTTATCGCGTTGCATCTCAATATCTATACCCACTTCATCCGTTTCACTGATGATGATGCCTGTAAAGTTGTGCGAATGGGTAATGGATATAAACTTACCATCTTTTAGATGGGGCTTCCCAAAATCGTCATAATACAAATCATGGTCCACATAACCTGCCTCGGCCATAAGGTGACGAATACTCAAAAAAGCCCGTCGGTGCGCCATGGATTTCATGCCGTCCATCCTAGTTTGACAATGCTCTGTAAGCTCCACATTCTTAGAAAGTTCACCTTCTGGTTCGGTCACTTTCCAGATGTAGACCTTAGTGGTCGGAGAAACTGTTATTGTTTTGTAAAGAGGCATTAACTTAAGTTAAGTGAATTTGTATCTTTGTCGCACTACAAAAGCGAAGCTACAAAAGTAAATTTATATAAAGTATGAGCACAAAGACAATTCCGTATGTTCCTTATAAAGTGAAAGATATCTCTCTTGCCGATTGGGGAAGGAAAGAAATTGAGCTTGCCGAAGCAGAAATGCCAGGTCTTATGGCCCTACGTGAAGAGTATGGGAAACAACAACCTTTAAAAGGTGCTAGAATAGCCGGTTGTTTGCATATGACCATCCAGACTGCTGTTTTGATTGAAACATTGGTCGCACTGGGTGCTGACGTTACCTGGAGTTCTTGCAACATTTTCTCTACTCAGGATCATGCCGCCGCTGCAATTGCCGCTGCTGGAATTCCTGTGTATGCCTGGAAAAGTATGAACGAAAAGGAGTTTGACTGGTGTATAGAACAAACCTTGTTTTTTGGTGAGGACAGAAAGCCGTTGAACATGATCTTGGACGATGGTGGCGACCTTACCAATATGGTGTTGGACCAATATCCAGAACTTGCAGGAGGTATTAAGGGGTTGTCAGAAGAAACTACCACAGGAGTGCACCGCTTGTACGAAAGAATGAAAAAGGGAACACTTCCGATGCCCGCCATCAACGTGAACGATTCTGTTACCAAATCAAAATTTGATAATAAATATGGTTGTCGTGAAAGTGCCGTGGATGCCATTCGTAGAGCTACCGACACTATGTTGGCCGGTAAACGCGTAGTGGTTGCAGGTTATGGCGATGTTGGAAAAGGTACCGCAGCTTCATTCCGTGGAGCCGGTTCCATTGTTACCGTTACCGAAATCGACCCGATCTGTGCCCTACAAGCCTGTATGGATGGTTTTGAAGTGAAAAAACTGGAAACCGTGGTATCCAATGCAGACATCGTGATTACCACAACAGGTAACAAAGATATCATCCGAGAGGAGCATTTCCGTGCCCTTAAGGACAAAGCCATTGTATGTAACATTGGCCATTTTGACAATGAAATAGATATGGCATGGTTGAACGGTACCTATGGAAATACCAAGAATGAAATAAAACCTCAAGTGGACAAATACACCATAGATGGCAAAGATGTGATCATCTTGGCGGAAGGTAGATTGGTAAACCTTGGTTGTGCCACCGGACACCCAAGTTTTGTAATGAGCAACTCGTTCACCAACCAGACCTTGGCGCAAATAGAGCTTTGGAACCACAATGACAAATATGCCAACGAGGTGTACATGCTTCCGAAGCATTTGGACGAAAAAGTGGCCAAACTGCACTTGTCTCGTTTGGGTGCCGAGTTAACAGAGCTTAACGAAGAACAAGCTGAATATATTGGTGTAACCGTAGAAGGTCCTTTTAAACCTGAATACTACCGTTACTAAACACCAAAGGATTAAAAAGCAAAAACCCATGGTGCTTGCCATGGGTTTTTTATTTGGGAAAATTTTATTAATCTGCCAATAGGGTCTCTCCATAGTAGCAGGTCTTGTTTTCTTCCAACAAGGCCAGACCTTCTTCCCTTGTGCTATTTGGGTCAATCTTTATTTCTTCACCATTGGGCATGTAAACAATGTAGAATCCTTCTTCAAAAGAGGAAAGTTTAATAATCTCACCGTTAGGACGAACGGCATTCCAAGATTTTTCATCCGGTTTGTACACCAAATCGATTTTCTTTCCTTTTTTTGGGCCTTCCACCACGGTTACCTGAATTCTGTTCTTGGTTGCGATCATTTCAAAAGTGTTGCCATCGTGCTCCACCATTTGGGTTTCCGACTCTCCATCTTTCATGGCTATCGGGTTGGATCCGGACCAAAATTCGATTACGTTGAAGATAAGGGTATCTCCCAAGAAAAAAAGTGGATATACCGGCACAATGTTCAATCCCCAAAAAATGAGGTTGTCCAAAAACCTACTATCCGTTAATCCCTGGTTCCAATCTTTCAAATTATTGAAAGCGCTAAAAGAACCTAAGCAGCTGGTAAACAAAATAGAGCAGGCTAAAAGTGAAGAAATAATAACTTTTTTCATGATATAAGATTTATAGTTAATGCTATTGAAGGTACAAAAGATTTTGATTTTAGGTTTTCTAGAATCTCATTTCGACACATTTAATTGGTCCGCCGGCAAAAAAATTCCTAGGCATCAAATCTTGATTCTTACCTTTATTGGTTCAAAAGAGGAATGTTATGAATGACCATTGGTACGAAATTGAAAATATTGAAACTGTTGATTCCCCATCCATCTCATTGTACTTGGAACATCTCAAGTTCAATATAGAAGAGATGGTTTCGATGGTCCATGGACAAACAGATAGATTGATGCCGCACATAAAGACCAACAAAATGCCCCGGGTAATGGAGCTTTTGTTGGGCTCGGGAATCTCAAAATTCAAGTCTTCCACTATTTCCGAAGCAGAGATTGCCGCAGAGGCTGGAGCCAAAGCCGTTTTTATTGCCCATCAATTGGTGGGACCAAAGTTGGATCGTTTTTTACGTTTGATGGAACACTATCCAAATACAGAGTTTTCAACTTTAGTGGACAATTTGGACAGTGCGGAACTTTTAAACCAAAAAGCCAAAGAAAAAGAGCTCACGGCCAATATTTATATTGATATCAACAATGGAATGGACCGGTCCGGAATCCAAATTGGCCCAGGGCTGGACGAGCTCATCAACTATTTGAAAATATGCAAATCACTCAATTTTAAAGGGCTGCACGCTTACGATGGCCACCTAAGGGATTCCGATTTTGAGGTGCGCAACCAAAAAATAGAACAAGAGGTAATGGATGTGGTGGTTTATTTTGATGCGCTAAGGGTAGATTACCCCCATGCTCAATTGATATGTGGCGGAACCCCATCGTTCACATCTCATTTGCTGCAAGAAAATAGAATTACCAGCCCCGGCACTTGTGTGCTTTGGGATTGGGGATATGGTGAAAAATTGACGGAACAAAATTTCAAGCATGCCGCAATCTTGGTCACACGGGTAATTTCCAAACCAACCGAAGGGATTATAACCGTAGACTTGGGACATAAATCGGTAGCGGCCGAAAACCCAATTGACAAGCGTGTGAAATTCCTGAATCTTGATGGTTACGAACTGCTTTCACAGAGTGAGGAACACGGGGTGATCAAGGTAAAGGATTGGGACAAATACAAAGTTGGTGATGTCCTGTACGGGATTCCGTATCATATTTGTCCCAGTATCAACCTTCATGATGAAGTTTCTGTTATCGAGAACGGTAAAAAAGTGGATACCTGGGAAATTACCGCCCGAAAACGAAAACTAAGGTTTTAAGTCCAGCGCCTTTTTCAGGTCGTAGAAATAAAAGTTTTTTTCATCGTTCATGGCGGCGAAAAGACCATTTGGGAACGTATCGTTCAATGGCACAGTGACCACATCGCAACCATCGGTTTCCAAGGTAGATAGATTTACGGCTTTTACAAAACTATTGTCCTTTCGGGAGAATATGTTGAACTGTCCGCGTTGTTGATCGGAAACAATGATGTATCCCTCCCCATTGGCGTACCTGGCAATGGCAATGCCTTCAATATCCTCCAAGAACAGTTCACCACCGAAACAGGCCAATTCTTCATTGCCCATACTTGGTTCAGCGTAATATTTTTTTACGCATTCTCCTTCGTCGGAATAGTAAACGTAACCCATTTCGTTATCCACAGCTATGGCCTCGATTTCCTTTCCTCCTGTAAAACTCCCGAATTTACGCACCAAATTGGACGAAACCCCTGTGCTGTCCGATTCCAGTTTATATTGATACAAATACGAACCGCTTAGTCCTATCTTTCTGCCGACAATCGCATATAGGGATGAATCCTTTGGGGATTTGTACAGACTAATTCCCATGGCCAAACGTTGCTCCATATCCGTTTCATCCTCGAATACTGGAAAACCACCGCCATCGAGCGGTTTCATGTCGGGCACGGAGAACAATCTGATCTGTTGTTTTTCCCTTTCGGTAAAAGCGATTACATCAACGGTAACGGAATCGTTTAGCTGAAAGCCATATTCCAAATCCACATTATTGGGTCTTTGGATGTTTTTGATGGATTTCTCCTCAATGATCTTACCATCAAGGTCAAAGGCATAAACACCGCCGTTGGTCTCTTTATCGGTTCCGAACACAATACTTTTGGATGCATCGTCCGGATTGATCCAAATAGCGGGGTCATCGGTATCGTTCGGCGTTTTTTCTGTGATTATATCTGGGGCAATAGCTGGCAGTTTGCTTCCTTGATTGCAAGAGGTCAATGCAACAGCAGCTATAATTGGTATAAATATTTTTCTCATATTGATAATTAAGATAGGAAATGCCAGTCCCAAGCGCCTACCCTTACTTGGTAGGCACTTGTTGTGACACCGTATATAAATATACTACCTGAAATTATTTTCTAAACAAGTCGTACTTCAAACCAAAGGTGAATCTTACGCTGTAAAATTCTGCTTGTTGTGTTCTTTCCTTTACGCTTTGGAAATAGCGCAGCGGCTGGTTTGTAATATTGTTCACATCGGTATAGATTCTCAAATTGTTGGTGATGGCGTAACTGGCATTAAAATCCAAGAAAAACTGGGTATCATAATACCTATCCTCAAAAGCATTGCCTCCTATTTCATCAATATAAGAATCCGAGAAGTTAGCGGATAGCCTGGCGCTGAACCTTTTATCGGCATAACCCAAGGAACCATTGAACATATTCGGGGAGGTGTTTGGCAAATCCAAATCGGTACGCTCGTCACCATCCTCGTTACGGATACCATCAGCGTTTGATGATAGGTAAGTGTAGTTCAGATAAATGCTAAAGTTCCTGGCAAAACCGGGCAAGAAGTCCAATTGCCTTTGAAAAGATACCTCAGCACCAAAAATGGAAGCAGAATCGCCGTTCAAAGGCTGAAACACATCATAACCCGTAGTTCCGGAACCAAATGCATCATCTTCTGCTTCGGTGATATAGGTGTAGATAAAATCATTTATCCTTTTGTAGAATAATCCCCCGGATAGGATACCAACGCTTTCAAAATAGTGCTCAGCATTCAAGTCAAAGTTCATGGAGGTTGTTGGGTCCAATTCTGGATTGCCTACGATAACCTCCTCGTCCTCGTTTACGATTTCCGATCTTGGAATAAGGTCCACGTAATTTGGGCGCGCCAAAGTATTTGTCCATGCAAACCTTAAAACAGTGCTATTGTCCAAGTCATATTTAAAGTGAATGCCCGGCAATACATTGGTATACGAATTCTCGTCCGAAACGCCTTCAACCTCTATACTTTCTTCGATTCCTGCATCTTCGTCTTCCTCTATATAAACTACTCTGTTTCCTTCGGAATCAAGTTTAGTATTCTCTACCCTAACACCTGCCAATACACTCAATTTCTCTGAAAGTTTTTGGTTGAACATTAGATAAGCCGCCAGAACGTTCTCCTTTACCTCGAAATTCCCAGGAAGGTACTCGTCCGGTAAAGCTTCGCCGTTTGTACTGTTCAAATCAAGTGCCCCCAACCATTCTTCGCTTGCAAAAGTTCCCGCTTGGAACTTCTCTCCTGCCAAGTAATCCGGGTCAGTGTAATTTTTTACAGGAACTGCGCCCAACGTTGGGTACAAATCCTCCAAATCATATTCAAAGAAATCATTGTTTCTCAATTTGGTCTTGAAACGGCCTCTTGCCCCGAATTTGATGCTACCTTCCCCCTTACCAAAAATATCGGCGGGCAATTCAAAATTTGCAAAAAAGTTGATATCCTCTTCTTCGGTGTATTGGTTTTCGTTGGTGATCTCATCAAACTCAAAATTATCCAAGTTATTAAAGTCGCTTGGGTCGGCAGCTGTCATAATCGGGTACTTTGGGTCAAAGTTATCGTTGTTGATGATATACTCGGCGGCGTAGGCGGCGTAACGCTCGTTCAAACGTTCTTCTGATGCTTTGGCATAAGCTCCCATCCAATCAAATTTTAGATTCCCAAAAAGATGATCACCTCCCAAGGTATAGTTCTGCATACGCTGGTCTTCCAACCTACGGTTTTTGTTTCTACCACCCGCTATTCCACCTTTGGATTCGCGCACGGCCTCAATCGGGAAACGCGTTGGAACCCCATTGGTTATGGTAAAATCCCCTTCTTCTATATCCTCGCCGTCCAATATCTCTTGGGCAAATGCAAATCTGTTCTCCCGGTCGTCCCTCCAGTTGTACATCGTCTTTAAATAGATGTTGTTGGCGGCATTGATCTGATAATCAAAATTGGCAGAAAAACTTCTTCTTACCCTTTGCACCAAATAGGTACGTTGCTCCGTAACATTGGTATACGGATTAACATCCATTTCTTCAAGAATAGGCTCGCCCTCTTCATCTTCGACTCCCGTATTGTATTCAAACTCGTTGTCCCACTCGGCTTCGATATTATCGGAACCAAAGTCGTTATCGTTGATCGTTGCCGAGAACATGTACCCGAATTTTCCATCGTTGGTACGGTCACCCACTAAAATGGAACCGTTCCAAATACGCTTGTCGGTAATAAAGTTAACTCCCGAACCCGCGGTGGCAGAAAGCCTGAAACCTTGTGGCGCCGTTCTGGTCACCAAGTTTACAGAACCACCCAGTGCATCACCGTCCATATCGGGGGTAACCGCCTTGTTCACTTCAATGGTCTGGATCATATCCGAAGGGATAAGGTCCATCTGAATATTTCTGTTATCGGATTCTGCAGAAGGAATCCTGCTTCCGTTCAAGGTAACAGAGTTTAACTGTGGAGAAAGACCACGAACAATTATATTACGTGCCTCACCTTGATCTACTTGCATGGTGATGCCCGGAATACGCTTAACGGCATCACCAATGTTAGCATCGGGGAATTTTCCAATCTGGTCGGTAGAGACCACGTTGGTGATGTTCATATTGTTTCTCTGCGTATTCAATGCTTTGGATTGTCCACTAAGTCCGTAAGCACTCACCTGAACTTCATCCAATTCCATATTCGAGGATTGAAGCGTAATACTCACAGGGGTGGTTTGTCCCGCACTCACAGTTACTTCCTGCTCAACATCGGAGTAGCCCATATAGGTTATCCTTAAGGTATAGCTCCCTTCGGGGATGCCCACCAAAGTAAATTTTCCATCAAAATTGGAAATGGCTCCTTTTACCAAGGATTCGATATACACATTGGCACCGGGAACATAGATACCGTTCTCATCGGTAATCGTACCCTGAATATTTCCTGATTGTGCTTGGCCCATTGCCGTTCCGAGCACCAGAAATAGCGTTACAAAAAGTAGTTTTTTAAGGTTCATCAATTTCATTTTGGTTTACGTTAGAATGTTATCCAAAACTATGTATATCAACTCTTTATGATTTAAATTAAAGGGAAACAAAAAGGAAACAAAAGTGAAAATCGATAGAAACAAGAGGGCAACAATTACAGTTTTTTTACATTGGGATAACCTTTCCTCAAAAAGAGAGGTATTAAGAGGTTAAAGTTCAATCATAAAGTTGACCAACTCTTCTTTTTGGTCAATGGGTAACTTTTTTCTCAATCGGTAACGGGCCACTCTAACGCTATCCGGAGTAACACGTAAAATGGATGCAATTTCTTTTGAAGAAAGATTTAGACGTAATAACATTCCCAATCGTAATTCTGCCGGAGATAATGAATCCTCCGAAAGCATCGAAAGTTTCTTGATAAACTCTGGGTGGATCTCCTTAAAAAAAGTCATAAACTCGTCCCATTCCTGTTCCTGCTTTAGATTAAAATCTATCTCGTTGACCAGTTCCTTTATTTTGTCCGAAGTATTCATATGTTTTCGTGAGACCATATTCCGAAGTGTGTTTGACATATCGAGCAAAATCTTGTTCTTTTGGGAGAGGTGCAGGCTATATCGCGATAATGAGGCTGCTTTTAACTGCACTTCGCGCTGTAAGTTTTGTTCCTCAATGGCTTTTTTGTCCAACTCTGCCTTGAGCATACGGTGTTTATACTCCTGAATCTTCAACGTAGCCTTCCGCTTTCTGCCCATATAGTAAAAGAGAATTATAAAAATAACGGCTATGGCGAATAGTGCAACCCAAAGTAAATTCTGATTGGCAACACTTACCTTGTTCTGCTCCTTCAATAGTTGAATCTCTGCTTCTTTTTTATTGGTCTCATAAATGGTTTGGAGCACGTTCAATTGGTCATAGTTTTGTGACCTTAGCATTTCACTATTATATTCTTCAGCAAGAAGCAGATGCTCGTGCGCCATTTCAAAATTGCCCATGAGGGCGTAGTTTTTGGAAAGGTCTTTATGCGCGCTCTCCAATTCATGGAGATCGTTCAACCCCTTGGCCAAGTCCAAAGCCATTGTGGTATAGGCTAAGCCTATTTGATAATCGCCCCGTTTTCGGAATGAATCACCAAGATTATTGAGCACATTGATTTCCTCGGTTGTGTTTTTGCCTTCAAAATAACAATAGGCCTTATTAAAGAATTGGTAAGCGCGGTCGAACTGTCCCAAATCCTCATATATGCTGCCCATATTTTCGTTGGTAATAGCAACTCCATAATAATCATCCAATTTTTGAAAAAGCTCTAAACTTTGGGTTTGGTCTTGGAGGGCTTCGTCGTATTTGGATTGTTTTTCGTGGCTTGCTCCCAACAGCCCTAGTGAAACGGCCAAACCCTTATCATCTTTGAGTTGTTCTGATGCTTGTTTGGTTTCCTCAAAGTACTTTTCGGCCAACTCAAAATTGTTCAACGAAAGATATACTTTACCAATATTATTGTTGAGTGTAATGTGCAGAGATTCATCCAAATTGGTCCCTAACTGTTCCAATGCAGAATTGTATTGCGCTATGGCTTCGGTATACAGACCAAGTGTATGATAGTACTCACCCAATTGAAGATAGGCTTGTGCAATTTTGGTCAGGTTCTCAGGATTCTTTTTTGCAATCTCCAATTGATTTTGAAGTGCATTGTAAGTATCCGTAGTTTTTCTATTCGTTATAGGTACATTGGTCTGTTGTCCCGAACCGCCCATCGGAATCAATAAACTGAACAAAAAAACAAAACCAAAAACATTTTTCATGGTGGGTTATTGAGCAAAAAGCAAAAGTTCAAGTACGCTTTTGATTCTCACTCCAACATCACCATTGGGTTAACAAACCATTAAAAATAAAGACAACAAAAAAGGCCCTGCAAATGCAGGGCCTTTCCGTATTAACTTTTATAAATCGCTGTTATGCTTCAAAAGGTTCGATGGAAACATAAGATTTACCACCAACTTTCTTTTCAAACTTAACCACACCATCTACCTTGGCATGCAAAGTATGGTCTTTTCCAGCGTATACGTTTTCGCCAGGATTGTGCTTGGTACCACGTTGTCTTACAATAATGTTACCAGCAACTGCTGCCTGACCACCAAAAATCTTAACACCTAAGCGTTTCGATTCTGATTCTCTACCGTTTTTTGAACTACCTACACCTTTCTTGTGAGCCATGATATATAAATTTTAGTTCTTTTCTTATTTGCTTAACGCTTCAATCAACTCGGCTTTCTTCATGGAAGAGTAACCGGTAATTTCCTTGGCTTTTGCCATATCTCTCAATTCAGCAACAGTTTTGGAGCTCAAGTCCTCGGTTGCTTTTGGAGCCTCTTTCTTAGGTGCTTCTGCTTTTTTCTCAGCTTTTTTAGGTTCTGCTGCTGGCTTGGATTCTTCCTTTGCTTTAGCAGGAGCTGCTTTCTTGGCACCTTTTGTCAAAATTCCCTCAACAACGATCTCTGTCAAATATTGTCTGTGACCGTTCTTTTTCTGGTAACCTTTACGTCTTTTCTTTTTAAAGACGATTACCTTGTCTCCTTTTAGGTGCTTTACAACTTTGGCCTCAACAGCCGCACCATCTATGACCGGGGCGCCAATGGTTACGTTATCACCATCTTCCAAAAGAAGAACTTTATCAAAGGTAACTTTGTCACCTTCTTCTCCTTGCAAACGGTGAACGTACACTTTTTGGTCTTTAGCAACTTTAAATTGCTGCCCTGCCATCTCTACAATTGCGTACATAATGCGTTAATTAGATTAAATTTATTGCGCTTTATCAAAATTAGCGGGTGCAAATATACTGCTAAATCCTTAATCCACAAGTATTCCTCACGGATTTAGCCCATTATTTTTTTTGAATTGTTGCTGGTCTTAAAAAGTTGCATAAACGAAAGGGTTAAAACCAAGGTAGTGGCGAACCCCATTATGGCCACGGTGAAAAACACGATGCCCTGGAAATTCCTATAATCATTGGACCAGGCAACCGAAAGTTTGTCCAGAAAAGCACTATCCAATTCCGTCGCATAGAGTGCAAAGAAAATAGTAAACAACAATGTTGCGATAAAGCCAGTGGTTATACCGGCCGTAAACCCATTTCCATAGCTGAAAGACTTACCCTGTTTTATCTTGGTATATTTAATGGTCTCATAAATTCCAAAACCCGTGATTACACCATTGAACAGGCTATAAAACACATTTGTATGCTTGCCCATTAAGGCCAAAATCAAAAAATACGCAATCAGCACAGCACTCGTGACTATGCCAAAACGAATCGGGAGAGTTAAATTTTTCATATTGTATTTTTTTGAATTCATTGTATAATTTACTGAATGTTTGTGAATTATCCCACTCTTTGAAACCAAAGACGAGGTTAAAATTTATCTGCTGCCCGAAAATATTTTATATTTAGCGTAACATCGATTGATAAATCGATACCAACCTCTTAGCAACATCAATTTTTAAATACTGACTATTAAAATGAAAAAACATTTGTTTACTGCATCTGCCATGCTCTTTGCAGCAACTAGCCTTTTTGCACAAGAGGTGGTTTTTGAAGAGTATGACCTGGACAACGGGCTCCATGTGATTTTGCATCAAGACAACGGTGCTCCAGTGGTGACCACATCGGTTATGTACCATGTGGGATCTAAAGACGAAGACCCGGACAAAACGGGTTTTGCACACTTTTTTGAACACCTGCTCTTCGAGGGCACCAAAAACATTGAGCGAGGCCAGTGGGACCAAATAACCGCGGCCAACGGAGGGAGAAACAATGCCAACACCTTTTTGGATCGCACGTATTATTATGAGGTTTTCCCTTCCAATAGTTTGGAAGTTGGACTTTGGTTGGAGTCTGAACGTTTGATGCACCCGATTATCGGGCAAGTTGGCGTAGACACCCAAAAAGAAGTGGTGCAAGAAGAAAGAAGACTCAGGACGGACAATGCCCCCTACGGTGCATTTTTTGAGCAAATCTTGAAAAACCTCTACACAAAGCACCCTTATAGATGGGGAGTAATCGGTTCTTTAGATCATTTGGCAAGCGCCACTTTGGAGGACTTCAAAAAATTCAACCAAACCTATTATGTTCCCAACAATGGAGTTTTGGTCGTAGCGGGTGATTTTGAAACCGCAAAAACCAAAAAAATGATCAAAGATTATTTTGGCCCCATTCCAAGGGGAGCCGAAATAAAGAGACCCAATATCAAGGAAGACCCTATCACCGAGACAAAGTTTGCCAAATATTACGACCCGAACATTCAAATCCCGGCCATTCTATTGGCTTACAGAACGCCCGGACAAGGACAACGGGATGCCTATGTGATCAACATGATTTCTGCCTATTTAAGTGATGGCGAAAGTTCCAAACTTTATAAGAAATTGGTTGACGAGAAAAAAATGGCACTTCAAATACTTTCTGTTCCCATTGATGCCGAAGATTACAGCTCGTACATTGTTGGTGGTCTTCCTGTAGGAGACAATTCCATTCAGGATATCAAAAAAGAAATCGATGAAGAGATTTTGAAGCTTCAAATGGAATTGATTTCCGAAAAAGATTATCAAAAACTTCAAAACAAGTTCGAAAATCAATTTGTGAATGCCAACAGCAGCGTTGAAGGCATTGCAAATTCCTTGGCAGAAAACTATATGCTAAAGGATGACACGAACCTCATCAATACCGAAATAGATATCTACCGCTCCATTACCCGTGAGGAAATCATGGAAGTGGCCAAAAAATATTTGAAGGTGAACCAGCGTATTGAGCTGGAATACCTTCCAGAACAAAAAGACGCTAATTAAGATGAAAAAGTATTTAGTTTTAGCTGCGCTGTCATTGTTCATGACAGCCACATACGCACAAATAGATAGAAGCACGCCCCCTGAACCAGGGCCTGCACCAAAAATAAATTTAAAGGAACCTGCCCGTTTTGAGCTTAAGAACGGCTTGAAGGTACTCGTAGTGGAAAATCACAAGTTGCCACGGGTCCGAATCCAGCTGTCCATAGACAACCCACCTATTTTGGAGGGGGACAAAGCAGGAGTTTCCGCCTTGACGGGAAGCATGCTCGGCAAAGGATCCAAAAACATCCCAAAAGACGAGTTTTATGAAGAAGTGGATTTTTTAGGAGCCAATATTTACATCGGTGAGCAAAGCGCCTTTGCAAGTTCCTTATCCAAATATTTTCCAAGGGTTCTTGAGTTAATGGCAGATGCCGCAATCAACCCAGACTTTCTCCAAGAAGAGTTTGAAAAGGAAAAGGAGAAAGTGATTACCGGAATCAAATCGGAAGAAAAGGATGTTTCTGCGATAGCCGATAGAGTTCAAGCAGCTTTAGCTTATGGAAAAAATCATCCCTATGGCGAATTTATGACCGAGGAAACGGTAAACAATGTTTCACTAATGGATGTGGAGCAGTTTTACCGCTCCTATTTTGTTCCTGCCAATGCCTACCTAGTGGTTATTGGCGATGTAGAGTTTGATACCGTAAAAGAACTTGTCACAGAAGCATTTACCCCATGGACCAAAGCCGTACCGCCATCCCTCAGCTATTCGGACCCACAAGACGTCCAGTACACACAAATCAACTTTGTTGATGTTCCGAACGCTGTTCAATCCGAAGTTGCCGTGGAAAACATCACAAATTTAAAAATGAAGGACGAAGACTATTTGGACGCTCTTTTGGCCAATAGAATATTGGGCGGTGGATCACAAGCCCGTCTGTTTAAAAATTTAAGGGAGGACAAGGGGTATACCTATGGTTCGTATTCTGGTATCCGTGCCAACAAATTCAGTCCAATGCGATTCAACGCCTATGCCCAAGTTAGAAACGCAGTTACCGATAGTTCTGTAGTCGAGATTTTGAAAGAAATCGATCAAATGACCTCCGAACCGGTATCCGATGAGGAATTGGCCAATGCCAAGGCCAAATATGCCGGTAGTTTTGTAATGGCTTTGGAAAAACCTGAAACAGTTGCTGAATACGCATTGAACATTGAAACAGAAGACCTTCCCAAAGATTTTTACGAAACGTATTTGGAGCGTTTGGATGCCATCTCCAAAGAAGATGTGCTCAATGCTTCCAAAAAATACTTTTCGACCTCCAATGCCCGTGTAGTGGTCATCGGAAAAGGAACAGATGTACTGGAAAATTTGGAGAAAGTGAATTTTAACGGAAAAGCCGTTCCTGTTCTTTATTACGATAAGTACGCCAACAAAACAGACAAACCGGAGTATGGCGCTGAAATTCCAGATGGAATCGATGCCAACGCGGTTTTGAAGAATTACATTGAGGCCATCGGCGGAAAAGCCAAATTGGATGCCGTGGAATCGTATTCTATGATGGCAGAAGCCGAAATGCAAGGCATGAAATTGGAGCTTGAAATGAAGAAAACAACACAAGACCAATTCATGCAAAACATAAAAGTGCAGGGCAACTCTATGCAGAAACAGGTTTTGGATGGTGACTCCGGATATATGATAATGCAGGGTCAACGCAAAGACCTTTCCGCTGAAGAAGTGGCAAAAATCAAAGAAGAATCAGCTGCATTCCCTGAGCTAAATTATTTGGCCGCAGGCGATGTTACCCTTGAAGGGGTAGAGCAAGTTGATGACAAAAAAGCCTACAAACTCAAAATTAGCGATGGAAAAACCGCTTTTTATGACATGGAAACAGGTCTAAAAGTACAGGAAATCGTTACCCAAGAAGTGCAAGGACAACAAATGACAAGTACCATCGGTTACGGAGACTACCAAGAAGTTTCCGGCATCAAGTTTCCTTTTAAGTTGATGCAAAGCATGGGACCACAGAACATGGAGTTTATTGTAAAAGAAATCAAGGTGAACGAAGGCGTTGAAGCTTCAGACTTTAAATAATCAAAACTCTTAATAACGTAAAAAGGTGCTCCTCTCGAGCGCCTTTTTTATTTATGACCCACTCAATAATTATCGATTAATCCATATTAAACATTTATTATCCGATGTTGTTTGGTATATCACTATTTTTGTAATCAAATAAAAATCCATGAAAAAAGTATTTCCCTTCCTAATATCTGCCGTTTTTCTATTGAGTTTTTCCTGTAAGCAAGAGAAAAAAGCCACTGAAGAACAAACCCAAATGAAAGAGGTTATGGCCATCCACGACGAGGTGATGCCGAAAATGAGCACGATAGGCAAATTGGTCGGAGAGCTTAAGCCAAAAGTAGATTCCACCGAAATGGGCCAAAAATATGAAGTGGCCATGAAAGACCTTCAAGATGCCAACACCGCAATGATGGATTGGATGAAAGATTTTGGCGACCGGTTCAATTATGAAGAAATCATTGACGGCAAAGAACTTTCCGAAGAAAAAAAGCAATGGTTGGATGAAGAGGAAGAAAAGGTAAAAGTGGTCAAGGAAAAAATTAACGGCAGCATAGAGCGCGCCGAAGCACTTCTTGCCAAGGACACCGTTCAATAGTTAATTTTTCCAACGCAGACTTTCCATGATCCTCCGAATATCGTTCTGAAGGTACATCGCCGCAGGCAGAATGGAATCGTAATTAGGTTTGGCATAGAAATACAAAGAACCCGTCACAAAGTAATTGATGCTATCCGTTACATAAAACTGGGATTGTGATGCGGCGTTTCCGCTTACTTCGTAGAACATGCCATACACTCCATCTTCTTCGTTTAAAAAAGGTTGTTCCACAATGTTATCCGCTTTCACCACATGTTCGTAGGATAGTTTCTGAGCATCCACGAGCAAGGTATCCAAGTTTCCTTGAACGGGTTTATAGGTCAAATAAATGGACCCGTTCATCATAGGATAATCAAGTACCATGGAACAATCTTTGTTTTCCTTAATGTCCGAAAGGGTGTTCTTATCAAAAGTATATACACAATCTGGGCCGGATTCCACATATTCAGCCGTAGGATAATCCAATCGCAACATGGCCTTGGGTTTTGGCAAGACTTCTTCTTTACAGCCCATAAAAAGCATGGTTACAACTACGAAAAATAAAATCTTATGCTTCATGTGGCAAGGTTACTTTTATGCGTTTCAATCTCTTTTTGTCCATGCTTTCCACCACAAAAGTGTAATTGTTGAACAATACCTTCTCTGCTAGCTTCGGGAAGCTTCCTGAAATTTCCAATACAAATCCGGCTATGGTCTCGGATTCTCCCTTTTTGCTCTCGAACTCGTCTTCCTGTTCAATTTTTACCACACGGTAAAAATCCTTTAAAGCTGTTTTGCCATCAAACACATAGTTGTAGTCGTCCAATTTGGAAAACACGAGGTCCTCATCATCAAATTCATCGCTGATATCCCCAACGATTTCTTCAATAATGTCTTCCAATGTTACAATTCCGGATGTTCCTCCGTATTCATCCACCACAACGGCCAAGTGGTTCTTCTTGTCCTGAAACTCCAACAACAGGTCATCCAACTTTTTGTTTTCGGGAACAAAATAAGGTTCTCGGATGAGCGACATCCAGTTAAAGGTTTTTCTATCAATATAAGGCAACAGGTCCTTCACATAAAGAACGCCCAAAACATTGTCCATATTCTCCGAAAACACGGGAATTCTGGAATAACCGTTCTTCTTAATCTCCTGTAGCACCTCGGAAAACTTCATTTTTTCGTTTACGGCGAAAATATCTATCCGAGGTCGCATAACTTGTTTGGTATCCGTATTCCCAAAGGTTACGATACCTTCCAAAATTTTTTGCTCCTCTTTGGTCGTATCTCCTTCAGAGGCCAGTTCCAAAGCTTGGGAAAGATGGTTAATACTCAAGTTGGATTTTTTCTTGCCCAATTTATCCTCCATAAACAAGGTAACAGAGCGCATTGGCGCACTCAATGGCGTAAAAATATAGCTGAGTACCTT
Organism: Muricauda brasiliensis; assembly: GCF_003057865.1. Classification (NCBI taxonomy): domain Bacteria; kingdom Pseudomonadati; phylum Bacteroidota; class Flavobacteriia; order Flavobacteriales; family Flavobacteriaceae; genus Allomuricauda; species Muricauda brasiliensis. The sequence goes on along the minus strand of NZ_QBTW01000011.1, from coordinate 702,021 downwards.
TAAGGGCACGGCTATAAATTGCGAAAACTGTACTCGGTTACGATTGGCGTATATTTTGGGAAGAATTTCCCCAAACATCAATATTAGGAAGGTAGCAGTTACCACTTCCAACAAAAAACGCAAGGTTCCATCGATTTCGGCAAAAATGGTATTGCCAATGGAACTGAAAAGCAGTACAATTCCGATATTAATGGCGTTGTTGGTAATTAGAATAGTGGCCAGCAGCTTTTTTGGCTTCTCCAATAACTCCACGATCATTTTTCCACGGGATGAGTTGCTTTCTTGCATTTCGTTCAAGTCGGTCTGCGATAGACCAAAAAGGGCTACTTCAGCAGCCGAAATCAAAGCAGAGCAGGCCAAAAGAAGTATAAGTACAACTATCTTTAAAGTGAATATTCCACTGTTAGTGGACAAGTAAAATGCCAAACTATGGGGCTCGGGATCCAATTTAGTATTGCTTTAGTCTTTTTATTTTAGAATGGCAGGTCATCCTCTTCTTCCGTATTATCGATTGGTGCGGCTGAACCTTGATTATTACTGGGCTCATGGTAATTGGAAGAGGACGAACCTGAATCGGATGATTGCGCATTGGCCATACTTTCCTTTTTGGTGGTTAAAAAAGTAAAGTCCTGCACATGTACCTCGGTAGTATATCTTGTATTGCCATCCTCACCTTGCCATTGCCTGTTTTTTAAGCGGCCCTCTACATAAACCTTATCACCTTTGCTCAGGTATTTTTCACAAATTTCCGCTCCTTTGTTTCGCACTACAATGTTGTGCCAATCCGTATTCGTGACCCTTTCTCCGGTTTGCCTATTGGTATAGGTTTCGTTGGTGGCCAAAGGGAACCTGCCAATACAGTTTCCGCCCTCAAAATAGTGCATTTTTACTTCGTCTCCCAAATGCCCGATCAGCATTACTTTGTTCAATGTTCCGCTCATATCTCTCTTAATTAATCAAAAGTACTAAATTTTCAATGTCTTGATAAAATCTGCTATCAAAACTGGTACGGGAAAACCTCCAATTTCCTCCCAAGGTGTTCCTTCCTTTAATATATCAGAAGTTTTTAAGATCCAAAATTGAGTGTACAAATGTTGGTGTGACAGTTTGTGCACGACGGGTTCATTATTATATAATGATATGGATTCTGTCTGTGGGACCGTATCTTTTTTGTGGATCAAGGGCCTCAATTCTTCGGCCTGAAGCATTTTCTCCGATTCCACTAATGGAAACTGGTACAAATTCTGCCAAATACCTTTTCCTGTGCGTTGCTCCAAAATAGTGTTGCGATCATCATCCAACAGTACCAAATAATTAAAGTAACGGTTCCTTACTTTGGTCTTGTTCAACTTTATTGGGAGTTGGTCCACTTTGTTCTCTTTCAACGCCACACAGCTCTCCTGTAACGGACACAACAAACAATAAGGTTTTTTTGGCGCACATTGGATTGCACCGAACTCCATAATCCCTTGATTGTAATCCCGGATATTCTCTGCATCCATTACCTCGCGGGCCAATTCCTTAAAACATTTAATGCCCTGAGTGGTATTAATAGGTAGATCCACGCCAAAATATCGGGACAAAACACGGTACACATTACCGTCCACTACGGGTTCTGGGACATCAAAACAGAAAGATGCTATGGCACTTGCCGTATAGTCCCCCACTCCTTTCAATGATTTTAATCCATTATATGTATCGGGAAATTTCCCGTTGAAATCTTCAACCACCATTTTCGCCGTAGCGTGCAAATTACGGGCACGTGAATAGTACCCTAACCCTTGCCACAGCTTAAGCACCTGTTCCTCAGGCGCAATGGCGAGTTCATGTACGGTGGGAAAAGCTTTCACAAAGCTATAATAATAGGGCATTCCCTGAGCAACACGGGTCTGTTGGAGAATAATTTCCGATAGCCAAACTTTGTATGGATCGCGCGTTTGTCTCCAAGGAAGATCGCGTTGATGTTCATGGTACCAATTCAGTATTTTTGGGGCAAAAGTCATGTAAGAAAGTAATAAAGCTCAAATGTATCAGTTTATATACTTAAAATTAAAGGGTTAAAGGGAAAGATTAATTATAATGTTTATATTTGCAAGCCGAAAAAAATTAGAAAATTAATAATACAAAATGACGAAAGCAGATATTGTAACTAGGATCTCGGAGAAACTAGGTATTGAAAAAGGAGATGTGCAAGCGACAGTGGAATCCTTTATGGAAGAAGTAAAATCATCCTTGGAGAATGGTGATAATGTTTATTTAAGAGGTTTTGGTAGCTTTATCATCAAGACCAGAGCGGAAAAAACAGGTAGAAACATCTCTAAGAACACTACCATCAAAATTCCAGCACACAATATTCCTGCATTCAAGCCAGCCAAAGTTTTTGTGGAAGGCGTAAAGACCAATGTACAAGTAAAATAATATAATTAACAACACTAAAGCAAGAGCATATGCCGAGTGGAAAGAAAAGAAAAAGACATAAGGTAGCGACGCACAAGCGTAAGAAGCGTAGAAGAGCTAACCGACACAAGAAAAAGTAGTTGTTTCAACTACTTTTTCGTTTTATCCTATCACGTTCTTTGACATAGAGATTCAAGAAACGAATTTCAATCGGTCCGAAAAATGGCCGATTCCATATATTGTTTAATCATTTATCCCAAAATTCATGTGGGATAAATAAAAATCGATTCAGGTGAATAGAGAATTAATCGTAAGATCTACGCCAGAAGCAGTCGATTTTGCCTTACTAAAGGATGGAAAATTAGTAGAATTACACAAAGAAGAAGACAACAACAACTTTTCCGTAGGGGACATCTTCCTAGCCAAGATAAGAAAACCCGTTACAGGCCTAAATGCAGCATTTGTCAATGTAGGTTATGAAAAAGATGCGTTCCTGCATTACCATGACCTGGGCCCGCAACTGTCTTCCATGTTGAAATTCATTAAAAAAGCTAGAACAGGGAAACTCAAAGATTATTCCCTTAGAAATTTTCCATTTGAAAAAGACATTGACAAGAATGGCAGCATCAACGATGTGTTGAAAGCCAATCAGTCATTACTGGTACAAATAGTAAAAGAACCCATATCAACTAAGGGACCAAGAATTAGCTCGGAGCTTTCCATAGCAGGGCGTTACTTGGTAATGGTTCCTTTTTCCGACAGGGTCTCGGTATCCCAAAAAATAGCGAGCAAAGAGGAGAAGGACAGACTTATCAGACTCGTAAAGAGCATTAAGCCCAAGGGATTTGGTGTAATCATACGTACCGTTGCAGAAGGCAAAAAAGTTGCTGAACTGGACAAAGATCTACAGAACTTGTTTTCCAAATGGACAAACATGTGCAAGAAATTGCAAAAAGCGCCCCATCCATCCAAAGTATTGGTGGAGTTGAACAGGGCATCATCCATCCTTAGGGATGTATTCAACGATTCTTTTACAGGAATCCATATTGATGAAGAAACACTGTACAACCAGATCAAGGATTATTTGCACGAGATTGCACCACAAAAAGAATCCATTGTCAGGTTGTACTCGGGTCCCGCACCGATTTTTGAAAAATTCGGGATAGAACGTCAAATTAAGACATCGTTCGGCCGAACAGCATCCATGAGCCGAGGGGCTTATCTTGTAATCGAGCATACCGAAGCTTTGCACGTTATTGATGTAAACAGTGGTAACCGTTCCAACAAGGCAAAAAACCAAGAAGATACCGCTCTAGAAGTAAACCTCTTGGCCGCAACAGAAATTGCAAGACAATTACGTTTGCGCGATATGGGAGGTATTATTGTAGTGGATTTTATCGATATGACCAAAGGTGACCACAGACGCAAGTTGTTTGACCACCTGCGCGACGAAATGAAGGACGACCGGGCCAAACATAAGATTTTGCCCCCAAGTAAATTTGGACTTGTACAAATTACAAGACAAAGGGTCCGTCCGGAAATGAATATCAAAACCAGTGAGGAAAACCCGAACCTTTCGGGTGCCGAAGTAGAAGCGCCGATTGTTTTGATCGATAAGATTCAAGTAGATTTGGAGCGTATCCTTAAGCGAAACCAAAAAATAAATGGACTTGTATTGAACATACATCCATTTATTGCGGCTTACCTTACCAAAGGATTTCCTTCAATTCGTTCCAAATGGTTTAAAACCCATAAAAAATGGGTTAAAATACAACCTAGGGACGCATACAAATACCTTGAATATAGTTTTAAGGACAAAGACGGTAAGAAAATCCAAATATAATCAGAAGCGACTCCAGAAATGGGGTCGCTTTTTTGTTTTATGTACTTTTGACATATGAATCATACCAAAGCCTACACCTTGGACGAAGCTACCAAAAAGATGGAAAGCTACTGCGCTTACCAAGAGCGCTGCCATAAGGAGGTAATGGAAAAATTAAAAGGCATGAACATGATTCCGGTGGCCATAGACCAAATAATGGGCCATTTGATACAAGAAAACTACCTCAACGAAGAGCGTTTTGCCAAAGCCTTTGCCCGTGGAAAGTTCAACATTAAAAAATGGGGAGCCAACAGAATCGTCAGGGAATTGAAGTTTAGGGAAATCTCTTTATACAACATCAAAAGTGCATTGGCTGAAATACAGAATGAAGATTACCTGAAAACTTTTGATGAACTCGCCAAAAAGCGATTAGATCAAATAACGGAAAAGAACCCCCTCAAGAAAAAAAAGAAACTTGCCGACTATTTACTTTACCGAGGCTGGGAAAGTCATTTGGTTTACGAAAAAGTGAGCGAACTCATCAAATAAATCAATCCTGCAACAATAGTTTCTGAGTCCGTTCAATGGCTTTTTCATTCTTCCAGTCAATCCATTGTTGTCCTTTGAGTTTGCGCATGAAGTTGTCAAAATGTCGCATTATAAAAATGTTGTAAATGGCCTTGCTGAGATTTTTTGGTTTACGAGCAATTGCCCTCAAACTCATAGAAAAACCTGGTGTAATATACTTCATATGGTGCCAATACCCTTCGGGAATATATAGCACATTCCCGTGTTCCAAATGCGTAATGTGCCCCTTGGCATGTTGGAGTGCAGGCCACTTCTCCAAATCAGGGTCTGCAAAATCGATATCCTCACGCGTAATCAAAGAATGTGGAATCTTATATAAGAATTTGGTTTCGTCCTGAGAAAAAAGAATACATTGCTTTTTCCCTTCAAAATGAAAATGGAAAATATTGGCCAAATCAATGTCATAATGCATAAAAGTATACGAGTCCTCACCACCAAAAAATAGCATGGGCAAACCTTTCATAAGCCGAAGACCAAAATCTGGAAAAGAATAGTCCTTTTGAAGCTCGGGAACTTCTTTTAAGATATTCCAAAGAAAAATACGGTATTTTGTTGGCCCGCTTTTGAGTAAGTCCACATAATCGGCCATCTTCATTTTGGCATGTGGCTCGTTGAAACCTTCATCGTGCTTTACGGGGCGGTCATCATACAAGGGAACCTCCTTATCCCCGGCAACTTCCTTTACATAGTCCAGGTTCCACTTGGAATAAGCAGGCCAATCCTCAATAAAGCGTTCGATTACAACAGGCTTTTGGGGCTTGAAATATTTTTGGATAAACTCCTTTTTGGAAAGGGTCTTCTCCCGAGGTATCTGTTCAAGGTTCAGCTTCAAAATTTCAAGGAGTTTGAAATCGCTAAATTACTAAAACGTTTTTAAATGTTTACTAGGTCTATTTCATGGAAACCTATTTACCCTTCTCTTTGGCCGCTTGATTAGATTTGACCTTATGCAGGAATCCGCTTTTGCTCCTATTTAAAACTGTATCGCAAACCAAATAGAACATTGCTTGGCGGCATAGGTATAAAACCAGACTCTATGTAATCTGCATCGAAAATATTACTTGCAGTAAGGGTAAATTCCGCCAGTTTTACTTTAACAGCCAATGATGCATCCCAAACATTATAGGTTTGTCCTGTAGTACGCTCTGCATACTTATAAATTATATTCTGACGTATATTTTTAAACAATTGCGTGCTTAAGCGCGTGGTGTATTGGTGTTTTAGCGTGTTTAAAGAGTAACGGGACAATTCTTCGTTTTGGTCTAAAATATTGTCATCCAAAAACGCATAGCCAACACTTAAAGTTTGCGTAAAGTCTTTGAACTTAAAATTATACATAGCATCCAACTCCAAACCTTTGGTATTTACTTCCGTAATGTTTGTTGCTACAAATACATCTTCAGAAACATCGTTTCTAATAAAATCGATTAGATTATCCGCGTCTCTATTAAAAACGGCTACGCTGGCATTAAATTTAGGCGTGGTGTACTTTAAACCCAATTCTTGTGCAAAAGCTTCTTCTGGCTCCAAATTTTCGTTACCACTGGTTACAGGGTCGTTATAGAACAAATCCGTATACGTTGGTATACGGTAGGTATAGCCAATATTACCATATACTTTAAACGTATTGGTAAGGCTATAACCTATATCCAATCCAGGAAATGCTCTAAACTTAAAGTCGGAAAAATAAGTTAGTGCCACACCTGGGGTAATATCCAACTTGTTGTCCGCAATGCTAAAACGATGTTCCAAAAACACATTCGACATAAAACGGTTTCGGCTACCTAGGTTATTACTTCTTAGGTAGATTTTGGAAAACTCTACTCCAAATCCTGTAATTCCCAATTTAGAAGCATAAGACGCATTGGTCTCTACCCCAACCTTATTAGAAATATGCATATTCCTGTAAAAACTTGGTTCGTTTCTTCTCAAGAGGAACAAGTCTTGATTACGTTTCCAATAAATTCTTGGTTGAATTTTCAGTTTGTTGTTCTTAAAAGTGGTAGAAACCGCCAAAAGACTATTTTGGGTTTCTTCGTACTCATGAAACGTGGGGTTAGTGGTATAAAAATTCTCGGCGCCAAAATTACGCTCCAAGAAAGTTGCTGTCATTTCTATAGGCTGGGCGTTTTTATTAAAAACACTCTTTAAATAGTAATTGCCATTATCGTAATCTGAGTTATTTCTATACCCCTCAGATGTCATCCTTCCCACATGTATTATATGAGTCGAGTTTTCGGTATCCACGCCAGCAGTTGCACTGCCGTTCAATTGTCCAAAGGAACCCGCTTCCACATTTAAGGAAACAGAATTATCCAAATTCTTCTTGGTTATGATATTAATGGCCCCAGCAAAGGCATTTTGCCCAAAAACCCGCGCTGCCGGACCTTTTATAATTTCAATTCTTTCTATTACCTCTATGGGCAAAGCTGCGTTCATGGTATGGTGACCCGTTTGCGCATCGTCCATTTTAACGCCATCTATCAATAATAAGGTTTGGTCAAAACCACCCCCCCTTATATACAAATCCGCTTGGCTACCACCAGTTCCGCGTCTTCTTATATCCACACCCGCAACTTGTTGTAACAAATCTGCCACATTTACGGCAGCACTGTTTTTAATATCAATGGAAGTGATGATATTAATTGTTCTTGAATTTTCCTTGAAAGGAAGGTTAATTCGGTTTGCGGTCACCACAACTTCGCTTAGCGAATCCACCTTTACGGCAGCATCGTCCTCTTGCGCTTTTACTTGAAAAGCACCGACCAGTAAAATCGCAAATAATAAGATTGATTTCTTCATTATGTAAGCTTGTAAGGTAAGTTTTTAAGTCAATTAATTATATGCCGCAAAAGTCCTAACTTTCCGGACGATTAAACTAGTCCAGTTTTAAAACAATGAATAGTCCGGTTTTTGATTTATTGGTCCAAATTACATCTATAGACAAGTCCATTGTTCAGCCTGCATATGTGCAGGTGGCACAACAAATCATGAACGCCATTCAACGTGGTTATCTGGAAAAAGGCAGTAAGTTGCCCGGAACACGTGCCTTAAGCAAGTTGTTGAACGTTCATCGCAATACAGCTGTGGCTATCTATGATGAATTGGCCTCGCAAGGTTGGGTAGACATCATACCCAACAAGGGAACTTTTGTGATAGTTCCAGAAGATTCCAAATCAAAAATCAAAGCGACCACACAGCATATCAACCAGGTTTACGAGTATCCAAAAATTCCAGGATTCCCGTTCCAACAATCCTTTAATCTAGCATCGACCAAAGTGGAGATTACCGCCAAATATTCCATAAATGATGGTAAGCCCGATTTAAGATTACATCCCGTGCACCAATTTTCTAGGTGGTATAGCGCTGCAATGAAACGAAAGTCATTAATCAACAAATGGAATAAAACCAGTGCCTTGATTCCTTCGATTTTTAGTACGCAACTTTGCAACTACTTAAATGTCACTAGGGGCTTCCATATAAAACCAACCAATTTATTGAATACCCGTAGTACGGAAATGAGCCTGTATATTGTTTCGCAGGTATTGATAAATCCAGGCGATTTGGTGCTGGTTGGACAACTAAGTAATTATGTGGCCAACATGATATTTCAACAAGCTGGGGCAAAAATCAAAACAGTTCCTGTAGATGAGGAGGGATTGGATATTGGGTATATAAAAAAGCATTTTATACATGAGCCCATTCGTTGTATCTATGTTTGCTCCAACAGAGACTATCCAACAACCACAACGTTAAGCACCAAAAGAAGATTGCAATTATTGGAATTGGCCAAAACCCATGGTATAGCCATTATTGAGGATGATTTTGACCATGATTTTCAGTTTGAAGGGTCTTCCATGTTACCCATGGCAAGTGCAGATGCAAATGGTAACATAATTTACTTGGGCAAACTGGGACAATCATTATTTCCAAGTTTTCATACAGGGTTTGTCGTGGCGCCAGAACAGGTAATCACCGAAGCCAAAAATTATTTGCAATTATTGGACACCCAAGGAGACCTGATACAGGAACAAATGCTTTCTGAACTGATATCCGAAGGCGAAATATACCGTCTCAAGAAAAAAAATATAGTAACCTACAAAAAACGTAGAGATACTTTAGGCACTTTATTAAAAGAACATTTTGACAATGTAATTGATTGGCAAATACCCTCTGGTGGACTTGCCATGTGGTTACGGTTTAAAAATCCGATATCCTTGGTACAACTAGCCGAAGAAGCTGAAAAATTGGATTTGTTCATGCCAAAAACCATTCTTTATCAAGATAAAAATATCTGCGCCATACGTTTCGGTTATGGACATTTAAACCAAGATGAACTAAAAATCGTAATTGAAAAGCTAAAGCAAGCGTACCTAAAGTTGGTAGCTGTTTAACCATTCAAATTTATCTATATTGCAAATATGATAACTAACGACCAAAAAGCTGAATGCCGCCGTGTTTAAAAAATTACGTTTTCTGAGGTATCAAGATTTGGACTGGAAAATGGTCTTGCTTATTTTGGTCATTGTTTCTGTCTTTGTAAGATTTCCGTTCTTTTTTAGGGATTATGTGGATCGCGATGAGAGCACTTTCATCCTCATGGGACAATCTTGGGTGAACGGACATTTGCCTTACACTCAATTGTGGGATTTAAAACCTCCTATTACGTTTCTGTATTTTGCCATCATCATCAAAATTTTTGGGAAAAGCTTTTTTGCCATTCGGTTGTTTGGAGCGGTAATGGTGGCCCTCACCAGTTTATTTACGTATGGTGTCGCAATAAAAATCACTACAAAAAAAGTGGCATTCTGGACGGCTATCTTCTGTGTATTTTTCCAGAGCCTGTTTGGCAGTTTACAGGGTGTAATGTCCGAACATATTTGCACCTTCTTTTTTGTAGCGGCCCTATATCTTTTGGTTTATCAAAACGATGCGAAGTGGTTCTTTACCTCTGGACTGTTGTTGGGCTTGTCCGTGATGACGAAGTTGAACATGGCCTATCCTGTTTTCTGTTTGGGACTCTACTTTTTGTGGGAAGGATTTTATGGAAATCATGCATGGAAAAACATTAAAAACTTAGTGTTTATGGGCACAGGTTTTTTTGTGACCATTGCATGCACAGCAATTCCGTATTACTTTCAAGGAGACACTCAAGTTTGGTGGAAGTCCGTTTTTGAGGCACCCTTGGCCTATTCCGAAGGGAGGTTCCACTCACCTTGGAGAACATTGCCCTACGTGGGCACCATTATACTGCTGTTGGGCTCAGGATTCTATTTAAAACTTATCGATTGGAAATCAAAAAACATACAATTGTTGACCATTGTCGTCATAGGGATTCTAATCTCCTACGTACAATCGGGCAAAGTGAATGGCCACTACCTCATCCAACTCTATCCATTTATATTGATTCCTTTGGGCATGGCAGTTGCCAAACTCCCGCCCATTCAAAAAAAATACCGTGCTGTAATCGCTGTCCTTCTCATATTGGTTCCCATGGAATCCTATTTGGAATATGGCAATGTCATCTCCAACAAAATAAAAAAGAGTTCTTTTTACAATGGTGAGGGCATTGATGTACCCAGATACATTATAGACCATAATCTTAAAACCGAACATATCTTTTTTACCGAGTACCACATCGGTTATTGGATCTTGGATGAAACCCCTCCCACCAAACCAGCTACGCATCCTAGCAACATTACTCGCGAAGAGCTATTTCCCTATATGAACAATCCGCGAAAATCTGGGGTCGAAGAACTCAAATATATTATGGAAGTGATTCGGCCAAAAACTTTGGTGGCCAGAAAGGGCAAAAAAATCTTTGACAAAAAATTACTAGGTTACAACAACTATATTGATGAGTACCTGGAAAATCATTACCAATTAGAGGCCACCGTGGGCAGAGGCCTTATCTACCAACGGTTAAAATAATCCCAGTTATAACTAAAATCATTTAGCGGGTCTGGTAATAAAATTGCACTGCATGCACCTGTACTTGGTGGATTCAAAAAATGGAAATAGCTTAAAAAACAAATTCTTTCTCGAATAGTAGATTTCGGAACGACTTGCCTTGCAATTCGGGCATATGATGGGATTTCCAAAATCGTCCGTGGCGTAACTTCTGACCTCATCAAAAATCTGCTTGGCCCTTTCCATATCCGAAGAATAGACCTGAAGCCTAACACCTCCCATGGCATTGCTCACCATTGAATAGGAGTTTATCGTATTCTCATCCTTTAAGAATACTGGGATTCCTTCTGCTTCGAGCTTCCCTTTAATGACCACGGCATCCGCAGGAAACTCAAATGTACCCAAAGTGTGAAACTCCTTTTTCATGTGGTTAAATAATTCATCAGCAATTGCAAAATTCGTCATATTTCCTCATAACACAAATGTAGCACTTACGGTGATTAAACAGTATCTTAGTCGTTCTTAAACCTATTCCAAAAATGAAATTTATCTTTTCCTTTTTAGCACTATTCACAGGGTTGCTTAGTACTGGCCAGACCAATACTTATCAAATTTCTTTTGATAATGCCGTTCATCACGAAGCGGTTATAGAAGCCACCTTTCCTAATTTGACCGATGATATCGTTGAATTCCGAATGAGCAGAACGTCCCCTGGACGTTACGCGCTTCACGAATTTGCCAAAAACGTATATGGTTTCGAAGCTACGGACAGTAAAGGAAACACATTGACGGTTACCAGGCCCAACCCTTATGCTTGGCATGTCAGCGGACATGATGGAACCATCAACATCAAATATATTTTGTTTGCCAATCGCGGTGGCGGCACCTACTCTCAAGTGGATGAAACACATGCCCATTTGAATATTCCCGCAACTTTTATGTTTTCGCCCGAACTCAGTGAACGCAAACTTGAAGTGACATTCAATGTACGCGAAGATTTGGATTGGAAAGTGGCCACGCAGCTTCCTTTGGTCTCGGGCACTACCTATTCGGCTCCGAACCTCTATTATTTTATGGACAGCCCTACGGAAATCAGCAACTACATGCTTCGTTCTTTTGGGGTGGACGGAAAGACCATCAATCTTGCACTCCATCATAATGGAACCGAAGCAGAGGCCGATGAATATTTTGAAAAAGTAAAAAAAGTTGTTCTTGCTGAAAAAGAGGTTTACGGAGAGCTTCCCGAGTTTGATTATGGCAATTACACTTTCTTGGCCTGCTATATTCCCAATGCCTCCGGTGATGGTATGGAGCACCGTAATTCCACCATTTTAACCAGTACCCGTAGTTTGGCAGACGGCGGAATGGAACGTAATATCGGGACAGTATCACACGAGTTTTTCCATGCGTGGAACGTGGAGCGCATCCGCCCTAAAACTTTGGAGCCTTTTGACTTTGAAGAAGCCAATATGAGCGGGGCACTATGGTTTGCCGAGGGGTTTACAAGCTATTACACGGGTTTGATTTTGTGTAGGGCCGGACTTGAATCTCCTAAAGAATACGTAGAAGGGTTGGCAGGAACCTTCAATTACGTTTGGAACTCTCCAGCCCGCCAATTTTTTAATCCGATTGAAATGAGTTTTCAAGCGCCTTTTGTGGATGCCGCTACTTCTGTTGACCCTGTGAACCGAGAAAATATGTTCATCTCTTACTATTCCTACGGAAGTGTATTGGGTCTTGCGTTGGATTTGTCGCTAAGAGAGAAAGCTTTAAACCTTGACGATTATATGAAGCTCGTTTGGGAAAAATATGGTAAAACGGAAATTCCATATACCATCCAAAACCTTCATGATGCCTTAAACGAATACGCTGGCAAATCTTTTGGAGACAATTTCTTCAATAGTTACATCTACAAAAGTGAAATGCCCGACTATAAAAAACTCATGGAATCCGTTGGTGTTGTGTTGGAACAACTGGAAGCATCACCATATTTTGGGGCCTACGTCTCCATGGGAGCTGACGATTCGGGGTATGCGGTACGTAGAAACACTTCCATTGGAAGTCCGGCATACGAAGCTGGTCTTGACAATGGTGATATTATTCTGAGCATTAACGACAAACCTGTTACGACAGGTCAATCTTTTGAAGATTATCTGGCTCAATTTAATTTAGGCGAACCTGTAGAGGTTAAATTTTCTAGATACGGAATTGAGAAAACAACGGAAATGGTCCTGACACCTAGCCCAGATTACACGTTTAGTTTGATGGAGGATAAGGAAGCAAAACCATCCAAAAAGATGCTAGAGCAACGAAAAGAATGGCTTAAGGTGGAATAAATGGTCATTTACAAACAAGCGGTCTCTTTGAAGGAACTGGAACAGATTCTAGAACTTCAGCAGCGAAATTTACCTAAAAACATAAGCGAAGACGAAAGCACAAAAGAGGGTTTCGTGACCGTGGAACACACCTTGGATGTACTGCAAGCCATGAATGAGGTGTGCGGACACATTATTGCCGTGGATGATAATAAGGTGGTAGGTTACGCCTTGTGCATGCACCCAAGATTCGGTAACGATATTGAAGTACTTCGCCCCATGTTTCAAGAAATCGATAAAGTACTTGAGAGAAAGGTCAACTATATGGCCATGGGGCAGATTTGTATAGCGAAAACCCATCGAGGACAAGGTATTTTTCGAAAGCTGTATCAAACCATGAAGGAGAAACTGCCCAAGGGTTTTGATACCATAATCACCGAAGTGGATGGCAAAAACAAACGGTCTTTGGTGGCGCATACGGCTATAGGTTTTAACACCTTGACCATATACAATTCAAATGGAAAAGAATGGCATGTGTTATCATCTTATAAATAAAAAAGCCGCTCCAAAAGGAGCGGCTTTTTTATTGTGAATCTATTCATTTACCCTAGTCGGCCAAAACAATCACTTTATTGTCTTTCATTTCGACCGTGCCGCTTGAAATGTTCAAGATAGTTTCGCCATTGCTTCCTTTGGAAAATTTATCCGCAAAGGCTTCATCAATGGTGATATTACCTTTCACTTTTACTTTTCCAGCTTGCAAAAGAGACACGATTGCTGCGTGGTTCTCCAGCATCTGAAATTCTCCATCCACTCCAGGTACGGTAACCGAGGTTACCTCGCCTGAGAATAAAGTGGCTTCGGGTGATACTATTTCTAAATACATATTTATTAGTATTGAGATATTAGATATGAGTAGTGAGATGTGCGTAGTTGAGATTTCTAACTACTCAATACTAGCATCTCAAATCTTTTTTATGCTTCCGCCAACATTTTTTCTCCAGCCTCGATAGCTTCCTCGATGGTTCCTTTAAGGTTAAAGGCAGATTCTGGTAGGTGATCTAATTCACCGTTCATAATCATGTTAAATCCTTTGATGGTCTCTTTAATATCCACCAACACCCCTGGAATACCGGTAAACTGCTCAGCTACATGGAAAGGCTGAGACAAGAAACGTTGTACACGTCTAGCTCTACCTACGGCCAACTTATCTTCTTCAGAAAGTTCTTCCATACCCAAGATGGCAATAATATCCTGAAGCTCTTTATAACGTTGCAACAACTCTTTTACCCGTTGTGCACAATCGTAGTGCTCTTTACCCAAAATATCCGGAGTCAAAATCCTGGACGTTGAATCCAAAGGATCCACAGCAGGATAGATACCCAACTCGGCAATTTTACGTGAAAGTACGGTTGTAGCATCCAAGTGAGCAAATGTTGTCGCTGGTGCTGGATCCGTCAAGTCATCCGCAGGAACGTAAACCGCCTGTACGGATGTAATGGAACCTCTTTTTGTTGATGTAATCCTTTCCTGCATGGCACCCATCTCTGTTGCCAATGTTGGCTGGTAACCTACCGCAGATGGCATACGACCTAAAAGTGCGGATACCTCTGAACCTGCTTGGGTAAAACGGAAAATGTTATCTACGAAGAAAAGAACGTCTTTTCCTTGACCTTCTCCTGATCCATCACGGAAGTACTCAGCAATGGTCAAACCGGACAATGCCACACGAGCACGTGCTCCTGGTGGTTCGTTCATCTGACCGAACACGAAGGTAGCTTTGGACTCCTTCATTGCTTTTTTATCCACTTTGGACAAATCCCATCCTCCTTCTTCCATGGAGTGCAAGAAATCGTCACCGTATTTTATAATACCGGACTCCAACATCTCACGAAGCAAATCGTTTCCTTCACGAGTACGCTCTCCAACACCTGCGAACACGGACAAACCTCCGTGACCTTTTGCAATGTTGTTGATCAGCTCCTGAATCAATACGGTTTTACCTACCCCGGCACCACCGAACAATCCAATTTTACCACCTTTTGCATAAGGCTCGATTAGGTCGATTACTTTGATACCTGTAAAAAGCACCTCAGTGGAAGTGGAAAGGTCTTCGAATTTGGGTGCTTCCCTGTGAATTGGAAGTCCATTGTCTCCAGTTTTAGGCAGTTCCTCCAAACCATCGATAGCATCACCGATCACATTGAAAAGACGTCCGTAAACATCTTCACCGATTGGCATTTGAATTGGATTACCGGTAGCTACTACTTCAACTCCTCTACTCAATCCATCGGTAGAGTCCATAGAAATGGTTCTTACTGTATTCTCACCAATGTGTGATTGTACTTCCAAAACCAATCTTGAGCCATCAGCTTTTGCAATTTCAAGGGAGTCATAAATTCTTGGGATCTCTACCCCTGATTCAAACTCAACATCAATGACCGGGCCTATAATTTGGGCAACCTTACCTGTTACTTTAGACATTAGTATGTTTA
This sequence comes from Muricauda brasiliensis, assembly GCF_003057865.1. Classification (NCBI taxonomy): domain Bacteria; kingdom Pseudomonadati; phylum Bacteroidota; class Flavobacteriia; order Flavobacteriales; family Flavobacteriaceae; genus Allomuricauda; species Muricauda brasiliensis. The sequence continues at coordinate 686,494 of NZ_QBTW01000011.1, read as the reverse complement.
TTTATAATTGAATACGCGGAAAATAACCGCTATTTTTTCGGCTGCAAAGATATGCTTTTACATTTTTATTCAGAAACCGATTTCAGCTTTTTTTTAAAGAAAAAAGGCGTTAGAAATTCCAACGCCTTTAGTTTTGCTTTTTTACTGTCAATTAAGGATTTATGGTCCAAGATAAATAGTAAATCGAACCTATGAACCCTGTACCGATGGCAGTGTAGTACTCATCGCCCAACAGGTTAGATCCTCCCAGTTTGAAAATAGACTTTATGGATGGTACGGAGTAATTGACCTGAGCATCCAAAACGGTATAGGCAGGAATATCTCCATCTGCGAAGGAAGCTTCCCAGTAGTAGCTATCGCTCCATCTGTAGTTTACATTAAAACCAAAGTTTTTGAAAAGTGCCGCATTACCAAAGGATGCCTTTACCTTGTGCTTTGGTGTGTTAAAATTGGTCCTAAGGTCAGGATACCTGCCCTCATCAATATCCAACTCGGCAAAGGTATAGTTTACACCCAGATCAAAGTTTCCAAGTTTGGTGTCCACACCGACGGTAGCACCATAAGAATTGATATCTGCTTCGGAGTTGGTATAGGTTTGATAGACTTGAAAATCCCCATTCTGCAAAGCTAGCAAGGAAAGACCTCCGTCTCCTGCTTCACCGTAGAATGGAACCGCAGTGGTTGTATTCGCCAAAAAGTTGGAATAACTGTTGTAATATCCACTTAAATCAATAGTAAATTTACCCACTTGACCTCTATATCCGGCCTCAAAAGCGGTAATTTCTTCAGGTTGCACCAATGGTGTGTTTACCACTTCCGGTGTTCCGGCCTGCAAAGAACTAGTTGAATAAGCATTCTCGTAAGCATCTCGACCAACAAGCTCTACCGTGGATTGACCAATAAGGGCTTGACCCTGTGCACTTACCTCAAAAGTACGTACATCCCTATCCAAGTTGGCCGGCGCGGACCCTACCAAGATAGCACGTCCTGCATTAAGTCCGATGAACAAATCTTGGGTGGTCGGGTTTCTAAAACCTTGTTGCACAGAAACCCTAAGGTTATGGTTTCTTTCCTCGCCCAAGGTATAGGCAAGTGAAACTCTTGGTGATAGGAAACCATCAAAAAACTCGTTTTTATCGTAACGGGCAGAACCGGTAAACTTTAACCGATCATCCAAAAACTTTTTCTGTACTTGAAGGTAGGCACCGTACTCATTGTATTTGATGGGGCCGTCGATATCGGTAAAAATGGTTCCTTGGGAATTCAATTCATATTCCCTGAACGATCCACCGATTTGAATATCGGCCCAATCATCAATCAAATGGGCGATGTTATAATTACCGTTTACGTGACGGAATTTGGTCTTATCAATAAATTTGGCTCCAGTAGTCAAGTCCCCATTATTGATTACAGTATTGAACGCACTTTCAAACGCTGGAGTACCAGGAATCAATCTGCCTTGGTCGGCCGCCTGCCTACCTGTAATGTGGGCTTGTGCAGAGGCTTCCTCCGGGGTCAGGCCTGCTCCTTGAATACTCCCTAGGTATGTTGGTATATATGCTCCGGCATAATCGGTAAACCATTGTGTATCGGATTTCCATGCTCGGTTTACGTTGATAGCTGCAAAACGTGTATCGTAGGCGTCTCCTGAATTTTCAGAAACAATGTATCCTCTTAAAAAGAAATTGTCGTTTTTGATTTCCAGTCTATGCTGCTGCATCGTAAATCCTGCTACGGCATAGCGGTTGGCTCCTTGATAAATAGTGGTACCTCTACCTATTCTACTGTTCAGAATCACTTCTAAATCATCGGCGAAGGGCCTGATGTGGACAGCGAAATCTGCTTTTACACTCTCTGCATTATAATTTGCCAAATCGGCTTCATCATAACCTGTTCTGGAAATAGTGGCTGAACCGACTGTTCCAGATGGGAATCCCGCAGCTGCATCAAAATCCAACGTTGTAGAAACCTCATCACCATATACGTTCAATCCATCGTAAGCGGGATTGGAGCGGTCAGCTCCGGGATTGTTCAAATCCACTCGGCTATTGGCATGCCAATCTTCACCTGTCAAAACGGAAAGGTTGGCTTTAACAGCAACCTTATCGCTAAATGCGTGTGCCGCTCTTACACCAAAATCTTTATAGAAATTGCTCCCGGCAGCATCTTGAGTAGTTACCCCACCTTTGGCATAGGCGCTAATACCTTGAAAATCGAATGGGTTTTTGCTTGTCATGAACAAGATACCGTTAAATGCACCCGCACCGTACAATGCAGAAGATGCACCAGGTAATATCTCAACGCTCTGCACATCCAGTTCGGACATCCCCACCAAGTTACCCAAGACAAAGTTAAGACCGGGGGCGGTGTTGTCCATCCCATCTACCAATTGCAGGAACCTGTTGTTGGCAAATGTGGCAAAACCCCTTGTGTTGATGGACTGGAACGTTAAACTGTTCGTGTTTATATCCACTCCCTTTAAATTTTGAAGCCCACCATAAAAGGATTCTGCGGTGGTATTCTTGATTTCCCTGAGTCCAAATCGCTCCACCGATACAGGGGATTCAAAAATACGCTCGGGCGTCCGTGATGCAGAAATTACAATCTCGTCCAACATGGTGTTGGCCTCCGAGAGGGTAATAGTGAGCGTTTGGTTGTTTGATGTAACATTTGTTATAAAATCCGAGAAGCCAATACTTGAGAATTGAAGTCTAAACGGAGGGACTTCGTCCGTATTAAAAGTAAAATTTCCATCAAAGTCCGTAGTGGTTCCTTCCGCTTTCCCTACCAGCAATACATTAGCTCCCGGTATGGGCTCATTATTTTCATCAACTACCTTTCCCTGTACGGTGGTTTGACCATAGGACGCCAAACCCAGCAGCATTAGGGAAACAAACATAAGTTTTTTCATTTGCTATGGATTAGAGTTAATTTAGTTTTTGTGCGTGTTAAGTATCAATCGGGAAGATACATTTTTTTTTATTCCGATGATACAAATTTGAAAAAAATTATGCATGCATAATACTTTTTTGGCAAAAAATCCTATTCAAATATACGTATTCAGCAAAAAAGGCACTGTTTCCAGCGCCTTTTCAATCCAATATATATGTTTTGTAAGTCTTACTCGACAGTCACCGATTTTGCCAAGTTTCTTGGTTGATCCACATTGCACCCTCTCATTACAGCTATATGGTATGATAGTAATTGCAATGGTATGGTGGTCAGAAGCGGAGACAGACTTTCCGATGTTTCCGGGACTTCAATTACGTGGTCTGCCAATTCTTTTACAGTTTGATCGCCTTCTGTAACAATAGCAATAATCTTACCTTTTCTAGATTTGATTTCTTGAATGTTACTGACCACTTTTTCGTAGTGGCCTTTCTTTGTAGCAATCACCACAACCGGCATTTGCTCATCGATAAGGGCAATTGGACCATGCTTCATTTCAGCCGCAGGATACCCTTCGGCGTGGATATAGCTAATTTCCTTCAACTTTAAAGCTCCTTCCAGTGCTACAGGGAAGTTGTAGCCCCTACCCAAATACAAGCAGTTCGCTGAATCCTTATATGTTTCTGAAATTTCTTCAACCAATGGATTGGACAACAGTGCTTTTTCTACCTTAGTGGGTACTGCCTCCAATTCTGCCAAATATTCGTGGTATTTGGATTGGGACAATGTTCCCTTTTCTTGCGCCAATTTCAAAGCAATCAAAGTCAATACTGTAATCTGGGTAGTAAACGCCTTGGTGGAAGCCACACCTATTTCCGGTCCAGCATGCGTGTAGGCCCCTGCATGGGTCTCCCTTGCTATAGATGAACCCACCACATTACAAACTCCAAAAACAAACGCTCCTTTTTCCTTTGCCAATTTAATCGCTGCCAAAGTATCTGCGGTTTCACCGGATTGAGAAATGGCTATCAAAACATCCTTTTCGGTTATTACTGGGTTACGGTACCTGAATTCCGAAGCATATTCTACCTCTACCGGTATCCGCGCCATGTCCTCAAAAATATACTCCGCAACCAAACCTGCATGCCAAGAGGTACCACAAGCAACTATTATAATCCTATTGGCATTTAGGAATTTTTCCAAGTTTTGGTCTATCCCTGCCATTTTAACAATTCCCTTGTCCGCTAAAAGACGTCCCCTGTATGTATCTTGGATAGCTTTGGGCTGCTCATAGATTTCTTTGAGCATAAAATGGTCGTAACCACCTTTTTCTATCTCTTCCAGGTTAAGCTGGAGCTCCAAAATGTTCGGATAGGCGATGGCATCGTCCTTGATCTTACGCATTTTGATTTCCTTGCCTATTCTTATAATGGCCATCTCCTCATCTTCGAGATAAACGGCATTGTTGGTAAACTCTATAAAGGGAGAGGCATCAGAGGCAATAAAATATTCATTTTCCCCAATTCCGATTGCGAGTGGGCTACCCAATTTGGCAACTACGATTTCATCCGGTTTATTTTTATCAAACACTGCAATGGCGTATGCCCCGACCACTTGGTTCAATGCAATTTGTACGGCTTTTCCAAGTTTTACCCCTTCTTTGTTCTTAACTTCCTCTATCAAATTTACAAGCACCTCGGTATCCGTATCGGACTCAAAAGTGTATCCCCTTTTAATCAATGCCTGCTTTATGGATTCATAATTTTCGATGATTCCATTGTGAATAATCACCAAGTCACCTGAATTTGAGTAATGCGGGTGGGAGTTTACATCGTTTGGCACACCATGGGTTGCCCATCTTGTATGGCCAAGCCCCAATTTACCATTGGTAGGGATAGTGGCTTCGGCCTTGGTTTTTAAATCCTCGACCTTTCCTTTTGTTTTGGCCAAATGAATGTTTTTTCCATCGAACAAGGTCACCCCGGCACTATCGTACCCTCGATATTCGAGTCTTTGCAAGCCTTTAATGATTACCGGATAGGCGTCTCTATGTCCGATATAACCAACTATTCCACACATAAGATTTTTTTTAAGTTAATAACCATTTGGGGGTTAGTCATCAAAATTAAAAGGTTTGGCTTAAAATGTCAGGTTAAGATGTTTTAAAACGATGAACGTTCAAAAAACCACGATAAATCAATCCCAATTAGTTGGCCTGAGTATAAAAAATTTCCAGTTTTAGTTTTTTATCCTCAAACTCGTTGGACACATTGCTTCCATAAAGAACAGTGCCCAAAGGACTAACTGTTCCGGCAATGGGATAATCGACTCCTTGCATGTCAGTGCCAATCGCTTCCCGAAGTCCAAGCAAGGCCATATTAGGCGTTAATGTCAACCCTAATCTTGCATTCGTGGAGTCACGAACTATAATATTGTTGATATGCTCTGTAATACGTATTTTATATTTTACTCCCCTATTATTTTCTTGCTCCAATATACCACCATGATTCAGATAATATTGTAACGGGTTTGTTCCTCCATTTATATTAGGATCTTCGTTCGAAGCATCGAAAATGGGCCTGTTTGTTTCTGCATTGTAGATGTAAAGCCTTGGTGGTTCGACTACCGAAGCATCTACAACCTCCTGATCCACATAGAATACAAGATTGGCTTCATTTATTATCCAACTGTTCTGTTTAATCTGATTGATTATACCTGCCCCACCGTTGATTACCTCGTCAAACAAACGTACCTCTGTAACGGCAGCACCTCCCTTTACATAAATTCTAGAAGCGTTTTCTCCATTGTCCATTGCGCTTACCACCTCTGGGGGCAACATTTCATTCTCAAAAACATTTACTGCATTACCAGTAACCCCTGTCTGTTGTGAACTAATCAAAAAGTTCAAGACGAAGTCTTTTTCCTCCGTAACGGTTTCTTCGGCCTCGGCATCATAGTCATCGTAAGTATAGGTTATGGTAATGTTTGCGCGGGTGAGATCCAACAAAAACATTAATTCTTCCATATCTGTTCCCGTCAAATGCACTCCCCGAAGGAAATTTTTAAAATTTGAATTGTTCAACAGCTCAGACTGACCTTCTTTATCCAAAATATTCTGTTGGAAAAAATCAGGGTTCAAAGGAATATGAATCCCCGGAGGTATTCTATCATCTACAACAGTTTTCGATTCGTCCACATCGGTATCGGGATCATCCTCAGCCATTACAACTGTCTCAATATCATCAATTATCACGGTGTTTTGACCTGTAATGGTAAGCTCTTCACCAATAAAGCTGGAGAAATCCTGGTTGGAGTAATATTCTTGTGCTTCCTGAAAGTTTGAATTTGGGTCCAAATCCCTAAGAAAGTAGTTAGACCGTGAGACTACGATATCAAAAGTTTGGTTTCTATCTCCGTATATACTATCCAAATCGAACCTATTGGGATATACATTGGGAGTAAAATTGTCTCCGGTTCCATCTTCATCGGGATTATACGGATTAGAACCGATTATTCTTTCTTGATTATCAGATACACCGTCACCATCCCAATCAGAGTTTGGGTCATCGGCATCATCTCCATTTTCAAGGTCGTCAGGAACTCCGTCACCATCCCTATCGGGTGATGGCGCGGTTAAAAAAGGGATATTAAGAAATACCTCTTTTACGGTTTCGTTTTCTTGATCGTTATCGGGGTCATCCTCACTTGCTTGTGACAAATCCCCAAATGTTGGTGAACCCGTACTCAATTGAAGCTGCGAAATAATACTCGCCTTTCTTTGACCATATATGGGGTCGTTGAAGGTGCCTAGTTGATATACGGGCAGCCTATTGGTCTGAACAGCGGTTATACCCTTGTTGTAAGCAAACACGTCATATTCAACTTTACCTGTTGTAAATGGCTCACCATCAATAACTCCTTCACCTATGGTATCCAACTCCTCTTCACAAGAGACAATTAGTAAAAACAAAGTTCCAAACAGTGCCGAAACCTTGAAAATATTGGAAAATCTCATTCAATCTATTTTAAAACCTCTGTATTGTAGAAATTCGTGTATGCCTCTTCCGCTTCTTGAAGTGGAACGTATGGCAAAACTGGTACGGAAAGATTGTCAATATGGCTTTTTAGGTCATCGGACAAATCATCCGCGGCTAAAATAACGGCATCGGAATGATCTACGGCAACCTTTAACAAATTATTATACTCGGGCTTGGACAGTACCGAAACCTCCTCTTTGTCAATACCATCAAAAGCAATTTTATCGATCATTGTAGCATCCAGCTCTCCTTCAAAATCTTTTCCATAAACGGAAGTGACTATCCTGCTTTCGGAGAACAGAGGCTCGTCCGCGTAATATTTTCTCAAGTAAAGTGGCACCATAGAGGCCATCCAACCATGCACATGGATAATATCCGGTGACCAGTTCAGCTTTTTCACCGTCTCCACAACTCCCTTTGCAAAGAAAATGGCACGTTCATCATTGTCCGGAAATAAATTGCCATCAGAATCGGCAAAAGTTGCCTTTCTTTTAAAATATTCGTCGTTGTCTATAAAGTAGACCTGTATTCTTTCTTTTGGTATAGAGGCCACCTTTATGATCAAGGGCATATCCATGTCATTGATCACCAGGTTCATCCCCGATAAACGTATTACCTCATGTAATTGATGCCTCCTTTCGTTGATGTTTCCGTACCTTGGCATAAAAATGCGAATTTGACCACCATTGCTGTTCACCATTCTTGGTGCTTCATACGACATTAAGGAAACAGGATTCTCTGGGAGGTAGGGAACTAATTCAGAAGATACAAACAATACCTTTTTACCATTCATAAACGCTTTCTTTTGTTTATCCGAAAAACATAGCTGCAAAAGTACAAAAATTATGCTGATTAGCTGTATTTATAGTATTTTTGCACCCTTTTGTACCTGTATATGAAGATATTCGACCTTAAAAAAGAACTGAACGCCTTTACCCAAGAACAGCGAAAAAAAGACCGTAGCATTGGTCTTGTACCCACCATGGGCGCGCTTCACACGGGTCATATCTCCTTGGTAAAAAAAGCACTTTCGGAAAATGATTTGGTCATTGTCAGTATTTTTGTAAACCCTACTCAGTTCGACAAAAAAGATGACTTGGACAAATATCCAAGAACATTCGAGAAAGATATTGAGCTCTTAAAGCAGGTTTCGGACCAAATTGTAGTGTTTGCACCTACTGTGGATGAAATTTACGGAGGTGATATCACTTCTGAATCCTATGAGTTCGATGGTTTGGACAAGGTAATGGAAGGGGAATTTAGAACAGGCCATTTTGATGGTGTCGGCACTATCGTGGAGCTTTTGCTCAGAACCGTAGCCCCGGACAAAGCCTATTTTGGCGAAAAGGATTTTCAGCAACTACAGATTATCCGAAAAATGTCCGAGATCAAGAATTTACCCTACACAATTGTTGGATGCCCCATTGAACGGGAACCGAATGGCTTGGCCATGAGCTCCCGCAACGAAAGACTGTCAAAAAAAACCCGCGAAGAGGCTGGTTTTATTTATAGTATGCTACAATCTGCCAAAACAAAATTTGGCACGGAAAGTGCAATAGATATTACGGATTGGGCAACATCTGAATTTGAACAACACCCCTTGTTTGACCTCGAATATTTTGAAATCGCCGACGAGAACACATTAACGCCGGCCTTAAAAATTCAGGACAACCAAAAATATAGAGCATTTATCGCCGTTTACGCAGACGGTGTTCGCTTAATTGATAATCTAAGATTGAATTGATAATTTTGCACCATGCAAGTAGAAGTCGTAAAATCTAAAATACACCGAGTAAAAGTTACCGGGGCAGACCTTAACTATATAGGAAGCATTACCATAGACGAAGATCTTATGGATGCCGCCAATATAATTAGGGGCGAAAAAGTGCAGATCGTGAACAATAACAATGGCGAACGATTGGAAACTTACGCCATTCCTGGTCCTCGAAATTCCGGGGAGCTTACATTAAACGGTGCCGCAGCCAGAAAAGTGGCCGTGGGAGACGTATTGATCCTGATCACTTATGCATGGATGGATATCGAAGAGGCAAAAACATTTAATCCAGCATTGGTTTTCCCCAACGAAGAAACCAATCTACTCCAATAAATTTTGGGCAAATCCCTCAAAAAATTCCTTAAAATATTCGTGCCCATTGCATTTGGGCTGTTTTTGGTTTGGTATTCATACAACTCCACCACTCCAGAGGAACGAAAACAAATCATCCACTATATTTCCAATGCAAGCCCATTGTGGGTGACCATTTCCATTATAATTGGTATACTCAGCCATATTTCGCGTGCCATTCGCTGGAAATACCTTTTGGAACCCTTGGGCTATCGCCCCAAGACCGTCAACACCATATTCATTGTATTGATTTCCTATTTCGCCAACTTGGGAATACCCCGTTCCGGTGAGATATTAAGGGCCACCGCACTCACCACTTACGAGAAAGTTCCTTTTGAAAAAGGATTTGGGACCATAGTAACCGAAAGGGTCATCGATTTGTTGATGCTCTTGATCATCATTATGATCACTTTGGTGCTTCAAACCGACTTCATCCTTGGCTTTTTGGAAGAAAGGGGCGTGAACATTATCGGTGCTATAGGAATATTGCTGGTGGGTATCGTAGGACTCTTTTTAGGGTCTTATATCATCCGTAAATCCAAATCACCTTTGGCCATCAAACTCAAGGAATTCCTCAACGGATTAAAAGAAGGCGTGCTGAGCCTTTTCAAAATGAAGAACAAGTGGCCGTTTATACTTCATACTTTGTTTATCTGGATAGCATATTTTGGCATGTTCTGGGTCATAAAATATACCGTAGAAGAAACCATTCCACTATCCCTTGACGAATTGTTGGTTGCCTTTGTGGCCGGTGCTTTTGCCATGTCCACTACCAACGGAGGAATTGGCCTTTACCCCATAGCTGTGAGCGCGGCCTTGGGCATTTATGGCATCAGCTCCGTTTCCGGGGACGCATTCGGGTGGATCATGTGGATAGCACAGACGTTGATGGTCGTAGTTTTCGGTACAATATCCTTCCTAGTATTACCGTTATTGAATAGAAATCGGTAAGCCCCAGCCGCCTAAATCTTAACCAATGAAAAAATGTCTATTTCTACTGATAGGCCTTACTTGCTTGAACCTGAGCGCTCAAGTAAAAAAAGAAATATTTGAGTCCTTCAAACTTCAAGAACGAAGGGATGTTTCCTACTATTTCCCCGAAGACTATTCCGATGAAAAAACATATCCATTGATAGTTGTGTTGGACGCGGAATATTTGTTCGACCTTGTTGTGGCCAATGTAAAGTTCCAAAGCAAGTTCGACCGCATGCCCGAAGCTATCGTAGTGGGCGTCGACCAACTAAAAAACGATTTGCGCTGGGAAGATTGCGACTATGACGAAGTATCTGGGCTGCCCACCGAAAAGGGTAAAATGTTCTACGAATTTTTGGGAACCGAACTTATTCCCTACTTGGCCACCACTTACAACATTGCCCCTTTCAAAATGTTTGTTGGTTATGATATCACCGCTAATTTTGGAAACTACTTTTTATTCAAAGAGCAATCCTTCTTTAACTCCTATATCAGTATTTCGCCTGTACTCGCCACCGAAATGGAAAGCAGGGTCCCTGCACGACTATCCGAATTGGACCAGACCATTTTTTACAACCTGATTATAGAAAAACAACCTACTGACGATAGACAACGAATTCTTCAAATGAATGCCAGCATCAACTCCATTACCCGAGAATCACTACATTACTTTTTTGATGAATACGAAAATGCAGACCACACCTCCATTGCAGCATATGGTATAAGCAAAGCTTTCGATAATGTATTCAGCATTTACAGACCCATTACCCCTGCCGAATACAAATCCGATATATTGACATCGGAAGAACCAGTTTACAATTATTTAGAGAATCGTTACGAAACCATTGAAAATCTGTTTGGTTTTGAAAAGCCAGTGGAGCTTAATGATATCATGGCCATTTATGCCGCCTGTCTGAAAAAACAGGACTATGAATCGTTAAAACCATTGGCAGAACTCTGCAAAAAACAATTCCCCGAAACCATGATGGGCTTTTATTTTGAAGCCGAACACTATGAGTTCATAGGAGAGCCCAAAAAAGCGTTCAAAACCTTCGAAAAAGCATTCCAATTGGAAGAAATCGACTTTTTGACCAAGGATATGGCCCTGGAAAAAATTGATGCGCTCAAAGCGGACTTTGGATACTAGAACCTTGGATTATTGGATTGATCCGATATTTGGATCGACTTGACTAAAAATCTATCGGTCCAAAAATCCAAGAATCTAAAAAACCATCCAATCCATCATCTAAATCCATATCTTTAGGCCCCTCATTTAATTTGAATGGCCAAGACCAAAACAGCATTTTTTTGTCAAAACTGTGGAACCCAATTCCCCAAGTGGGTAGGGCAATGTTCCTCCTGCAAGGAATGGAACACCATTGTGGAAGAAGTCGTCCAAAAAGAGGATAAAAAAAGTTGGAAGGCCGATACCGTAGCCAAACAGGCAAACAAGCCGCTTCGGGTTTCTGAGATTACCCAAGAAAAAGAACTCCGTTTGGACACGTTGGACCAAGAATTCAATCGTGTTCTGGGTGGTGGGCTTGTACCAGGATCTCTAACTTTGTTAGGAGGTGAACCAGGCATCGGAAAAAGTACCTTGCTGCTCCAGATTGCTTTGAAGCTGCCTTATAAAATTCTCTATGTTTCAGGCGAGGAAAGTCAAAGGCAAATAAAAATGCGTGCAGACCGTATTCAACCTAACAGCGAAAACTGCTACATCCTTACCGAGACCAAAACACAGAATATTTTCCAACAGGTTTCGACCATTGAGCCCGATTTGATGGTCATCGATTCCATTCAGACCCTGCACACCGATTATATCGAATCCGCTGCGGGAAGCATTTCCCAAATTCGCGAGTGCACCGCCGAGCTCATCAAGTTTGCAAAAGAAAGTCACACCCCAGTGATTTTGGTGGGACACATTACCAAGGACGGCACCATTGCCGGACCTAAAATTTTGGAGCATATGGTCGATACCGTCCTTCAGTTTGAAGGCGACCGGAATTATGTGTACCGTATTCTTCGATCCCTCAAAAATCGATTTGGTTCCACTGCCGAGCTTGGTATCTACGAAATGCAGGGAAGTGGGCTACGCGAAGTGAACAATCCTTCCGAAGTGTTGATTTCCAAAAACGAGGAAGACCTCAGCGGTACTGCCATCGCTGCAACGGTGGAAGGTATGCGGCCCTTGCTTATCGAGATTCAGGCTTTGGTAAGCACCGCCGTGTATGGAACGCCCCAGCGCTCAGCCACTGGGTTCAATGCTAAACGTTTAAACATGCTGCTGGCTGTTCTGGAAAAACGCGCAGGTTTCAAATTGGGGGCCAAAGATGTGTTCTTAAATATTACAGGCGGAATCTCCGTGGACGACCCTGCGATCGATTTGGCCGTAATGGCCGCCATTTTATCCAGCAACTCAGATATCGCCATTGAAAAAGGCATCTGCTTTGCCGCAGAGGTTGGACTGGCAGGAGAAATAAGACCCGTACAACGCGTGGACCAACGCATTCTGGAAGCAGAAAAACTGGGCTTCTCCAAAATTTTTGTCTCCAAAAACAACAAGATTGGACTAAAAAAGTCTGGTATCCAGATTCAAAAAGTCTCCAAGATTGAAGATGTAGTGGCCCATCTATTCGGATAGAACAGTAATTGCGTGTTTCTTTCTATATTTAGGGAACATTCAAACTGCGCATGAAAAAATATTTACTGCTAATTCCCCTATCCATTCTTATTTCTTGTAACGATTCAAATCCAACCAATACAGAAAAGGCCTATTTCACCACATGGGAGCATTATTTGGGCGACCCCGAACGGACACATTTCTCCAGCCTTGACCAAATTAACACCACAAATGTTTCTCAATTAAAACTCGCTTGGAGTTACAAAAGTGGAGGGCTACAAGAAGGTAGAACTACACAGATACAGACAAGCCCTTTAATGGTTAAAAATGTGCTTTACGGAGTAAATGCAGCCATTGAACTGTTCGCCATCAACGCGAAGACAGGGGAAGAAATCTGGAAATTTTCACCAAATAGCAAGGATGAATCTGGCTTGGGACTCAACCGCGGATTGAATTATTGGAAATCTGAAAGCAAGGAACCCAGTCGTATTTTTTTCTCATCAGGACCAAAACTCTATGCCATAAATGTTGAAACGGGCCAACCCATTTCAAGTTTTGGCAATAATGGAAGTGTAGACCTTAGGGAAGGTTTGGACAGAGACCCAAGCAAATTGTCCGTGGTCTCCAACTCGCCGGGGGCGGTTTTCCAAAACATATTGATTCAGGGCACCCGAGTGGGCGAAGGACCCGGCTCTTCTCCGGGACACATTCGCGCCTACGATGTGCTCACGGGCGAAATTTTATGGACGTTCCACACCATTCCACAACCCGGTGAGTTTGGTTACGACACTTGGCCTGCCGAGGCATATAAAAAGGTCGGCGGTGCCAATAGCTGGCCCGGCATGGCATTGGACAACGACCAAGGCATTGTCTACATTCCCACCGGTTCAGCAGCGTTTGATTGGTATGGGGGCGACCGCAAAGGGTCCAACCTTTTTGCCAATTCGCTTTTGGCACTCAACGCAAACACCGGGGAACGCATCTGGCATTTTCAAATGGTGCACCACGATATTTGGGATAGGGATTTGCCCGCACCACCCAATTTAGTTGATATTGTTAGGGACGGAGAAACCATCCCTGCCGTTGCTCAGGTTACCAAAAGTGGCCATGTATTCGTGTTTAATCGAATCACTGGGGAACCCTTATTCCCTATCGAGGAAAAAGCATATCCAAGCTCCAAGTTGGTTGGAGAAAAAGCATTTGAAACACAGCCATTACCATTAAAACCAGCACCATTTGCACGACAAATTTTAACAGAAGAGGATTTATATGCCCCAGACCGGACTGCCTTTGTGGATGATTTGGTGCCAGGCAACGAAACCGATAAAGCACCCACTGTGCTAGAAAAATTCAACTCCATTACATCACAAGGGCAATTTACCCCCATGGATACCACCGGAGTGATTCTATTTCCAGGGGCCGATGGTGGTGCCGAATGGGGCGGGGCCGCACTTGACCCCCGTGATGGTGTAATGTATGTAAACGCCAACGAAATGGCTTGGATCATTAAGATGAAAGAAGTTGGTGACGGGTCGGAAGGCTCAAGCGTTGGTCAAAGTTTGGCACAAATTCACTGCGCTAGATGCCATGGTGGCGATTTGCAAGGTTTGAACGGGATCCCTGAACTTCAAAATGTGAAGCTAAGGTTGGAAACCGACTCAATAAAAACCATTATCAAAAAAGGCCGCGGTGCCATGCCGGGCATGCCCAATCTTTCTGAAGAAGAATCCGCTGCCATTGTAGAGTTTTTAATGGGTATGGAGAAACCCAAAGACCATAGGGTTGAAGATACAAAAATAGACGTGCCCTATTCCATTTCCAGCTTTGCAAGATTTAAAGATGACAGGGGCTATCCCGTGGTAAAACCGCCATGGGGAACTTTGAATGCCATCGACCTCAACTCAGGTGAATACTTATGGACTGTACCTTTAGGGCACGAAGAAAGTTTGAACGACCCCAACATTCCCGTTTCAGGGCTGGAAAATTATGGGGGACCTGTTGTCACCAAAGGTGGCGTGCTTTTTATTGCGGCTACCAAGGATGAAAAAATACGTGCGTTCCACATGAAAACGGGCAAAACACTTTGGGAGGACCAACTGCCTGCAGGCGGTTATGCCACACCTATCACTTACCAAGTTGATGGCAAACAATATATAGTAATTTCCTGTGGTGGCGGCAAAATGGGAACCGCCTCCGGTGATGAATACCGTGCTTACGCTTTGGAATAACTAAGGCGCTGGATTCGGAATAGCATTGTGGATTTCCTCAATGCCTTCCAATACCTCATCGGAGAGCTCCACATGAATACTTTCAATGTTTTCCTTGAGCTGTTCCATGCTGGTAGCGCCGATAATGTTACTGGTCAAGAAGGGTCGTGTATTCACAAAGGCCAAGGCCATCTGTGCCATGCTCAAACCATGGGTTTTTGCCAATTCTGCATATTGTTCAGTTGCGGCAACAGCTGTATCACCGCTATATCTACTGTAATTTGGGAACAAGGTCACCCTCGCCTTTCTCGGCGGAATCTCGGTAAGGTATTTTCCGCTCAATGTTCCGAATCCAAGAGGGGAATATGCCAAAAGCCCAATCTGTTCCCGCATGGAAATTTCGGAAAGTCCCACCTCGAACAAACGGTTCAAGAGGTTATATGGGTTCTGTATGGTCATCATTCTGGGCAAAGATTGGTGTACTTTGCTTTCTTCCAAATAGCGCATAGTGCCCCAAGGGGTTTCGTTTGATAACCCCACGTGTCGAATTTTGCCTTCGGCAATTAAATCACGGAGTGTTTCCAACACTTGGTGGATATTATCATCCCAAACATCCACGGCATGGGCATTGTATCCCCGCTGCCCAAAATAGTTCGTGTTACGCTCCGGCCAATGGAGCTGGTATAGGTCAATATAATCCGTTTGTAAACGCTTTAAACTGCCCTCAACCGCACTGATAATGGATTCCTTGCTAAAACCTGTACTGCGTATATGCTTTGCAGCATGTCCGGGTCCAGCAATTTTGGATGCCAGCACCACTTTGTCCCGATTCCCGGTTTTTTTGAACCAATTTCCGATAAGTTCCTCGGTTACCGCATACAGCTCCTTTTTTGCGGGAACTGGATAGAGTTCTGCGGTATCGAAAAAATTCACTCCTTCATCCAAGGCATAATCCATCTGTTCGTGGGCATCATCTTCATTGTTCTGACGTCCCCAGGTCATAGTGCCCAAACAAATTTTGGATATTCGGATATCGGTATGTGGTATTCTGGTATATTTCATCTGTTACAATTTAGGACGCTTAAAGATAGTCAAACAGAAGTATCGGACATTACGGAACTGTTATTAATCCACCTCCAACAAAATAGGACAATGGTCACTATGTTTAGCTTCGGACAAAATCACGGACCGTTTCAACCTATCTGCCAAAGGTTCCGCTACCATACCGTAATCCAAACGCCATCCCTTGTTGTTGGCCCGCGCATTGGCCCTATAGCTCCACCAAGTATAGTTGTCCGGTTCTTTGTTGAAGTGCCTGAAACTGTCAATAAAACCACTATCCATAAAACTTCCTATCCATTCACGTTCCACAGGTAAAAATCCTGAAACGTTTTTATTTCGGACCGGGTCGTGAATATCTATGGCTTCATGACAGATGTTGTAATCTCCCAAAACAATTAAATTCGGACGCTCTTTTCTAAGTTGATCCGCATATTTCTGAAAATCGGCCATATACATTAGCTTGTGGTCCAAACGAGCCAAATTGGTCCCAGAAGGCAAATACATGCTCATTATAGAAAGGTCTCCATAATCTGCACGGATGTTCCTTCCCTCAAAATCCATATAATCGATGCCCGTTCCAAACTCCACATGGTCAGGTTGCTCTTTGCACAGCAATGCTACTCCACTATACCCCTTTTTTTGGGCACTGAACCAATAGTGGTAGGGATAGCCGGCTTCTTCAAAAAGATGGGTATCCACTTGTTCTTCCATGGCCTTGGTTTCCTGTAGACAAATAATATCCGGTGAAACAGCCTGTAACCAGTTCACAAAACCTTTGTTCATTGCGGCACGGATTCCGTTAACATTGTATGATGCAATCTTCATTTGATTCAATTTGTTCAAAAATAGCTATTGTAGACGGCTCCCTAAAATTGATTTTTGCAATGGTATCATCAATCTAAAGAATCTCAGGCTCCTTTCTTAAAGATTTCCCTTAATTTTAGGCAAATTTCATCCTCATGACCACACTTGTTTTGATCGATGTCCAAAAAGGGCTTCAAGAAACTTCATTTTATGGCACGGAGCGAAACAATTTGGATGCTGAAAAAAATTGCGGGAAGTTATTGCGGTTTTTCAGAACTAAAAGTTTGCCCGTTTTTCATGTAAAGCATAATTCCTCCAATATTGATTCACCGCTATATCCCAACAAAATGGGCAACGATTTCCATCCGGAGGTACGTCCATTGATCAGTGAGCCGGTTTTTGAAAAAAATGTGAACAGTGCATTCATTGGAACAAATTTGGAAGCAAGTCTAAAAGCAAAGAAGATAACAGATGTAGTAATCGCAGGACTGACTATTGAGCATTGTATTTCAACTTCGGTTCGAATGGCCTCCAACTTGGGTTTTAAGGTAGTTTTGGTCTCGGATGCGACCGCTGCTTTTGATAAAATAGGATATGATGGCAATGCCTATAGTGCCGAGGTAATTTTTCATTCGGAACTCGCCAACTTAAAAGATGAATTCGCAACCATCATGGATACCGATACCTTGTTGGGCAAACTTGAACTTAACATTTAGTCACTATTTTTATAGCATTAAAATCCCAGTAATCCATATGGCACGATCAGTCCTTTTCTTTTTGTTTTGTTTGTTTTTTACAAACACGCCCCTATTTGGCCAATCAGACCCTCTTAAAATTGGTATTGCTGGACTCACGCACACCCACGTACATTCTATTTTAGGCCGTGAAAATATTGGAGATATAAAAATTGTCGGCATTGCCGAGCCCAATCACGAACTTGCCCAAAAATATGTTGATCAATATGAGCTTTCCATGGATTTGGTCTACAACAGTCTGGAAGAAATGATCTCTGCCACCCAGCCAGAGGCGGTGACCGCTTTTGGCAACATATATGATCATCTGGAAGTAGTTCAAATCTGCGCACCAAAAGGAATACACGTAATGGTGGAAAAGCCTTTGGCCGTTAGTATGGAACATGCCAAAAAGATGAAAGACCTAGCCGAGGCACACAACATACATTTACTCACCAATTACGAAACAACATGGTATCCTACCAACCACCGGGCCAAAGACCTTTTGGACAATGGAAAAATTGGAGCACTACGAAAAGTGATTGTTCGTGATGGTCATCGAGGACCTGTAAAAATTGGTGTAAACGAAGAGTTTTTGGAGTGGCTCCAAGACCCTATTTTGAATGGGGGAGGTGCCATAACGGACTTTGGTTGTTACGGAGCCAATTTGGTGACATGGCTAAAAAAGGGGAAAAAACCCAATACCGTTACCGCCGTCATACAACAAATGCAATCGGAAAATAATCCAAAAGTTGATGATGATGCGACCATCATCCTTACCTATGATGACTCGCAGGCCATTTTGGAGCCCTCTTGGAACTGGCCCATAGGAAGAAAGGATATGGAACTCTATGGACTAACGGGAGCCATCTATGCGGATAACGGCAAGGAGCTAAGAATTCGTATGGCAGAAGGGTATGATGGTTTTCAAGAAGAGAAAATGACCCTGCCCAAAAGACCTGCTCCTTATACTGATGGATTCTCATTTTTGGCAGGCGTAGTGAACGGTTCTATCAATATGGCACCATTTGATCTTTCTTCTTTAGAAAACAATATGCTGGTCATTGAAATTTTAGATGCCGCTCGTGAAAGTGCTGAAAAAGGAGTTACTATCTTCCTCGAAAAATAATTTATTTTGCTAACGATTCCCTTAAATTCTATGAAATATTTACCCTGTGCATTATTTCTCCTTATCATGGCAGATATGATAGCACAAGATACCCAGAAAGATTCCATAACCCGTTTGGACGAGGTGGTGCTGACCCAAGATGCCATCCCCAAAAAAGCCACGGGCATAACGATCTCTTCCAAAATAGCAGGACAAACTTTTGAACGGTTCAACCCTGTTGATATTCCATCGGCTATCAACCAAATTTCCGGGGTCTACATTCTTTCCGGAGCCATCAATACCAACCGTATTACCGTACGGGGCATGGGTGCCAGAACACCTTATGGTACCAACAAGTTGCGAATGTACTTTAATGGAATTCCTGTAACGAACGGAACAGGCTCCTCTACTATCGAAGCCTTCGATTTTGAGAATCTAGGCGCGGTAGAGATTATCAAAGGTCCAAAAGCTTCAGCATTTGGGGCCAATCTGGGTGGCGCTATTTTACTGGACACCAAAGCGACCGTTCAAAATAGGACCCAGCTTATCAATTCGTTCACAATCGGGTCCTACAATATGCTCAAGGACAACCTGACCTTCTCCCATTCGGAGGATGGCCTTGACATGTCCCTTAGCTATAACCATTTGGAAACCGATGGCTACCGCCAGAACAGCCAGTTCCAACGTGATGGGCTGCTCTTGAACACCAAGTTGCGAACGGGACAAAAAAGCAGTCTTGCCCTTTTAATTAACTATATCGACTACACGGCGCATATACCGAGTTCCATCAATCTTACCGATTTTGAGGAAGACCCTACGCGGGCACCTTCGAACTGGTTTGAATCTCAGGGCTACGAAGCCAACAAGTATATTTTGACAGGCCTATCGCATTCTTATCAATTTTCAGAGCAGTTACAGAACACTACCAGTGTCTTCTACACCTATTTGGATCATTACGAACCCAGACCGTTTGACATTCTGGACGAATTCACCAATGGTTATGGTTTCCGAAGCCATTTTACGGGCAATTGGGGAAAGGCGGATATCAGTTTCGGTGGCGAGTTTTATAGGGACGAGTACCATTGGGGAACGTTTGAGAACCTTTACCAGGAAAATAACGGTAATGGAAGCCTGCAAGGCTCACAACTTAGCGACAATTCTGAATTTAGGAGACAGTTCAACCTGTTTGGAACCTTCACATATCCTATTACTGAAAGACTCTCCGGCCAAGTGGGCCTTAATTGGAACAAAACCCATTATGATTTTAGGGACCTCTTCGGCGATGGATCGGACAATGCCTCGGCCAAGCGTGATTTTGATGCCATATTGCTTCCGAACGCAGGGCTCTCCTATCAAATCAAAAATGGAAGCATCTATGCCAATGTCAGTAGGGGATTTTCCAACCCAAGTTTAGAGGAGACATTGACCCCTGGAGGTGTCATCAACCCGGATATTGCCCAAGAAACAGGAACTAACTATGAACTTGGTACCGATTGGATGCTACTGCAGAAAAAACTATCGGTCAACCTTGCGGCATATCGAATGGACGTGAAAAACCTTTTGGTGGCCCAGCGGGTCGGTGAAGACCAATACATAGGAAGGAATGCGGGAAAAACACGCCATCAAGGTGTGGAGGTTGATTTACTGTATAGAGGAAAGCTATCTCCAGCAATCACTTTTTCACCCTATCTCAGCTATACCCTGAACGACCATAGCTTTGTGGATTTTGTGGACGGTGACAACGATTACTCGGGCAATCCGCTCACCGGGGTACCGAAGAACCGATTGAGCTCAGGAATAGATTTTAGGCATTCCAATGGTCTGAGATTGAACCTGACCCATCAGTTTGTGGATGAGATTCCCATGACGGATTCCAATTCTATCACCAGTGATGCCTTTAATGTGTTCCACGCCAAATTGGGGTTTCGAACATCGCTTTCATCCAATATAAGTCTGGGGATGAACGCGGGCATCAATAATATTTTTGATATCAATTATGCCCAGTCCGTATTGATCAACGCTGTTGGATTTGGAGGGGCACAACCTAGATATTACTATCCTGGAAATGGACGAAATTATTTTGGAGGCCTACAATTGAACTATGTCTTCTAGTTTCACGTTGACGCTTTTGACCTATCTTTAAGACCCAAAACGAGCTGACCGTGAATGAAATAGATGAATACATTTCCAAATTCCCCGAAGAAGTTCAACAGCAACTTCAACAAGTACGGGCTATCATTAAAAACATAGCGCCCCAAGCCATTGAAAAAATGGCTTATGGTATGCCGGGTTATAAAACCAATGGAAAGCCGCTCGTATACTTTGCAGGGTACAAAAATCATATCGGTTTTTATGCAACACCTTCTGGGCACGAAGCATTTCAAAATGAGCTTTCTAAATACAAGCAAGGAAAAGGGTCGGTGCAGTTTCCTCTGGACCAACCCATTCCTTTCGAGCTCATTGAACAAATCGTTAAGTTTAGGGTTGAGGAAAATGCTAAGGCCAAATAAAATTTCATGCATCCACGAATAGAAATACTGCCCAAAACTATTTTGGTTGGGAAAAAGTCAATCACCTCCTTTGCTCACAACAATACCTTTGAACTATGGAAAAGCTTTTCACCCCGTAAAAAAGAAATAGAGCACACTATCCATAATAAAAGCTATGCGGTTGAAATATACCCAACTACAACATTTTTTCAAAATTTTGACCCAACCCAAGAATTTGAAAAGTGGGCAGCCATTGCCGTTACCAAAATAGACAAGGTTCCCAATGGCATGGACACCCTTATAATTCCCGAAGGATTGTATGCCGTGTTTCCATACAAAGGAAAACCCAGCGAGGGCATGGAAACTTTCAAATATATGTATGGAGAATGGCTTCCAAATTCGGAATACGAAATGGACAGCCGTCCCTATTTTGCACTAATGGGTGACAAATACAAAGGGGAACATCCAGATTCTGAGGAGGAGTTTTGGGTTCCTATCAAGAAAAAATAAAAAATCGTTTAGCCCATTTCAAAGTGCTAGGAGAAGTCGTTTTCAAAAACAATGATCATACGTTACAAGGCATTGGTCCGTAATCCGTATCTTAGTTATCCTTTTGCCAAGTATATGATTAGAAATTTTGTCTCTCTTATAGTTTTACTATTGATTTTTTCCTGTACCGAAAAAGCACAGAAAGAGGTAAGTTCCATTGACCCCGTGAACTGGAGCAACAGAACTGCCACCATTTCAGTTCAAGACTCATTAATGAGCGGAACATCGTACCTATCCGTATACTCCGAAATTTACAGTGAAACGGAACACCGCACCCACAATCTTACGAGCACCATAAGCATGCGAAACACCAATCTAAGGGACACGATTTACATCAATAAGGCAGAGTATTTTGATACCAAGGGTAACCCTATCAGGACATATTTTGACGAAACCATCTATATTAAACCAATGGAAACTGTAGAAATCGTTATCGATGAAAAGGACCGTTCCGGAGGAACAGGAGCCAACTTTTTATTCCAATGGTCCATTAAGCCCTCCTCTCACGAACCCTATTTTGAAGGTGTTATGATTTCCACCTCTGGCCAACAAGGACTCTCTTTTACCACAGAGGGCAAACGTGTGGAATAGCTTCTCTATATGCACAAATGTCATAGTTTTACTCA
This sequence comes from Muricauda brasiliensis, assembly GCF_003057865.1. Taxonomy (NCBI): domain Bacteria; kingdom Pseudomonadati; phylum Bacteroidota; class Flavobacteriia; order Flavobacteriales; family Flavobacteriaceae; genus Allomuricauda; species Muricauda brasiliensis. The sequence goes on along the minus strand of NZ_QBTW01000011.1, from coordinate 664,275 downwards.
ACCGATTATAGTATATTGTAGATACATTTTGGAAATTCCTTTCCATGTACACATAAGAATTTACTATGACAGATTTACAAATCGCCAAAGGCGTTTCGCTGCAACATATTTCCTCCATTGCTGAAAAATTTGGTGTCGACCCTTACAATATTGAATTGTATGGAAAATACAAGGCCAAACTTCCCCTGAATGCCATAAATCGGGAAAAAGCACAGAACAGCAACCTTATTTTGGTATCGGCCATTTCCCCGACCCCTGCCGGTGAGGGCAAAACCACTATGTCCATCGGTCTTTCCGAAGGTTTGAACCGATTGGGGAAAAAATCTACCGTAGTATTGCGCGAGCCTTCGTTGGGCCCTGTGTTCGGAATCAAAGGAGGGGCCACGGGAGGCGGGTATTCCCAAGTGTTGCCCATGGAGGACATCAATCTGCACTTTACTGGCGATTTTTCCGCCATAGAAAAAGCACATAACCTATTATCGGCGATTATCGATAATAATATCCAAAGTAAGACCAATTCGTTGTTACTGGACCCTAGAACTATAGGCTGGAAACGCGTTATGGATATGAACGACCGTTCCTTGCGTCAAATAATCGTAGGTCTGGGCGGTACTACTTCGGGTGTGCCCAGAGAGACCGGTTTCGACATAACCGCAGCATCTGAAATTATGGCGATTTTATGTTTGGCGGAAAGTTTGAGCGATTTAAAAAAGCGATTAGGAAATATTTTTGTCGGCTATACCTACGATAAACAACCTATCTACGCAAAAGATTTGAAAGCTGAGGGTGCCATGACCGCTTTGTTGAAAGATGCCATAAAACCCAATTTGGTGCAGACCATTGAAGGAAACCCGGCCATTATTCACGGTGGACCATTTGCCAACATTGCACAGGGGACCAATTCCGTAATTGCCACCTTGATGGGAATGTCCTATTCTGATTACACAGTAACCGAGGCTGGTTTTGGTTTTGACCTCGGAGCCGAAAAATTCTTTGATATCAAATGTCAAAGTGCTGGCCTAACTCCAAAAGCTGTTGTACTCACCACTACAATTCGAGCTCTAAAATATCACGGAGGAGCCGATTTAAAATCGTTAACGGAACCCAATGTCGAAGCCTTGAAAAAAGGACTTCCTAATCTGGAAAAGCATTTGGAAAATATCGGTAAGTTTAAAATGGTGCCTGTAATCGCCATCAACAAATTTATATCTGACACGGAGGAAGAGATTGCCGTTGTCAAGGCATTGGCAGCGTCCAAAGGAATACGGGTGGCCTTGGCCAATGTTTGGGCCAAGGGAGGTGAAGGTGCCGAGGAACTCGCCAAAGCGGTCGTCGATATCGTATCATCCAAAGAATCATCATTTAAACCTCTTTACGATTGGAATAGCAGCGTAACCGATAAAATTGCTACTATTGCGACCGAAATTTATGGCGCGGAATATGTGGACTATACCGCGAAGGCGAAAGCTAATTTGCGTAAAATAACGGATTTAGGACTAGATCATCTACCAGTTTGTATCGCCAAAACGCAAAAATCGTTATCCGATAATCCAAAACTTTTGGGCAGGCCAAAGGATTTTATCATTACCGTTCGGGAAATTGAAATAGCGGTCGGAGCTGGCTTCCTAATCCCTATCACAGGAGACATCATGCGTATGCCAGGATTACCAACGCGCCCCTCATCCGAAGGTATCGATATAAACGATGACGGGGAAATTACAGGTTTGTTCTAACACCCTACCATCTCGTTCGGATTCGAACGATTATTGAGTTAAAATACTGAAAACAGGTCTCGACTGCGCTCGACCTGACAACCTTTACGAAATTTAACAAATTAGATTTTTTGTAACCAGTAACGCATGTCCACTTCTTTGGAGATGATATCTTTCACCTCTGAAAGTTTCACGCGTTTTTGGTCCATGGTATCCCTGTGGCGAATGGTCACGGTATCGTCTTCCAATGTTTGATGGTCCACGGTAACACAGAAAGGCGTTCCAGCCGCATCTTGACGACGGTAACGACGACCTACGGCATCCTTTTCATCATAATCCACATTGAAATCCCATTTTAACTCATCGACCAATTTTTGTGCTACTTCTGGTAATCCGTCACGTTTTAACAAGGGCAGAACGGCAACTTTGTTTGGTGCCAAAACTGCTGGAATCTTCAACACAGTACGAGTGGAGCCATTTTCCAATTCCTCTTCTTGCAACGAGTTGGAGAATACGGCCAAGAACATACGGTCCAAACCAATGGAAGTTTCCAAAACATAAGGGGTGTAGCTCTTGTTTTCTTCGTGGTCGAAATATTGTAGTTTTTTACCTGAGTATTCTTCATGCTTGCCCAAATCAAAATCGGTGCGGGAGTGGATTCCTTCCAACTCCTTGAATCCGAAGGGAAACTTAAATTCGATATCAGCTGCAGCATCGGCATAGTGGGCCAATTTTTCATGATCATGGAAGCGATAGTTGTCCTCGCCCATTCCCAGTGAAAGGTGCCATTTCATTCGTTTTTCTTTCCAAGCTTCGTACCACTCCATTTGGGTGCCCGGTTTTATAAAGAATTGCATTTCCATCTGTTCAAACTCCCTCATTCGGAAAATAAACTGACGGGCTACAATCTCGTTACGGAAGGCTTTACCGGTCTGGGCAATCCCAAACGGAATCTTCATCCTTCCGGTTTTTTGTACGTTCAAAAAGTTGACAAATATACCTTGCGCGGTTTCCGGGCGAAGGTAAAGGTCCATCGCACTATCTGCAGAAGCTCCCAACTTGGTGCCGAACATCAAATTGAACTGTTTTACGTCGGTCCAGTTTTTAGATCCAGAAAGTGGACAGGCAATCTCCAATTCCTCTATCAAAGCCTTAACATCGGCCAAATCCTCATTGGCAAGGGATTTACCCATACGTTTTAAGATGGTATCGGCCTTTTCTTGGTAGTCCATCACCCTCCGGTTGGTGGTCAGGAACTGTTCTTTATCAAAGCTATCACCAAAACGTTTTTCTGCTTTGGTAACTTCCTTATCGATTTTAGCTTCAATTTTGGCAGCATAGTCCTCGATAAGGACATCGGCACGGTATCTTTTTTTGGAGTCTTTGTTGTCTATCAAAGGGTCGTTGAAGGCATCCACGTGGCCAGAGGCCTTCCATGTGGTGGGGTGCATAAATATGGCAGCATCAATACCCACGATGTTCTCATTGAGCTGCACCATTGCCTTCCACCAATATTCACGAATGTTCTTCTTTAGCTCGGCACCGTTCTGTCCGTAGTCATAAACAGCGCTAAGTCCATCATAGATCTCACTAGATTGAAATACATAACCGTACTCCTTCGCGTGGGAGATAACCTTCTTAAAAATGTCTTCCTGATTTGCCATTGGGCAAAAATAGAATTTTACCCAAAAAGTAGTATGCTATTTCAGCTGAAATTCAGTCGAAGCCAACAATCTTTCGTCCTCGAACACATTCAGGGTATAAATTCCTTCTACCAACGAGCCCTCTGGAACGGTGATGGCATCGCAAATACTGATCTCCTTTCCAGTATAAACAATCTCTACCTTTTTGCTATAGGTATTCCCACTAACCGAAATTGTATTGGCATTGTCCTCGATAATGGCCATATTGGGGTCCAAAAATTGTAGATATAGCACCTTTATGTCCCCTCGAGAGCTGGCGTCGCTTAAAATAGTGACACATCCTCTCAACTTCTCGATTACTGAAGCCTTGTTCGTTTTGATGGGCCTGCCCGCCCTTAATCTAAATCCGCTTCCTTCAGCATCCTGTAATTTGAGATAACTTTTGATACGGAGTTCCTTAGTGAGCTCCTTATTGGTTTCGCGAAGCAAGGATTCCGTTCGCTGCATATTGTTGGCCCTGCCCCGAAGTTCTTCCAGTTGTTTGATGGTTTCATCGTACTTGCTCGCCAATAAACTGTTGTTATAGCGCAAAAAGTTGTTCTTGAGCTTAAGACTGTCAAAACGCAATTCCAATTTTCGTAGTTCTTTTCTAGTGTCCTTCAGTTTGGTAATACTAAAGTTTAACCTTCCTACCGAGTCTAGAAGTTGCTGTACCCGAAAACGTGATGTCTGTAGCTCAATTTCGTTCACCTCGTTCAATCCCGATAACCGGTCGACCTCAGCCCGCATCAATGTCAAATCTTTTACCAAAAGTCCTTTTTCCTCTTCTAGGTAGATCATTTGATTTTTGGACTGTGCATAGCTGTAATAAAAGGCAATAAGTATACCCACAATGACCGCTGCCATTGCGGCAAAGATAATTTTGTAGTTGAAATTATTATCTTGGGAGTTCATGGGGTTGACAGACTACTCTAAATTGTATAAGATTTGACACCAAAAAGGTTGGCTAAGATAATAAACGAGATTAACAACATCCTATTGCCAAGGGTATGTTTTGGATGTAATACCCAATTATTTAGTGGAGAACGTATTTTGTGTGCCGTTTGTCGACATGATGTGCCACTCACCGATCATAACTATCTGGAAGAAAATGCAGTGGACCGTAGATTTTATGGTAGAATCCCGATAAAAAAGGCTGCTTCTTTTGTTTTTTTTACAAAAAATGGCCTTGTTAAAAATTTATTGCACTGGTTAAAATACAAGAATCAGGAAGAAATCGGAGGCTTTTTTGGGGAATGGTGTGGTGCCCTTTTAATGGAAAATGGGCAACTAAACAATATTGATGCTGTAGTACCTGTACCTCTTCATCCAAAAAAACTAAAAAAACGCGGTTACAACCAAGTGGCACTGTTTGCCAAAACCATTGCAGAACAAATTGGCGCGACTTATTGCGATGATTGGCTGATCAAAACAAAAAACATAAAGACCCTTACCAAAAAGAATAGGCAAAGCCGTTGGGAAAGCTCAAAGGATGCTTTTACTTTAAATGCATCAAACCACCGGAAATTTAAACATGTGCTCTTGGTGGACGATGTGATTACCACGGGAGCCACCATTGAATCTTGTACCAAAACACTTCTACAACAAAAGGGCGTATCGGTTTCGGTATTGACCATGGCCGTTGTGCCAGAGGGTTAAAATTTATTAATGCGAGGCCCAAGTTTTCAAATTAGTTGTTTCTTTGTTCCACATTATTTTTAGGCATGGTGTACTTAAAAAAACTGTTGGGACTTCTTTTTGTTACCTTTATGGTGCTTGCCCTTTGGCAATGTGCCAAACGAGGTTCCCCGAGCGGTGGACCCAAAGATATTACACCTCCTAAATTGGTTCGGGCGGAACCTAAAAACTTCAGTACTAATTTTAAGGCAACAAAAATTCGTCTCTATTTTGATGAGCTCATCAAACTGGAAGATGTGCAAAACCAATTGGTGGTATCACCTCCATTTAAAAACCCGGCCACAATATCTCCCATGGGAGGTCCAAGCAGGTATATTGAAGTGATAATTAAGGATACGCTCCGCGAAAACACGACCTACACCATTAATTTTGGACAAAGCATCGTGGACAACAACGAAGGTAATCCCAATAGCTTTTTGAGCTACGTATTCTCTACCGGGGATTATTTGGATTCTCTCACCTTGAGCGGTGCGGTAAAAGATGCCATCAACCGAAAAGCAGATGAGTTTATAAGTGTAATGCTGTACGAAATTGATAGTTCTTACACAGATTCCACTATTTACAAACAACCACCCTTATACATCACCAACACGGGTGATAGTCTTCCATTTTTTGAGCTCAGGAACTTAAAGGCAGGAAAGTATGCCCTATTCGGATTGAAGGATGTGAACAAAAACAATATGTTCGACCAAGGACAGGATAAGATTGGCTTTATCGAGGACACCATAACGCTACCCACCGATTCTATTTATGGACTAAACCTGTTTCGTGAGCAATTGAATTACAAACCTTCTGTGCCCAGTTTGGCGGCGAACAACAAAATCATTTTTGGTTATCAAGGTGATTATAGGGATATGGTGATTGAAACCTTGACGACCTTGCCCGATTCGGTAAGCAGTACCATATTAAAAGAAAGGGCCAAGGACACCTTAAATTACTGGTTTACGCCAACGGATTTGGATTCCATTATTTTTACGGTAAGGAATGATAAGGTTCAGGTGCTGGATACATTCACGGTAAAGATGCGAAACTTGCCCATGGATTCCTTAAAACTATCAGCCTCGGTGAACGGAAAGTTCAATTTTGAGGACACGTTCAGCATTTTGGCCAATACGCCGATTGCTGCTATGGACACCAGCAACATATCCCTAATGGTGAGCGATTCCATCCCTGCGGCATATACTTACGAACTGGATACCCTTCGCAACAAAATAGATTTTGATTTTGAAACGGAGCCCAACCAAAAATATTCCTTTTCGTTGTTACCGGGCGCGATAACTGACTTCTTTGGCATCCAAAACGATTCTTTGGCCTATAACCTATCCACCAGTAGCTTTGCAGATTACGGTAATTTAACAATGATTTTGAGCGGAAACGTTACTTTCCCTGTAATTGTTCAGCTAACCAATGAAAAGGGTGAGGTACAACGGGAGATTTTTGCCACCGAACCCCAAGCTTTTGAGTTCAACAATTTGAATCCGGGGAATTATGTTGCCCGTGTTATTTTTGATGAAAACGGTAACGGGAAATTGGATACGGGAAATTATCTTGAAAAAAGGCAGCCTGAAGAAATTAGCTACTATCCCGGAACTATTGAAATTAGGGCGAACTGGGAAAAGGAGGAAACCTTTATCCTATCAAACTAAAGTTATCGCGGTCTTCTAAAAATCGTAGTTGCTTTCTGGTGGATGAAACATGCTCTTTGTTCAAGGTAGCATACAGAACTTCTTGATCTCGAGAAAAGGCCAATGGTTCTCCAAGAACATCGTAAACCGCTGAATGTCCTGGATATTCGTAATCCAATCCGTCGATTCCTGTTCTGTTTACCCCAATACAGTAGGACATGTTTTCGATGGCCCTTGCCTTTAGTAGTGTGTCCCAGGCATTGATTCTCTTACTTGGCCAATTGGCAACATAGATCAGTACATCGTAATCCTCCAGATTTCTGGACCAAACCGGGAATCTAAGATCATAACAGATCATTGGACAAATTTTGAAGCCTTTATATTCAAATATGAGCTTTTCACGGCCTGCCTCGTATACCTCATCTTCACCGGCCAGCGTAAAGGTGTGCTTTTTGTCGTAGGCTGCTACAGTTCCATTGGGGGATGCAAAGAACAATCGGTTGAAAAACTTTCCGCTTTCTTGAAAAACAATGCTTCCGATAAGCGCCGTGTTGCTTTCTTGGGCGATTTTTTTCATCCAATCGAGTGTTCCCTTGCTTTCGGGCAGTAAAATTTTTTCAGGCTTCATGGTAAAACCTGTGGTGAACATTTCGGGAAGTATAATCAAATCCACATCGTCTGAAATGCCCTCAATCTTTTCTTCAAACATTTTTCGGTTGCTTATCGGGTCTTCCCAATACAAATCGGTCTGAATCAAAGCAAGGTTCAAAGTTGTGGACATCTAGTATTTTTTTAAAAGTTCTTCCAGTTCTGCGTTTCCCTGTTCCACTACCAGATCCATAGCGGTTTTTCCCCTGGCGTCTTTAACCGTGGTATCTGCCCCATGTTCCAACAATAGTTCGGCAATCTCCTTCCTGTTGAAGGTTACGGCATAAATAAGACAGGTTGCTCCCATGGCATTTTTTTGACTAACATTGGCCCCGGCATCAACCAATTTTTTGGCTATATCTGTGTAACCTTTAAAGCAAACTCCCATTAAGGCCGTGTTTCCAGAGCCATCCAAAGCATCGACTGCGGCCCCTTTTTCCAACAGAAACTCCACCACATTCTCATGGCCATAGTAAGCGGCCAACAGTAGTGGAGTAGAGCCTCTTTGGTCTTTACTTTCCAAAAGTTTAGGGTTGCTTCCCAATAGGTTCTCAACAGCTTCTGAGTTCCCAAGTCGTATATTATCGAAGAGTTCTTCTTTATTGCTCATAGGTGATTGAAAGTTATAAAAAAACTGCCATAACCGATTGGGTCATGGCAGCAATTGCAATTAATTTTCTTTTTCTATTTTTTGCTTCGAATGGATTAATCCAAATCAAAGCGATCTAGGTTCATCACTTTGGTCCATGCTGCTACAAAGTCTTCAACAAATTTTTGTTTTCCATCTTCAGCTGCATAAACTTCGGCTACGGCACGCAATATAGAGTTGGAACCAAATACCAAGTCCACACGTGTTCCGGTCCATTTTACTTCGCCGGACTCACGGTCGCTTCCTTCGTACAACGATTTTTCCTCATCTACGGCCTTCCATTGGGTGCCCATATCCAGTAGGTTCACAAAGAAATCGTTGCTCAACACGCCTACTCTATCGGTGAAAACTCCTTTCTTTGACCCATCAAAATTGGCGCCCAATACACGTAATCCTCCAACTAGAGCCGTCATTTCGGGGGTGGTAAGGGTAAGCAATTGAGCCTTGTCCACCAATAGGTGTTCCGCTTTAACTTTTACCCCTTCCTTAACGTAGTTCCTAAAACCATCATACTTTGGCTCAAGATAGTTGGTGGACTCTATTTCGGTCTGCTCCTGTTTAGCATCATTACGGCCAGGGCTAAATGGCACCTTAATCGAAAAGCCTGCATCACTAGCTGCTTTTTCAACAGCTGCACTACCGGCCAACACAATCATATCAGCCAAGGAAATTTTCTTTCCTCCAACAGCATTTTCGCTGAATTCATTTTTGATACCTTCAAGTGTAGAAATCACTTTACCAGTGTCCTTGTTAACCTCCCAACCGTTCATGGGTTCTAAATTGATACGGGCTCCGTTGGCCCCTCCGCGCTTATCGCCGCCACGGAAAGTGGAAGCCGATGCCCATGCAGTATACACCAAATCAGAAATGGATAGCCCAGATGACAATACTTTTTCCTTTAGCTCTTTTACATCCGCATCGTCTACCAAAGTATAATCGATTGCTGGAATAGGGTCTTGCCAATCTAGCTCCTCTTTTGGCACCTCTGGACCTAAATAACGGGAACGTGGTCCCATATCACGGTGGGTCAACTTAAACCATGCACGCGCATACGCATCGGCAAAGGCTTGTGGGTCTTCCATGAATCGGCGAGAAATTTTCTCATATTCGGGATCAAAACGAAGCGACAGGTCGGTAGTCAACATGGTCGGTTTCTTGTTAGGTCCTCCAAAAGCATCGGGAATTATGGCATCAGCATCCTTTGCCACCCATTGGTGTGCTCCTGCAGGGCTTTTTGTCAATTCCCATTCGTATTTGAACAAGAACTTAAAGAAATCGTTGCTCCATTGTACCGGAGTAGACGTCCACGTCACTTCCAATCCGGAAGTAAAGGCATCGGAGCCCTTTCCTGTACCATTTTTATTGACCCATCCAAAACCTTGTAATGCCAAATCCTCTCCTTCGGGGTCTCCACCTACCTGCTCTGCATCTCCATTACCATGTGTCTTGCCTATGGTATGCCCGCCAGCTATTAGCGCCACGGTTTCCTCATCATTCATCGCCATACGCTTAAAGGTCTCCCTTATATCGTGTGCTGCAGCTATCGGGTCGGGATTTGCGTCAGGGCCTTCTGGGTTTACGTAAATCAATCCCATTTGAACTGCGGCCAATGGGTTTTCCAAATCACGCTCCTCTTTATTGTGGGAGTAACGGCTATTTGGCGTATCGCTCAAGGCCAACCATTCCGTTTCGCTTCCCCAATATACATCTTGGTCTGGTTCCCAAACGTCCTCACGACCTCCTGCAAAACCAAAAGTTCGGAACCCTGTGGACTCCAAGGCCACGTTTCCGGCCAATATCATAAGGTCTGCCCAAGAAATTTTCTTGCCATATTTTTGTTTGACGGGCCATAACAGTCGACGTGCTTTGTCCAAGCTCACGTTGTCCGGCCAGGAATTTAACGGTGCAAAACGTTGCTGACCACGTCCTCCTCCTCCGCGACCATCACCGGCGCGATACGTTCCTGCACTATGCCAAGCCATACGTATGAACAATCCGGCATAACTTCCAAAATCAGCCGGCCACCAATCCTTTGAATCGGTCATTATGTCCAAAATATCTTTCTTCAAAGCTGCGTAGTCCAGTTTTTTGAATTCCTCCGCATAATTGAATTCCTCTCCAAATGGATCTATTTTATTTGAATGCTGGCTCAAAAGTTCCAATTTAAGCCTATTGGGCCACCAATCTTGATTTTGGGTACCGCTTCCGGCCACTTGTTTCAGTTCGCCGTTCAGAAAAGGGCACATGCCCTCATCTGCACCATTAGCCAATTCTTTACTCATGATATTATAGTTCTGTGTTAATTAATAGCTTCTGTAAAATTACATGATTCACTTTCCAAACAATAGATAATCGATATTAAAATACTATTAAATAATAGTCATCATCTATTTTAATCCATCTGAATAATGTGTGTGCTGGACGCATCTGCATGCTTTCCTAAATTTAAGGATTTCTTTACTCATTCGTTAATTTATTATTTGATATTACTATTTGAATTATCTTTAAAGTACTAACTATTAAGAAACTGTATAAAAAAATAAAAACGCCATTACAAATGAAAAAATTACTCTTCCCTTTAGCCATTGTTCTATTTTTCGGTTTTACCAAAAATCCAGGAACACAACTTGACCCAAAGGACAAAGAATGGATCATGAAACATTTAACAGAAAGTCGAGAACACATGAAACAAGTATTGGATGGACTTTCCGATGAACAACTCGACTACAAGCCCGACCCAACCTCTTGGTCCATTGCCGAAAACGTGGAACACCTTGCTCTGACCGAAAAAATGTTCATTGAATCAGTACATAAAAGTGTGGCTGACGGCCCTAACCCTTCCCTAAAAGACTCACTAGTATTTCAGGATGACCAAATCATGTCCATGGTCGCGGACAGAAGCCAAAAAGTAAAAACATCCGAACCCTTTGAGCCAAGTGGACAGTACGGGTCCACGGAAGAAGCCTTGGCGGCGTTGCTTGCCATTCGCCAAGAACTTATGGAGTATGTTGAAACTACCGAAGATGATTTAAGAAACCGTTACGCCCAACTACCTTTTGGTACCGTAGACGCCGCACAGCTCATTGTTTTTATCGCAGGACATATGGAAAGGCACGTGCTACAAATGGAGGAGGTGATGGAAGATGAGGATTTTCCGCAAATGTAATAGATAAATTATAGGCTTTCCTTAACAATAATTAGCAAACCCTTTCCAGACAGGAAGGGGTTCTTTATTTAATTTTGGATAACCTAAAATAAGATATTATGAAAAGGATACATTCAGTTGTGATGCTTACCATTTTTCTATTTACCATTTCCATATCGGCCCAAAGTAGAAAGGATGAAAAAATAATGGCCGATGCTGAAAAGGCAAAATCCACTTTATTGGAAACCAGTCCTAGCTTGGACGGTTTTTTTGAGAATTCTGCCGGTTATGTCATATTCCCCAATGTTGGTAAAGGCGGTTTTATTATCGGTGGCGCATCCGGTAACGGTGTGGTTTACGAAAATGGCACCGCTGTAGGTATGGCCGACCTTAAAAAATTGAACATTGGCCTTCAGGCTGGTGGACAGGCCATCATCGAAGTAATTTTCTTTGAAACCGACGTGGATTTGCAACGCTTTAAGACCGAGAAGTTCCAGTTTGCAGCAGAAACCTCCGCAGTTGCCTTAAAATCAGGCATCGCCTTTAATGCCAAATATAAAGATGGCGTAGCTGTTTTTGCACTTCCAAAAGCTGGTCTTATGGCCGATGCTTCGGTTGGTGGACAAAAATTTAGTTACAAGGCATTTTAAAAACTAATCCCGAACCCCTGGGGAAAAATCCTCGGGGGCATTTTGGGGTAAATCAGTAGTGCCGGCATCTCCCGAATCATTAAAAATGGTCCATTCACCAAAAGTGTAGACAGGATTTCCTTCCAAAATATCAGGATTGCGAACGGCCCGGCCATCCTCGAACTCATGGTTGGTTCCCGAGCCATCCTCTCCGATTACCCCGAACACATCGATTACTGTTCCGAAGGGGTCGACCAACTCTAAATTATCATCTCCGTTAGAATCCGCTGGACTATTGGTGGACACTCCCAAATCGGGAGCGAACCCGTAGACCAGTTCAAACTCTGCTGCGTTGGGAGATATGACCAAGGTACTCTTAGCACCGATTATAAAATCCGATAAATCAATGGTGGAGCTCACTTCTGTATTATCGTTGGTGTATCTGCGAAGCGTCCATAGGTTTAAATCCAAAGGCTCGGAAGATGAATTGTACAGCTCCACAAAACGAGCACCGGCATTGTTATCGGGGTCGGCCAATTCCGAAATAAAAATTTTATTGGAAGTGAACTCGGTAATAATCTCCGGACACCGTTCATTCACAAAATCTACGTCCTTTAAGCTTCTAATTATGAGTTGTGGCGTTTTACCGTCTTTGGTCAAAATCGCGGTTAGTTTACCGTTTGGTTCGGGCAATGCTTCCGCTTGAAAATCGGCATACCCACTGTTCACAAGCTTAATCCCGTTTTCTTCGCAATCCACTAGTGTTCTTTCAGTTTCTTCTTGGGCTACAGCATAGGTTTCGCCCAAAATTTCTTCAGCAAATTCTACATTTTCCAATTTTACCAATATATTAGATGGTAAGCTATCCATTTCGGGAATGGTGGCAATCAACGGTTCTGGAATTCCTCTTCCTTCGCATGAAACCAAAAAATGTTCAAAAACTTTTACTGAGGGCAATCTTCCAATAGAAAGATTTCCAAAAGAAGAAAAAACACTTCCCATTCGAATATTTTCGCCTCGTTTTCCCAGATATAGGTCTTTTAACTTCACCAAGACTTTGCTCCCGACCGGAAACAGTAAATGTGATTCTCTCAAATCCATTTCCAGTTGAATTCCTTTTGATGGATTGCTCAATGCATTTTGAAGATACAGCACCCCGAAAAAGTTACCCGTCCGATCGGATGAAATCACATACCCTTCCAAAATCAAATCGTCTTGAATCTGAATTACATCATCTTGCACCAGGGAGTCCAATTCTTCAAAAGTGATGTTCGCTGCCAAATCGGTTGTGCAACTTGAGTCTAGTTCATCAAATTCTCTTCCATCCACGCAACATACAACAGACATCAAACTGATGGCTCCCATAATTTTAAAAATCAATTTTTTCATAAGTAGGTATTAAAAGCTAATGGCCAAATTCAAGAAATAGGTTCTTCCGTAACTGTACCAATATTTTGGGGCGAAGGAGGGCGAACCACTCTGGTTGTCTTGTTTCAGCTGTCCAAAATTTCCGTTCCTGCTCTGTTCATAGCCACCGGTGCGGAAAACTGTATCAAAAACGTTGTTGATGCTTGCAAAAAAGCTAATGTACTTTCCATCAATCAACCAAGATTTACCCCCGACCAGATTGAGTAAGTAGATATCGTCCAGTTTATTTTGCTTTAGCAATTTTGACACATTTTCTTCCGAAGCATCGGGAAATGGTTTGCCTGTTTCAGGATCCATCAAGAAACTGGACGTTCTGGTAATGGTGGAAAGATTGCTATAATTATTCGTGAGATAATTGGTCGTGCTGCTTACCCACCAATATTTTGGAGCTCGGTAGGATACGCCGAGCGCCAATGCAGTTTGCGGCCCTTGGGCCAATTTTAAATCCTTAAGATTGGCAATTCCCAAATCTATATTTCCCTCGGGAGCAATCAGGTCATCTTCGGCGCCTGCGGTATCAAAATTGATTTGAACGGAGGGGTCACTGGCATACACATAATGCCCCACATTTCCGGCAGCGGTCAATTTTACACTGGATGATGCCTCGTACTCAAACCCAAACTCGATGCCCTTGTGAAGCCTGTCCAAGCCTGTGATTACTTCCTGAACAAAATCGGAACCCAATCCTGAATCCACAAAAAAGAAATTGATATCGGTGGTATGCTGGAACCTTGTGTAAAATGCACTGACTCGTCCCGTTAAACTGGGCAAACGGACAAAATAGCTTAAATCGACACTGCTCACCACCTCTTTCTGAAGCTCGGGAACTATTTCATTGTTTTCCCGTGGATTGATAAATATATTCTGAATGATGGGAGGTCTTTCCACCATTGCCGCATTGGCCGTAAACCAATGTCGTCCCGTTAAAAAATAAGTGAACCCTCCTTTGTAGGCCAAATTGGAGAACGTTGTTTTTTCGCCTGTTCCAAAGGAGTTTTCCAAATAGCGCTCATTTTTGAAGAGACCATCACGCTGTACATTAAAATTGGAATACGATGCCGATGCAAACCCGTTCCATTTTTTAGAGGTGAACTGTACTTGGGCGAAGCCTTCCATTTGAGATGCATCCAAATTGTAGTGATAATTGAATTTTTCTCCTTCGGTTTTCTGTAGTTCTCCATCGACATTGTTCAAAGTATTGGAAAAGGTGTCCATATCCTCGTGATACGAAGCTGCCAATAAATCCAAAATCATGGCATAGTTCTCAGAAGAGGTAGTCTTATAATTCCCTCCAAATCCCAGTTTGATGAAATCATTCAACGTGTAATTGAAATTTGTGGCTCCCGAAATGGTGGTATTTTGGGCAACATCATCATAAAGCAAATAAGCTGCCTTATCATTATTGTTGGTATTGGCTTCATACAATTGTTTCCAATCTAATTGTGGGTTTTCCAAAAACGCTTCTTTGGCCAAGTTTGCATTGATAAAATCTGCTCCAATAGAACTGTTGATGTGGTAACTGGGCAAATAACGATAGTACGTTGGGTCGGGATTCGGCGCATTGTAATAGCCTATCCTGCTTCTGGAATTGATTCCTGTTTGATAGGCAACACCAACATTCCAATTGAATTTTTTCTTGTTCAGAGCATAGTTGAAAAGGAACAAGGGTTCAAAAATCTCTCGCTCCCGTGAATTCCGGATTTTACCGTCTTGCTCTCCCCAATACGGATTGTATTGACCTCCCATTAAATCAAAAACTTCTTCCGTCAAGGCAGATGAGCGTCCACGACGGTTTCGTGCCAAAATCGAGGTAAAAGTGATACTATTTTGTGGATTGAATTGGTATTCCACTGCTCCAAAAAAGGAATAGGCATCGTACAATGTGCCCTCCACATAGCCTTCCTTGGCCCATCTACGCGAAGCGGACACGGAATACGCCATCCCGCTTGGCTTTTCTCCCGAATTATACGTCGCCATTAACCTACCGCGATAGGTTCTGTTGGAAAATGATGAGGATAACCTTAGGCCTGGGCGGAAACCAGAGGGTCGGGTATTAATGTTGGTATTGCCCAAAATTCCACCGAACGTGTACGGATTCAACGTTAGGCTATTGGTAAATTCTTGGTTCCGGACTACATCATTCAGTCCACCCCAATTGTTCCATTGGGGTCTGCCATCAAAAAATTTGTTCATTGGGATTCCGTTCATCAATACTTGCCCATTTCGCGAATCATAGCCTCGGACCTTAAAGAAGGCCTGTCCAAAATCAAAAGCCGCACGGTTCAGAAATATATCCCTAGTGGATTGCAACAAGCCCATCGAGCTGGAAACAGATTCGAAATCGTCAGAGAGGTCTCCATCGGTAAGGGAAATCAAGTTATCGGTTTGTTCGTGGGCAATGTCCCTCTCTAGATAAATTATTCCCAAATCAATCGGGTTTCCTTCCAAATAGACCGAAAATCGCTTAGAAATAAAATCCAAAGCTGATATTCGAAGCATTTGTCCCCCAGTTTCGGTCAAGGTTATTTCAAACTTGCCTTCGTTGTCGGTTACGAATTCTTGAGAAGTGTTTTCTATGGCAATTATGGCATTGGAAATAGATGCATCCAACCCTTTCTCCATCAATTGCCCTGTAATGCGAGTACTTTGTTGTGCGTACAGCAAATTGGAACAACAAAGCAAGGCCAATGCTGTGGCTAGCCTCATATCTTATTATAGGTTAAGTAAGTAAATAGGGGTTGTAATTGCTGTACAAACTGCGAAAAAGCAAACAATTCTACTTATTTTAGCCACAAAATCAAAATAAAATGCGATTATTAATATGCCTACTTGTATTAATATCGACCTCACTTTATGGACAAAAGTCCAAGACATATACCTTAAGAACCATTGCTTTTTACAACTGTGAAAACTTGTTCGATACGGTAAATGATTCACTCACTTTTGATGATGACCGAACTCCCGAGGGTAGTTATCATTGGACGCAGGAGCGCTATCTACAAAAGGTAGAGAACCTATCCAAAGTCATTTCGCAAATTGGTGCCGAAACTTCCAAAACCTCCCCGGATATTGTGGGGCTTTGTGAAGTTGAAAATTTAGATGTGCTGGAAGATTTGGTGCAACATCCCAATTTACGGGATAAGGATTATGGTATCATTCATTTTGATTCTCCTGATGCGCGCGGTATTGATGTGGCGCTACTTTATAAAAAGGCGGCGTTTATCCCATCGTCGTTTAAAAGTCATCGGCTTTTGTTGTTTGATGATATGGGAGACCGACAATATACCCGTGACCAATTGGTGGTGGGCGGCACCATGGATGGTGAAGAAATTCATTTTATTGTAAACCATTGGCCATCACGCAGGGGCGGGGCTGCTAAAAGTTCGCCTTTACGTGTTCGTGCAGCTTTGTTGAACAAGCGAATTATTGATTCCATCCAAGAATTGGATTTGGATGCGAAGATTATTTCCTTGGGCGACCTAAACGATGACCCCATTGATGACAGTTTGAAAAAAATCCTGAAAACGAAGGGCAAAAAGCGCCAATTGGATAGTGTCAGCCTGTACAACCCAATGGAAGCGATGTTCAAAAAAGGAATTGGTTCATTGGCCTACCAAGACAAGTGGAACTTGTTTGACCAGATTTTTATGACATCCAATTTGGTGACCGAAGACCACACTACATTATCCTTCTGGAAAGCCGGTATTTTTGCGACAAAATTTATCCGAACCGATGCAGGCCGGTTTAAAGGTTATCCGTTGCGCACCTACTCGGGTGGTAGCTATACGGCTGGGTATAGCGACCACTTTCCTGCGTATTTGTTTTTATTGAAGGAGATGGAATGATGGATTTCCAACAAATAATCACATCGAGTGCAGGCGAGATGTTTTGTCTGCCTTTCGACTGTGCTCAAGGTGACAAAACATTTAATATCTTTAGCTCATGACAGTACGACTTCCCAAAGACGAGGACAAACATATATCCGGCACCGATGATATTGCGCGCATTATGCAAAAGGTTTTGTGGCGACAAAACAGACTCCACAGGCAAAAAGAATATTTCTGGACCATTGGGCTCAATGCGGCAAACGATATTGAGTACATTGAATTAGTGACGATTGGAACGAACAACCGAAACATTGTCACACCAGTCCAAGTTTTAAGTTTGGCAGCAGCCAAGCAATGCCAAAAAATCGTACTCTGCCACAATCATCCTTCTGGTAACTTGGAGCCAAGTGAGGCTGATATAGCATTCACAGAACGTATGGAAAAAGCTGCCGCTATATTAGAAATAGAACTACTGGACCATATTATAATCACGGAGATAAACTACGTGACCATTTAAGGAAAAAGGTTACTAAGTAAACTGTGTAAGATTCCCGCCTTCGCGGGAATTACTTTATGCAAACCACTGTCCCCAAGGAATACGGCTCAAAATCAATAACAATCCAAGTCCGTAAAAAATAGAGATGGTCTTGAACTTACGCTCACTTTCCATCAATTTTTTGTGACGGGACCAACCTATGGTTATCAAAACCAAAGCAATAATATTTATGAATGGATGCTCTACCGCCAAAAGTCTTGCAGGAGCATTCAATCCACCCATTCCCAAAGTCTGAACGGCCTTTAGTCCGTTTCCAGAGGTGAAATACAACAACAGTCCTACCAATAATTGAATATGGCTTAAAATAAGTGCAAACAAGCTTATACGAAGGTCTTTTTGAAGGGTGAAGTCCTTTTTGCCCAACCAGCCCGCTATGGCATTGATTACTGCGATAACTAAAACGGCCAAAACCACATAGGCCAAATAAGAGTGTAGGTTCTTGATGATTTCCATTAGGTATAGTTTGTGTGTCTAAAAATACGGAATTTTGGGCATAAAAAAAGCCCCTTGCAAACACAAGGGGCTTTAATTTTATTAAAAGGTGAATTAGAAATCGTAACGCAATGTAACGTTCCAAGTTCTACCCAAACCAAAGTATCCTTGGTTGGAAACATTAATCCCTTTGTAAGTTTCGTCTCCTGGCTCCACAAAATTAGCGGTTGTAAGCTCAGAGATATAAATGTGATTCAATACGTTGTTCACGTTTGCCCTTATTTTCAACTGCTTGGTTTTGTTCATACCCAATGGCACAGAAAAAGTGGCACCGGCATCCAACAAGCTAAATGTAGGCAATTTCAAGTTTTCTTTGATAGCACCAACATCAGAATAAAGATCAGTGTAGTATCTCCAATCAGAATCTACAGAGAAGTTTTTGTTGATTCTGTAGGCAACACCTAAACCACCAGAGGTTTGTGCGGCACCACCAACCTTACCACCATCATAATCTTCAGATTCGAAGCTGATAACGTTTCTATTCTCATCTGTTACTTGGCTTACAGCATCTCCTTTATATACCCAATCTCCGATAGAAGCAAAACCGTTGATGCTAAGACCGGCAACCGGACGGAATTTGAAGTCCACTTCAACACCTTGGTGCAATTGCTCTGTTCCGAAGTCAGATGTATAGGTAACAACATCGTCAACAACATCAGAACTAGTAGCTACCCTATCTTTCCAAGACGTTCTGTACAAGTTAATGCTACCTGAGAACATAGAGCTGGAATAGTTATAACCTGCTTCCAAACCAAAGATTTTTTCATTCTCTGTCAACGGGTTCACTTGGTTGGTAAAGTTCAAGTAAATGTTATCGTGGTAAGGCTGACGGTTGTAGTACCCAACGTTAGCATAGAAGCTGTGCTGAGAAGTTGGTGTATAGCTAAATCCACCTTTTGCGTTATAACCGAAGTTATTTACTTTTTCTGAATCAACACCAGGCTCGATTCCAGCTGGCAAAGGCTCACCTGTCCCTTGAGGTGATGTTCCGTTGATCAAAGCTGCATCGGCATATTGGTAATAGTCAAATCTCTGGTGGTACTGGTTAGAGACAGAACCTTGGAAGAAGGCAGAGAATGTATCCGTAGCATATTCCATTTGGGTAAACAAACCACCGTAAGAAATTCGCTCATCATTGCTATAATCTGTTTTCTGTAATTCAGGATAAGACTCAAAAGCCGCTTCCCAACCAGATGGTTTAAATGTTTCTGTAGCTGTGGAAACTTTGTAAGTTCCAAAAGTTCCATAAGGCTCGTGATTATTGTTTTGGTCAAGCAAACGAATGTTTTCTGACCAAGAATTCAAACCGTGGAAATCAGAAACTACCCTAAAGTGTTTTCCGTAATAGGTTCTTAAATCGAAACCGATGTTCCAAGTCAAGTTATCGCCCAATTGTTTTTCCAAGTTGGAAATCAATCCATACCAGTTATGCAAGTTCATGGAAGATCTTGTAATGTAGGCTGGTTCATCACCAAAGTTTACACCGGCACCATTAGTTACCTGTGCATTTTGTGCATAAATCGCATCATAATCGATTCTACCTTCGGCAGTTCTAATCCTGTTACCCAAGTTACCGGTTCCACCACCGTTACCCCAAGAGGCATAAAGTACAGTGGAAAGGTTGGTAGTAGAGTTAATGTTCCAGTCCCAGTTTAAGTTAGCAACTGGTTTGTGGTAAAAGTTTCTTCTTTCGGTCATATATTGACCTTGGAAAGTACCCCAGTTATTGTTGTATCTTCTTCCATACTCCAAATAAGAAGAAATGGATTTAGTAAAGTTTTGATCGTGGAACTGAGGAGCTCCAGTAATCAAAAAGTTGAAGTTGTGTGAATCATTTGGTCTGTATCCAACGGAAATGAAATACGTTTGACCTTCACCAAAGTTACCTTCGTTGTAACCATCACCTTGCCAGTGGGAAAGCATAACGCTCATACCCCAACCTTTATCGGAGATACCCGTGTTGTACCCAGCAGATGTTTTGATATAGTTGTTGTTGGCAACAGTTGCATATCCGAATCCACCTTCGTTCATCTCGGTAGCCTTGGTCACAAAGTTAACCGTACCACCAACGGAAGAAATGGCCAATTTGGAAGAACCAAGACCTCTTTGAATCTGGATACCGGAAGCAATATCGTTAATACCTGACCAGTTGGACCAGTACATTAAACCATCTTCCATACCGTTGATCGGCTGACCGTTCAAAAGGAAGGCAGTGTTATCCTGCTCAAATCCTCTAACTCGCATGTTGGTATCACCAAAACCACCTGCTTGTCCAGAAACATAAACAGAAGGCGTGTTCACCAAAGTCATAGTAACGTCCTGCGTACCTATTTTCTCTTGAATCGTTTTGATCGGCACAGATGAAACTGCGATTGGCGTTTGTCTATCCGTAGCAAGGTCAATAATCCCTGTACCTACAACAACAACCTCTCCAAGCTCTTGTGCGTCCGGAACAAGATCAATAGTTCCAACGTTTCCTGCAGAAGTAAAGGCAATAGATTGGGAAATAAATCCCATGTAAGATACAACCAATGTTCCAGAGGATTGTTTAACCTCTATGGTAAAATTGCCATCAAAATCGGTAGTTGTTCCGTTAGATGTTCCCTTCACCATAACGGTAGCTCCTGGTAGTGGTCCTCCTAGGTCACCATCCGTAACCGTACCAGTAAGAGTTCCTTGTGCAAATGCCATCGCGGAAACCAAAATCGCCGCAATAGCCAAGTAGATTCTTTTCATTTAATTCAGTGTTTAAGTGTTTAATTAGCGCTGCAAATGTGATCCATTTTTGACATTCTACGATTAAGTCAAAGTTAAAATCACGCAAATATAGTTAACACTAAATTAACAAAACAAATTATCTGACAGACAATTGTTTAGGCTTTATGCAGGGATTTGAGCAGATGGCAATTTACTCCTTAAAAAAATGCAAAAGGTTCAATGTTGAACTGTCGTGCTTGCCAATATCTGAATTTTCAATATCGTTCAGAATATTTTTGGCCAACTGCTTACCGAGTTCCACGCCCCATTGATCGTAACTGAAGATGTTCCAGACCACGCCTTGTACAAATATCTTGTGCTCGTACATTGCGATGAGCGAGCCCAAGCTTCTAGGGGTAAGCTGCTCTATTAAAATGGTATTGGTAGGCTTGTTGCCCTCGAAAACCTTAAAAGGAAGCAGTTTTTCCAGCTCTTCGCCAGATAATCCTTGGGATTTCAATTCTTTCCTTACCTCTTCCGCAGTTTTTCCGTTCATTAGAGCCTCGGTCTGTGCAAAATAGTTTGCCATCAATTTATTATGATGGTCCACATCGCCGTGCAAAGATTTCTTGTAGCCGATAAAATCGGTCGGAATCAATTTGGTTCCTTGATGAATCAACTGGAAAAAGGCATGTTGCGAGTTGGTGCCGGGCTCGCCCCATATGATAGTACCCGTTTCATGACCGACCCTGTTCCCGGCCCTATCCATGCTCTTACCGTTACTTTCCATGATACCTTGTTGTAGGTAGGCAGAAAAACGGTGCAAATATTGTGTGTATGGAATTATGGCCTCGGTCTCCGCTTGATAGAAATTATTGTACCAAACACTGATCAAGGCAAGAATGACAGGAATGTTTTCATCAAACGGGGTTTCTTTAAAGTGAACGTCCATCTGATGGGCGCCATTCAAAAGGGCCTCAAAATTTTCGTAACCCACAGAAAGTGCTATGGATAATCCAACTGCACTCCAAAGGGAGAATCTACCTCCGACCCAATCCCACATCGGGAACACATTTTCATCTGCAATTCCAAATTCCTTAATCTTTTCAAGGTTGGTAGATACGGCCACAAAATGGTCGGCCACATCTTTTTCTGATGCTGTCTTCAAAAACCATTTTTTAATGGTCAGTGCATTGCTCAAGGTTTCTTGTGTAGTGAAGGATTTGGAAACGATTACAAATAAAGTGGTCTCGGGGTCAAGTTCTTTCAATACTTCGTGCACCAGATCACCATCCACATTGCTTACAAAATGAGTCTTTAAATCGTTTTGATAAAATTTCAAGGCTTCAGTCACCATTACCGGCCCCAAATCGGAACCGCCGATACCAATGTTTACAACATCGGTAAATGCTTTTCCTGTATGGCCCTTACGTTCTCCGGATATTACTGCTTCGGAAAAAGATTTAATTTTCTCCTTTACCTCAAAAACTTCATCTACAATGTTTTCGCCATCAACAAAAACCTCTGTACCCTTTTTGGCGCGCAAGGCTGTGTGCAATACGGCCCTTCCTTCGGTTTGATTAATGAGTTCGCCATCAAAGTAACCTTTTACGGCCTGGGTAAGGCCCACTTCCCCGGCAAGTTCCAATAACAACTTAATGGTTGTATCCGTTATTCTATTCTTTGAATAGTCCACCAAAAAATCCTCCCAATGGATGGATAGGTTTTTGCCCCTGCCTTTTTCGTTAGAAAATAGTTTCCTTAAATGGACGTCTTTGGTTTCTTGATAATGTTGTTTAAGTTTTTTCCAGGCTTCCGTAGTTGTGGGGTCGATTGTGGGTAGTGCCATTACTGGGTGTATGATATTAAGGTTTCTTCGGGTTCTGTAGGTGCTATGTCAATAAATTCTATGCAATCCAATTGTTCTTTTAACGGGGATATGTGTGCCATATAATCCATTCTTAAAGAATCGGCGATGGGGTCGGCTTCGGGTAATTTTTCCTTTAATGGGTCCACCTGTCTTCCGTTCTTCCAGAAACGATAACAAACGTGCGGGCCTCCAGTGTTACCTGTCATTCCCACCCATCCTATTACATCGCCTTGTCGGACGAACTCTCCTCTTTTTACCTTTTGGGCTTTCATGTGGAGGTATTGGGTACTGTAGGTGCCGTTGTGTTTAATCTTCACATATTTTCCATTTCCGCCCCTTCGGGTCGACTCGGTCACGGTTCCATCTGCAGTGGCAACAATTGGGGTTCCAACAGGTGCTGCGTAATCGGTTCCTTTATGTGGGCGCACTTTGTAACCGTAGTAGGCAATCCTGCGTTTCAGATTGTATCTAGACGATAGTCGGTATCCAAATTTTATGGGCGCTCTTAGGAATGTACTTCTCAAGTTATTGGCATCTTGATCAAAATAATCCAATATGTTGTTCACGGAATCTGCCACATACGGAAAGGCATACACGGTTTTTCCCTTGTGCTCAAAAAGTGCGGCCTTAATGGGCCCTCTTCCTGCATATATAGTATCATTAATGTATCGTTCATCAAAAACGACTTTGAACTTGTCACCTTTTTCCAGCCGGAAGAAGTCAATGGTCCATGCGTAAATCTCGGACAAACTCAAAGTTACGGTGTAATCGACCCCCAAATTATCCATTGCCTCGGATAGACTGCTATTGATCACTCCACCTACCTCGCGCTCCCTAAGCGTAACTTTCTTCTTGTTCTTATAGGCAAAGGCCGCAGTATCGCGCAGATCCACCACGGTATAATTTATTTTGTCGTTTTGATAGATAAAGACTTTGGCCACCTCAGAAGTGTCCTTGGATTTTAGGATGATATAGGGCTTACCAACCCTGATTTTGCGGACATCAAAGGTATCTCGGTAATTCTCTGAAATATGGGCGATTTTAGGGTAATCCACTTTGTTCTTCAACATAAGTTCCCCAAAACTGTCACCGTTACGGACCGTATCGTGGACTACATTGAATTCTTCAAGATTAAAACCATAATGCAATACGGGAAGTTTTTCTATCACTTCAACTTTTGCAACTTCTTCTATCGGTTGTTCCTTTGTCTGTTTGCAAGATGTTGCCATCACGGCAAGCATCAAAATTGCCCCAAAAATTTTCTGCATTTTTCTTCTATTCCTTGTATTCTTCTTTAGCGGGGTTAAAAACGTGGTCCACCCATTGTTTACCCCAAGTGTCCAACTCTTCTTTGGTATGCAAAGTTGGGAAAAAAATTATTTTCTGAAAACTGGGCGGCAAATAGTCCTTCCAATTAGTTCCGCCAGTCGCCTCTACATCCTTGCCCTCCCGGGCCAAATATCTATGGGCCGAACCCATGTGCATCAATGGCCAATTTACGTTGGCGTTCAAATCCAACTCTTTTAACGCCGAAATCAGTTCTTCATTGCATTGGGTTGCCTCTGGAAGTTGTAAATATTTTTGATATACCGTACTGTCCTTTACTTGGTTGGCTATTCGCAAGAGTCGAGGCGTATATCTTACCTCGAACTGTTTTAAGGTCAATGTTTTTTCTCCTGTTTCCAAATCGGTGGCTCCCTTTTTCCAATACACATGCTCGAACAGTTCTTCTATACTGTTTTCAGAAGAAAATGAGTCTCGCTCGGATGAATGCACCATATTCTCCAATGGTGTTGCATAAAATTCAATCATCCTGTACTGTACGGATTGGAATCCACTGGCCGGAAGAAGTGCCATACGGTAACGCAGGAACTGTTCTCGTTCCATACCCTTGATCATAATACTGAACGATGATATAAGGGCTTTAAAATAGCTATTGATTCTTCTGACCTTTTCAATAAAAAAAGCTACATCCTGGGATTTATCCTCAACAATTTGTTTTTGTTCGTGGAGAATAAGCTTAAAATAGAGCTCGGTTATCTGATGGTACATGATGAAGATTTCCTCATCCGGGAAATGAGTCCTTGGTATTTGAAGGCTCAACAACGTATCCAAGTGGATATAATCCCAGTAAGTAAGATATCTTTCGTAAAGAAGACCGTCCAAATAGGAGCTTAGGTCCTGGCCCGAGTTTTTGTATTTTTCCTCCAGCTTATTGATTTGGGAAGCGATTTTTGCATCCTTATCCATTAACACCTATATACTAATCCATTATTATTTTAAACTGGTTTTTCAGTCCGTTGTAACCATCAAGATCGGCCTTAAGGGAGCCTACGGCCAAATCTGCCTTGATTCTGATGGGTATCTTGTTCCAATCGTTGGAAACCCATAGCGTTAGACTTTCCTTTTCCTTAAAAACCCGACCGGACTGAACCAAAGGTCTAAATTTAAGACATTCTACCTTTCCAAACTTGGTCCTTAGGATTTCTTTTCCCAAATATTTCAACTGGAACTTAAAAACGCCATCATCATCAAAGAGCATATCCAAATTAATGGATTCGCCTTCTTTAAATTCTTCCAGATTATAATTGCTCCTTAGAAAGTATGAAGCTGAGATAAGGTCCTGTATTTGATTGTTGATCGTAAAATTCTGTTGTGTCCCATTTTTGTGGTCCATGAGAACAGCTTTGTCCTGTTTGTAGTCAAAATCAATCTCAATATCCTTGGTATATCCACCCTCATCTATTTTTCTAATGAACTTGTACGGTCTGCCATTTTCTCTATTAAAATAACTTTCGTAGGTGTCATCAACCTTAAAAAATATACTGGCAAACCCCGTGGTTTTACCCTCTCCGACCACGTGGTACACAGGAACGTTATTTAATGTTTCCGATGTAAGATGCAACGTGGCATAGCTGGCATTTAGAAACCCATAGTGAATCCTAAACTTAAGCCACTCCCCTGGTTTAAAGGCCGGGCGCGGATTTTGTGCCGACGCCGAGATTGCAAAAAGAAGGCATAATGTATATGTGATTATCTTTTTCATGTGCAATTTATTGGTATAAAATTAGTAAAATCAGTTTAGGGGCTATACTGTTCACATATACTTAAACAAAACTTATTCCAAAATAGTATAAACAAAAAAAGCCCAGTCTCGAGACTGGGCTTTTCCTAAATAACCAACCAAACTTTAAATTATGAAAAACCAATACTTAAAGTTATAAGGGAACCACCCCTTATGTGGTGTAAAGATACGGCAAGGTTTTGTAGGAAAAATTGTTTTTAACGGACTTTAACTAAACCTCTGTATTATTGATTGGTTTTACTGGTTTTTTTGACAAATTATTAAGAGAATCGAGTCTTTTGATCGAGTGATTTTTACTAAAACCAATACCCAACACTAAAGAAAAAATTACCCTCACTGATTTCTGGCGACCAAGAATAATATATTTGGATAGGGCCCAAAAAAGATTCAAAGCCGTACCCAAGTCCATACCCTGAAAAACTTGGTTCCTCGAACCAATCTCCCGTCCTGAACAAATCGTCCGCAACGGTGGCGTAGTTGGCAGAAAAAAGCACATGGTGCTTGGGGGCAAAACGATAATCCATACGGCCGAAACCCTTTACGTAACTGTTACCCGGCAAACTGAGGAAGTCATATCCAAAAAAGGGCACAAAATTGTTTACAAAATCGTTTCCAAAGCCTCCCAAAATAAAGTCAAAAGAACTTACTGGAGTAGTTCCTAGTTTAAACCCGGCATCCGCTTCCAATTTGAAGCTCAAATTGTGGACCGGGGAAAAGACACCTCCAAATTTTCCTTTGGCCACGGCAAATTCTGAAAAGTTTTCGTTGTAATCGGACGAGAAGGCATAA
Organism: Muricauda brasiliensis; assembly: GCF_003057865.1. NCBI lineage: Bacteria > Pseudomonadati > Bacteroidota > Flavobacteriia > Flavobacteriales > Flavobacteriaceae > Allomuricauda > Muricauda brasiliensis. The sequence goes on along the minus strand of NZ_QBTW01000011.1, from coordinate 637,743 downwards.
AAATGAAAATCGCCATCAAAAATCAACCCTCTGGTGGGAAAGTACTTATCATCATAGGTGTCCAGTTTTATTTGCGAGAACGCACTAAAATAGTTCGAGTTTTCGAAGTTGGTCCTTTGATTTCCGTTCGAGGCATCATTTTCCACATTTGGATCCACATCCAACTGGCCCAGTGTTCTTGTACTATAGTTTAAAAATTTATGCTCCGCCCCAATGGTAAACGCAAATTCTTCCTTTAATACGGTCTGAAGATATATTTGATTGGTAAGGTCTGTTACATCTACGTTTATCCTTTGGATATTCGGGTTAAGGGGAACATCAAAATTACCTTGGATGAGGGAAAAATCAATCTCCGAATCAAAATCGGTCAGCTTGGAATTTATCCCGAAACTCCAATAATATCCTTTGTCCAGATAATACTGCATATTGTATCTGATGTGGTCCCCAAGAATAAAATCGAACGAGGCCACATCGTCCTTCATCAAAAAATTCTTTTTGGTAAGGTTGATTAGCGCCGCACTCTTGTACAAATCATCGTAGTGAGCGGACATTTTAATGAACATTTTGGTCGGATTCTCCTTAAGTTTTAAAATTAAGTCCGTTCCCAGACCATTGGAAATCAAATCATAACGAATAGCTTTGAAATTTCCCGTTGCTGATAGGTTGCTCATTCCCTGTCGTAAATCATCAAAAGAGATTTTTTCCGCCAGATCAAACCGCAGTTTTCCTTTTATGTATCCCCGGGTATATTGATCATTCCCCTCAATGATCATCCGGTTAATGACAAGGCTGTCCGCCACCTTGATTCTCTTTCTAGGTTTTGGGGCATGACTTTGTCTTAGGGCAATTTCTTTTAGTTCATCCAATTTTTCCTCGGCCGCCTTTTCTCCGCTTTTTATGATCTGTTTACCCCTGTCAAAGGCAATTACGGAGAATTCGTCAATATCCGGTCTTATATAAACGTCGGTTTCCTTGGACTTCTTCCTCATATCGTTGACAGTGCGGTAATTGTTGATCTGCAACAAAATTTCCGTAGCGGAAGAAAGGGATTCCCTTGTGGCCAGATCGTGTTGTACATCCACCCCTATTATAATATCGGCTCCCATTGCCTTTACTTGGGCGATCGGGTAGTTGTTCACCACGCCACCATCTATTAAAATTTGCTCGTTTATCTCGGCAGGTTCAAAAAGGGAGGGAAAGGTACCACTCGCCACAATGGCCTCCGGTAGATAGCCGTGATCCAACAAAATCTCTTCTCCGGTCTCCACATTGGTGGCCATACAGAGAAAGGGTATGGGCAATTTGCCAAAATCCTGCACATCCTTTACGTGGAACAATAGTTGAACCAAAAGGTTGTATATGTTCTGCCCTCCAGAAATGGCCTGTGGGAAGGATACTTTAAAGTTTTCGAAGGGCAGCGAAAGCGCGTAGCGTTCCGAATCTTCCTTTTCATAAAATGTTTTGGCACTCCTTGGTACGTTGTCCTGTATTAAATCGGTAAAATCGGTGCTCCTGAATATGGAATCCAATTCTTGGGAAGAATAACCGGATGCGTATAATGCGCCTACAATGGCACCCATACTGGTTCCGCCAATATAGTCTATCTTAACACCAGCTTCCTCGATTTTCTTCAATGCTCCTATGTGAGCCAATCCTTTGGCTCCACCTCCACTGAGCACAAGACCTACTTTTGGCGGTCTGCTTTCCGGGGAATCCTGGGCAATCCCCTTTGAACAGAGCAAAGCAATTAGAACCGTAAATAGTATTGCCTTGTTTCCCATGGTCTATTTATGAAATGTTTTGTAAATTTTTTTGGCCTTTGATGCCCCCACTGAGGCCGTTAATGTTTCCAACGATGCTTCTTTGATTCGTTTTACCGATTTAAAGCTTTTCAATAATTGTTGGGCAGTTTTTTCTCCTACACCATCAATATTAACCAATTCTGAACTAATCGCGCCCTTGCTTCGTTTGTTTCTGTGATGGGTTATACCAAACCGGTGGGCCTCGTTCCTTAGCTGCTGGATTATTTTCAGGCTTTCCGAACGTTTATCCAGATACAATGGCACTGGGTCATCCGGAAAATAAATTTCTTCCAAGCGCTTAGCTATACCGATGATGGCTATTTTTCCACGCAGTCCCAACACTTCCAAACTTTTTAAAGCTGAAGACAGTTGTCCCTTTCCTCCATCGATTACGATTAACTGTGGGAGTGGCTCTTCTTCGTTCAGCAACCTTTTGTACCTCCTAAAGACCACTTCTTCCATACTGGCAAAATCATCGGGGCCTTCCACTGTTTTTATGTTGAAGTGGCGATAATCCTTTTTGGATGGTCTGCCGTCCTTAAAAACTACACAAGCCGCAACAGGGTTACTGCCCTGAATGTTAGAGTTGTCAAAACATTCGATATGCCGTGGCTCCTCTGACAATCGTAGATCCGATTTCATCTGGGTCATGATCCGTTTAGTGTGACGGTCAGGGTCGGTTATCTTGATCTGTTTCAATCTATCTTGGCGATAAAACCTCGCGTTGCGTTCGGAGAGATCTAAAATTCGGCGTTTGTCACCCAATTTGGGAAGGGTTACCCTTGCATCTTCCTCTACGGTAACGGGGAAGGGGAGGTATACTTCTTTAGATGTTGAATTGAAGCGCTGCCTGAGTTCCGTTATCCCCAATTGCAACAACTCTTCATCGGTTTCGTCCAGCTTCTTTTTAATCTCCAAAGTATGCGACCGAATTATGGCGCCATGGGAAATCTGTAAAAAGTTCACATATCCGTGGGTTTCATCAGAAATAATGGTGAACACATCCACATTGTTGATCTTTGGGTTGACCACCGTGGATTTTGCCTGGTAATTCTCAAGGACATCAATTTTATCCTTCACCCGTTGCGCTTTTTCAAACTCCATCTCCTCCGCATACTGCTTCATCTGTTGTTTAAAGGCCTGAATGGAATCTTTTAAATTGCCCTTAATGATCTGCCTAATATCTTCAATTTGATCATGATACTCTTTCTCCGTTTGAAAACCTTCACAAGGCCCCAAACAATTGCCCAAATGGTAATCTAGACATACCTTGTACTTTCCCGCGTCTATTTTTTCTTCTGACAAATCATAGTTGCACGTACGCAAAGGATACAGGCTTTTGATCAAATCCAAGAGTGTCCGCACCGTTTTCATGCTGGTATAGGGTCCAAAATACTCCGAGCCGTCCTTGATCAACTTTCTTGTGGAGAACACCCTAGGAAACCGTTCGTTCTTGATACATATCCAAGGATAGGATTTATCGTCCTTGAGAAGCACATTGTACCTCGGCAGCAATTTTTTTATGAGATTGTTCTCAAGTAAAAGGGCATCTGACTCGGTAGGCACCACAATATGTTTTATGGAATCAATCTTCTTTACCAGTACCTTGGTTTTTCCGTACTCCTGCTTTTTGTTGAAATAGGAAGAAACCCGCTTTTTCAGGTCCTTGGCCTTCCCTACGTACAGAATTTTGCCGTCCGCATCATAAAACTGGTACACTCCCGGGTTATTGGGAAGCGCACTCAATTGTACTTTTAAGGATGTAGATTTGGACATGGATTGCTCTAAAAGTGACCTGTTCTTGACTTTATAACAAAGTTATATTTTAATTGTCTTGATTATTGTTAAACTTGATGAATTCCTATTTTGGATTGACATATAACCCTTCTTAATTGATACTTTTTTAAGTGAGTAGAAAATGCGAAAAATTTCCTGAAAAATTCCATATTCATCAAAACTGGGGATTTACCACAAAAAAACTATGGGAAACCTACAATCAAGCGCTTGGCAATCAATAAGTTTTGTTAAACTGTTGCTAAAAATCATGCATTTCATCGATAAAAAGTGCATTTCATGGTATTCTTCTCAAATGTTTTACTTACATTTAACGATATAATTACAATCCTATGGAAAACTATATTATCGTTTTGGGAATGTACTTGATTTTGATGCTTTTCTTCAAAATCTTTTTCTCCGTTGCAACAAAAGGAGAGTAGTAGTCCATTGTACCCAAACAACCCCAAAATCTTCAACAGTCAATGTTGAAACATGAACTGAGAAAAAAATACAAAAATCTGAGAGCGGAAATATCTCCAACAAAAGCCTCGGATTTAAGTTTGGCCTTGGCCAATAGTTCGCTTCAAATCCCTATTTGGGATTTTTTTTATTACCATATCTTTTTGAGTATCGAAGACAAGAACGAGGTCGATACGCTGCCCTTGATAACGTTGTTGCAAGGCAGGGATAAGAATATAGTGGTTCCCAAAGTAGTTGGCCCCAACAGCTTGGAAAACTATTTGCTCACGGATAATACTGCTTTTAAAGAAAGTGCGTGGGGGGTTCCTGAACCTGTTGACGGCATTGAGATACCGGAAAATAAAATCGACGTGGTGTTTGTACCCTTGTTGGCTTTTGATGAAAAGGGAAACCGTGTAGGATACGGAAAAGGATTTTATGATGGTTTTCTGAACAAATGCCGAAAAGAAACACTTAAAATAGGCCTATCGTTCTTTGCAGCGGAACCTGAGCTTATATCCGATGTAAATGAAAACGACGTAAAACTGGACTATTGCATCACCCCAGTAAAGGTTTATACATTCTGATCGGCGACCTCTTCTTTTTTATCCGCCTGCTTTGGAAAAGCCTTTTTATTGAATACGATCAAAATACCAACACCAGTACTTATCGCCGTATCTGCAATATTAAAAACAGGCTCAAAAAAGCGGAAGCGTTTGCCTCCGACGGACGGTACCCAATCGGGCCAAGTGGTATCCACTAATGGAAAGTACAGCATATCTACCACTTTGCCATGGAACAAACTTCCATATGGCTGATCGGCAAAAAGGGTGGCCACCTGCCCATTGCTATGATCAAAAATAATTCCGTAAAAAACCGAATCGATAATGTTTCCGACCGCCCCTGCAAAAATCAGAGAAACCGCCAAAATCAAAGTTCTTGGGGACTGTTTCCGAATAATATCCCACAACCAATAACCTATCCCAAAAACAGCAAAAATCCTGAAAATGGTCAATATTAGTTTACCCACAGGTTCGGATATGGGTAAAAGGTCACTCAATTTGGTTCCCCAAGCAGCCCCCTCGTTCTCTATAAACAAAATTTTGAACCAACTGAACACTTCGTGGGCCTCACCCAATATAAAACTGGTCTTGATATAGATCTTGCTGATCTGGTCCACCACTAGGATGAGTACGATGATAATAAGGGACTTCTTTAAACTCATGCTGTTATTAAAAGGATTGCAAAAATATGCATATTATTTTGTTTTCGTCACTAGGATGTCTCCTTCCACAGTCTTCAGAAAAAATCGATCGTCCCCGAAAGGAATAGTTTCCTTTTGCACCCTTCCATAAGTACTTTCCGAAACAATATCACCACTAGGAGCCGAGAGCAGAATATCGCCTTTCTGCGTAGTCACGGTTACGGATTCTGAAACATTCAGCAGCGTGCAACGTCCATCTGATAGGGTAATTTCCAAATCTTTGTATTTTCCTGTAGCGTATAGATTTGTTTTTGTTCCAAAAACACCCACATTTTTGTACTCGGGTACACGTATTTCCAAAGCTATGGAAATTACCTTATGGGCACTGAGCTTGTCATTCGGGTTAACAAAATTGGGCTGAAAATCTGTACTGATTGTGGCAGTTGTACCACTTTGCTCGATAGAGACCAATAAATCCATGGCATATTCCCCTTCCATGGTTGCCGAAACATGCACCTCATCAGTAGGCTCTGTCTTCAGGTCGATTCGATAGCAGTATTGTGCATCAACTTGAATAGTTTCCGTACGAGGGCCAATAAATGCTTTTTTTACCAATTTCTGCCCATGGACATGGACCAGTGCAAAAACGAATATCAAAAAGATCTGTGCCCTCATAAAGAAAAAAACGCCCAAGGGCGTTTTTAATTATTTCTGCATATTCTTCGCCTCTATGCTCAACGTAGCGTGGGGCACGAGCTTTAAACGCTCCTTATTGATAAGCTTTCCTGTAACCCTGCAGATACCGTAGGTCTTGTTTTCAATTCGCAACAAAGCATTTTTAAGATCGCGAATGAATTTCTCCTGGCGAATGGCCAACTGGGTATTCGCCTCTTTGCTCATGGTCTCGGAACCTTCCTCGAACGCCTTGAACGTTGGAGAAGTATCGTCCGTACCATTGTTGCCATCATTCATATAAGAGCTCTTTAAAAGCTCCAAATGGTTTTTGGCCTTTTCCATTTTCTCCTCGATCAATGTTCTGAATTCCGCAAGGTCCTTGTCGGAGTATCTTACTTTTGAATCTTCTGCCATTTTCTTAATGTTTTTGAATAAACAATTTTGTGTTCACCTCATCAAAGGCTATTTCCGTTCCCTCTTCAAGCTCTTCCTCAAAGTTGAGCTCAGCGGTCAACGTTTCCGTTTTGATATAGTCCTCATTACTGGAAACCGCATTTTCCACTAGGCCATCCTTCAATATTTTTATGTCGATTTTATCAGTTACCTCAAAACCTGATTCTTTCCTTAGATTCTGGATTCGATTTACCAATTCCCGGGCAATACCTTCCCTTTTCAAGTTTTCATCTATGGTAACATCCAGTGCCACGGTCAACGAACCTGAACTGGCTACCAACCAACCCTCTATATCCTGGGAACTTATTTCTACATCGGTTAACTGTAAATTAACGGTTTTATTTTCCAATTGTAGCAATAATTCTCCCTCTCGTTCAATTTTTTGGATATCCTCTTGACTCAAGCTGGATACTTTGCCGGCAATTGCCTTCATATCCTTACCAAATTTCGGGCCCAACACCTTAAAATTCGGTTTTATTTGCTTTACAAGCACTCCCGAAGCATCATCCAACATTTCAATCTCCTTCACGTTGACTTCAGATTTTACCAAATTGGATACGGATGCAATATCCTTTCTTTGCTCATCGTCCAATACCGGAATCATGATTTTTTGTAAAGGCTGGCGTACTTTTATCTTTTCCTTTTGACGGATGGACAACACCAAAGAGGAAATTTTCTGTGCCAATTGCATTTTGCGCTCCAAATCCTTGTTCACCATATTGGCATCATAAGCCGGGAACTCGGCCAAGTGCACACTTTCAAAACCTTCTTTTTTGGAGGAAGCATCCAAATCCCTGTACAATTGATCCATAAAGAACGGCGCGATCGGTGCCGATAATTTGGCAACCGTGGTCAAACACGTGTAAAGCGTTTGGTAAGCGGAGATTTTGTCCTTTTCATAGTCACCTTTCCAAAAACGTCTTCTACACAACCTCACATACCAGTTGCTCAAGTTTTCCTGAACATACTCCGATATCATTCGGGCCGCACGAGTTGCCTCATAATCACCGTAAGCTTCATCCACATTCTTGATCAATGTGTGCAACTCGGACAATATCCATTGGTCTATTTCCGGTCTTTCTTCCAAAGGAATATCTGCTTCGGAATAATCGAACTCATCAATATTGGCATAAAGCGCCATAAATGAATAGGTATTGTACAGCGTTCCGAAGAACTTACGTTTTACCTCAACAACCCCTTCTATATCAAACTTTAAGTTGTCCCAAGGATTGGCATTGGATATCATATACCAACGGGTGGCATCGGGGCCATGCTCTGGCAATACCTCAAAAGGATTTACTGCGTTACCCAATCGTTTGGACATTTTCTTTCCTTCCTTGTCCAGAACAAGTCCATTAGAAACCACATTTTTATAGGCTATGCTATCAAAAACCATGGTTCCGATGGCATGCAGGGTATAGAACCATCCTCTGGTCTGGTCTACCCCTTCGGCGATGAAATTGGCAGGAAATGCCGTGCCCTCATCAATCAAATCCTTATTTTCGAATGGATAGTGCCATTGGGCATAGGGCATGGAGCCACTATCGAACCAAACATCGATTAAGTCGGCCTCACGCTTCATGGGCTGTCCCGATGGGGACACCAAAGTGATACCGTCCACAATATTTTTATGTAGGTCGACCTTATCGTAGTTCCCCTCGCTCATATCGCCCACAACAAAATCCTCAAAAACATCCTTGTCCATAACCCCGGCTTCAACAGCTTTGGCCATTTCAGATTTCAATTCTTCAACAGAACCAATGATCAACTCTTCCTTTCCATCATCGGTTCGCCAAATTGGTAATGGAATACCCCAATATCTGGAACGTGATAAGTTCCAATCGTTGGCGTTTGCCAACCAATTTCCAAAACGTCCTTCACCTGTAGATTTTGGTTTCCAGTTAATGGTCTGGTTCAGCTCGAACATACGGTCCTTTACATCAGTGACCTTTATAAACCAAGAATTCAATGGGTAGTACAAAATAGGTTTATCCGTACGCCAGCAGTTGGGATAGCTGTGCACATATTTCTCGACCTTAAAGGCCTTGTTCTCTTCTTTTAGTTTGATGGCAATCTCCACGTCGATGGACTTTTCCGGAGCTTCGCCATCATCGTAATACTCGTTCTTTACATACTTGCCGCCAAATTCCTTGAGCTCCGGTCTAAACTTCCCTTGAAGGTCCACCAATGGAACGGGGTTGTCGTTCTCGTCCAAAACCAACATGGGCGGAATCTCGGGAGTGGCCTGTTTTGCCACCAAAGCATCGTCCGCACCAAAAGTAGGGGCGGTATGCACGATTCCGGTACCATCTTCGGTGGTCACAAAATCTCCGGAAATGATACGGAAGGCATTTTCCGGGTTTTGATATGGCTGTACATAATCAATCAACTGTTCGTACTGAATGCCGACCAAATCTTTCCCTACAAAAGATTCTCCCACCAAATAAGGAATTTTTTTGTCTCCTTGCTGGAATGCATTCAACTCCTCTTCTGTTTCTACCTTGGTATATTTTCCTGAGAAATTATAGTTCACCAAGTTCTTGGCCAACACTACATTGATAGGTTCAAACGTATATTGGTTAAATGTTTTTACAAGCACATATTCAATCTTCGGGCCTACGGTCAATGCCGTGTTTGATGGAAGCGTCCAAGGTGTGGTCGTCCATGCCAAAAAGTGAATATCACCGTCAATATTTTTCAAGAAACCTGGTAGTGAATCCATTTTGGCCTTGAACTGTGCCGTTACCGTAGTGTCCGTTACATCTTGATATGTTCCCGGCTGATTAAGCTCGTGCGAACTTAAACCTGTACCCGCCTTTGGCGAATAGGGCTGAATGGTATAGCCTTTATAGATCAGTCCTTTGTCATAGATCTGCTTTAACAACCACCAAACAGATTCCATATACTTGGACTTGTAGGTGATGTACGGATCTTCCATATCCACCCAATAACCGATTTTCTCAGTCATCTCGTTCCAAACATCCGTATAGCGCATTACCGCTTTTTTACAGGCGGCATTGTAATCCTCTACCGATATTTTTTTGCCGATATCTTCTTTGGTGATGCCCAATTCTTTTTCCACACCGATCTCAACGGGCAGGCCATGGGTATCCCAACCGGCCTTTCGCTTTACTTGGAAACCTTTCATTGTCTTGTACCTTGGAAATATATCCTTTATGGTACGCGCCATTACGTGGTGAATTCCGGGCATTCCGTTTGCAGAGGGAGGACCTTCATAGAACACATAGCTCTCCTTGCCTTCCCTTGTGGAAACGCTCTTTTCAAAAATCTTTTTATCCTTCCAAAAGTCTAGAATCTCTTCTGATACCTTTGGCAAATCCAATCCCTTATATTCCGCAAACTTCATATACTGCTTCTTCTACTAGAATTCAAGTTTGCAAAATTATAAATTTAGATGGAATTAAGCCCTGCCTTTTGGGATTAGAATTCACATAAATCCCTTAACCTAAATATGATAACCACCTCATCACTTATTTACGTTAATTTGTTTAAATTTCTTTTAATTAACACATAACCATCAAAATCATGAAAAAAGCACTATTTGCCGCCATGGCATTGACTTTATCCTTATCCGTGCTCACCTCTTGCAAAGACTCCGAGGATAAGGCAAAACAGGCATCCGAGAATGCAGCCAAAGCGCTCGAAGAAGCTGGAGAGGGCCTCAAAGAAGCCACGGAAGATGCTGCCAATGCGATAGAAAAGGCGAGCAAAGATGTAAAAGAAGAGGGCCAAAAGGCATTGGATAGCATTAAAAAGGCAGGAGAGGAAATGAAGGATGCTGCAAAAAAAGCCATCGATAGTATGTAGACAAGCGCGAAAAAAAAGAAAAAGGCTCGGAAAATCCGAGCCTTTATTTTTTAAAAAACATAACCCAATCCCAAAATAAGATTCGTGCCCGGGGCGGCGATTCCCGAGGAATACATTCGATACCTTTGATTGGTCATGTTCTCCAGACTAACGGAAGCCTTTAATGCTGTGGTTATTTGATATTGCGATCTAAAGTTGAGCGTATACCAAGATGGTGAAAAAGGGTCGCCATTGGCATCGCTTGCATACATGTAGGTCTTACTTTGTTCTGAAAGAGCCAAATCATCATTGCTCACCTCCCCATTATAATTGACAAAAATATCTGCTTTCAACTTTTGGTCTTGCCATATAAGATGGACATCACCAAAGGTAGGTGCAGCGTGTCTTGATGGGCTATCGGTTCCATCGTCATCTTCTTCCACACCTTCCGTCAACGTTAGATTTGAATTTAGCGACAGATGCTCATTAAAATAGGCCTCCATACCAAATTCAAATCCATAAACATAAGCCCTGGCCGCGTTTTGGATGGCCTGAACATTACTTGGTTCGCCATTGTATTCAATTTCGGTCTGGCCTCCAAAAGAAAAATCCCTTCGGACCAGCGCATCTACAAGATATGTATAGTAGGCCGCTCCTTTGAGAACTAAAATATCATTAAAGTTTTTTCTGAGACCCAGTTCGCCGTTGTAAGCATACTCCGGTTCTAAATCTGGATTTGGAACCACGACCGAACCGGGTTCGGAATCGAATATTTTACCGATATCATCAATGTTCGGGGCCCTAAACCCTGTTGAACCGTTCAATGTTACTTGAAGATCGGACCTAGGAAACCAACTTAGCCCCAAACTACCGGTAAGTGCTCCCGTTACAATATCCGCTTCATCAAAAGGAAATGGGTAATAGGTGGTATCAAAGGTCGCATCCACCCAAACTTGACTGTAACGAATTCCTGATAAGAGTGAAAGATTAGGCTTTAATTGGTACTCCCCATTGATGTATCCTGCCAAGGTTTGCCATGTGGACCCATCAGGATACCTTGATGCGGTCTCCTCAACTTCATCGGTTTCTGTATTGCGCATACTGCCCATGGAATGGACTTTGTTAAAAACGTACTCGGCTCCATAATATAGGTTGAGCGCCCCGATTTTCTTGTTTTCAAAATCCAAGTTTACGGATAAGGCATCAACTTTTTCGCGGGTGGAATATAGTTCGGCATCCTGAAACCCACGATCATGCCGGCTTTCCTCAAAAAATTGATAGGCGGTGGTCAATTTTACCCCATCATAAAATTTATTCTTTCCTTTTTGGGTGATTTGAAAGTTCCCCATAAACCATTTCTGTGGGCCATAATACCATTCTGCGGAACGAAGTCCGTCCCCATCCCTGTTCGGCCGAATCAATCTATCATATCTTGAATAATCAGAAGTTTCCGAATAATACAGCCCCAAATCGTAGTTCCATGTGCTATTGGGTTTGTAGGTAAACTTTTGGAGAAAGTTGACCTGATCATATCCTGAGGTGACCTGTTTTTTAGGGTCGTTGTTATCTACCAGTACATCGATACCATTCTCACTGATTACATAATTGGGTCGCAAATAGGAATCCGGACCATGCTCCCCCATTTTCAAATCATCAAAATTGTTATAGGTAAAACTGGTGTACGATGCCCATTTTTGCTTGCCAAAATTAAAATCCACATGGGCAGTGTTCTCATTGTTGGCCGAGGAATATCGGTAATTGACATTTCCTGAAAATGCCAAACTATCCGCGTAGGAAAAACGCGGTTGCTGGGTATAAAAGTTCATGACACCACCTATAGCATCGCTACCATAGATTACGGAACCCGGACCGAAGGTTACCTCAGTTTTTTTAATGGTAAACGGGTCAACGGATATTACATTCTGAAGGTTTCCGCCCCTGAAAATGGCGTTGTTCATACGTACGCCATCCACGGACAATAAAATTCTATTGGTGGCAAATCCCCTGATCATGGGGCTACCTCCACCCAATTGACTTTTTTGCACAAAAATCTTTCCACTATTCTGCAATAGGTCTGCCGATGTTTGTGGTGCAGTGAAGGCAATATTACGGGCATCAAAGGTCTCTATCTTTTGAGGAATGTGCTTTTTTTGCTGTTCCCATTTAGAAACGGACATGACCACTTCCTGAAGTTCCTCGGTCTTTAAAAAAAGATAGACCCGGTTGCCCCTTCTATCAATTTGGCTTTTTGTGGTGGAATAAGGTTCGTAGCTGATGTGCTTGAACGTTATTTTTTCATTGGGGCCGAAAATATCCAAATCCCCCTTACCATTGGCATCGGTGACAGTGGTTTTGGTCTGGTCCTTGTTAAAAATGGCGATATTGTCCACCGGTATTCCCGAATCGGCATCCAGTACGGTTACTTCTTGAGCATACAAGTGTAAGGTTAATAAGAAAAGAATTAGGGTTAAGGTTGGTTTTAGGTTTTGCATTTTACGTAAAAACTGCATTTAAAACGGCGAGTGACTTTGGTTCACGAAATCCGTGCACATGAAGACCATAATACTGGATCATTATTTTTAAGAGTTCTCGCCTGTTAGACTTAGTTAGTTGGATCGTTTGTAATGCCACAAAATCCGTGCCTAAAAATTTCTTAAAACTTTTCAGGTTCTCACTCTGAATCAATGGATTAAGCGATGGTGTTTTGCTAAAGCTCCCTTCCAACAAATCAAAAAAAGGCGAGTTTTGATATGAAGTATCAGGATAGAACCCCAAATACTTGGTCAAATTCAATAAAAACAGAATATGAAAATTGGATGATAGCGGATGCAAATCCATCCATTGAAACGCATATTCCAAATAGTTAAAAAGACTCTCGTCCTGCTCTTGTTCCTGTATACTGTTGCCCAACATTTCGGCCAAAAAAAGAACTACACTATTTTTGACCACATCGGTATGCATTGTTTGATAAGGCACTGCTACCTTAACATCTCGCATACTTTCCAGAGTTCCTTTGTTCTTATGGGTCGCCACTATTTCCAGTTGCATCAAAGGAAGAAAATAGGCCGGGCGGATTTTCGCCTTTTTGGAAGCAAGTACGCCTTTGAGCAAATAGGATTTTACGCCATCTGATTGTGTGAAAGCTCTAACTATAAGACTGGTATCCCCATATTTTAGGGAGGAAAGAACTATGGCCTTTGTTGTGACTTGCATGTGCGAATAAAAAAAGCAGTTACCAGAAGTGTAAATGTAACCACTCCTTCCGGTAACTGCCAACCAAAAACCATTCTAGATGGCTTTATTTTATATCACTCCTTGGGCCAACATGGCATCTGCAACCTTAACAAAGCCAGCAATATTGGCTCCTTTTACATAATTGCAATATCCGTCTTCGTCCCCGTACTGCATACAAGCATCATGGATATCGGACATGATTCCTTTGAGTCGTTTATCAACTTCTTCCCTGGTCCAGCTGATTCGCAATGAGTTCTGCGACATTTCCAATCCTGAAGTGGCAACACCTCCTGCATTGGATGCTTTACCTGGAGCAAACAGAATCTTGGCGTCGTGGAATGCATGTATCGCTTCTGGTGTTGATGGCATGTTAGCGCCTTCAGCTACCGCAATACAACCATTTTTAATCAACGCTTTTGCATCCTCTCCGTTCAATTCGTTTTGAGTGGCGCAAGGCAATGCAATATCACACTCAACTTTCCATGGAGTCTCTCCCGAGTGGTATTCGGCAGAGGCATATTTATCTGCATATTCAGAAATTCTTCCACGTTTGTTGTTCTTTAAGTCCATTACAAACGCTAGTTTTTCCTCATCAATACCCTCTTTGTCGTAGATGTATCCTGCAGAATCAGATAGTGTCAATACCTTACCTCCAAGATGAAGCACCTTTTCAGCTGCGTATTGGGCCACGTTACCGGAACCTGAAATCACAACTTTTTTACCTTCAAAAGTTTCGTTTTTGGTCTTTAACATGCTGTCGGCAAAGTAAACCGTACCATAACCGGTAGCTTCGGGGCGAATCAAAGATCCTCCCCAAGAAAGTCCTTTTCCTGTCAATACCCCGGTAAACTCGTTACGGATTTTCTTATACATACCGAACAAGAAACCGATTTCACGGGCACCTACACCGATGTCTCCAGCCGGAATATCGGTGTTTGGTCCAATGTGTCGGCACAGTTCTGTCATAAAGGCATGGCAAAAACGCATGATCTCATCGTCGGATTTCCCTTTTGGGTTAAAATCTGAACCACCTTTTCCGCCACCCATGGGCAGGGTAGTTAAGCTGTTCTTGAATACTTGCTCGAATGCCAAGAATTTAAGAACGCTGGCATTTACTGTTGGGTGAAAACGAAGTCCACCTTTGTAAGGGCCAATGGCCGAGTTCATTTGAATACGATATCCACGGTTAACGTGAATTTCCCCATCATCATCTACCCATGCCACACGGAACGATATCAATCGCTCTGGCTCTACCATTCTTAATAGAATGTTCTTCCCGTGATAAATGTCGTGCTGAACAATATAAGGTATAACCGTTTCGGCAACCTCTTGTACTGCTTGGATGAATTCGGGCTCGTGACCATTCCTGGAAATCACCTCATCCATAAACCCTTTTATCTTATCTTCTATTCTTTCTTCCATATACGGATAAAATTATTTGTCTTTCCGCTTACAAAAAGCGATTTTTTATTGAATTGTTATTATGAGGGCAAAATTATATTATTTCAATAATTTGAATATTTATTTTTTATAAATTTTTCAAAATATTTTAGTTAAGGGCCTGTTCCAAATCGTTTATTAAATCTTCCACATCTTCTATCCCTATGCTCAACCTGATCAATGCATCTACCACCCCATTTTTCTCTCGTTCTTCTTTAGGGATACTTCCATGCGACATACTTGCTGGATGTCCCACCAAACTCTCGACACCTCCTAACGATTCCGCAAGGGTAAATAGTTGAAGGTTCTCTACAATTTTAATGGCATTCTCATAACCTCCGCCTTTGGGCACAAAGGAAATCATTCCGCCAAAACCTTCCATTTGCTTTTTGGCAACTTTATGATTTGGATGGTGCTCGAAGCCGGGCCAGTATACCTTATCCATATTAGGGTGGCCCTCCAAATATTTGGCCACTTGCTCCGCATTTTCACAATGGCGCTGCATACGCACGTGGAGCGTTTTTATCCCACGAAGGGTCAAAAAACTATCCATGGGCCCACAGATGCCTCCGCTCGATTTTTGAATAAAGTACAATTGGTCCGCTAGTTTTTCATCCTTTACAGTTAAGGCTCCAACAACCACATCGCTATGACCCGCCAAATATTTGGTCGCGGAATGCATAACAATATCGGCACCTAAATCCAAAGGACGTTGCAGGTAAGGGGTAGCAAAGGTATTATCCACCGTCAACAATAAACCGTACTGTTTGGAAACCTTGGAAACGGCTTCAATATCAATAATATTCATCATGGGGTTAGTAGGCGTCTCCACCCAAATCAGTTTGGTGCTATCGGTAATATGGGAGGCAAGTTCTTCCATATCCACCATGTCTGAAAAACTGAACTTGATTCCAAATTTCTCATATACGCCCTTAAAAAGTCGGTAACTGCCCCCATACAGGTCGCTGGTACAGATGACCTCATCACCGGGAGCCAATAACTTCAAAACTGCATCTATTGCCGCCATTCCACTGCCGAAGGCCATACCAAATTTGCCGTTCTCCAAACTTGCCACTGCATTTTCCAAGGCGGTCCGCGTAGGATTAGCACCTCTAGAATATTCATACCCTTTATGTCCACCTGGAGTGAGCTGTGCATAGGTGGAGGTTTGATAAATAGGCGGCATAACCGCTCCATAGGCCGCATCGGGCTGCTGTCCTCCGTGAATTGCTTTGCTATTGAATTTTAACTCTTTTTTGCCCATGTTGAAACTATCTTCATACAAATGTATCGTTATCTTTCCGAAGTATTATTTTTGATGACCCAAAACCTCAAATCATGAAAAAATATATAGCCACTATACTTTTCCTAGGCGCCTTGATGAGTTGCCAAACGGAGAGCAAGCTCACTTTTGAACCTACGCAACTGCTGGGCGAAACCTGTGCGGATTGTCCAAAAATAGCCATCAACATTCCCAATGCTTTGGACGACTCCCCTGTTTCTGAAGCCATAAATCGTTCGTTGAGGGAGGAAATCATCAGTATTATGTCCTTTTCCGAAGACAGGACGATTGACACGATGGACAAGGCACTACAATCTTTTACGGATAGCTATAAGGAATTAAAGACCAAATTCCCCGATGAGATACAGTGGGAAGCTACCATTGATGGTGAAGTTGTATATGAAGATGAAAATATCGTAACACTGATGTTAAACTCGTACTCCTTTACCGGCGGTGCCCATGGATACGCCTCCACATCTTACTTAAATTTTGATAAACCCACTGGCAAAGAGTTAGAAAATGCAGAACTTTTTGCCGACTACGAGGGCTTTGAAGATTTTGCAGAAGAGAAGTTCCGCAAGCAGGAGGAGATCCCAGCAGGTAAAAATATCAATGCCACGGGGTTTATGTTCGAAGGGGACTCCTTTCATCTATCCAACAATGTGGGGTACACCACGGAAGGACTTCAACTCATTTATAATCAATACGAAGTCGCCTCCTATGCCGATGGCCCTATTGTTCTGGTATTGCCGTACAATGAAGTCAATCCGTTCTTAGAACGAAAGGTCAAGCTTTAAAATCTTTCTACTTAAAATAATAGCGCAGCCCGGCTCCTAAAAGTAGCGTGGAATCATTTAGGTCGCTATTAAAATGATAGTATCCGTTAATGGGAACTATCAAAGAAAAGGCATCGGAAACAAAAAAATCCATCTCAAAAGATGCATAGGCGCCATATATAAAACTGCTCTCAGCTTCTATGGCATCAAAGTCAAAATCAGTTTCGCCATTATTTATGTATTTATAACCGACCGATGGCCCGCCACCAAAATAAAAGAAAATGCCACGTTTTTTTGAAGTCAAGATAGTGGTAAAATATCCGAGGTTCAACCAGTAATCATCATACGGGAATTCCACACCAGAGTTTGGTTTTTCCTTGGAAAAAGTAGCCACTAGGGATACTTGTAGATAATCTATGGCACTATGGTAATGGTTTGCATTGAGCTGAATACCGTAGCCATCCGTTTTGTAGGTCGGCACCGCTCCGATGGATAAATAACTCCTTTGGGAAAAACTTTGTTGTACAGGAAAAATCGTGGCAGCCAGTAGCAGCCAAAAGCATAAATGGTAGTGTTTCATTGTGATTAAGATTTGGGTTCTTAATATAATTTGCCACCAAATATAACTGATTTCCTTTGTGTTAGAGTTACCCAGTCAATTTTTAGAAAAACACTAAAAGAAAAACTAGTTCCTGGCCAATGCCTTTTTTAAAGCAAGGATGGCCCCGAGATGAAGCCCCTCATGAAAAACATTAAAGGAAAGCGCATCTTCTGGACTACTCAAACCGATTTTGGGAGTGGTCATGTATTCTTGAAAATTCTTAAACTTACCATGCTCATAATCCAATTGGATATGCTTTATGGTACTAAATAAATAAGCGCTTATTTTCTCTTTCTCTTCATCGGAGGGTTCACCTTCTGGGAAAGTCCCTTTTCTGTACTTATTGACCAATTCTTCCTCAATGGTAAAGTCCAGACCGCTCAATTTATACATCAGCAATTGGGGAGTAACCACCACGTGGGCGATGTTCCACCAAATATTATTGTTGAATCCCTCCGGGACCTTGAACAAATCTTCTTTGGGGGTGTTCTGTAGAAAATCATGCAATATTTTTCTGTTCTTCAATATAATATCAAATGTTTTTTCCATAATCCTATTCAATTTAATTGGCTATCCTATCGCATTGCAAAATTAGCCCTAAAATCTTGAATGAATTTCCTTGTCCCATGCCTAAAAACAAACAACACCTTCAAAAGCTGTTGAATTTACATCTTCGTAATGGCTTTTGATGGATTTTTAACGTCCTTTGTAAATCCAACACTACAACAATGAAAAAGATATACCATCTGGGCAGTTGCTCTACCTGTAAACGTATTTTGAAAGAATTGGAACCTTTGGATGGAGTGGAGCTCCAAGAAATCAAATCCGAACCCATTACACCTGAACAATTGGAACAAATGAAAGCATTGAGCGGAAGCTACGAATCACTTTTTAGCAGAAGAGCCATGTTGTTTAGGCAAAGGGGACTGCATGAAAAAGAGCTTTCGGAAAAAGATTATAAAGAGTTGATCCTAGATCATTACACTTTCTTAAAACGACCTGTGATTATAGTGGGTGACCAGATTTTTATTGGAAACTCGAAAAAAACGGTCGAAGCCGGCAAGGAAGCTATACATTGATGAACAAAAGAACGCTGGCCATTTTTGCCGCTATTGGAGCAACCGTTATTTACGGTATAAACCATACTGTGGCCAAAGGGGTCATGCCCACTCATGTACGGCCCTTTGGGTTCATTTTTTTAAGGGTCGGCGGAGCTGCCATTCTTTTCTGGTTGATTTCTATTTTTGGTCCCAAGGAAAAAATTGAAAAACGGGACTGGGGCCGTATGCTCGCGTGTGCCTTGTTGGGCATGTCCATAAACATGCTGTCATTTTTTAAGGGACTGGAACTTTCTACCCCAATAAACAGTGCTGTACTAGTTACCATATCGCCCATTATAGTAGTGGCTCTTTCTGCGCTTTTTTTAAGCGAAAAAATCACTCTGAACAAAGGACTTGGTATTTTCTTGGGCTTTGTTGGTGCAGTTGGCTTGGTTCTTTTCGGGGCAGAAGTTCGCCAAGATGCTCCAAACATACCTTTGGGCAATTTCCTGTTCATTATTAATGCAACCGCTTACGGCTCTTACTTAATATTGGTGAAAAAATTGATTGAGAAATACCATCCCTTCTCCATCATGAAATGGCTCTTTACAGTAGCCTTTGTCATCAATCTTCCCATAACCCTTCCCCAAGTTTTAGAAGTGCAATGGTCCTCTATGCCTCTTTGGGCATATGGTTCCATAGCTTTTGTCGTAATCGGCACTACGTTTTTGACCTATCTCTTCAACATTTTTGCGCTTACCCAACTCAAGGCCTCATCGGTAGGTGCATTTATTTATATGCAGCCCTTGGTGGGGATACTTTTTGCTCTTTTTTCGGGAAAAGACCACCTTACCTTGGTCAAGGTTACAGCCATGTGCTTTGTTCTCGTTGGGGTATATTTGGCCAGCAAAAAACCGAAAAGGAAATAGGCTGCCAATTGTAATAGGGCATTCGTCAACTCAACCGGCGCATCCGTCAATTTAGGGGTTCATGTAGGATAATGACCGATTATCTTTATCCGATTATTTACCCTGAAGTACGTTATGATTTTAATCGGTATTCTTATTGGCATGTTCATTTTTGCATTGTACATGGCCCTTTACGCTATCCTTAATAAGGCATATAAAATTAATCCATTATTGCACCTTGGTGGCTTTTATATAATGGTTGAGGTTCTTGATAAAGCAATTCTTAAAGCCATCCCCGAAAGCTATAAAACCAAACAAATTGAGGCCCCTTTTCAACTTGATGGACCCATCGGATTTATTTTTCGTTTGAACCAGCCCAAAATGTCCGTTTATGATATCGCCATGACAGTTTTGATTACCTGTTTTTTCCTCTTTTTTATATATAACGTAGGGATAAAACAATACATCAAAAAGAAGAATCTTCAAGAGAAATCAAATCAAACGCGAAACAACTTTCCCCACTAAAATTGTACCCCTTGGAAACAATCGATTACACCATGTGCCACGAACAAATTGCTCGTCTCAAAAAAAAATTACAACGCGCAAAAGAAAGAGATCATCTTTACAAGGTATTCGGGGCTGGCAGTCATCGGTACGAATTAAATGCCCCTGCATCCTGTTCCATTATTGATGCCATTGAACAACATTACGAAATACAATTGCCAGAGTGCTATAAATCGTTCGTGCTTAATATTGGTAACGGCGGAAGGTCCTATCTATATTCTGGTGCAGGTCCTTTTTTTGGTATTTACCCTGTCGGAGAGAATTTGGATGACCTGATACACGGTAAGGTTGAGCAGCATTTAAAAAAAAGTTGTTCCATATACCCAAACATGTCAACAATACAATGGGATAAAATGACCGATTTACTTTATGATGATGATATTACAGATGAAGATTACGAAGAATTAAACGGTAATCTTTATGGCGGCCTATTGCCTATTGGTTCGCAAGGTTGTTCTTACATACACGCGCTAGTTTTGAACGGACCTTACAAAGGCAGAGTAGTAAACATGGATAGAGGGGAACAGATACCTCCGCGATTTTCTGAATACACTAACTTTTTGGATTGGTATGAAGGCTGGCTCGATGAAATTATCTCAGGAAAATTGATCACAATCACTCCGAGCTGGTTCGGCTACCCCAAAAATTGAAACACTCCCTTATAAAATTTCGATATCCTTTGGCACTTGAACATGCTTTCGGGTATCTTCTTTGGTCAAAATTTTAAAATCCTCCGCCTTTTCCATCGATTCAAAAGAATTCAAGAATTCATCGGGCAAACCTGTAAGTTTTCTGCTCTTTAAATCGATCCAGGCACCCATCATCTCACAACGGGCAAAGTTTTTGCCGTTATGATCATAAAAGTTGTGCCTAAACTCAAAGAACCTCCCATCCTTGCTCATACCAACAAACTCTAAAGAAACCTTTACTGGCATCCCTGGAAAAGCTTCTTTAAAATAGTACACGTGTTCATAAAAGACCACCGGTCCAATATTATGGGCGCCCATACTTTTTTGATTAAAGCCAAGCAATCCCAAATAGGCCATTCGGGTGTGGCTCATAAAATTGATATAGGCCGAATTCGCCAAGTGTCTGTTAGCGTCCGTATCGCTCCATCTGATCTCAAATTCTTTAAAAAACATAGTGGGTTGTTTTGTTATGCATGCATAATAATTGTAAAAATACCATAGTTTTGGAAACTGATTCCAAATTGAAAGAAGAATTGTTCCTATTTTTAATCATAGCTAAAACACAAGAACCATGAGCCAAAAAGCTGAATTCATCAAAAATCTATCGCTTCCTGTTATTGCTGCCCCAATGTTCCTGATTTCGGGACCAAAATTGGTGGTGGAATGTTGCAAAAATGGGATTGTGGGTACTTTCCCCGCCCTAAATCAACGGACAAGCGAAGGTTTTGAGGAATGGCTCGTCCAAATAAAATCGGAGTTGAAGGCCTTTGAAGAGGAAACCGGTAAAAAAGCGGCCCCGTTTGGTGTCAATTTAGTGGTACACCCCACCAACCCAAGGCTAGAGGCCGATGTGAAACTATGCATCAAACATCAGGTTCCATTGGTTATTACCTCCCTCGGCGCCGTAAGTCAGGTGGTAGATGCCATTCACAGTTATGGTGGTTTGGTCTTTCATGACATCATAAAAAAGCGACATGCGGAAAAAGCTGCCGAAGCCGGTGTGGACGGTCTCATTTTAGTCTCTGCCGGTGCGGGCGGACACGGGGGTACGATAAACCCAATGAGTTTGATTGCCGAAGTCAAGAAATTCTTTGACAAGACCATCATCCTTTCGGGATGTATCAGTACGGGAAGGGACATTGCTTCTGCTTTACAAATGGGAGCCGACCTTGCCTATATGGGCACCCGTTTTATCAACACGGTAGAAAGCAAGGCCACGGAAGAATATCGTGAAATGATTATAAACGCAGGTGCCAGCGATGTGGTTTACACCGCGGCCATATCGGGAGTTCATGCGAATTTTTTGGCCGCAAGTTTACAGGCGGCGGGCATTACCGAAGAAGATTTGAAGAAAGACACAAAAATAGATTTCGGGAAAGAACTCGATACCGAGGCCAAAGCATGGAAAACCATTTGGTCGGCCGGACAAGGTGTAACTACCATTGACAATATATTACCGGTATCCGAACTTGTCGATAATTTGAAAGAAGATTTCAAAATGGCGATTCAAGCTCAGGCAGAGCTCTTAAATATATATCCAAAGAAATAATCGAATGCCCCAACTTACTTCCAATTATTTGCCCCCATTTCTTTTTAGAAGTGGACATTTTGCTACCATTTATTCCGGCATTATACGTTCGGTGAATGGTGTTGTTCAAAAAAGGGAGCGTATCATTCTTTCAGATGGCGATTTTTTAGATCTCGATTGGAGCGATTCATCCGCTCCCACCCAAAAATTAGTGATCTTGCTCCATGGACTGGAAGGAGATGCCCAGCGTCCCTACATTACAGGGAGCGCCAAAATACTGAATCAAAATGGGTATGATACCTGTGCCGTGAATTATCGCAGCTGTAGCGGAGAAACCAATACAACCTATCGTTCATATCATTCCGGGGCAACGGAAGACTTAAGGGAAGTGATCGATCACATCCTGAACACTAAAAATTACTCGGAAATTTATTTGAAGGGCTTCAGTTTAGGAGGTAACCTATTGCTCAAATATTTAGGCGAGGGCAACGATGTTCCAAAGCAATTGAAGGGTGCCGTGGCTGTCTCGGTTCCTTGCAATCTTTATGATTCCTGCAAGCAATTGCTAAGTCCAAAAAATATATTGTACGCCATCAGGTTCAAAGGAAACCTATTGACCAAACTTCGTCAAAAACAGCAGCTGTTTCCTGAAAAGATCACCGATTCTGACATCAAAAAAATTAAGACCCTAAAGGATTTTGACGACATCTACACCAGCCGTGCCCATGGTTTTAAAGATGCTCTCGATTACTACCAAAAATCCAGCTCTCTTCAATTTTTACCTGCCATTCAAGTTCCAAGTTTGACCATCAATGCAAAAAACGACTCGTTCTTGGGCAAGGAATGTTTTCCATTTAAAGAAACAGAGGAAAATCCTTCACTTTATTTAGAAACCCCAACATTTGGTGGTCATGTAGGTTTTTGGGGCAAAAATAACGTCACCTACACAGAAAAAAGAGCGTTGGATTTTTTCGATTCCCTATAATTCAAACGTTTTCATAAGCGGTATTGTGATGATCTACACAAAAACACCCGGATTATTAATGGCTAATTACCTATCTTAGTGCCTTAGATTACACAAACAAACTTCAATAGAATCAGAATGAAAAAAATTGTAATGTTCTTGGCCTTAGGAGCCATGATAGTGAGTTGCGGAGGTAAAAAAGAAGAGAAAAAAGATGGTTTTGAAGTAAGCCGCACCAAAACTGAAGATACCAAAGCACAATCTAAAGAAGGTGTGCCCGTTGATTTGGACAACAAAGGTGTGGGCCCTATAACCGACCTTGAGTTCCCTGAAGAAATCAATGATGAGATGGCCGCTCGCGGCAAAGCAAAATTTGATGCCATTTGTGTGGCTTGTCACATGATAGACCAACGCATGATCGGCCCAGCTTTAAAGGGCGTTTATGATAGAAGAAGTCCAGAATGGGTGATGAACATGATTCTTAACCCTGATGGAATGCTGAAAGAAGACCCTATTGCAAAAGCCTTGTTAAAAGAATACAACAACGCCATTATGCTCAATCAAAATCTTACAGAAGACGAAGCAAGGGACGTTGCCGAGTACTTGAGAACACTGTAACAAACCAACTCTATTATATGTAAGGGCTGCTGTTTTAGAAAAACAGCAGCTTTTTTTTATTACCTTAATACAAACTTTAGGTAATGAAAAAAGTGATGTTATTAGTGTTATGTTCCTTAACTGGATCTATCCTGGCAGCCCAAGATTTGCTTGGTGCGTGGACTTATACAGAATCGTCCGATGATGGACAAAAAGTGGAACACATTCTTATTTTAACCGGTGATTTTTTTTCAGAGGCCTTTTTTGAGAAAGCCGATGGAAAATTCTTGGGAACCAAAGGCGGCAGCTATGCTGCAACAGATGAAAACATTGAATTCACTTATGAGTTTTCCACGCAACACCCCGAAACGGTGGGAGAAATGGAGTCTAAAGTCTATAAATTGGGGGATGTCAACCTTCAATTGGATGGAACTACTTGGACCCATGTTGATGATGGAACCCCTGGAGACCTTTTTGGTGCATGGTTGATATCGGGCCGAAAGCGTGATGGCGAAATCGTAAAACGCGACACCTCAGGACCACGTAAAACCATGAAGATTCTATCAGGTACCCGGTTTCAATGGATAGCATACAATACCGAAACCAAAGAGTTTATGGGAACCGGAGGAGGTACATATACCACCATTGACGGAAAATACATTGAAAACATCGGTTTCTTTTCTAGGGACGATTCTAGGGTCGGGGCCAGTTTGGAATTCAATTATGAGTTAAAAGAGGGAGATTGGCATCATTCTGGTCTAAGCAGCAAAGGAGACCCCATTTATGAAGTGTGGAGCAAACGAAAGTTATAATGGAGATTTAATCCAACCATAACCACTGTAAAATCAAACAATGGGGATTTTTTTAGTATTTTTCTGAAACATTAACCATTAATTTCTGTCAAAATGAAAACTGTCATAATCCTATTTTTTTCTGCCATTTTGCTGGCAGAATCTTGCGGTGAAGCGAAGTCTAACGCGGAAGCACTGTATGGAACTACTTGGGAACTTGAATATATTTCTGGGCCACGTATCGCTTTTGAAGGACTTTTTCCGGAGAAAAAACCACAGATTACTTTTGATAAAGAATCGGGCAAAGTATCGGGCACCGATAGTTGCAACGGTTACTCTGCTGATTACGAACTTGCAGAAAACACCATAGTTTTCGGCGACCCTGGCCCGACCACGATGATGTTCTGCGGAGGTAGCGAACGACAATTTCTTGAAATGATGAAAAAAATAGATGGTTATTCCTTTGAGGACGGCAAACTTAATCTGTTGGTTGGTGAAGTTCCGATGATGCGATTTAAAAAAGTTGAGTAATGAAAAGAGCTCTATTCCTAGCTGGTATTTTCCTCATTTTTTTGAATTGTGCCGAGAAAAAGAAACAAGATCCGACCGAAGCATCCGAAGAAATTTCGGCGGATACCGTTCAAATCGAAGAAAAACGAACCATGGAACCCTTGGCCGTGCAACCGGACGGCAGTTACTTTAAGGCCACTGGTACCGAGCCATTCTGGGGCCTAAAAATCTACGGCGATAAGGTTCAACTGCAGACCATGGAGGATACCATAACCACCCCTCCTTCGGAAGCCATCAAAGCCCAAGATGCCAATATTAAGATGTTCCGATTCAAGACCGAAGCCACCGAAATGGATGTAATCATCTCACATAAGGAATGCACCAATGCCATGTCGGGAGCAGTATCGCCCTATACCGTAACCGTTTCATACAAAAGTACTGGTGGTGGAGAAATCCGTGTTTTGGAAGGCTGCGGTTCATATATTACCGACTACAGGCTACACGATATTTGGGTATTGGAAGAAATGAAAGGGACTTCGGTCTCCAAAGATGACTTTAGTGGCCGTGATGTTCCCAATATGGAAGTCAACATCAATGACAATAGGTTCTCTGGTTTTTCAGGCTGTAATAGAATGACGGGCAGCCTGTTTTATGAAAATGACGTGCTACGCTTTACGCAGGTGGCATCAACCCGAATGGCATGTCCCGGCATGGAAAAAGAATCCGAATTCCTTATGGCCTTGCAATCGGCCACTTCCTATAAAATTGAAAATAACAGATTGTATTTGTCCAATGGCTCCAAGGAGAATTTATTGGTATTTAAAAAAATAGATTGATCATGAGAAAAATAATTGTTGCTTTACTATTGACCACAGTTTTTGTAAGCTGTAAGAACAACGAAAAAAAAGAAGAAGAGGAAACCATTTTGGAAACCAAAGAAGAAACGGTTGAAAAATCCCCCGCACCCAGCTTGCAAGTTGGTTGCTATGCTTACAATGAAAACGGCAGTAAGGTTGTTTTGGAAATCACCGAAATCAATGACTCGATCATGGGCAATCTCAATTATGCTTTCAAAGAAAAGGATGCAAACACAGGGACTTTTTCGGGTGTCTTAAAGGACAGCGTGCTTATCGGAAGCTACTACTTTATGTCAGAGGGACTGGAAAGTTCCCGTGAAGTCGCTTTTTTAGTCAAAGAAAATCAACTTATCGAAGGATTCGGCGAACTGGATGAAACGGGCACAGGCTTCAAAGACAAGGACAACATAAGCTTTAGTTCTTCAATGCCTTTGACCAAAACTGAATGCGATCAGAAGTAAATCGGAAAAACATCATATTTTGGATACTAACATTTAAGCTATGAAAGCAAGAGCAGCATTTGCACTGGTTTTTCTATTCTTCCTTGGCAGCAAGGCCCAAACCGCATCCGATTTAACCATTGTGTTTAAAGGACAGGCCAAGGTAAATGCGCTTAAAAGCGATAGAAACGCTATAAAATCATTTTTCGGGAATACCCTTGGACGAAAAATCGAATCCGAGGAAAATGCGGATCTTGTACATTTTGATGATGGTGGTTTTGTGAAGTTTGCATACCACCCCAAAGCAGAAGTGCTTGATTCCACCCAATTCCATAAATCCATGCAATTGGCTCTCTTGGTGCCTGCTTTTGAATACCAGAGCATTGTAGGAACCATCAAAGATTACGGAGCCGCACCTCTGTTGCCCAATGTCGAAAAATATCAAGACCATTCCAAGTACTACTATTTTCATGCACCTGGAGGCCAAGTATTTCGTATCGTGAACTCCGTAAACACCTTCCCGAAAAGTGGAGAAGGCTATGTTTACGATGCCGACAAAGCATCTAAATATGGAGCGGATGATTATGGCATGAAAAAATACATTTTCGCTTTTTTAAAACGAGGACCCAACCGTAGCCTTCCAAAAGAAGAAGCAGCTCAATTGCAAAACGCCCACCTGCAAAACATTATGCGACTGGCAGAAGAAGAAAAATTGATTCTCGCCGGGCCCTTTTTCGGGAATGATGACCTACGTGGCATTTATATTTTTGATGTGGAAACGTTGGAAGAGGCCAAATCCCTTACCGAGACCGACCCAGCCATTAAAGCGGGAAGTCTGGTTATGGAACTCAAAGAATGGTATGGGTCTGCAGCACTGATGGAGGTGGCTAAAATTGGAATGACCTTACAAAAGAAATCAATCACCGATTAAAGGTCCAAAATGAAAAAACTGCTCTATTTTTTAATCCTATTTATTTTCATGATCAATCATAATATTGAAGCGCAAGAATCCATGCTGCCATATAGAGAAATACCTGAATACCCATCTGATTTTAGCCCAGGAAACCTAATCTCAAGAATGATAGATGGATTGGGCTATCGATTTTACTGGGCAACCGAAGGTTTGACGGATGACGACCTTACCTACAGGGCATCAGAAAATGGACGATCCATTTTTGAAACGGTGGAACACATCAATGTAATGTCCAATAATATTCTATTGGCCCCGGATGCAAAACCTTTTGAAAAACCCAAAAACCCACCCCAATTATCTTTTGAAGAATTGCGCACATTGACACTCAAAAACCTCAAAGCAGCTAGCAAAAAAGTTTTGGGCGCAACGGAAAAGGATATAGAAAACTACAAGGTGATTTTTAAGCAAGGTGGCAAAACATCCGAATTTCCGTATTGGAACATGATCAATGGTATGATTACGGATTGCATCCATCATACCGGTCAAGTAGTTTTGATGCGGCGTGTCAGTGGTAATCCACAAAATCCAAATGTAAACGTCTTCCTTGGGAAAACTCGTGAATAGCCATTAATTGTCAACCACAACCTTATAGGTAGGGTCTTCCAATACGTTCACTTCGATAATGTCATCGGCATTGGCCAGCAAGCGTCTACAGTCACGGCTCAAATGTTTCAAGTGTACTTTTTTGCCTACTTTTCGGTAGCGCTCTGTGATTTTGTTCACGGCCTCAATGGCGGACATATCCACCAATCTACTTTCTGCAAAGTCAATCACCACTTCTTCGGGGTCGTTCAGTACATCAAACTTTTCGGCAAACAATGTGGTACTCCCAAAGAATAAAGGACCGTAGATCTCATAATGTTTTACTCCGTCATCGTCAATGTTTTTTCTGGCACGGATGCGCTTTGCGTTGTCCCAAGCAAATACCAAGGCGGAAATAATAACTCCCACCAACACGGCCAAGGCCAAATTATGAAGGAAGACGGTCACCAAAGTCACCAGTACCATCACCAACACATCGGATTTTGGCATTCTACGGAAGGTCTTCAAACTAGCCCATTCAAAGGTTCCTAGTGCTACCATAATCATCAAACCGGTAAGCGCTGCCATCGGTACTTTTTCAATTAAGCTGGAACCAAACATGATAAACACTAACAACATCAAGGCAGCAAAAATACCAGAGAGCCGAGCCCTTGCACCATTCGAGGTATTGATCAAACTTTGACCGATCATAGCACATCCTCCCATCCCTGAAAAGAGACCGGAAAGAATGTTGGCCGTTCCCTGTGCAACAGCTTCCTTATTTCCCCTACCTCGGGTTTCTGTGATCTCGTCCACAATGTTCAGGGTCAACAAACTCTCGATCAAGCCAACACCTGCCACGATTGCTGCGTATGGAAAAATAATTTGCAAAGTTTCCAATGTAAATGGTAGATCAGGAATATGAAATGGGGGAAATGTTCCTTCAATGGAAGCGATATCCCCAATGGTGCGTGTATCCAATCCAAAGAAAAATACAATTCCGAATACCAGAAGAATTGCGGCCAATGATGCCGGAATTACTTTGGTCAACTTAGGAAGTCCCCAAATCACCACCATGGTCAACAGCACCAATCCCAAGAAAATATAAAGTGTGCTTCCGCTCAACCAATCACCATCCGCTGTTTGGAACTGGCTCATCTGCGACATAAATATGATAACGGCCAAACCGTTCACAAATCCAAAAATTACGGGATGGGGCACTAAACGCATCAATTTTCCAAGACGTAGAAAACCTGCGGTCATTTGTAATATTCCGGCCAATACCACGGTTGCAAATACGTATTCAACTCCATATTGTTGTGCCAAACTTACGATTACAACAGCAACGGCCCCTGTAGCTCCCGATATCATTCCAGGACGACCTCCCAAAATGGATGTGACCAGCCCCATTACAAATGCCGCGTAAAGACCTGTTAATGGCGATAGGCCGGCAATAAAGGCAAAGGCAATAGCTTCGGGCACCAAAGCGAGCGCTACGGTAAGACCCGATAAAATTTCCGTTCGGTAGTTTACTTTTTGTGAAAAATCGAAAAGGTTGAGATACTTTTTCATGGCTTCGTTCTTGAAGCGGGCAAAAGTAACACTATTAAATGCAAGACCCTAATCGACCAAAAATTTTTAAGGATTTGATAATCTACCAGTTAGTAAGCCCCAATAACTTTTCTCCGAACAGACTTAATTTGGAGGAATTGTATCAGATTTGTCTCTTTTTGACCTTCTTGCATAAAAAAATCGCCCTGTGCATGTTTGCCCAAGGCGATTCTTAACTAAATAACCAACCAAAAAAACTGTTTGTATAGTCGAACAATTTTGTTCTTCCTTACATATTTCGTTGACGGGTTACGTCCATTACAGGGTTATTGGTCTTTGAACGTTTTTTACCTGTTCCGTCTCCTGATTTCAAATATTGAATGTATCCTCTTCCCTTAAATTCGTACACCGTTCCGCTGGATACATGGTACAACTCTATGGTACTATCATTGATAACGTACAACTCAAAATAATCATTGCCCAAGAAGTCATAATCCAGTGTTAAAGTTTTAAGAGATGCATCATTGGCGACATCATATACTTGATAATCGCCTTCATAATCCCATTGTAAGTTGGACAATGGTATGCCCTGAGCATCTACCGACGACCTGAAATATCCACCTCCATCATTAAAGAACTGTAAATAATTTTCTTCATCAAACTCGTTCAATGCCCCAACTTCGCTGGTATATGTTTTTTCCCAAACTTGATATTCTTGTAAAAACAGATGGATGTTGTCATAAAACACCATATCATAATCAAACGTGTTCCGTTGATATCCCTCCAATATATAGGAGGTATCCGAGAGGGAATCATAGAGTTCCAAAGTATTATAATCCAAAGCGAACACTTCCAATAACCATAGACCGTCTACATCGTGGTCTATTTCCACCTGACCGCTATACGTGGCATAAGCACCTACATCAATTCCTAGTCCGTTACCTGTTTTACCCAAACCTGAAAGATTGTTGTTTGCATAAATAATCCCCCTGTCAAAAGATATGGTAAAGGCACGTTGCAAAAATGGAACCTCTCCATTTCCACGGGTTTCGTTAATATCCACATACCAAAGGTCGTGAGATTCCAAAACCAAGGCGGTATGTATTGGTGGTTCCGAAATCAAATCATCTTCCACAATAACCTCGGTGTAGCAAGAACTGGCCAAAAGACCAATGAACAAAATTCCAAAGAGTAGTTTTCTATTTTTCATAATCGAGGTTTTAAAGTTCCCTTTACGTAAACCAAGCACTATGCCAAATTTTTTAAAGTATTGATAATCAATAAATAACAAGCTGATGAATTTATTTTTTAGCTTTACATCCTAATTTGACTGCATGAAA
Organism: Muricauda brasiliensis; assembly: GCF_003057865.1. Classification (NCBI taxonomy): domain Bacteria; kingdom Pseudomonadati; phylum Bacteroidota; class Flavobacteriia; order Flavobacteriales; family Flavobacteriaceae; genus Allomuricauda; species Muricauda brasiliensis. The sequence continues at coordinate 606,960 of NZ_QBTW01000011.1, read as the reverse complement.
GACCAACTTACGTTTGGAGTTTTTGGAGGTGGTAGCTGGGGAACCGCCATTGTGAAGATGTTGACCGAAAATTTGGAACAGGTCAATTGGTATATGCGGAGCGATTCGGCAATTCGTCATATTAAAAAAGAATGGCACAATCCCAACTATTTAAGTTCCGTAGAGTTTGATGTGGACCAACTCAAGATGAGCTTTGACATCAATGAGGTTGCCGAAGCATCCGACGTGCTCATTTTTGCCATTCCTTCTGCTTTTTTGGAGAGGGAACTGCAGAATTTGACGGTTCCCTTGAAAGATAAAATCATTTTTTCGGCCATTAAGGGGATTGTTCCCGAAAGTGGACGCATAGTTGGGGAACACTTCAATGAAAAATATGAGATCCCTTTTGAGAATATTGGTGTGATTACAGGGCCATGCCATGCAGAAGAGGTCGCCTTGGAACGCTTATCCTATCTTACCATTGCCTGCGCCGATGCCGATAAGGCCAAAATGGTGGCCAGGCATTTAAAGAGCGACTATATCCGTACCAAAATTTCTGATGATATCATAGGTACGGAATACGCGGCCATGCTGAAGAATATTTATGCCATTGCCGCGGGCATTGCGCATGGATTGGGCTACGGGGACAATTTCCAGAGTGTTTTGATGAGCAACGCCATACGGGAGATGAAGCGTTTTATTGACCGTGTGTACAAAATGAAGCGCAACATAAACGCCTCGGCATATTTGGGTGATTTATTGGTAACGGGCTATTCGGTTTTTAGTAGAAACCGAATGTTCGGGAACATGATCGGTAAGGGCTACACCGTAAAAAGCGCGATGATGGAAATGAACATGGTGGCCGAAGGCTATTATGCGACCCAAAGTGCCCATGATCTTATGGAAAAACTACAAAAGAAGTCCAAAACGCCCATTATCAACGCAGTATACCAAGTACTTTATAAAAACAAGAGCCCGAAAAAGGTATTTGAGAAGTTGACGGAGAAGTTGGATTAATTGCCCGTTGAGAGTTTGACAAGATTGAAACTGTAGCTTATAAATGGCAGGATAAAAGTTGTCTTCTTATCAAAATACTTTGTGTTTCGAGATATGTATATACCCAACATTATCTTAGACCTGCCTTTTCCATAACCAACGAAAATTTTGTTTGCGCTGAAATTATAATTGTCCAAAGAGGAATTTGAACCTACAACCTCTCCTTCTTCATTTAAAATAGATTCTGTTCTTACATACTCACTATTTCGGTTGAGCAAGCTAAGGCCGGCACCGACGAATAATTCGCCTTTTTGGAATACTTGAAAGTGATAGTTCAAGTTAAAATGATAGCCGAACATCAACCCGCGCTCTGTTTCTGAAGCTGTATTTTCAATACGAGTTGTTATAAGGTCATAACGAAAGGAGGTTTTGAATCCTGCACTAAAATTTTGAGTAACATAATAATCAACCCCAAAATTAAGTGCAGGGCCAGAATTTTGTAAATCAGGATTAATAAAATTCGTGGCAATTGATTGGTCCCCATTTCTATAGATGGGAGTTATTCTAAATTCAGTGCCAAAATTGAGTAAGAAGCTTTTGTCTCTTAAAGTTTCTTGAGAGATAAGATATGTTGGCAGCAAAATTAGTAATAGAACTAAACGTGTTTTCATTTTAAATATGATTTATCTAATAAGAAGGAAATGGCATTCTATGATACTCTCTAGTTATGCCTGAAACCCAATTTGGGAGGAGGTCAGTCTATAATTTATAAGCTACTTTAAACAATAATACTCTAGGTATTATAAAATTCCTTTCATCACTAATTAAAAAATCAGTAATTGATGACTGTCTTCTAAATTGCGTATTGAAAAAGTTTGAAGCTTCAGTCTCAAAGAACCATGGACTGTCTTCCGCTTGATAACTAATTGATACTTTTGCTACATCGAAGTCTGATTGAGTATTATTAGCCTGATTTGAAAAGAAAATCTTAGAATACTCAAATTTGGATTTCACACCTTCTATCCGATAATTCAAATTTGCAAGAAAGGTATTTTGAGTAAATTCAAAAGTAGAGGCACTTGTCCTGTAAAATGTAGGGCTATAGTTATAGCTTAGTTCAAAATTTGGAATTCTTCTAAAATAACTTTCTACTTTAAATAAACTTGAAACAGATTTAGATATATTCAAATTGGTATTGGAGTTGACTACCTGAAAAAATTCATTATAGCTAGCATTGGTTCTTAAGGTATATTTTAAATCATTCTTTCTTTTACTAAAACTAAACAAAGCCGTTATTGAGTTTTCTGGTTGATCAAATATGAATGGACTACTTTTTTGCTCTATTCCACTAAGTGTTGTAGAGTTCTTAATACTTTGGTTTTGGTTGCTGTAGTTAATAATTGCATTTATAGATAAGCCCTTAATCAGATTGAATTTTCTATAGGTTAGCACATAGGTCTGTGCTAACTGGTTGCGAAGATTTGGATTTCCTAAAAAGACCCTGTTGAAATCATTTATGATAAAATTACCAACCAATTGATTTGCGGTGGGAAAACCCAATTCTTGTTTGTATTGAAATGATAGAGATTCCCCACTGTTAATCCTATATTCACTTCTAAACTCGGGCAAGAAACGATTTAATTCATTGAATACGTATATGTTATCTTGTGTATTGCTCCAATTGTATTTATGAAAAAATAGACCGATTTTAGTCGTGAATTTTTCCCACAAAAATTTATATTCTAAGCCTAGTAGCAAGTCTTTATATTGATAATTGATGCTGTTTCCAAAACCATCGGAAGAAAAATCGACAGAAGTTTCATCATCTAAAATCTGTCTTTCACTACTTTCAAAAATTTCATCTCTTTTATTATAGCCCAGAGTAGTGTATATGTGATTGTTAGAATTTAACCCCCAAAAATCTTTTAAGCTAATCTCTAAATTACTTTTTGATCCTTCCTTCAATTGATTAACTAGTATATTGTCGCTTTCTTGTAATGGAAGGATGTTTTCTAAAAAAAAGTCATCATTGCTCCAAGTATTGATGCCATCGAACTTTTCATATGTCCAATCCAAATTGAAACTAAGTGTTTGCGCCAAAGAAAACTTTTTGTTGAAGTTTAAATTAGGTTCAATTAAGAAAGTCTTTAACTGATTGGTGGTGTTAAATAAATCGATGTCGGATGCGGTGATTGAATTCAGCTCACCTATTCTTAAGTTATCCGAAATTTTGAAGTAAGTATTAAACTGTAATGATTCTCTCTGACTAGCCTTATAGTCTATGGTAAGCTTACCCAAACTAAAGAGATTGTCCAAGTTTTCATTTTCAGTTCGGTTCTCAACAAACGGAGATTCGCTATCTAAATACTGGTTGACCGTCTTTCTGAGTTGCGTGGAGTTATTGCTACTGGCAATTACATAAGAGCTTATATCTGTACTACGACTTATGTACTGTTTAACATGAAGTGCTCCAAATCGATTCCTCTTCGAATTGAAATTAGTATTATCTAGAAAGTTAGATATGTCGGAATTAATTTGGCTATCGAATTTATTGGAGGAATCAAAAATCAGGTTTGAATAACCCCCTTCAAAATTGACATAATCATCATATGTAAAAGAGCTCTGACTAATATTGTTAAAGTCGCCTATAAGGTTAATATTTGTTTTAGGACTATAATAAAATAGGGCTGGATGTATTACGTACCTATCCTCTAAACCCACCCCAGCCTCCAAATCGCCAAATGCAAACCTTTTATTGTCATCTTTAAGTTTTATATTCAAAGCTTTGTCATCAGTATCCTGTAAACCTTTTAGAAAAGCAATTTGATTATAATTATCTAAGATTTCTATCTGATCTACAACACTGGCTGGAATATTGTTGACTGCCATTTTACTATCACCTGTAAAAAAAACATCTCCATCTACAAGTACTTTGGTTATTCTTTCACCTTGAGCGGTCACATTTCCATCAATATCTACTTCAATACCTGGAAGTTTTTTTAACAATTCTCGAATCTTTCTTTCTTCACCAGTTGCAAAGGCTTCAACGTTATAAATTGTGGTATCTCTTTTTACAACCACTGGAATTCTATAAGTAAGCTCAACCTCTTCAAGTTGGTTAACTTTAGGAATTAGTAAAAAGTTTTTTTTTTGATTCCCAGATAACTTCAATTTTAAAGATTCCTCTTTATATCCAATATAACTTACATCAATAGTGTAAGTTGAGTTTCTCCGTAGGAACAAAATATATTCTCCGTCTTCACCACTAATTGCAAAACTTGTTTTACTATCTGTGTCTTCAGGGAATGCAATTATGTTAGCATTGGGCAATACTGATCCCGTACTGTCCTGCACTACCCCAGATAACTGAACCATTTGACCAAATCCAGGAAAATAAAATAATATGAAAAAAAAAGAGAACCTAAAGGTGTGAGTAGATTTGGATAAAATCATAACCTAACTCCAGATTTATTTTTAGAGGAATTTGTCTAATTTCTTTGAAAAGATTTAGCGAGATTCTCATTCATCTTCTCATATTCTTCCAATGTTATTGCAGAATCTGTATTAGGCCATTCAATAATAATGTTATTTTGATTCAGATTGATTTCCTCACAAATAAAACTAATTTCATTGGTATGTAATTCCAAAATTAAACCTGGCAAGGTACCACTATAATCCGTTGGTCCGAATGATACTGGAATTTCGGGCGTATACCATGCTATTATTGGTAGTTTACCTATTGAAGTTTCAACTTGCGAAACAGCCTTGTAACAATTAAAATTAGCTATTTTTTTCTGCTCAGCGGTGAGATCCCAATCAACATCTCTGATATTCGAATCTACGAGTATCACCTCTCCTTTATATTCCCTGTAAATTAAAAGTTTTCTTGTCTTTATATCGGTATAGTATGTCCCCCTATCCGCAAAGGCAACGGCCATTTGAAAAGCTCTTTCAGAGTTATCTAAAGCTAAACTAGACTCTCTAAGAAATACTGATTTTGAATCTTTGAATAATAAGTTTAATTTGATTCTATGCATTTCCTCGGCAATAGTTTCAAAATTGCTTTTTCGAGAAATCTTTTTAGCTTCATTATTCTTCTTTACCCTCGCCACAAATGCATCAACATTGACACTATATCTAATTGTTCCACTAGATACTTGAGAAATAGCAGGTGCCTGAAATAGATTTACAGCTATGAGTATGAAAGTCGAGAGTAACCTTTTCATTGAAAACAGATTTTAAAATTGACAAAAACAATCAGTTAATTAAAATTTTAGTCAGTTAAAAAAGATAGGCCGTATGAAGATTATTTTATTCGGCCTATCTATATTTTAACAACCATTACATGCCATACAAAATATTTGAGCAGCATAAAAGCCATCATTTCCACCAGAGTCAAAATATAGTTCGACCATATTAAACCCTAAATCACAAAACATTTCTTCCTCTATTGTTTCATGAGAATTATTGGCTTTTTTGGGATCAGATGCAATTCCTGTCTGTGCTGCAAAAAAAAGCAATGACAATAAGGTTAAGAGTCTTCTTCTAACCTTTAAATTTAAAGCTATCATTTTCAAATTTTACACTTTAAAAAATACTTAGAACAGTTCTAACAGCCGCAGTGATAACAAAACAAGTAACCTGCATAAAATCCATCACTGCCACCAGCATCCCAATATTCTTCCACATCAGCCCAACCCGCCGGGCAGAATAACCCATCTATGGCTAAATTTTCCTCTGATGGAGTTAAAGTTTCATTTTTTGCCGAACTGACATTTAAACTAAAGAGAAGCATACAGCTTGCAAGAAAAATGTTTTTCATGGTTTTAAATTTTTCGTGAATAAATAGTTTTAATACTCGAACAATTTCAGCGCTGAAAAATGTAAGCTTGGGCTAAAACTATATTTTAAAAACAAAACCAAGGGACAGGAAAACCACATACTTTTTACGGTTTTCCGCATATTTCCATTTGCCTGTTAAATGATGCCTAACTCTTTGGCCCTGTTCACCAAAGCCATCGTATTTCCTTTTTCAATTCCCAGTTTTTCATGCATGACTCGCTTTCTTTTTTCCACTTTGGACAACGACCAGCACAAATGTTCCCCAATTTCTTTGTTTCGGATTCCTTTAGACAGGAGGTACAAAAGCTTTTTTTCATCTGTGCTTAAGTAAACTTCTGCATTGGATTCGTCTCTTAATATTTTTCCAATGGTTGGAGAATAGTACGGTTGATTTTTTAGGATATGCTGAATTGCACTTATTAGATGATACTCATCCACTTCACCTTTAATTAAAAACCCGTGTGGTTTTACAGTTTGTAGAATTTCTTCTAGACGAAGTTTATCTGTCAAACTGGTCATCACCAATATTCTAGTATTGAGTTGCTTTTCAACAATCAATCTTCCCAAATCTTCTCCTGAATAGAGGTCTTTTTCTGGATAGGCAGGCATACAAATATCCAAGAAGACCATATCAAAATGAATAGCTTCTTCAATTAGTAGCTGATTTGCTTTTTTAAGGGAATGTGCCTGCTGAACTGTAACTTTTGGAATTGTACCCTTACATTCTGCTTGTTCCACAATCAACTCATAACCTTGGCAACTGAGTTGGTGGTCTTCAACAATCAATATGCTTTGAAGGGTCCTCTCGGTGAGGCAATCTTTACCTTTTCTTCTTCCTCTGTAGTCCATCTACAATTAGTACAATGGCCTTTATGAGGTTAGTAAAGGCGTTTTCGTTTACAAAACTATATTTTAAATATATGAAATTATAAGTTTTGGTCCCGCTCCAAAGAAAAATCGGAATGCTCCTTTAACTGCGCATCCAGTTCGGCAGAAAAGACCTCCATTTCTTCCGTGGAGTAATTGTAGGCTTTCTGAAATTCTTCGAAAACCGAGGCTTTGTATTTTCGCACACTCTCTATATCAAAATACAATCGGCCCGTTCTTCGTATAAAAAAGTCCAAGGGATTCAGTGCCATTTCGTGGGCTATGGTAAATTGCGCTTCGGCCCTTATCAATCGTTCTTTGGGTTTGTCGCCTTTTATGTTGGTATAAAGTTCCAAAATGGATTCGGTCTGCTTCCCATAAGTGGTCACCAAATACCACGCATCATATTTGGCAAAACCATCCGATTGAAGTTGGTCTTGAACGGTGGCGATGTATTTTTTAACGTGTTTGAACTTTTTAAAATCGTTCCCACAAAGTGGAATCTTGTCCGTGGTACAATGCTTCAACTCTATATCATGGTCCTCCTCCATTTTCTTGGCGATACGGTTCACTGTACGTTCTGCCATTTTACGGTATCCTGTGAGCTTTCCTCCCGCAATGCTGACCAATCCCGTATCGGAGGTAAAGATTTCATCTTTTCGTGATAGTTCAGATGCCGATTTCCCTTCTTCGTGAATCAGTGGGCGCAGTCCGGCCCATGATGAAACAATATCATCCAGTTCCAATTCTATATCGGGAAACATATTATTGACGGCTGAAATCAGATAGATGGCATCGGCAAGTTCCGTGGTCACATGGTCCTTGTCGGAATTGTAATTGGTATCAGTCGTGCCAATGTAGGTTACTTTGCCACGTGGTATGGCGAACATCATCCGCCCGTCGGGAATATCAAAATAAACGGATTGTTTTACCGGGAGTTTTTCCTTTGGAAACACCAAGTGTACGCCCTTGGTCAAGTGCAATCGCTTGCCTTTTTTGGATTGGTTCACACTTCTGAGCTCATCTACCCACGGTCCTGCAGCATTGATCACATATTTTGATGAAACATGGTACTCATCACCAAACACCTCATCCGTAAACTTGACACCTGCTACATTTTCATCCTCATAAATAAAATCAGTCACCTTGGAATAATTGAATATCTCTGCACCAAACTGAAGACTTGTTTTTAAGTTTTCAAGCGTCAATCGGGCATCATCGGTTCGGTATTCGGCATAATAGCCTGCTCCGTTCAATATTTTTTTGGGCAAAAGGGGCTCCAACTTCATGGCCTCCTTTTTCTCCAGCATCTGTCGTTTATCATCCCCGGAAACCTGCGCCAAAATATCGTAGACCTTCAGTCCGATGGATGTCAACCATTTTCCATAGGAACCACCCTCGATAAGCGGGAGCAACATTTTCTCGGGTAGCACCAAATGTGGAGCCAATTTATGTACAATCGCCCGCTCAGAACCTACTTCTTTCACCAGCCAAAAATCGAATTGTTTTAGGTAACGTAGCCCTCCGTGTATCAATTTGGTGGATTTGCTACTGGTACCCGAGGCAAAATCGCCTTTCTCGAGTAACAATACCTTCATGCCGCGAGAAGATGCATCCAAAGCGATACCTGCTCCCGTAATACCGCCGCCGATTACAACAAGGTCGTAGGTGGTCTTGGCCGCCTTTTGCAGTTTGCTCTTTCTCTCTACGTTGGAAAAAGCAATGTTCTCGCCCATGTTTCTATTTGTTGAATTCGTATTCGCGTTCCACCTTGCAAATCCGGACCTTGTACCAGGAATACCATGTTTTTATGCCATTTTTCTGTGCCTGTCGGTGGTCCATGTTGGCTTTCCAGTCGGCAATGGCCTCCAGACTTTCCCAATAACTAACGGTAATGCCCAAGCCATCACGGGCACTTTCTATATCCAAAAAGCCAGGTTGTTTTTTGGCCAATGTTTCCATTTCTTCGGCCATTTTAGCATATCCTTGATCTCCGTCTGTTCGGAGACTAGTAAAAATTACGGCATAGTATGGCTTTTTCAGTTCCATTTACGTGATGTATTCCTTTTCCATGAAATAATTTACCAAGGCCTCCTTCATCAATACCGTTTGCTCTCCTGCTTTCAATGGCGGTAATTGTTCCTTCATGGTATAGTGCGGCCATCCGTCATCATCAAAAAAATCAAAATCGTAATAACCGTACGGCTCCAATAATCGGCAGATGGCAATATGCATCAGGTTGACCTTTTCATCCTTTTTAAATTTACGATGAAAATCGCCCAATTCCTGAACCCCCACCAAATAAACGATTCCGTCCAATTCCAACGGGTCGCCATCCGAAAATTGCGCGGATAGTTTCTTCACCAAAAACTCCCACCGCTCTTTTAATTGTTCGTCTCTTGACATGTGTTTTGATATGAGTGACAAAGGTACAAATCAATATTCTATATTTGTTAAAACCCGTGTATGAGCTTTTTGGATATAATCATTGGAATTCTTCTGGTCTGGGGCCTTTACAAGGGCTTAAGGAACGGCCTGTTTGTTGAGCTTGCCTCCCTGATTGCCCTGATTGCGGGAATATACGGTGCCATCCATTTTTCATACATCACTGGCGATTATTTGTCCGAGCGTTTTGATTGGAGCGACCAATACCTCAAAATCGCTGCATTTCTGATTACCTTTTTTGCTATCATCATTGTAGTGAACCTGGCCGGAAAATTCTTGACGAAGATTGCTGATTTTGCCATGCTCGGACTATTGAACAAAATAGCCGGTGGTATTTTTGGGGTTCTTAAGGTGGCCGTTATCTTGGGGGCTTTTTTAATTTTCTTCGAAAAGTTGGCCTCTCCATTGGGATTCATCAAGGAGGAAACCAAAGAACAATCCATTTTTTACGAACCCATCAAAGAATTGGGTGATTTGGTCTTTTCCTACGTATTGGATGATGTGGAAAATACTCCCTCTCCAGAGGTTGAGACCACACATGGAATCATATAAACGGCTTGTTTTTCTCGATAAAGGGACACCCTATACTCCCAAATAAGTCTATTATACACAGCTTGTTGTATTTCAACGTGATAATCTATCCTAACATGGAAATTTCATGGAAAAGGATAGTCTCTCCCTTAGTTTAGCAATAGAGAACATTAGGGAATTGAACACTCCCGAAAAACACCCCGAAAATGAAAAGATTATATGGCATCTTGCTGGTCATAGTACTCGCTATTGTCCTAAGTTACTGTAGTACATCATCTGTACAGCAAGAAGAGCAAAATTACACCGAAGCAACTCTTGGCAACGAAAAAATTACGGTAGACCCCGTTAAAATGGAGGAAGACCTATTAAACCTGGTCAATCTTCACCGTGAATCTATTGGGCTGACCATTTTGGACAAAAGCGACCCCGCCTATAAATATGCCGAAGAACATAATGACTACATGATTTCCAAAAACACGCTGAGCCACGATAATTTTCAATCCCGGGCTGAAAAGATTGCCGAGGAGACCAATGCAACAAGTGTATCTGAAAACGTTGCCAGATACTACGTTTCAGCAGAAAAAACTTTGGAAGGCTGGCTTAATAGCTCTTCACATAAAGAAGCCATGGAAGGCGACTTTTCCCATACCACCTTGAGCGTTCAATTGGATAAGCAAGGTAGACCTTACTACACTCAGATATTTATTAAAGTGGAATAATCAACCCATTATACCATCTATTTTAAGACCTGCCAACAAGCAGGTCTTTTTTGTTAATCGCTATGTTGACAGCAAGGTTTTTTTTACCTTTCGTAAAATCTTTGAACATGGCAATACAGGAACCTTTTAACCTAACTAAGTGGATTGAGGAAAACCGAGATATCTTAAAACCACCGGTAGGCAATAAAAATCTTTATAAAGAATCTGGTGATTACATTGTAATGATTGTAGCTGGCCCCAATGCCAGAAAGGATTATCACTACAATGAAACAGAGGAACTTTTTTATCAATTGGAAGGCAATATTGAAGTCCATATACAAGAAGATGGCCAAAAAAAGACCATGAAACTGGGTCCGGGTGATATGTACCTTCATCCAGCCAAGGTGCCACATTCTCCTGCTCGACAAGAAGGTTCTATAGGATTGGTGATCGAACGAAAAAGAGCTGATCTGGATGCTGAAGATGGCCTGTTATGGTTCTGCGATAATTGCAACCATAAATTGTACGAGGTCTACTTTACACTGAATGATATAGAAAAAGACTTCTTGGGTCATTTTAAGCACTTTTACGGTTCGGAAGAACTGCGAACCTGTGATAATTGCGGGACGGTAATGCCAGTAGACGAACGGTTTGTTGCCAAGGAAGAATGATACTCGTTTTCGCAAAGATCATCATAGGAATTGTCGCATTGCTGCATATTTACTTTTTGTGGCTAGAGATGTTTGCTTGGACCACAAGAGCAAAAAAAGTGTTCCGCTCTTTGCCGGAGCACTTGTTCGAACCCACCAAAACCTTAGCGGCCAACCAAGGACTTTACAACGGGTTTCTCGCGGCCGGACTCATTTGGTCCTTACTGATTCAAGATATCCATTGGCAAATTTATGTGGGGTTGTTCTTTTTGGGCTGTGTTGCCGTTGCCGGTATGTATGGAGCAATTACCGCATCAAAGAAAATTTTCACGGTACAGGCACTTCCGGCACTTGTCGGCATAGTTCTTTTGTTGGCTCATCTATTCCTGTAAACCGTTCATTCTCTAAGAGATTATTTGTATAATTGTAAAAATACAACAATACACTCTTAAAAAGTTATAAATGTCAAAAACAGCAACTGCTTTTGGAATAGAAGAGGCCCTAAAAGAATTGGGACTGAACGAAACAAATAATGGTACTTCCACAGGAAAAGATTGGTTTTCCAATGGGGATATCATCGAATCATATTCCCCTGTTGATGGAGCCCTAATTGGAAAGGTGAAGTCGACAACACGGGAAGATTACGAAAAGGTGATTACCTCTGCCCAAACAGGTTTTAAAAAATGGCGTACCATGCCAGCTCCGCAAAGAGGTGAAGTGGTTAGAAAATTTAATGATGAACTTCGTAGGTTAAAGGAGCCACTTGGCAAATTGGTGTCTTATGAAATGGGCAAAAGTTATCAAGAAGGCTTGGGCGAAGTACAAGAAATGATTGACATCTGCGACTTTGCAGTTGGTTTATCCCGTCAATTACATGGATTGACCATGCACAGCGAACGCCCCGGCCACAGGATGTACGAGCAGTACCATCCGCTAGGAGTGGTCGGTATTATTTCCGCGTTTAACTTCCCGGTGGCCGTTTGGTCTTGGAACACCGCTCTGGCCTGGGTCTGTGGAGATGCCTGCATCTGGAAAGGTTCCGAAAAAACACCAATGACCTCGGTTGCCTGTCAAAATATAGCCGCAAGGGTATTCACTGAAAATGATGTGCCCGAAGGAATATCCTGTTTAATAACAGGAGACTATATCGTAGGGGAGTTCATGACCAAAGATGAAAGAATCCCCTTGATCTCGGCTACAGGTTCTACCAGAATGGGAAAAATAGTGGCCAAAACCGTTGGTGAACGACTAGGTAAATCTTTATTGGAGCTTGGAGGTAACAATGCTATCATAGTAACTCCCGATGCCAACATAAAAAATACAGTGATCGGCGCCGTTTTCGGAGCTGTGGGTACTTGCGGACAACGTTGTACATCCACACGCAGACTGATTGTTCACGAAGATGTATACGACAAGGTCAAGAACGCCATTGTTGATGCGTACAAACAAATCCGTATTGGCAATCCATTGGATGAAAACAACCATGTTGGTCCGCTTATCGATAAAGATGCCGTAAAAAATTATTTGAACGCACTAGAAAAAGTGAAGGTAGAAGGAGGTAACATCTTGGTTGAAGGAGGAGTTCTGGAAGGTGAAGGTTATGAAAGTGGTTGTTATGTAAAACCAGCCATCGCTGAAGCTGAAAATCACTTCGAGATTGTCCAGCATGAAACCTTTGGGCCTGTTCTATATATTTTGAAATACAGTGGTGATTTGGAAAATGCGTTGGATATGCAAAATGGGGTAAGACAAGGTCTGTCATCGGCCATAATGACGAACAACTTAAGGGAGGCAGAACGATTCCTATCCGTTGAAGGCTCGGATTGTGGAATTGCCAATGTAAATATCGGTACTTCCGGGGCTGAAATTGGAGGAGCCTTTGGTGGCGAAAAGGAAACCGGGGGTGGTAGAGAAAGTGGTTCCGACGCTTGGAAAGTGTATATGCGAAGGCAGACCAACACTATCAATTATACTACCGAACTACCCCTCGCACAGGGCATTAGGTTTGACCTATAACAAAGAAAAGCCGCCCATTTGGACGTAATGCCAAATGGGCAGTCTTTAAAACCAACTTAACTAACTCAAACTTAACTTTAAAACCCTATTTCAGTGCCGGATCATTGTCGGGAGAAACAGGGTTCTTCACTTAATGTTGAATTCCAAATTTCAATATATTTCTTGGAGAAATTAAAGGGTATGTTACAGTTGGTTCCGAAAAGTGTATAGTTGGTATATTTTATTTTATTTTCTGTTTTCGAATTTTCTTACAAATCCCTGTGATTTATAAATATTACTCAGTTTCTTTCTATTTTATTTAGATTTTTAAGGTTTTTTTAATACTTTATATAAACAGTTTTCATTGTTTATATAAAGACTATGGATTGGTTAAGCTCTTCTATGTGGTATTGGCTCTGTTTGGCCATTACTGGAATAATCTCCGGGGTTTTGGGATATTTTTTTGGTAAATCCGATGCTCCTTCCTCTTCGGATAATTTCTTTGAATTGAACTCACTTGAAATAGAAAATGCAAAATTGAAATCAGACCTTGAAACTTGCCAAAAACATTTGGATTCCGATCATATCAAAACCAAGGTCCTTAATCTTGATTCCGAAGTAAAGTTTTCAAAAAGTGAAGATTTCATTTTTCAAGTAAACGAAGCCAAAGCTATTTTCGGAAAGACCATCAATGAAAATGATCTAAAACTTATCGAGGGCATTGGGCCTAAAATAGAAGAGCTGTTCCATAATTTTAACATCAAAACGTGGAAAGACCTGTCGGAAACATCTGTTGATAAATGCCATGAGGTGCTCAACTCCGGCGGAAGACGCTATCGCATCCACGACCCGGCGTCTTGGCCCATGCAGGCAAAAATGGCCTACGAAGGCCATTGGGAACAACTATACATTTGGCAGGAAAAGCATAAGGCTGGAAAATATTAACAAAAAGACCGACCAGTCTTTCTACATCATCCCATTGGCCTCTACCCATTTAAAAGTGTATTGGTCCTGCGAAAATTGCATGCGCTCCGAAATCCTTTGCAAGCGCTCTGGCAATTTCATCAAATATACCCTTGCCTTTTCCGCCTGGTCGGAGAGACCACGAAGATTTCCAATATCCCAATAATCGTTCAACTTTTTCAGGATATCAATATAATCCTGCGCCGTATACACTCCCAAACGTTGTGCACAATTGGAAAACTGCTCAAAGGCTTCACCTATGCTACCTCCAGATTCACGTAAAAAATGGGCTGGCATCACGATTTTTTTCTTCATCATATCTGCAAAAGCCAAAACCATCCCATCGGGATCTTGCCCCATAATGGTCTTCACAAATTCGCGATATGCCAAATGGTGCCTCATTTCATCACCCGCAATGATAGTGCACATTTTCGCCAAGAGACCATTGCCTTTTTGTTTGGCCATTTTACCGACCCGCTTGTGCGAAATATTGGTGGCCAACTCCTGGAACGTAGTGTACACAAAGTTCTTATATGGATCTCTATCCGTTCCTATATCAAATCCATCAGAAATCAAATGCTGGGTGGTTATCTCGATTTCACGCATGTTCACGCGACCTGATAGGTACAAATATTTGTTCAAAACATCGCCATGTCGATTTTCTTCTGCCGTCCAGGCACGTACCCATTTGCTCCACCCGTTTTCTTTGCCGCTATGCTGATCAATGCCTTCCACATCCATCAACCATGATTCGTAAGTAGGCAGCGCCTCTTCGGTAATAGTATCGGCGACAAGCGTCACCCAAAAATCATATCCAAGTTCTTTGGCTTCGCCACGAAGCTTTTCTACCTCATCAAAAAATTTATCACTTTGGGAATCTGGCAAAAAATCTGTGGGCTGCCATATTTTTTCGGTCGGAATCAGAAACTCGTTCATAAATCCGTCAACCTTGGGCTCAATGGCCTGCATCACTTCCAACCTTACATTCTTTATCGACATAATACGGGGTTTTTACAAAGGTCTTTATAATTTAATGAATTTAACTCAAATTTCTTCCTCTTTCTCCTGGATAAAATTTATGGACGGGGTCACTTTGCCAAAATTCTTTGGTTTCTACATCCAACATCGTCAAACCTCCCATAAAAGCCGCTCCGGTATCCACGTTCCAAATATTGGCCCTGTTCTGGGGCTCTACGAACTCCCTTTTGGATATTGGGGTATGTCCAATAAATACTTCTTTGTAATGCGTCAATCTCTTCGGAAACTTGGAATCGGCGGGCTTTAAACTGGGGTCTAGCGCAGTAGCCAGCTCCCACAAGGTGCGATCCCAATAAAATGATTGCTGAAAATACTCGTAATCTATCCCTTTCAGGTTGGTATAGCCTGCATGCAGGTACAATCGGTTATCCTCTGCTAGGTAGTAGTTTTGCAAATTTTCATAAAAATCAAGGTGCATTCTCCACTTTTCCTTATCAGCATTCAAATAGGAATCTCTAGTTGCCGTGCCGCCATGCGCCAACCATTGCGGGTTTTCCTTTTGATCTATTAACCAAGCCTTGCAGAGCTCATCATGGTTACCTCGGATAAAGGTACATGTGTATTGGCTTTGCAGCTGAATCAAAAAATCGATGGTCTCCACCGCCGTACTCCATCCATCTACATAATCGCCCAAGAAAATAATATGATCCTCTGGGGTAACCTTTGCCTTGTCCAACAATTGCTCCAAAGCTCTTACTCCAGAATGTATATCGCCCACTACCAGTGTTCGCATAGAAAAGTTTTTGACAATATTACACACAAAACCTTGGCCTATGAAAAATCATTGGGGCTTTATCACGCATTTAACCTAGAATTCAAATAAACCTAACTGTTTTTTGGACATGGTATTATTTTCTATGTACCTTAGAATATTCCGAAATCAATATGAAGAAAGTTTACTGCATCGGCGAAGTGTTGATAGATTTTGTTGCCGAACAACAAGGAAGCGACCTTTCCAAAGCAAACCATTTTACAAAAAAAGCTGGGGGAGCACCGGCCAACGTTGCTTGCGCCATTTCAAAATTGGGAGGGAATGGAATTTTTATTGGTAGTGTTGGGGATGATCCTTTTGGTAAATTTCTTTTGGAAACGTTAAAAAATGAAGGGGTTGATATTTCGCTCACCCAATTATCCGATACGTTTACGACCCTTGCCTTTGTTTCTCTCTCGGAGGATGGCGAACGCGATTTTGTTTTTAGCAGGGGGGCCGATAAAGAACTAAAATACAATCCAGATCTGCGGAAAAATCTTCCCGGAAACATTCTTCACCTTGGAGCAGCGACCGCACTTTTGGGTGGGCCTTTGGAAAAAACATATGGCAGATATCTTTTTGATGGACTCACAAAGGAAATGTTTATTTGTTTTGACCCCAATTTTAGAATCGACCTTTGGAAAAATGATGAGGAGACCTTTATTAAAAAGTGCATGCCATTTGTGGAAAAATCGCATCTGTGCAAGTTTAGTTCCGAAGAGGCCCAACTTATTTCAGGAAAGGAAGATTTGCACGAAGCTTGCGATGCATTGCACAAAATCGGGACCAAAATAATTACCGTAACCATGGGCAAGGAAGGTACCTTATTGAGCATGAACGGTACCAAAAAAATCATTCCGAGCGTGAAAGTAACACCTGTTGATACCACAGGCGCAGGAGATGCTTTTATAGGTTGTTTGTTGTATCAAATTTCGGATTTAGGCAATTTTGAGCCAGTTTTCGAAGATTTTTCCTTGGTTGAGGGGATGGTTGCCAAAGCCAACAAGGCAGGGGCTATTACCACGACCAATTACGGCGCTATTGTTGCCTTGCCCACGAAAGAACAGCTCGAAAAGTAGATGAACCAAGCGAAATTACATAGGCTCCTATCCCAAAAAGGGAAAGACTCCCAAGAACTCTTTAATCAACGATTGGCTACTAACCTTACCTTGATTCAAAAACAGTTCTTCTCCCTCTACCCCGAAGAGCAGCATGAAAAACATTTTCAAAAACTATTGAAGTTGCTTCCCAAGTTATTTACGGAGCGACCCCAAGCATTAAGAAAGCAGGATTTGGAACGGTTGCAATCGGGCAACTGGCATCAATCTGAAAAGTTGATGGGCATGCAGCTTTACGTGGAGCATTTCAACAAAGATTTGAATGGGCTACGAAAGAAGATACCCTATTTTAAAAAACTTGGAGTCAACTTTTTACACCTGATGCCCATAACAACAAGACCCGAGGGAGAAAGTGATGGCGGCTATGCCGTGAACAGCTATTTGGAAGTGGATAAAAAATACGGCTCCAAAGAAGATTTGTTGGAGCTCACCAAGGCATTTCGTGAAAACGGTATGTATTTGATGCTCGATTTTGTGGTCAACCACACCTCCAACGAATTTTCATGGGCAAAAAAAGCCAAGAAAGGGGATAAGAAATATCAGGGTTATTATTACATCTACGAGGATTTTACCATTCCGGCCGAATTTGAAAAGACTCTGCCAGAGGTATTCCCGGAAACATCACCCGGCAATTTTACCTATATCCCTGAAATGGAGAAGTGGGTAATGACGGTCTTCAACGGTTATCAATGGGACCTCAATTACACCAATCCCGAAGTATTTCTGGAGATGCTCACCAACTTGGTAAAGCTCACGGATATGGGCGTAGATGTCGTACGTTTTGATGCCCTTGCCTTTCTTTGGAAAAAAATCGGGACCATTTCACAAAACTTGCCCGAAGCCCACAATCTTATCTCTCTATTCCGGATGTGCCTACAGGTAGTGGCTCCAGGTTCCATCTTGTTGGCAGAGGCCATTGTGGCGCCAACCGATATTGTAAAATATTTTGGAGAAGAAGAGAAAAGGGGCAACGAATGTGAGATTGCCTATAATGCTTCTTTGATGGCCCTCTTATGGAACTCCATTGCCACAAAAAAAACACAATTGCTTTATAAAAGTTTGATGCACGTTCCACCCAAACCACAAGATTGTACGTGGATCAATTACATCCGTTGTCATGATGATATTGGATTGGGGTACGAGAACCACCTCATCGAAGAATTAGGATGGAATCCTGAAATGCACCGAAAATTCTTGTTGGACTACTATTGCCAGCGGTTGGATTGGTCCCCGGCCACCGGAATGCTTTTTATGTACAATCCCAAAACAGGTGATGGAAGGATAACAGGTAGTGCGGCCTCTTTATTGGGATTGGAAAAGGCCATCAAAACCAACAATGACGACCTGATGAAGGCATCGGTACGTAAAATTGTGATGATGCATGGCATCACACTGGCATTTGGAGGTATCCCATTGATCTACGCGGGCGACGAAATAGGTACCCTCAACGATTATTCCTTCCAAAATGATGCATCCAAAAGAGGTGACAGCCGATGGGTGAACCGCCCTATGCAGGATTGGAAGGTCATTTCAAGGCTCAAAGAGAAGGATTCAGCTCAGTCCAAGATATTCCATGCCCTTCAGAAGCTTATCAAAATAAGGAAGGAGAACAGCATTTTTGCCGACAAAAACAACCTTGAACTCTATCATACAGGGAACGACCATATCTTTTCGTTTGAAAGAACAGAGGACAAAAAAGGACTGTTGGTGATCTGTAATTTTGATGAAAACCCTCAGGTCATCGACAGCAGTTGGATTAAAAAGCTCGGTTATTTCAGTAAGGGGGAACCATTGGATTTGGTATCGGAAGAAAAAGTAAGTCTTAATAGCGCACTTTTGGAAATTATGCCCTACCAGATGCTCTGGCTCATGAAATTTTAAGAGTACCTTACTTTTCTCAATATTCTTTGCGACTCCTTTAAGCTTTGGTACACATGGGTGTCGTACGCCTTCAGCAATGTCCTGGAACCTTCCATTTTGTCCTTCGCTTCTTCAAAACCGTTTAGGTAGCAAATCAAATAGGTAGCGGGCAAGTGGGTAATGTCCGTGTGCTCCGAATCGTTCAATGGAATATGGTTTTCCAGTTTTTTGAGCAAGGCATTGTTGGTATTGTAGACGTGATAGAGCGTTTTTTTATCAAACTGTGGGGGTTCAAATATGAGTTTGCTGCTGATGGTGTACTTACCATTGTCCGAAAATGTGATCGTCATTTCTTCCAAAGGGTAATATTTTTGGTGAGAACCCAAACCCAATTGCACGTACTCCAATGTTTTGAAGGAATCGTCATCGTAATCAATAGTGATTTCATCCAACGCAGAATAGAACAGTTTCACTTGTTCGTTGATGAGTTCTATATCTACCCGGGAATAATAGATTTTCCCCTTTACCTTTTTCTTGTTGCCCGCCCAGCAGACGACAAACTGTTCCTTGAATACTTTATAATCGCTCGTTAAATCTGGATGTCTTGTATTGAAAAAGTTCAAGACGGCATCCAGCGTATATTCAATATTGTTACGGGCATGCTGCTCAATGGTGGCGACTTTTTCTGAATTGATGTCCTTTAATTCTATCCCAAAAGCCTTGGGAAGGCTAATGCTCCCTTCCCTAAAAAAAACAGCGCCTCCGTAATATTTCCAAATGTTCTTTCTCAGGGCACAGACCTTTCCGTTCGACCTAATGGTAACCAACCCGACCACCTTGCCTTCGGGCAAATGGGGAAAGGGAATGTTTTCGTATGAAATCAGAGGTGGATTGTCCAGATAGGCGTTGACAAGATTCTGGATTTTGCTATCATCAAAAAAATCGACACCAACAATTTTGTTGTCCTCGTCCTCAACCCCGATCACGATAAAGGAATTGTTTTTGGGGTTGCTGTTGGCCAAGGCACAGACATGCTTTAAAAATTTGGCCTTACCTTCCTTTTCTCCAATGGATATAAAACGCTTTTTGTCGTAAAAACTATTCTCGTCGTTGTGGGCCAATAAGTTTTTTACCAGTAGGCGTTTATTGATCATATTTTAGAGTTTCGAGATTTGAGATACGCGTTGTGGGATTTAATCATACTTTGCTCCTTTTCTCTCCGATTTTTTGAGATACGACATAAATGCACCTATCTTTTTTCCTTCGGTGATTGTTTTCGAACAAATACTATCAAATTGTGCTTTTGTTATATGTTCCCTATCTAAACATCGGTACAATTGAGACCTCAATTCTCCACAAGAAGCTTTTGCAATACTTAAAAACTGAATGAGTTCGCGATTTCCGTTTCGCTCAAATCCTTCTGCAATATTATCCATAATCGACCCAGAAGAAGCATTCATTTGGTTTTTGAGACTGTAATCATTACCCAGAGAAGTATTTTCAATTAGTATCCAGACCTCATTACAAATTTCTCTTGCCAGTTTCCAAACATCCAGTTCCTCAAATCCATTCATAAATTGCTATTTTAAACTTTCAACCCAAAACCCGCAACACCTAATTGTTTTTATTCACAATTGTGCTGCTGGCCTGTGCGGTGGGCATTACTACAAGGTCGGCAATGTTCACATGATAGGGCCGGGTAACCACAAACAGAATAATGTCCGCAATGTTCTCTGGTTTTAAAGGTTGAAATCCTTTGTAGACGTTCGCCGCCCTTTCGGAGTCCCCCTTAAACCTAACATCGCTGAATTCCGTTTCTACCAAGCCCGGGTTTACGGCACCCACGCGAATTCCGTATGCATTGAGATCTATACGCATACCTTGATTGATTGCATCCACAGCATGCTTGCTGGCGCAATATACGTTTCCATTGGGGTAAACTTCCTTGCCCGCTGTGGAACCAATATTGATGATATGGCCCGATTTCCGTTCCGTCATTTTTGGGATGATGGCCTTTGAGATGTAAAGCAATCCTTTTACGTTGATGTCCAACATGGCATCCCAATCATCCGGGCTGCCTTTATCAATCGGGTCCAGACCATGGGCATTCCCCGCATTGTTGATTAAGACATCTATCTCCGAAAATTCTTGCGGCAAACTTTCTATGGCCGAGAATACATCTTCGCGATTTCTTACATCAAAATTGAGCGTAAAAATTGCGGTGTCCCTTCCCAGCTCATTTTTTAGCTCGTTTAGTCTTTCCTCCCGTCGCCCACAGAGTATCAAATTAAAGCCCTGCTTTGCAAAAAGTTCGGCAGTTGCTTTTCCTATTCCACTGGTTGCTCCGGTTATTAGTGCTGTTTTTGACATGGTATATATTTTCTAAGGAACATCATGTCCTTGGGCGGCCACCAAAAGTGTGAACCAATCCTGAAGTTCCAAGTCTATCTTTGCGGCCGCGGCCGATTGTTCAATTCTTTTCTTATTCGTTGTTCCAATCACAGGGTGAACATGGGCGGGATGTTTTAATATCCAAGCCAAAAGCAATTGGCTTTCATTGGCGTCGTACTTATCCAAAAGTGGGCCCATGGCTTCCTTTATCCGTTCAACTTTTTCGTCGGTTTCCCGAAAAAAGCTCCCCAATGGACTCCATGCCATTGCCATTCTTTTGTTGGCGATGCAATCATCAAAAGTACCATCGTACATGGGGTCGTGGTGCGTTAAGGAGAACTCTACTTGGTTCCCTTCAACAGGAATCACATTGTCCAACATGGCCACTTGTGAGGTCGTAAAATTGGATACCCCAAATTGTTTGATTTTTCCACTATCCAGCAAATGCTGTGCAGCTTCTGCTATATCGCCAGGATGCATTAATGGACTTGGTCGGTGCATTAAAAAGAGATCTAGATAATCTGTCTTCAACTTTTTCAGGGATTCTTCCGCTGACCAAATAATATAATCCTTATCGTACCGGTAATGATTGACCTTGTTATCCCTACCACGGGTGAGTTGAATCCCACATTTGGTAATCAACTGGATATCTTCCCTGTTGATACCGCTATTGGCATATGCTGCACCAAAATCCAACTCGGTGGAGTAGCTCCCATAGATGTCCGCATGATCAAAAGTGGTAAGGCCACAATCGATGCTATGGTGCATTAAATCAATCATCTCCTTGTCGGAAAGTTTTTTGCCCCAACTTCCCCAGGTCATTGCTCCCGATATAATGCGGGAAAATTTCGTTGTCTGTTCCATATGCGCTGAAAGTATAAAATTAAACCCTTAAATCCTTCATAAAACTAGGGGTTTAGCGTTTTTTTTAACCATTAATTAACAGGCAGGTTTTAAATAAATTTTCATTTTGCACACCTTAGTAAAAACCCCGACCTTAACACCAAACAATAAAAGTATATAATGGAAGAAAACACTACTATTGATATTAGTGCTGTTAATGAGAAAATTGCCCAGGAAAGCGCTTTTATTGACCTCTTAAGGGTTGAAATGAACAAAGCGATAGTAGGGCAAAACCATATGGTAGAACGCCTATTGATAGGTCTTTTAGGAAAAGGCCACATTCTCCTTGAAGGTGTTCCCGGATTGGCAAAGACTTTAGCCATCAACACATTGGCAAAAGCCGTAAAGGGAAGTTTCAGTAGAATACAGTTTACGCCCGATTTGTTACCGGCAGACGTTGTCGGTACGCTGATCTACAATATCAAAGAGAACGATTTCTCCATTAAAAAAGGACCCATTTTTGCCAACTTTGTCCTAGCGGATGAAATCAACAGGGCCCCTGCCAAAGTGCAATCCGCGCTGTTGGAAGCCATGCAGGAAAAGCAGGTGACCATCGGCGACGAAACCTTTGTTTTGGACAAGCCGTTTTTGGTAATGGCCACACAAAACCCTGTGGAACAAGAAGGAACTTATCCACTTCCTGAAGCTCAGGTGGACCGATTTATGCTGAAAACGGTAATCGATTATCCGAAACTCAACGAGGAGCAGCTTATCATTCGTCAAAACCTAAAAGGTGCAACCGAACCCATTAAGCCTGTAGTTTCCTTGGAGCAAATCCTTAGGGCCCAAGAAACCGTTCGTGAGGTTTACATGGACGAAAAAATCGAAAAATACATACTCGACCTCATTTTCGCTACGCGATACCCGGAAAAATACAACTTGGAGAGCTTGAAACCTCTCATCAGTTTTGGTGCCTCCCCAAGGGGTAGTATCAACTTGGCCAACGCGTCCAAGTGCTATGCGTTCATCAAAAGAAGAGGTTACGTGGTTCCCGAAGATGTAAGGGCCGTAGTGCACGATGTACTTCGTCACAGAATCGGAATCACTTATGAGGCCGAGGCAGAAAATATTACTTCAGAAGAAATCATCAACAAGATTGTAAACGAGGTAGAAGTGCCTTAGCGGTTCAATGTTTATCGGACTAAGTAGCAATACTTTAACCAACCCGAAAACCTATTTTTCTTGAACCAAATGGATACAAAGGAACTACTAAAGAAAGTACGCAAAATTGAAATCAAGACCCGACGTCTTTCCGACCATATTTTTGGTGGGGAATACCACTCTACGTTCAAAGGTCGGGGGATGACGTTCAGCGAGGTACGCCAGTATCAGTTCGGGGACGATGTTCGAAGCATTGACTGGAACGTGACGGCACGCTACAATGAACCTTACGTAAAGGTCTTTGAAGAGGAGCGCGAACTTACCATGATGTTGATGGTAGATGTTAGTGGCTCGGAACTTTTTGGAACTTCCAACCAATTCAAAAAAGAAATTGTCACAGAAATTTCCGCTACGCTTGCCTTTTCCGCACTTCAAAACAATGATAAAGTAGGTGTGATTTTGTTTTCCGATGAAGTAGAGCTTTTTATCCCTCCTAAAAAGGGAAAAAGCCACGTACTCAGAATCATTAGAGAATTGCTGGAATTCCAGCCAAAAAGCAGTGAAACCAATCTAGCGGAGGCATTAAAGTTCCTCACCAATGTGATGAAGAAAAAAGCCATTGTTTTTGTGCTTTCAGATTTTATCGCGGACGACTATGACAATACGCTTCGCATTGTGGGCAACAAGCATGATGTTACAGGAATACGGGTGTATGATGAGCGCGAAGAAACCATCCCAAACTTGGGCATGGTGCAAATGCAAGATGCCGAAACAGGAGAGATTCAATTGGTGAACACCCAATCCAAACAAGTACGTTCAGCTTACGAACAACATTACAAGGACAAAGTGGCCTATTTTTCCAATTCCTTTAATAAATCTGGATGTGGTGTAATCAATTGTCGGGCCGATGAAAGTTATGTAAAAAAGCTGTTGGGCTATTTTAAACGAAGAGGATAATGCGAATGGACAACCTACATAAAATTGGAAACATAAAAGGAACCCAACACATTTTGGGTGCTTTTTTGTTACTATTGCTTTGGCCCATGCTCGGTTTTTCGCAAACAGTACCCAAGGTAAATGCCGAAGTAGACACCTTGGCCATCAAAATAGGGGAACAAATCGAATACAAAATCACGGTTGAAGCAGACTCCACCGATGTTGTCTTTTTCCCCGAAGGACAAACCTTTTCCCCTCTTGAAACCGTAGAGGCCATAATGGCCGACACCCTCAAAAATGATAACAAGGTCATTCTTCAAAAAATATATTCGCTCACACAGTTTGATAGCGGTGCGTACACTATTCCACCACAGCGAATCGCCATCAACGAGCAACCCTTTTTCACGGATTCCTTCCAAGTGAAGGTCGCCGATGTGGTCGTGGACACTACCAAACAAAAGATGTACGACATAAAACCCTTGATTGAGGTAGAGCGAAGCACGGCCGATATGTGGCTTACCGCACTTTGGATTCTTTTAGGACTGATTGTGGTAGGTGGATTGGTCTATTGGTTCTTTTTGCGCAAAAAGCCATTGACCGAGGAAGAGAAAGTCGCCTTGCTCCCTCCCTACGACCGGGCTTTGATTGAATTAAAAAAGCTGGAGAATTCGAGGTATCTCATTCAGGATGAGTACAAACAGTACTATTCGGAGCTTACCGATATTGTTCGTTCCTATTTGGAAGAAGATGTACACGTAACGGCCATGGAAAGTACCACCTCGGAGCTCATCACCAAATTGGAAATGTTGCGCGATGCCGGTGAACTTAAGTTAGAGGATGATACCATCCAACAATTTCAAAAAATATTGCAAACAGCGGATTTGGTAAAGTTTGCCAAGAACAAACCTGCATCATCCGTTGCAGAACAGGATAGAAAATTGGTCGAGGAAATCGTGACCAAAACGCATGCGGGACTACCCGAGCCAACCGAAGAAGACTTGTTGTTGGACGAGGAATATCTGGAAGAACTTGCAAGAAAAAAACAACGAAAAAGAATCTATTGGGCCGCGGCCATTTTTGCAGGGATCATTGTTCTGGGCGGTATTGGGTCTACCATTTATTTTGGAACCAAAAAAGTGCGTGACACCGTCTTTGGTTACCCCACCAAAGATTTATTGGAGAGTGAGTGGGTGGCCAGCTCGTATGGTTTTCCTCCCATTCAAATAGAAACTCCGGAGGTTTTGGTGCGCCAAGAGCCACAACTACCTAAAGAAACCGGGGAACTCATCAAAGAACTTCAGGCCTTTTCCTATGGAAGTTATGTCGGGATTTTTTCCGTAAGCACAAGCTCTATCACCTTTAAAGAAGAAAAAGAAGAACCTCAATTTGATGCGGTTATCGGTTCCACCTTAGCCAATTTTGAACAACTAGGGCTTAAAAACATTATTACCAAACAAGAGGAATTTGTTACGCAATCCGGTGTAAAAGGATTGAAAACTTATGGCACCGGAACTCTGGAACGACCCAATGGAGACTCCAAAAGGGCCAAATACAACATTCTCACCTTTGGCGGTAAAGGTTTTGTCCAACAGGTGGTAATCACTTGGGAAGAAGAAGATGAATATGCAGAACAGATCGTTGACCGGATTTTAGGAAGTCTTGACGTAAAAACACAAGTATAAATGTTTGAGAATATAGAATTTGCAAACCCTGAATTTTTCTGGCTGCTATTACTGCTGCCATTGGCTTTGCTATGGTATTTTTTCAAACGGAAAAATGAAATGGCATCCCTCCGCATTTCCAGTATCAAAGGGTTTACGGTAACGAGCTGGGCCTCAAAATTGAAACCCATCCTGTTAGTAATCCGCCTTTTGGCCTTGGCTGCCATAATAACGGCATTGGCAAGACCTCAAACGGAGGATATTTCAACGAGGACAAAAACCACGAAGGGTATCGATATTGTGATGGCCATTGATGTCTCGTCCAGTATGTTGGCACGTGACCTTAAACCGGACCGATTGACCGCCTTAAAAGAAGTAGCGGCCGATTTTATCGAAGGGCGCCCAAACGACCGAATCGGTTTGGTAAGTTATGCCGCTGAAAGTTATACCAAAACACCTATCACCAGTGACAAAGCCATTGTTCTGAATTCTTTGGAAGAAATCACTTATGGGGTATTGGAAGACGGTACGGCCATAGGAATGGGACTGGCCACATCGGTTAACCGCCTAAAAGAAAGCAAGGCCATCAGTAAAGTTATCATTCTTTTAACGGACGGTGTCAATAATTCTGGCTTTATTGAGCCTAGAACCGCAGCCGATCTTGCAATCGAATTTGGGATTAAGACATACACTATTGGTATTGGCACCAACGGAAATGCTTTATCCCCAATCGCATATAACAGAGACGGGTCTTACAGGTACGGAATGCGACAAGTAGAAATCGATGAGGAGTTGCTTGAAGAGATTGCCGATGTAACCGGTGGAAAATATTTCCGTGCTACCGACAATGAGTCTTTGGAAGCTATTTACGACGAGATCAACAAATTGGAAAAAACAGAAATAGAAGAGTTCAAGTATTACAAATACGAGGAAAAATTCAGGCCATTGATTTTCTTGGCCGGAATTTTACTGTTGTTGGAATGGGGATTGCGAAACTCGATCTTTAAAAGTTTTATTTAGAAGATGATTCAGTTTGACGAAAAAATATATTTCTACCTCTTGGCCATAATCCCGGTTATGGCCCTGGCGTTCTTTTTTCTTCAAATTTGGAAGAAAAAAACACAGAAGCGTTTTGCTGATTTAAAGCTATTGAGACGCTTGGCGCCAAATAAGTCAAACTTTAAATCCACACTTAAATTGGTGCTCTTATTGATGGGTATTTCGTTTTTGGTTTTGGGACTGGTGAATCCAAAAATCGGCACAAAATTGGAAACCGTAAAACGTGAAGGAGTAGATATTGTATTCGCACTAGACGTTTCCAAAAGTATGCTGGCAGAGGACATTGCGCCCAACCGATTGGAAAAATCCAAACGCATTGTCTCGGAAATCATCAACCAATTGGCCAGCGACCGAATCGGTATCATTGCCTATGCCGGTCAGGCCTATCCCCAACTCCCCATCACTACGGACTACGGAGCGGCAAAAATGTTCTTACAGAGCATGAACACCGATATGTTGTCATCACAAGGAACCGCCATCAACGCAGCTATAGATTTGGCCAGCACCTACTATGACGATTCCCAGCAAACGAACAGAGTACTTTTTATTGTTTCTGACGGAGAGGACCATTCCGAAAGTTCTACCATAAATGCTGTTGAAAAAGCTACACAAAATGGAATCCGCGTCTATACCATTGGGGTAGGTAGCACCAAGGGAGCTCCGATTCCCATCAAGCGAAACGGAATCGTGGAAAGCTTGAAAAAGGACAACAATGGAGAAGTGGTCATCACCAAACTGAACGAAAACGTATTGACAGAGATTGCCAGTCAGGGCAATGGCGAATATATTGATGGTTCCAATACGGAAAATGCCGTGGAATACATCAAAGAAGAACTAAACCGAATGGACAAAACGGAATTTGAAGCCAAACAGTTTGCCGAGTACAAAGACCAGTTTCAATGGTTTCTTGCCGCCGGTTTTTTATTTCTATTTTTGGACATCTTCGTTTTGGATAGAAAAACACAATGGTTGAAAAAACTGAATCTTTTTAATGAGCATGATGATGAACAAGATTAAGTTGATGTTTGGACTATTGCTATGTTTTGGCGCGGTCCAAGCCCAAGATGACATTACCGAAAAAGCCAACAGAGAAGCAGAAAAAGCATTGCAAGCTTCTAAAAACCTCACCTTTGAGGCCAATGAAGAGCTTACCTCAAATGATTTTGTAACGGCAGAGGCCGACTACAGGAAAGCCATATCCAAAAGCAATAAAAATGCCGTGGCAAGATTTAACCTAGGTAATGCTTATTATAACAGGGAAAGTTTTGGCGAAGCCTTTGGACGTTACAAGGAAGCCAGTGATACTGCCGAAGAAAAAGGAGAAAAGCACAAGGCATTCCACAACATGGGCAATGTGTTCATGAAACAAAAAGACTATAAACAAGCTGTTGAGGCATACAAACAGGCATTGCGAAAAAATCCCAACGACGACGAGACCCGTTATAATCTTGCTTTGGCCAAAAAAATGCTGGAAAAACAACAGGACGAGCAAAAGAACGACCAAAATCAGGACAACGAAGACAAAAAAGACGAAGAAAACGAGGACAAGGACAAAAACAAGGATCAGAACAACGAAGGGGGAGATAACGAGAAAAAGGACGAGGGCGAACAAAAAGAAGACGAAAACAAGGATAAAGGTGACCAAGGTGATAATGGTGAAAACAAGCCCGAAGAAAATAAAGAGGGCGAAGGCGATAAGAAAAAAGAGCAAGAGAAGAAACCTAATGAAGGTGACCAACCCAATGACAAACAACAACAGCCAAGGCCCAACCAACTTTCTGAACAGCAAATCCAGAATTTACTAGAGGCCATGCAGAACGAAGAGAAAAAAGTTCAGGAAAAAATGGAGGCCCGTAAAGTACGAGGAAAAAAGGTCAAAAACGAGAAGGACTGGTAATGAAACTGTTGAAGAGCAACATATTGCTTTTTTTGGGAATGTTCCTCCTTGTGGGGGTTCATTCGCATGCCCAAGATGAAACCGAAGGGGTAGAGTTCACAATGAACTTGAGCAAACAGGAATTGGGAGTCAATGAGCGTCTGAGGGTAGATTTTACCATGAACAAGGATGGAGACAACTTTAAGCCACCACAATTTGAAGGATTCAATGTGGTTATGGGGCCATCACAATCTATCAGCTCATCTTGGATAAATGGCAAAAGAAGCTTTTCCAAGACCTATACCTATATTTTGGTCCCCACTGCAAGAGGCAGCTTTACGATCAATCAAGCGACCATAGAAATCGAAGGGCAGACCTACAAGACCACACCACAAAAAGTTGAGGTGACCGCAGCGGTGGACAAACCCAATTCTCAGAAAACCGTAGACGATGTTGCCGACGAAAACCTTCATCTGGTGGCAGAAGTATCCAAAGGCAACCCGTACATGAACGAAGCCGTTACGGTCATATATAAACTGTATGTGAGTCCTAACGTAAGCGTCACCAACTATCGACCATTGGACAACCCTACGTATAACAATTTTTGGAGCCAGGACATTCCTGTGACCAAGCATACTGCACAAAATGGCACCTATCAAGGCAAACCATACCGCTACGTGGTCTTAAAGCGTGTTGTGCTATATCCTCAAAAATCCGGTCAATTGAACATTGAACCGCTTTCCTTGGAAATATTTGTGGACGTTCCAACGAACCGTCGTGACTTTTTCGGCGGAAGGATTTATACCTCAACCAGCAAGACGGTATCCGCAGGAAGCAGAACCATCAATGTCAAACCATTGCCTGAAGCAGGAAAACCAGCAGGTTTTAGTGGTGCTGTTGGTGATTTCGACTTTTCGGTAACCACTAGCAAAACACAGTTGAACGCCTCGGAATCGCTACAGGCAAAGGTGGAGGTTTCTGGAAAGGGCAACCTAAAATTATTCCAACTCCCGGAACCCGAACTTCCCAGTTCATTGGAGGTCTACGATCCAGAGTATGAGGAATCCATAAATACGTACAGCTCTGGTATGGAAGGCAAAGTGTCCAACAATTATACTATTGTACCATCATTTAGGGGAAAATACCCTATACCCAGCATATCTTTCAGCTTTTTTAATCCGGGTACAGGCAAATACGAGACTATAAGTTCGGAAGAAATAAATATCGAGGTGGTAGAGGGACCAACAGCCAGTTCAGGAACTTTGGCCGGTCCATCATCCAACAAACAAGTGGTTGTTCCTACGGGAGATCAATTCCACTTTATCAATATAAATCCAAATCTAAGTGCCATAACGTCGGAACGATTCTTTGGCTCCAACCTGTTCTTCATTTTATTGTTTGCACCATTAGTATTGATTCCCATTGCCATTTTTACGTTTAAAAAACGAGAAGCAATAGCTAGCGATGTTGTGGGCAATAAAATCAAAAGAGCAAACAGATTGGCCAGAAAATATCTTTCAACGGCCAAAAAAGAACTCGGTAACAAAGAAGCCTTTTATGTGGCCTTGGAAAAGGGGCTTCATAATTATTTGAAAGCCAAATTGCATATTGAGACCTCTGAGTTCAGCAAGGATAAAATTACGAGCATCCTTTCTGAAAAAAATGTAAACAATTCGGACATCCAAGGCTTTATAAGTTTATTGACCAGTTGTGAAATGGCACGTTACAGTCCTTTCTCCAATGTACAGATGCAACAGGATTATGAAAAGGCGAGTGAGATAATCTCTAATTTGGACAAACAACTATGATCATGAAGAAAATTGCATTTTTGATATTTCTGCTTTCCTTCTCTTTTGGTTTTGCCCAAAACGAAGCGTTATTTAATAGAGCAACGGAACTGTATAATGATGCCGAATATGCTGCAGCTATAGATAATTACAAGGAAATTCTTGATAATGGCCAACATTCCGCTTCGTTATATTTCAATTTGGGGAATTGTTATTACAAACTCAATGCCATTGGGCCGAGTATTTACTACTACGAAAAAGCGCTGCTTTTGAGCCCCAATAACAAAGAAATCCGAAATAATTTAGCATTTGCGCAAAATATGAGGCTTGATGCTATAGAGGAAATGCCAAAAACGGAGATGTCAAGAATATACAATTCCGTTGTTGGAACATTCACATCGGACCAATGGTCTTACCTGGCCATTGCACTTGTCTTTTTATTTGTGCTTGCGTACATGGCCTACTACTTCTTAAGGCCTGCCAACCAAAAGAGAGCAGCCTTTATTTTCAGTATGCTATCGCTTGTTCTCTGTTTGGTCTGTGTTTTATTGGCTTACCTTAACCACCAACAGAACAAGAACGACGACCCTGCTATTATATTTGCAAAAGAAGTCAACGTAAATGCAGAACCGAACGTAAACAGTAGTACAACTTTTACTCTTCACGAAGGAACCAAAGTGAACGTTTTGGACGAACTCGACGAATGGAGGAGGATTCGTATTGCAGATGGACAAACAGGTTGGTTACAGGTTGACAGTATCAAGAAAATAAAGGAGTTTTAGACAAAAAACCCCCTTTGCTTGCCCAGAATTCCTTATTTTAGATAAAATTGATGTTTTTGTGAAGACACTCCTGTTCCCTATTATATCATTGTTACTGATATTTGCCTTATCAGTATCCCCGATTGTTCCCTTGTTGGATAAAGAATTGGGCAAAACAATGATTATTGGTGCGGCAGAAGAGGAAAAGAGCAGTAAAACTATCACCATCAAAAAATTTGATGAGGCCGATACGTTCTATAAATACTTTTTTGAATCACATAATCAACACTTCTCACAGGATAGCTCTATGGGGTATCTTGGGTATATTTTCCCTTTTTCGGATTATACCGTAGAAATCTTGGACCCTCCCCCCAGAAATTTGGTGTAAACTTTAAACCTTAAGTTCTAAATCAAATTTTTAACCTTCTTCTATAAAAAACCTAACCAAAAAATAGAAGAGTAATCATACACATCATCATGTTCAAGTATATTAAAAATGACTTGCCTGCCAGTATAGTGGTCTTTTTTGTGGCACTCCCCCTTTGTTTGGGTATTGCTTTGGCCAGTGGCGCCCCGTTGTTCTCGGGACTTATTGCAGGTATTGTAGGCGGAATCGTCGTAGGGGCACTTAGTGGCTCACAAATTGGGGTAAGTGGTCCTGCTGCAGGACTTGCAGCTATAGTACTTACCGCTATTGGAACACTTGGCGGATATCAAAATTTTTTAGTGGCCGTGGTATTGGGCGGTATCATCCAACTTGTTTTCGGACTTTTGAAAGCAGGTATCATTGCCTATTATTTTCCATCATCTGTAATTAAAGGAATGCTTACAGGTATAGGTATCATAATAATCTTAAAACAAATCCCCCACTTTTTCGGCTATGATGCCGATCCAGAAGGCGACTGGGCATTTTTTCAGGTGGACGGTGAAAACACCTTTAGTGAGATCATCAACTCCATCAACTATATAAGTCCAGGGGCGACCTTAATCGCTGTAATTGGATTGGCCATCCTCTTATTATGGAGTACGGTATTGACAAAAAAATCAAAGATATTTGAATTGATTCAAGGGCCCGTTGTAGCAGTTGTGGCCGGTATCGTTTATTTTACTATTACCCAAGGAGACTCCACTTGGGGAATTTCTGCCGAGCATTTGGTAAAGGTTCCCGTGCCAGATAGCTTCGAGTCTTTTATGGGGTTTTTTAGTTTCCCCAACTTTTCCGCTATTTCCAACACGGATGTTTGGGTAACGGCCTTTACCATAGCCCTTGTTGCCAGTTTGGAGACCTTGCTTTGTGTAGAAGCTACGGACAAGTTAGATCCCGAAAAACGGACCACGCCAACAAATCGCGAGCTTATGGCTCAAGGAGTTGGTAACACCCTTTCCGGACTTATCGGCGGTCTCCCCGTTACACAAGTAATTGTTCGTAGCTCCGCAAACATTCAATCTGGTGGAAAAACAAAAGCGTCCGCAATCATTCACGGGTTTTTCCTATTGGGATCGGTAATTTTGATACCCAAGCTACTCAATATGATACCTTTGTCCGTTTTGGCGGCAATCCTATTTGTGGTGGGCTATAAACTTGCCAAACCAAGCCTTTTCAAGACAATGTACCAAGCAGGATGGAAACAGTTTATCCCTTTTGTGGTAACAGTTGTAGGAATCGTTTTTACCGATCTTTTGGTCGGAATTAGTTTGGGCCTAGGTGTTGGTATCGTCGTAGTCTTGATAAAAAGTTATCAAAACTCCCACTTTTTGCATATTGAGGACAGTGGTAACGGGTCCCATAAAATAAAGATGACCTTGGCGGAAGAAGTTACCTTTTTTAACAAAGGTGCCATTTTGAAAGAACTGGACAGTATTCCAGAAAATTCTTACCTAACTTTGGATGTTAGAAAAACACGTTATCTTGACAATGATATCGTAGAAATTCTAGAAGATTTTTCAAGCAAGGCGAAGAACAGAAACATTGATATTAAAATTATTTCGGAAAGAGGTGAAATCGAAAACCCTGAAAGCTATATCGAGTTTTTTAATCTAAGACCTAAAAAAACAGCATAAAAAAATAGAAATGAAAGCACATACAAAAGAAACACAAGCGACCATGTCGCCCAAAAAAGCTATTCAGTTTTTGAAGGAGGGCAATGAGCGTTTCCAACGAAATTTAAAGGCGAACAGAAACCTTTTGGAACAGGTAAACGATACCAAGGACGGCCAGTTTCCCTTTGCCACTATATTAAGCTGTATAGACTCTAGGGTGTCTGCGGAATTGGTTTTTGACCAAGGACTTGGTGATATTTTCAGCGTTAGGATTGCGGGAAACTTCATCAACCAAGACATTTTGGGGAGTATGGAGTTTGGATGCAAACTGGCAGGAACAAAGGCCATTGTGGTATTGGGCCATACCAGTTGCGGTGCGGTAAAAGGTGCCTGTGACCATGCCAGAATGGGCAATTTAACCAGTTTGATCAATAAAATTGAGCCTGCGGTTTATGCGGTAAAAGAGCCAAAAGATGAGGAACTCAGAAATTCGAAAAATCTGGATTTTGTGGATGCCGTTGCCATGAAAAATGTGGAGATGGCCTTGGAAAATATCAGAAACCAAAGTGTCATCTTAAAAGAAATGGAAGAAAAAGGTGAAATTGCCATAGTGGGTGCCATGTACGACATCTCCGATGGAAAGGTTACTTTTCTTTAATCCAATAACACTTCAAATATACAAGCCGATGGTTCCATCGGCTTTTTTTATGGAGGATATTTGGAGATGCTCGTAGCATTGCTGTATTTTACCACTTCTCTATTTAATTATAACATGATTCCAATAAAATTTCCTAATGATTCTGGACCCATCTATTTGGAAACTCTGGAAGGAAGGCTTCCCGTGGAACCTTTCAATACCTTTAGCAACCTAATCTTTTTGGTCTTGATCATGTATTGGGGCTTCAAAGTATATAAAAACCCGTCGCGACACCGATTTTTAGCTTGGGTACTTCCTGTTATTGGAATCAGTTATATAGGAGGAACCATCTATCATGCTACCCGAAGCCACGAATTTTGGCTTCGTTTGGATTGGATGCCGATAATGTTTCTTTGTGCCGCATTGGTGGTCTATTTTATTTTCAAGCTCGTTAAACCTTGGTGGCAAAGGCTTCTATGGATCATAATACTGCTTGGCGCTTCTTTTTTATTACGGATTCTTCGCCTGCCATCTGGGTTGAGAATTTCTTTGGGATACATCATTACAGCTACAACCATATTGGTACCCATCATCTGGTATTTGATTAAGACCAAAGGGAAAAATTTGGGCTTGGTGGTAACCGCCTTCATCATTTTTGGGGTTGCGATTTTCTTTCGGAGCATAGATCTACATCAAAACTTCTTTCCTATGGGGACCCATTGGCTTTGGCATCTTTTGGGTGGTATTGCAGTTCATTTTTTAATTACCTACATATTCAAGGACAATTTGCTAAATTTGTCCGCCAATAGCCAAAGTAGTCATGATTGATACCATAAAGGAACATATTGCCGAAGTTGAAAAGTTCACTTCGACATCCAAAGAAGAAATAGAGGCTTTCCGAATCAAATATTTGGGGAAAAAAGGTCTATTGAACGGTTTCTTTGCCGAATTCAAAAATGTTCCCAACGAGCAGAAAAAGGAGTTTGGACAAGTAATCAATCAATTAAAAACCACGGCTACTGAAAAAGTCAATGCGTTAAAGGATGCATTAGAGAGCCAAGCAGAATCCGCCGGAAAATATGGTGATTTGACCCGTCCCGGTGAGCCGGTCGAAATAGGGGCTCGACACCCTATCAGTATTGTTAAGAACCAAATCATCGATATTTTTTCTAGAATTGGTTTTAATGTTTCTGAAGGACCAGAGGTTGAAGATGACTGGCACAATTTTACAGCTTTGAATTTGCCCGAGTATCATCCGGCAAGGGATATGCAGGATACCTTTTTTATTCAAACCGACCCAGATATATTGCTACGTACCCACACCTCATCGGTTCAGGTACGATATATGGAGGCCAATAAACCGCCCATTAGAACCATTTCTCCCGGACGTGTGTACAGGAACGAGGCCATTTCCGCCCGCTCGCATTGCTTTTTTCATCAGGTAGAGGGATTGTACGTAGATAAAAACGTGTCCTTTGCGGATTTGAAGCAGACTTTGCAATATTTTACTTCGGAAATGTTCGGTAAGTCTAAAATAAGACTGCGTCCATCCTACTTTCCCTTCACAGAGCCAAGTGCCGAAGTTGATGTGTACTGGGGACTTGAAACTGAAACCGATTACCGTATGACCAAAGGCACCGGATGGTTGGAAATTATGGGCTGTGGCATGGTGGATCCTAACGTTCTAAAGAATTGTGGAATAGACCCTGAAGTATATTCGGGGTTTGCTTTTGGTATGGGAATAGACCGTATTGCTTTACTGCTTCACCAAATTTCCGATATTCGATTGCTCAGCGAAAATGATGTCCGCTTTTTGGAACAGTTCAAAAGCGCACTGTAAACCCAAGTCATGAAAAAGGATATTGAAATTCCTGTAGCCAAGGATGTCCACGTTGTGGTCATCAGGGAGTGGAACGATGAATTTCTATCCAAAGAATGGAACGTGTACCTGATCAATAACCGGTCGGATGCCATTGAAATGACCATTGTAGTTTCCAAAGGTTTTGACGGAGACAAGAAAACATCCACCATGCGTCACGGTATTGGGATCGTGGAAGCAAAGTCCTTCAAAAAAATTGAGTTTCTACAAGAAGAGTTGCTAGCCCTCAATAATGAGTTCTTTGTTACCTTTTTTGCCGAGAACAAACTCTTTGAAAAAAGATTCCTGTTTCCCAAAAACTCCATAACGGAAAACAGTCTTACCCCCATTCCCATTATAGAAAAAGATGGGATTCTTCCTGAAGGTTGATTTATCAAATAAAATCAAGATTTAACTTTTAACAAACATTTAGGTTCATTTAGTTCGGTTGGTTCCGAACCAATTGTAAATTTGCGCCTTCAAAATCCATTTTATGGAAAAATCGAAGGAAGAAATTGTAGAAACTATTGGTCTCCACTTAGAAGAGGAACATAATCTACCTCCTTTAGCCGCTCGAATTTATGCCGTCTTAATTTTAACCGATAAGGACGGGCTTACATTTGATAGTTGTTTGGACAGGCTCAATGCCAGTAAAAGCTCTATATCGACATCTCTCAATCTTTTAGTGAATATGGGGCTCTTATCCTATTTCACAAAGCCCGGTGATCGAAAGCGGTATTTTAAAACTGCGAAGAAGAAAACTTTCTTTTTATCCAAACTTCAGGAAAATTTAAAACGTATTGAACGTGAGAAGCACATTATCACTTTGGTAATGGGTTATCACGAAAAATACTGTCCTAAAAAATTTGAAGAAGGACAGATTCGTACCAGAGTATATCTGGACTACGTAAACGAATCCGAAAAAACCTTGAAAAAATCAATCAAGAAACTCGAATCAATTTTAAATGAGTAGTCACTCCAACAACCAAAAAAGTAGCAAAGTAATTTCGTACATGAAAACAATCAAATCAATCTTAGCATCATCAAGTGTACTTTTATTCATAGCCTGTGGGGGTAAAAATCAGCAACAACAGGCCCCTGCACAGCAAGCACCGTCGCTAAAAGTAAGCACTTTGGAAAAGCAGGATATAACGCTTTTCGATTCCTATTCCACAAATATCCAAGGTGTCCAAAACGTTGAGATCTGGCCGAAAGTCTCTGGTTTTGTTCAGCATATTTATGTAGAAGAAGGCCAAAAAGTAACCAAGGGCCAGTTATTGTTCAAATTGGAGACACAAACTTTGTCACAAGACGCAGAAGCGGCAAAAGCTGCCGTAAATGTCGCTCAGGTTGAAGTGGACAAATTGGTTCCATTGGTAGAGAAGAACATTATCAGCGAGGTACAACTGGAAACGGCAAAAGCCCAATTGCAACAAGCAAAAAGCAATTATAGCAGTATTACCGCAAACATTGGCTATTCCAATATTGTTAGCCCTGTAAACGGTTACATTGGCGAAATACCCTATAAAGTTGGTGCCTTGGTAAGTAGTACCATGGGAAATCCATTGACTGTGGTGTCCGATATCAGTGGCATACGCGCCTATTTCTCCATGAATGAAAAACAGCTCCTAAAAATGAAGAGCCAAATGACAGGCAATGGGTCTACAGCTTCTTCGGAAAACGCACCAGAAGTTGAATTGGAGATGATCAATGGCGAGACATACCCTCAGAAAGGGAAAATTGCGATGGTGAACAATATCATCAACCCAACTACCGGAAGCGTGACGTTAAGGGCCGATTTTGACAATCCGAACCTCTTGTTGAGTTCGGGTAGTACAGGTACCATAAAAGTTCCTTCCACTTATGAGGATGTATTTGTTATCCCTCAATTTGCCACTGTTGATCTTCAGGGCACCAAAATGGTGTACATAGTGAACGATGATAATACGGTAAAAACGGTTCCATTGACCATTACGGCGCAGACCAATAAAGAGTTCATCGTGAAAGATGGATTGGAAAATGGAAGTACCATCGTTACCGAGGGCGTATCCAAACTTAAAGATGGTCAGACCATCAATCCTGTAAAACAATAATCACCATCAATCATATAGAACAAGATATTTATGTTCCAAAAATTTATAGATAGACCTGTACTCTCTACGGTAATATCCGTTATCATAGTGATATTGGGTATCCTTGGTCTTACGACTTTGCCCGTAGAACAATATCCAGAGATTGCTCCACCGACCGTTCAGGTTACCGCCAACTATACCGGTGCGAACGCCGAAACGGTACTTAAGAGTGTCGTTATTCCGCTGGAAGAGCAAATAAATGGTGTGGAGGGAATGACCTACATGACTTCATCCGCGAGTAACGACGGTGCTGCCAACATCAGTGTGTTCTTTGAACTTGGTGTTGACCCGGATATTGCCGCGGTAAACGTACAGAACCGTGTGGCAAGGGCAAATAGCTTATTGCCGCAAGAGGTAATCAATACCGGTGTTACCACCCAGAAAGCACAGAACAGTGCCTTGTTGTTCTTCTCTATTTTTTCTGAAAATGAGGACTACGACGCCACTTTTGTGGAAAACTACGCCAAGATCAACTTGGTCCCCCAATTGCAAAGGATCAAAGGTGTAGGTAACGTAAACGTATTCGGTTCCAAGGATTATTCCATGCGTATCTGGATTTCTCCTGATAAAATGGCCGCTTATAACTTGGTGCCGGCTGATATCCAAGCTGCTTTAAGGGAACAAAACACCGAAGCTGCTACGGGGAAAATCGGAGAAAATGCCGATGGTATTTTTGAATATGTGATGAAGTACAAAGGGCGATTGTCCGATGTCGCCGAGTATGAAAACATCATTCTTAGAACCACGGATGATGGCGGATTCCTTCGTTTAAAAGATGTAGCCGAAATTGAGCTGGGCGCATTGAGCTATGTTAGAAAAAACTCTGGTATGGGAAACCCCGGTGTTGCCGTGGGGGTTTACCAAACCTCTGGTTCCAATGCAAAGGAGATCATCGACGAGATCGAGAACATCCTGGAAACTTCCAAAGCGGATTTTCCAAAGGGGATGGATTATGTAATCCCGTTTAACTCCAAAGATTTCTTGGATGCATCCATAGATCACGTGGTCCAGACCTTGATAGAGGCGTTTATTCTCGTATTTATTGTGGTATTCCTGTTTCTCCAAGACTTTAGGTCCACATTGATTCCGGCCATTGCGGTTCCCGTGGCCATTGTGGGTACGTTCTTCTTCCTGCAATTATTCGGATATTCCATCAATATGTTGACCCTTTTCGCCATGATCTTGGCAATCGGTATTGTGGTGGATGATGCTATTGTTGTAGTTGAAGCAGTACACGCCAAACTTGAAGAAGGGGCCGATTCGGCCAAAACGGCGACCAAAAGTGCGATGAGCGAAATATCCGGGGCCATTATCTCCATAACGTTGGTAATGTCCGCGGTATTTATCCCCGTGTCCTTTATTCAAGGATCTTCGGGTGTATTCTACCAACAGTTCGGTATCACCTTGGCGGTGGCCATCTTAATATCGGCCATCAACGCCTTAACCTTGAGTCCGGCATTGGCAGCCTTGTTCTTAAAGCCGCATGACCATGAAAAGGGTAAAAAATCCAATTTCTTGAACAGGTTTTTTAACGCCTTCAACGTTGGGTTCACGGCAATGACCAATAAATATACCAATTCCATAGGGACATTGGTGAAACGTAAATGGGTAACTCTTGCTCTTTTAGTGGGCTTTAGTATTTTGGCCATCTTCTTGTTTCGATCAACACCATCCGGTTTCGTTCCCGATGAAGACCGTGGAATGATCTTTGCCAATGTGAGCATGCCTCCTGGAACAACAATAGAAAAGACAGAAGAAACTATCATGAAATTGGACTCCATTTACGAGTCCATGGACGTGATCGATGCACGGATGAGCGTCGCCGGTTTCAGTTTGTTGAACCGCGTGAGTGCAGGTTCGTATGCATTCTCCATTATGAAGTTGAAAGATTGGAGCGAAAGGGGTGCAGATTCACTATCGGTAAACGCCACCATGCAACGTTTGTATGCTACTACGGCAGGTTTCAATGATGCTCAAATCATCTATTTTACACCTCCGAGTATACAAGGTTTCGGTACAAGTTCCGGATTCGAGGTACAGTTGCAGAGTAAGACCGGCGAAGATTGGAACTCCATCAACGATGTGAAAAATCAGTTTTTGGGCGCCCTTAACGCTAGGCCCGAAGTGCAATATGCGATATCCCAGTTCGACCCAGGTTTCCCACAGTTCGATTTGGATATCGATATGGAAAAAG
Source organism: Muricauda brasiliensis (assembly GCF_003057865.1). NCBI lineage: Bacteria > Pseudomonadati > Bacteroidota > Flavobacteriia > Flavobacteriales > Flavobacteriaceae > Allomuricauda > Muricauda brasiliensis. The sequence continues at coordinate 566,891 of NZ_QBTW01000011.1, read as the reverse complement.
TGAAAATGGCCGGGCTTACCGCTACCGATATTTTCAACGCGTTACAAGGCTATTTTGGTGGAATCTATGCTACTGACTTTAACCGGTTTGGTAAGCAATATCGTGTAATGATACAGGCCAAACCGGAAGATAGGGCCAATGAAAATTCGTTAAATCACATTTTTGTGAGAAACGGCAATGGTGAATCGGTTGCAGTAAGTCAATTTGTGGATCTTAAAAAAATATATGGTCCAGAAGTGGTACAGCGATTCAACTTGTTGAGTTCTGTGAGCATTACAGGTGTTCCAAATCCAGGTTACAGTACCGGTGATGCCATTGCGGCCATCGAGGAGGTTGCCGCCCAGGTACTTCCGAATTCATATACCTACGATTATTCTGGATTGACAAGGGAAGAGAGCAATGCGGGTTCGCAGACCATCATCATCTTTATCTTGAGTTTGATATTCGTCTATTTCCTGTTGAGTGCTCAATATGAAAGTTACATTTTACCACTTTCCATATTATTATCGTTGCCATTTGGTATTGCGGGAGCTATTCTGTTCATAAATCTGGCCGGGTTGCAAAACAACATCTACTTCCAGATTGCATTGATCATGTTGATAGGTCTCTTGGCCAAAAACGCAATTCTGATCGTGGAATTTGCACTTCAACGTAGAAAAGCAGGTCTATCATTGTTCGATGCCGCTGCGGATGGGGCACGAGCAAGACTCCGTCCCATTTTAATGACATCTTTCGCTTTTATTTTTGGTCTATTGCCTTTGGCACTTTCATCGGGAATCGGAGCCATCGGAAACCAATCTATTGGTGTGAGTGCCGTAGGAGGAATGTTAGTGGGAACCATTTTGGGTGTGTTTATCATACCTGTGCTCTTTGTGGTGTTCCAAGCACTTCAGGAAAGAATATCAGGTAAACCGGAAGAACTTCAAAATGCAGAAAATGCCTAATTATCCTTTGATCAAACAAAGTATATCAACCATGAAAATAAAATCAACATATAAATTGATCTTGGTACTTTCGACACCACTATTGTTACAATCGTGTTTTGTCGCCAAAAATTACTCAAGACCAGAGGTGGAGACCGAAAATCTCTATCGAACAGATAATCTGCCACAGGACAGTATTTCCATGGCGGATGTATCTTGGAGGGACCTGTTCAACGATGAACAATTGAGGTCATATATAGAACAAGGTCTCGAAAACAACATCGATATTAGAATAGCCCTACAGAACGTAGTAGCTGCAGAAGCCTACGTAAAACAGGGTAAGGCTGGATATTACCCTACCCTTTCCGGAACGGCCAGCTTTACAAGGACCAAAAACTCAGCAAACAGTCAGTTTGGTAGCTTTTTCACCAGTGCGCTGGAACAATATGAACTTTCTGGAGCCCTATCATGGGAAGCTGATGTTTGGGGAAAAATAAGGAGCAATAAAAGAGCTTTTGGCGCATCCTATTTACAGAGTGTATCGGCACATCAAGCTGTCAAGACAAATTTAATCGCCAATATTGCTGCCACCTACTACCAGTTGATGGCATTGGACAAACAGTTGGAAGTTGCCAAGCAAACCTTGGAGGCCAGAAAAAATAGTTTGGAGACCACAGTAGCGTTAAAAGATGCCGGGCAGGTGACCGAGGTGGCCGTAAAGCAGACCGAGGCACAGGTACATACCACCGAAATTATTGTAATAGACCTTGAGAACAACATCAAACTGCTCGAAAACGCCTTTAGTATCCTGCTGGGCGAGGCGCCGCAAAAAATCCAACGTGGCAAATTGGACGACCAAAGCATTGAAAATGAGTTGAGTACAGGCGTTCCTTATTTACTTCTTGCAAACCGGCCAGATGTAATGCAGGCAGAATATGGCCTAATCAATGCTTTTGAATTGACCAACGTTGCCAAAAGTAGTCTATATCCGTCATTGAGCTTATCGGCGACCGGTGGCTTTCAGAGCCTCGAATTTGACAACTGGTTAGATGCCAGCTCACTCTTTTCGACTTTGGTCGGCTCGCTGACCCAACCTATTTTCAATGGCAGACGATTAAGAACGCAAATGGAAGTAGCCAAGGCACAGCAGGAACAGGCACTGTTAAATTACAAACAAGCTTTGCTCACCGCTGGCAGAGAGGTTAGCGATGCCCTCTACACCTATGAAGCAGAAACCGAAAAATTGGAGGCACGCTCCAAGGAACTCGATGCATACGCCACAGCGGAGGATTATTCCGAAGAACTGCTGAACAATGGTCTGGCCAATTATTTGGAAGTATTGACCGCACGTCAAAATGCATTGAACTCCGAGCTTAACTTGGTAGACTCACAATATTTACGATTGAGTGCCATTGTGGAACTGTACAGGGCTCTAGGAGGGGGCTGGAAATAAAATTTTTTGCTCTGTGGGGGATAAAAAGAACATATTGGTCTATGCCATCAAGAACTTCACCAAATTTGGAAGCAAGCGCTTCTCCATGGATGAACTGGCCAAAAGCCTTGGTATTTCAAAAAAGACCCTTTACAAGCATTTTAACAGCAAAGAAAAACTGGTCAAGGAGAGTCTTCAATATTACTTGGATAATATTAGGGCCAATGTAGATAATTATATACTTGAAAACCCTAATGAAGAAAAGCCACTTACCACAATAATCTTTATATACAAGCAAGGGTTGATCACATTTCAGGAGATCAACCCTGCTTTTTTATACGGGCTCCATAAATACTATCCGGAGGCCTATGAAATATATTCCCAGTTAAAAAAAGATATTGTTTGGGATATTGTTTGCCCGCTATTACAAAAAGCACAACGATTGGGACAAGTAAGAAAAAATGTAAACGTCCAATTGGTCTGTACACTTTTTTTGTCCCGGATGGAAGAGACCGTCTATTCAAAACCAAATTTATTTGATGAATACAGCATTCATGAATTGTTGGAGCACATTATTATCAACAATCTAAGGGGCATACTTACGTTGGAATATCTGCAAAAAAGCCCCCTTCAGTAGTCTTCAGACTGTCAAATCCTTAAATAACACTTCAGAATTTTAACATATTCGTTCTCAAATAGCTGATTTTTACGTTTTTAGCATTGATTTTAACAACATCATCGTCTAATTTTAAATTCTTCTAAAAACTAAAAACCAATGGGAACTACAACTAACATCAACAGACGTGATTGGATAAGAAAAAGTATGCTCACTGCCGGCGGGGCAATGGCACTGCCCTATATTGGATTGGCAGAGACACCAAAGGCACCTTTGACCCTCGATGCAGAGGGCAACGCAATCTACAGTCCTTTCTTTAAAGAATATTTACCAAAACCCGAAGCGGCCCTTCCAGAACTTGCGGCCAAATTGAATGCCAACGAAAATCCATACGGGCCTTCCCCAATGGCTTTGGAGGCGTTCAAGAATTCAGCTTCTGGCGGTAACCGATATGCTTGGAAAGAATTGTATCAACTTGTAGATAAGATTGCCGATTTTGAAGGAGTAGAGAGCAAAAACATTATGATGGGTCCTGGCTCCTCCGACCTTTTGGAGAAAACGGCCATGGTTTTCTTTATGAACGGAGGCAATGTGGTCTCCGCCGACCCGGCTTATATGTCTCTTATTCGTGTTGCTGAATCTGTTGGAGCTACGTGGAAACCAGTCCCATTGAAAGACGATTGGTCGCACGACCTTGATGCAATGGAGGCAGCCATTGATGATGAAACAAAATTGGTTTACATCTGTAATCCGAACAACCCTACCGGTTCCATGACAGACCATGATAAATTGGTTGATTTCTGTTCAAGAGTATCTGAAAAGGTGCCCGTATTTGTTGATGAAGCCTACCTATGGTTCTTGGAGGACGGAGCTAAAAAAAGTATGGTATCCTTGGTAAACCAAGGTAAAGATGTAATCATCGCCAGAACTTTCTCCAAAATACACGGTATGGCCGGTTTACGTGTGGGCTATGCTGTTGCCTTGGAAGAAACTCTCGCCAGAATACAAAAAATTACCCGTGGTGGTATGGGCATTTCACTTCCATCAGTTTACGCCGCTATGGCTGCGATGGACGATGACGCATTTATAGAGAAGTCCCGTAGCCTTAATGCCGAATGTAGGGAATATGTGTACAAGAGTTTAGATCAGTTGGGCATTACCTCTTATGTTCCTTCCTCTACCAGTTTTATCATTTTCCCGATTGAAATGGAAGGACAAGCATTCTTGGAACAAATGACAGAGTTGAAGGTGGGTGTTCGTGCTTTCCAATTTATGGACCAAAATTGGTGCCGTGTAAGTATGGGAACCATGGACGAAATGAAAACGTTTACCGCCGCACTCAATAAAGTGTTGGTATAGTGGATATAGGCATTCAAAAAACCATTGTATTTCTTTTTTTCATCTTCATTGGAGTACTGCTCAAAGTAAAGTTTAAATCCAAAGAAGAGATTTCTGGAATAAAAAAAATAATTCTGAACCTTGCCCTTCCAGCGACCATTTTTATTGCGTTGTTGGGGGTTAAGGTCGAGTTACATCTATTAATATTGCCTTTATTGGCCCTTGGGCTTAACCTATTGTTGTTTTTTTCCATGCCCGTTATTTTGCCTCTTATGGGAATTGGAAAAGGGACCTCGGAGTATAGAACCGCCAAATTGTTGGTGCCTTCCTTGGCGCCCGGATTATCCTCTTTCCCATTTATCTTGGAGTTTTTGGGGGATGAATATTTGGCCAAGGCAGCCATGTCCGACCTTGGAAATAAGGTTTTTGTACTCTTTTTTCTCTACTTAGTTGCGATGAATTGGCACTACAGCCTTCAGTCCAATCAGAAAAAGAACGGAGGAACAAAGCTAAAACCATTGATCAAGGCCATGATCTCGGAGCCCGTTAACGTATTTATCACAGCGGCGCTTGTTTTGTTGGCATTTGGGCTGCACATGGACTCCCTTCCGTTCTTTCTAAGTGAAACATTGGAAAAGCTGAGTTTGATCATGACGCCATTGGTATTGCTTTTTATAGGTCTCGCCGTAAAAATCAAAAGAAAACAGTTCTTCCAGATTTTTTCCTTGCTCTGTACACGTGCAGGTTTAGTTTTGTTGATTTCAGGAGTATTTGTGATGGTGGCAGGTATCGAGGCCCGCAACGAAATATTGTTGACCCTGGCCTTTGGACTTAGCGCTTGTAGTTTTTGGCCCTATGCCCACATAGCCGCCGTGGATAGCATGGAAATGGACAAAAAGTCGAAAAGAAGAACATTTAGTGGCGATTTTGGAGTGGCAATTCTAGCATTGTCGTTCCCACTTTCAACAATGCTCATATTGGCAACCTTGAACAGTGGTTCGTTCTTTGTGAATCCCGTCAATATTTTTATGGTCGCCGTTGCTCTTTTAGGCATTGGTTTTATCATTCCCCTGTGCAGTGGTATCAGTAAAAAAAAGTGGTCGGAGCAAAAATTGATTGACCACGAAATAAGTTCGACCGCCACAGAAAAAGCTGCTTAGTCATTTTAGCATATTTTTCTTTCTAATTCCCTATTTTTAAGGAAACCAGGAAATTATGAGACAACTGTTCATCACTGTTCTTTCCATTCTTTTAATTGGGACCCTATCAGCTCAGCAATCCAACGTAAAAGTCGACCAAGACCGTCTTGAAAAGAGAATTTTCGACCTTGCAGAATTCGGTCTTCAAACCAATGGTGAAACGGAACGTGTTGCATTTAGTGATGCGGATATCGAAGCTAGAAATTGGGTAATTAAAACGCTCGAAGATTTTGGAATGGTGGTGAAGGTCGATGCTGCCGGAAATATTATCGGAACTAGAAAAGGGAGTGAAGCATCCTTTAAACCAATTGCTTTTGGCTCTCATATTGATAGGGTACCCAACGGAGGAAATTATGACGGTTGCGTGGGATCTATGGCTGCTTTGGAAGTTATCGAAACCTTGAACGAGCATAACATTTCTACCAAACATCCCCTTGAAGTCATTATTTTCCCAAACGAAGAGGGCGGCGTTATGGGAAGCAGGGCCATGGCCGGAAATTTGGGCAAATCCGCACTTGGCGTAGTGAACTCCACAGGCTATTCCATGGGAGAGGGCATTATGAGAATTGGTGGTGACACCACAAAGCTCATGGAAGCAAAACGTGAAAAGGGCAGTTTGGCGGCTTTCTTGGAACTTCATATTGAGCAAGGGGGCAAACTTGAAAAAGAAAACCTGGATATTGGTGTGGTAGAGGGCATTGTAGGACTTAACTGGTGGGACGTTGTATTTACCGGCTTTGCCAACCACGCAGGTACCACGCCCATGAACGCGAGACAGGATGCCCTGCTTGCAGCTGCCAAATATATTGTTGCGGTAAACGAGATTACCAATAGCTTCGAGGGAACTCAAGTAGGTACAGTAGGACGAATCAAAGCGGAGCCTGGAGCACCCAATGTAATACCGGGAAAGGTGACCGCCAGTCTTGAAATCCGTGACCTCTCTTTGGAAGTGATTCAAAAAGTATATCAGGCCATCAAGAAAAAAACCGAACAGATTGCTAAGGAATCCAATGTTACCGTTGAGTTTTTACCGTTGGACACCACAGCAGAACCGGCCCTGACTGATACCGCTATCCAAAACGAAATAGAATCCTCCGCAAAGGCCTTGGGACTTAGCTACAAATATATGCCCAGTGGTGCCGGACATGATGCGCAGGATATATCCAGATTTGCTCCTGTGGGAATGATTTTCGTTCCCAGCAAAGGAGGCATCAGTCATTCACCCAAAGAGTTTACATCAGCCGAAGATATGGCCAATGGAGCCAATGTGCTCTTGCAAACTATTATGGCTTTGGATAAAAAATTGGATTGATTTTACTTTACTGTGGTCGAGGTTATTCCTCTCACAGCATTTGCGATCAATCCGATACTCAACCAATAGGTACTCAAAATCAATGGTCCGGAGAAGTAAAAAGGGGTCTTGAATTTGGAAATTGCCAATAGTGCATCAGAAAGCATAAAAAATAATACGGCCATAGCCATAAGAGCATGTGCGTTGTTCCTTTCCCTCACGTACAGGCCAACTCCTTGCCATGCCATAAACGTGATTATCAACACATAAATGGAAACAGGTAGCAACAAATCTCCCAAACCCGGTCTTAACCAAAGGAAAAGAACTCCGGCAATACCGAAAAGTACCAGAAAAGCAATCCAGTTTTTGTAAAATCCCATGTATTGGATAAATGATACGGAGAATAAAATATGGGCCACTAAAAATGCCACAAGTCCAAATAAAAAATATGCATCAAATAGCAACAGAACATCGCCCAACAAACAAAACACCAAACCAACGATAACCAATCTTCCAAATGTAACATGGCCATTCTTTGGCGCAAAAAATGGTAAGGCAATTACCAAAATCGTAGTCAATGGCTTGAAGAACATAAAAAGTGCTCTGTCATTGTAAAATCCAAAATAAATGGCCAAACATGCGGAAACCAATATAAAGATATTGATGAGTTGCCTTGTTCTGTTAGATTTGGCTACCATTCTTTATACGGTTTTATACTCAATTGCGAATTGTAATATTGCACTTGGCCGGTGACTTCTTGGCCCAGCCAGTCCGGTCTTTCAAAACGTTCATCTTCATGTGAGAGCTCCACCTCTGCCAAGATAAGTCCTTTGTTCTCGCCCAAAAACTCATCCACCTCAAACGTATGCTTGCCCAACGGCACTTCAAAACGGACTTTTTCGAGTATACCGGCTTCACACAGGTCGATAAGATTAGCTGCCTCTGCAACCGAAATTTCGGTCTCCCATTCAAAGCGCGTGGTCCCCGATTCGTTACTGGCGCCTTTTACTGTTAAAAAGCCCTTTTCTCCCCTGATCCTGACCCTAACGGTCCTTTCCGGGTCCGTATTCAGGAATCCCTGTACAATTCGGGCCTGTGATGTGGCCTGCTCTTTGAAGGTCTCCGACTTGACCAAAAATTTTCGTTCTATTTCCAAATGTTCCATCAAACTAAATATACCCTAAATTTGAAAATGGACTTTGATTTTCCCTTAAGAAAAATAATTCATGTGGATATGGATGCCTTTTACGCGTCCGTGGAACAGCATGATAACCCGGAATTAAAAGGGAAGCCCATTGCCGTAGGTGGTGGTTCCAAGCGTGGGGTAGTATCCGCAGCAAGTTACGAAGCACGGAAATTTGGTGTTCGAAGTGCCATGGCAGGAAGTATTGCAGCAAGAAATTGTCCCGAGCTCATATTCGTAAAACCCCGCTTTGACCGTTATAAAGAGGTTTCGAACCAAATTAGGAGCATCTTTTTTGAATATACCGATTTGGTAGAACCCCTTTCCTTGGACGAGGCCTATCTTGATGTCACCGAAAATAAAAAAGGGAATCCCTCTGCTACCTTGATTGCTAAGGAAATCCGTCAAAAAATCTTTGAAAAAACCGGGTTGACGGCCTCGGCAGGAATTTCCATTAACAAGTTTATCGCCAAAGTGGCCAGCGATTACAACAAACCCAACGGACAGAAAACCGTAAACCCCGAAGAGGTAATAGAGTTTTTGGAAAACCTGGACATTCGGAAGTTTTATGGCGTGGGCAAGGTGACCGCAGAAAAAATGTACCGCTTGGGAATATTCACGGGCAAGGACCTTAAAGAAAAGTCAGCGGATTTCCTTGATCAGCATTTTGGGAAAAGTGGCGGTCATTATTTTAATGTGGTAAGGGGAATCCATCTCAGTGCCGTAAAGCCGCACCGTATTCCGAAATCCGTTGGTGCGGAACGGACGTTTTTTGAAAACCTGAGCAGTGAAATCTTCATGCTGGAAAAGTTGGAGAACATTGCCAGTGAACTGGAAAGAAGGCTCCAAAAATCAAAAATTGCCGGGAAAACGGTCACTTTGAAAATCAAGTACAGCGATTTTACCCTACAGACCCGCAGCAAGACGCTTCCCTATTTTATTGCCAGTAAGGATTTGATATTGGAAACCGCCAAGGAGCTTTTGTACCAATCCACTTTGGAAAATTCGGTTCGATTGCTGGGTATTTCCTTGGCCAACCTTAACACGGAAAAAGAGAAAAAGACCGAAGAAAAAGAATCGGTGCTCGTTCAGCTCAAATTTGATTTTTAAAAGAAAAGCCCCCCTTTCGGGAGGCTATCCTATTTAATTCTTGATATCCGTTTCCGTAGGTTTTACTGCTGGTTTTTTAGGGTTCCCATCCGCATCGATCTCAACAATATTATCAAAACCAAGCGCATCCAGTTTGTCGATGATCTCGGCACGATCTCCCACCATAAACCAGTTCACTTTTCCAGGCTTCACTACATCATTGCTCACCTTTCTAATATCATCCACAGAAAGATTCCTTACGTTCTGATCGTATTTTTGATAGTAATCATCTGGTAGATCATACCGAATCAAACTTCTTACTGAACTGTTTACCGAACTATTGGTTTCCCATTGCCCGGGAAGCTTCAGTACCTGATTGGTCTTTACCTTTTCCAACTCTTCACTGGTTGCAGGCCTTGTAGAGGTAAATTCGGATATTTCCTTTCTAATTTCGGTCACGGATTCTGCTGTTTTATCCGTCTGTACCGGTGCATAAACAATAAAAGGACGTTCTTCTTTGGAACCCAGCACAAATCCGCCAGCTCCATAAGACCAGTGTTTGTCTTCCCTCAAATTCATATTGATTCTAGAAGTAAAATCTCCACCGAGGATATTCACCATTTGCTCCAGTGCTATCTCATTGACCCCTCCGTACTTTTCGGTCAAGTGCCCTGCCAAAATCACGGATTGTTGGGATTCTGGTCGGTTCATTAAATACAGCGTATTACTGGAGCCGGTCTTGGGCTGATTGAAAGCGATGGTAGGAACATCGCCTTTTTTCCATTTGCCCAACGTCTTTTCCAATTTGGATTTCAATTCACTCATTTCCACATCCCCTGTTACTATCAATGTGGAATTGTTCGGCTTGAACCAGGTGTTATAAAAATTAACTACATCGTCCCTTGTCAAGTTCGAGACCGAGTCTTCATATCCTGTACCTGTATAAGGACTACTGTAGGGATGGTCCTCTCCATAAAGATATTTGTTCATCACCCGCAAGGCCATGGTGATGGGCTGTGATTTCTCCTGTTTTATATTATTGATTTGCTCCTTTTGTAATCTTTCAAACTCCTTTTGAGGAAATACCGGGTTGAGTAAAACGTCCATAAACAAATCCAGACTGGCATCCAAACTTGGCTTTAGGGTACTCATATATACATTGGACTCATCTTGGCTGGAGAAAGTACTCAAAGAGGCTCCCAAGAGCTGTAATTGCTCGTTTATTTCCAAAGAGGTCTTGTCCTTTGTTCCCTCATCCATTAAGTTCATGGCCAAATTTGCCGTACCGGGGCTGGACAAATAATCGGTTTTGTAACCGGCATCGGCCACCAAATTGATGATTACCGTGGGCACCCCCTTACGCTGCGCCAACACCACGTTAAGTCCGTTGGATAATTGCATACGCTGCAGCTCTGGGAATTTTGAACTTTTTGGCGCTCCGAGCTCTGGCAATTTGCTTCTGTCCACCGAAGATTCTACGATATCATATTCAGGAAATGGTCGGCAGATTAAAATATGTTTCCCTTTTGTCAGCCATTTTTCCGCTGTTTTCCTAAGGTCTTCGGCCGTTGCATCTTCAACATATTTTAATTGTGTTTTGTAGTATGATGCATCGCCATGGTAGGTTTGATTGGAAGCCAAAATATCGGATACCCCTCCAAATCCACCGATTCGTTCCAAGCCTTTAATGAAATTAGCAAAGTAATTGGCCTTTACCCTTTTCAGTTCTTCTTCGGTAGGTCCTTCCTTGATAAATCTCTCGATTTCGGCCTCGAGCTCTTTTTCCAATTTTGCAGCATCCTCTCCTTGCTTCACATTTAACCAAGTGATAAACTGACTTGCTATTTCGCTTGATGATTGAAAAGAGACCGCGGCACTGGCCGATTGGTCTTGATAGATGAATTTTTGATACAACCTGGAGTTTTTTCCACTCGTCAAGATGGCGGAGATCAAATCAAAGTGAAGGTCTTCCCTTGATCCAAACGGAGGTGTGTTCCAAGCGAACAATACTCTGGTCTCCGGAACACGGTCTTGATATTCTTGACGGGAGTCGTAAATCTTATTGGGTATGTTCACCTCTTGTCGCTCTACCGTAGGGCCTGAGGGTATATCCCCAAAATATTTAATCACTTTTTGATGCACTTCTTCGGCATCAATGTCCCCTGCTACGGCGACCACCGCATTAGCAGCACCATAATAGGACTTAAACCATTCCTGTACATCTTCTAAAGAGGCGGCGTTCAAATCTTCCATTTCTCCGATTACGGTCCATGAATATGGATGTCCTTTTGGATACATGGCCTTGGTCAGATAATCCCATTGCATCCCATAAGGTTGGTTTTCGCCTTGCCTTTTTTCATTTTGAACAACCCCACGTTGCTCATCCAGTTTTTCTTGGTCAATCGCTCCCAATAAATGTCCCATTCTGTCAGATTCCAAGAACAACACTTGATCTAAAGCAGAAACGGGCACATTTTGGAAGTAGTTGGTTCGGTCCGTATTGGTTGTTCCGTTCAGGTCGGTACCCCCAATACTCTCCAATGCTTGGAAATAATCGGTGTTGTAATTCTCACTTCCGTTGAACATCAAATGTTCGAACAAATGGGCAAATCCACTTTTACCGGGTTTCTCGTTTTTAGACCCTACGTGGTACCAAACATTCACCGCAGCGATTGGTGCTTTGTGATCTTCATGGACCAAAAGCGTGAGTCCATTTTTTAAAGTGTAGGTTTTGTAATCGATGTCGATGTCATCGGCTTTGAATTGAAATCCTTGCCCAAAACTCATTAAACAGGAAAGAAGGCCTACAAATGAGGCCAGAAGTAATTTTTTCATTTCTGTTGTTTTTAGTTATTTGATTGATAAATTATGATACACAATATAGGAAAATGTTTACAATGAACACTATGCTAGACTGTTAGCATTCATCTTAAAAACTAAAGAATGTAATATTTCTTTGTTTAAACCAGAATAATAGTTGATAGTTGGGGCTCGAGTTACATATTTTCTTTTAATTTGTAGTACCATCGACCACCATTAACTACATTTTACTCATTTATGCAACGAAACGAATTGCACGAGCACATTATATCTTCAGCGGGAGACCTTTTCTATTCGCAGGGATATAATTCAACGGGGGTCAACGAAATCATTACCAAATGTGACATAGCAAAAGCTACGCTATATAGTCATTTTAAATCCAAAGAAGATATTTGCATTGCCTATCTTAATCAGCGACACAGTGCGTTTATTAAGAATCTCAAAGGTTATGTGAACGATAGACCAAAAGGGAAAAATCAGCTATTGGCCATATTTGACCTACTGCGGGATATGTACCTCGAGGAAAATTTTCAGGGCTGTTGGGGACTCAAGACGCTTGGCGAGCTTTCTCCTGACCAAACTACCATTCTTAGTGTAATTCAACAGCAGAAGAAAGAATTGCTCCTGTATTTGGGCGAGGTGGTTGGCGATAACATTTCCAATTTGTCCAAAGCAGAAACGGAAAAAATTTCGGGCGGACTCTACCTTTTGTATGAAAGTGCAGTTACCGAGAGCCATCTGTTCAAAAACGACTGGCCTATTTTTATGTCCAAAAGTATCGCGCCATCTCTTTTTATGGACGCAGAGCTGGTATAAAAAAGCCCCTCCAAAATGAGGGGCTTTTTTAACAAGGGATTCACTTAGATTAAGCTTTAACTCCTTCCAATGGTTGTGCCTCTGGGAAATCCACAGGAACTTTTGTTGTTCTATGGATATAGTTTGTGATTGTTTTATCCCCTACTAAAACTATGGTGTCGATCAAATTTTCCTTGGTCCACCCAGCGGCAAAAAAATCAGCCAGAACTTGCTGGTCTGTTGCTCCCCTATTTTCGGTAATGTTCTTGGCCAAACGTGCCAGCGCATCCAGTTTGCTATCAAAAGAAGCTTTTCCAGCTCTTAACTCTAGGATCTGCTCATCTGTAAAACCGTTCATCTTGCCAATAGCCGTGTGTGCGGACAAACAGTAAATACAGTTGTTTACTTGGCTTACGGCCAAATTCACCACTTCTTTTTCCTTGGCCTTCAATGAGGTTTTCGCATTGGAAAGGGCTAAATAATTGCCCAGCGCATTTTCGGAGTGTGCATAGGTGGCGAAAAGGTTGGGAACAAATCCCAGCGTTTTTTCCAGATTGTCAAAAATGGCCTGATTGGCCGTGCTTACTTCTTCTCTTTTAGGTACATTGATTGTGCTCATAATTGAATTTTTAATATGAATTATTTTTAAATGATTAATACGTCTGTACAAAGGGTTGTTCCGCATCACAATAGAAATCGTGATGATACTTTTGCTCACAGTGTTCCGCAACAGTAGCTGTTTTTACTTCGGTTTTCTGTGACGTTCTAAAAATCTCAATGAGATTAAAAATTGATCTTTCTGTGGATTTCATCTTATATCTGTTTTTTTTATTACAGGGCAAAGATGCTCCGAAAAAGAGGGTGGGTGTTAGGAAGGATTTCCCGATGGCTTGACCAAATTTCCTTTAGGCCATCAAAAAGAGGTTTTCACGGTATTCTGATGGGCTCATTTGTGTCATCTTCTTAAAAAAACGGCTAAAATGTGCGGGGTCGGTGAACCCAAGCTCAAACGCAATTTCCTGATTTTGTTTATCGGTAAAATTGATGAGTCGTTTGGCCTCCAATGCGATTCGTTCCAGAATAATTTGTTGTGGCGACTTTTGATTGTAAATGGCAAAAAGATTGGATAGTGTTTTGGGGGATTTGTGCAACAATTCAGCATAATCGCTCACCTTCCTCTTGGTTTTGAAGTTTAGGTCCACTAACACATTGAATTTTCGGATGGTTTCGACTTGATCGTTCCCCAATGCTTTGACCATGAGCTGTTCTTTTGCCAATCGCGTGCTCATTATAATCATTCTTTTTAGTAGCATTTGGAGCATATCGCCCTGAATATTATCGGGAGTGGAAAACTCCTCAATGAAAATACCGTGCAGCAAATTAAACTTGTTCAACTGTTCTTTTGGAATAGTGATGATAGGGATATCCTGTGTTCCAAAAAACAAAATCCCATTACAGGAAACCTCGCTGTCATGATCGAATATACAGTAAAACTCCCTGTTAAAAAGTATGGCTGTAAGGGGCAATTGCATTTTGGAATAGGAAACGTGTTGTAAATATGTAACGGTAATAATCTGATTGGGCAAAAGTTCCAAATCCATTCCATCTATTTGAACCGTCAGGGGGCAATCGTTCCGGTTCCATAAAAATTTAATGGTTTTTGAGGTTGTGGAGAATCGTTCCTCATCATTTTTGATATCATCCGAAAATCCTAAAATGGCTCCTAACTTGGAATCCTTGTATTCGTATCTCATTGGGAAGATTGTTCCGTTACAGAACGATTAGTCCTTCTATTTCGCTCATACTTACAGCCCAAAAGAATTAAAATCAAACAAAAAAGCGCGCATCCAAAGATGCGCGCTTTTTATAAATCTGTTTTTCTATTTTAGAAATTGCAGCTTTCTATCTCTGTTACCCTCAAGGTGTTTACCATACCTTTTTCTTTAATGGGCATTGCTGCCAAACTTACGAGCATATCGCCTACTTCCAAGAAACCTTTTTTACATGCTATCTGGTTTACATCCTCGATGGTCTGGTCAGTGGAGACAAACTTGTCGTAGTAGAACGCTTTAACCCCCCATAAAAGGTTCAATTGGGTCAATATTCTCTTGTTCGATGTAAACACAAGGATATGTGCGGCCGGTCTCCATGCTGAAATCTGGAAGGCCGTGTATCCACTGTTGGTCAATGTGGAAATGGCCTTGGCAGAGATTTCGTTTGCCATTAACGCAGCATGGTAACAAACCGACTTGGTAATATATCTTTTGGTACGTATGTGCGGCGGGGTTTGTGGTACTTTGATCAAACTGGAGCTCTCGACACTTGAAACAATACTTGCCATTTTCTCGATAACCTGTACCGGATAGTTCCCCACAGATGTTTCTCCCGAGAGCATTACGGCATCGGCCCCGTCCATTACGGAGTTGGCAACGTCGTTCACCTCGGCGCGGGTAGGGGTTAAACTGGTAATCATGGTCTCCATCATCTGGGTAGCGATGATTACAGGAATTCTTCCTTTTTTGGCACTCAACACCAATTGTTTCTGAACCAATGGGACCTCTTGTGCCGGGATTTCTACCCCTAGGTCACCTCGAGCCACCATAAGTCCGTCGGAAGCTTTTACTATCTCATCGATATTGTCCAGTGCTTCTGGCTTCTCAATCTTTGAAATCACTGGGATTTTATGCTCTGTGTGTTGTTTTATGAGATCGTGGAGATCATACAGGTCTTGTGCATGACGTACGAATGATAGTGCTATCCAGTCCACATCTTGCTCTATTGCAAAAATGGCATCTTTGATATCTTTTTTTGTAAGTGCCGGCAAAGAAATGTTCGTGTTGGGAAGGTTTACCCCCTTTTTAGATTTAAGAGGCCCTCCTTGGATAACCTTGGTAACTACCTCGTTTTCTCCATTGGTAGATTTTACTTCAAAAATAAGCTTGCCATCGTCCAAAAGAATACGCTCCCCCGCCTTAACATCTTTGGGGAAGCTCTTGTAGTTCATGTAGACCCTTTCGGCGGTGCCCTCAAACGGTTCTCCCGTAACAAAGGTAACCTCATCACCTGGAGCAACTACGGCTTCACCGCCCATTACCCCAACTCTTAGTTTGGGGCCTTGTAGGTCGGCAAGGATGGCTATATTGACTTCCAATTCCTCATTAAGCTCCCTAATCATTTTAATTCGCTCGGCAACATCTTCGTAGGCGGCATGGGAAAAGTTTATTCTAAAAACATCCACTCCTGCAAGGATCATTTCCCTTAGGGTCTCTTTTGTACTGGTGGCAGGTCCAAGGGTTGCTACAATTTTAGTCTTCTTTCTAGTTGGCATTTTTAAAAGATTAAATTTCTTTTTGATTTTAAATTCTGTGCATCCAAAGGATATGCTGTTATCACTTTGGCTATTGTGTTGATTGATTTGATTTTTTTGAGAAACAACGCTTCATCTATCGTATCTACCTTTAAAAAATAATCTACTTCTTTGCGTTCTTTCACCAAATAATCTGTTCTTCGGGAAACATTGTTGTCAAATAATCCCACTGAAGGCATTTCCTCCTCAACTTCGCACTTGTTGGAAATCAGCGTCCAATACATCTCGCTCATCTCATCGTCCCAATCAAACACCGAAAAAGACATTTTTTCATCTAATTGAAGGTCTTTTTTCATCCGTTTAAGATACAGTCCACAACTGGAATTTATGGCATAGGTGATGGCATAATCTTCCAAATTACTGTGAATGGCGATGAGCGAAAAGCTTTCATCGTACAAGTCCGCCGATATCTTATGCGTCGTTAATATGCCCATAACACGAACCGTAAATATAGGCTTAATCCAATTGAATGCCTAGTCTATACAAAACAATACACTTATAAATCAAGCGAAAACGTTTGAGTTTACCATTATTTAAAGTTACTTGTTGTCTATCCTACTTTGCAGTGCAAAATAGGCTCTCTTGGATGCTTTTTCTTCAGCTTTTTTCTTGGATGTGGCCCTTGCTTTGGCGAGCATTCTATCCCCTATGGTCAGCTTTACCGCAAAGTGTTTGAGCTCATCGTTTCCGGTGTCCTCGTAAACATTGTAATTAAAGGGTTTCTTTTCTTTTTGGCACCACTCTATCACCAAACTCTTATAACTTATTACCTTGCCCTCCAACTGTTCTATATCGACATAGGGCTCAATTACCCTCTCGTTGATGAATTTTTCGCAGTAATTGTACCCTCTATCCAAATAAATAGCTCCCACGAGTGCCTCGAAAACATTTCCATGTATATTATCACCAAAATGTGCCTTGGGAATCCTGCTCTCCACATATTTGAGTAGACCGAGGTCCTTTCCCAATTCGTTTAGATGTTTTCGGCTGACCACCTTGGAGCGCATTTTGGTAAGATATCCTTCGTCCCCTTCCGGCACTTCGTTGTACAGGTGTTTTGAAATTATGGTACCCAGCATGGAGTCTCCTAGAAATTCCAATCGCTCGTAGTTCACCGGATTGCCCTCATCGTCCTTTTTGTTCATGGAACGATGCAGAAAGGCTGTTTTGTAGATTTCCAGACTCTTGGGCTTAAATCCAAGTATTCTTTTCATTCCCAAAAAAAAATCCCCATCCGAGCTTGGATGGGAATTGAATATTTTGGAAGTAAGTTTCATGTTACAAAACTACCCTATTTTTTTGAATAGTACACAGGCATTGTGTCCACCAAAGCCAAATGTATTGCTCATTGCCACCTTTACCTCTCGTTCTTGAGCCTTGTTAAGGGTCAAGTTTAAGGAAGGATCTATTTGCTCGTCAACTACACTATGGTTGATGGTTGGTGGTACCAAACTATGTTCCATGGCCAGTATTGATGCGATGGCCTCGATTGCTCCGGCCGCTCCCAACAAGTGTCCTGTCATGGACTTGGTAGAATTGATGTTGATGTCCTTGGCATGATCCCCGAACACTTTGGAAATAGCTTTAAGCTCGGCCACGTCCCCAAGTGGTGTAGAGGTTCCATGAGTATTGATGGCATCAACGTCCTCTGGTTTTAATCCTGCGTTCATCAAACAATTTTCCATCACCTTTACTACCCCAATTCCTTCAGGATGTGGTGCGGTCATGTGGTGGGCGTCACTTGACAATCCTCCACCCAAAACTTCTGCATATATTTTAGCACCACGAGCTTTGGCGTGCTCATACTCTTCAAGTATAAGTGCTCCTCCTCCTTCTCCCAGTACAAACCCGTCGCGCGTTGCGTCGAACGGTCTGGATGCGGTCTCTGGACTGTCGTTTCTAGTGGAAAGTGCGTGCATGGCATTGAATCCTCCCATACCTGCAATGGTAACGGCGGCTTCACTACCCCCGGTTACGATTACATCGCAATGGCCCAATCTAATATAGTTAAGCGCATCAATCATGGCATTTGCCGATGATGCACATGCGGATACCGTAGTATAGTTTGGCCCCATAAATCCATGTTTTATGGATATGTTACCCGGTGCTATATCGGCAATCATTTTAGGAATAAAGAAAGGATTGAAACGTGGTGTACCATCTCCTTCGGCATACCCAATCACTTCGTTCTGAAAAGTTTCCAGTCCACCAATTCCGGCTCCCCATACAACACCTACCCTAAACTTGTCCACAACGTTCAAGTCTATTCCAGAGTCTGCTATGGCTTCGTCGGAAGAGACCAAGGCATACTGGGCGAACCTATCCAACTTTCTGGCCTCTTTTCTATCAAAGAAGTCGTTTGGATCGTATCCTTTAAGCTCGCAAGCAAACTTTGTCTTAAATTTTTCGGTATCGAAATACGTAATGGGGGCAGAACCGCTCTTACCAGTCCGTAGTCCTTCCCAATAAGCTTCTAAATTGTTACCTATGGGGGTCAATGCTCCCATCCCGGTAACTACAACTCGCTTTAACTGCATTGAACTATTTTTTTTACCCTTTAGACCTAAATTATAAAAAAAATTATCCATGCGATAACCACCACATGGATAATTTTAAATCTTTAGCGATATATCATATAATTACTTAGCTTCTTCGATGTAGCTAATGGCCTGACCAACAGTGGCGATGTTCTCTGCTTGGTCATCTGGTATTTGGATATCAAATTCTTTCTCAAACTCCATGATAAGTTCAACAGTGTCCAAGGAATCCGCTCCTAAGTCGTTGGTAAAGCTAGCTTCAGCTACAACTTCATTCTCATCTACACCTAGTTTATCAACGATGATAGCCTTTACTCTTGATGCAATGTCTGACATAATTATTGTGGTTTTAAAAATTTAAATCGTTGGCAAAAATATAAAACTTTGGATTAAATACACTATTTGTCGATAAAATGTGATGCAAAATAAACATCTTAAAATACTGTACCTTACTTTAGCCGACGTAATTTAGTCCAAAAACCTATCAATTCCTAACGAATGAAACGAATTGTAATCTTCGCATCGGGCAGTGGGTCCAATGCAGAAAACATTATATCATTTTTTCGTGAAAAACCAGAGGTTACCGTTGTTGCGGTGCTTACTAACAAACAAACGGCAACAGTCCTTGACCGATGCGAAAGGTTAGATGTTCCCGCATTTTATTTTAACAAAACTGCCTTTAGGGATTCCGATACCGTGGTTCGGTTGCTAAAAGGTTTGCAAACAGATTTAATTGTGCTCGCCGGCTTTCTATGGAAGGTTCCTTCCAACATTATAGAAGCATTTCCTGGTAAGATCATCAATATTCACCCGGCATTGTTGCCCAAATATGGTGGAAAAGGCATGTATGGGGATAGGGTCCATCAGGCCGTGAAAGAAAACAAGGAATCGGAAACCGGCATTACCATTCATTATGTAAACGAAAATTATGATGAAGGTGCTATCATCTTTCAAGCTAAAACCGTTGTTGTTCCTTCGGATGATGCAAATTCAATTGCCCAAAAAGTTCATCAACTCGAATATGAACACTTTCCTAAAGTGATAGAAAAACTATTGTCCTGATGACCAAAAAGAAAAAATTTTATGTCGTGTGGCAAGGTAAACATCCTGGAATTTTTGAGTCTTGGAAAGATTGTAAAGCCCAGATTGAGGGGTATAAAGGTGCCCAGTACAAATCGTTCGCCACTTTTGAAGAAGCCAAAAAAGCCTATAATGGCAACTATTTGGACTACAAGGGCAAATCCAAGGGAAAAAGTGAACTCACCCCAGAGGAACTTTTAAAAATCGGAGACCCCAATTATAATTCCATTGCCGTGGATGCGGCATCGAGCGGAAACCCTGGTAGAATGGAGTATCGCGGTGTGGACACCAAGACCAAAAAAGTGCTTTTTCACCAAGGTCCGTTTGAACAGGGAACCAGCAATGTAGGCGAGTTTCTTGCCTTGGTACACGGTCTGGCGTTTTTACAACAGAAGAAAAGCAATCGTATCCTCTATTCCGATTCCCGAATCGCCATCGGGTGGGTTCGAAAGAAAAAGTGTGGTACAAAATTGGTCAAAACCGCCAAAAATGCCCAACTGTTCGAATTGATCGAACGAGCGGAGAATTGGCTGAAAAAAAATCGGTTCAATACCCCTATCGTTAAATGGGAGACCAAGGCATGGGGCGAAATCCCCGCCGATTTTGGAAGAAAGTAACCGTTTGCACGAACAAAGAAGCCATTTTTTGATAATTGGAACATCCATACCGTATATTTGCACAAAAAATTAGGGAATGGGCAAATTACTGATCGTGGGAACCATGGCTTTTGATGCCATTGAAACACCGTTCGGGAAAACTGGAAGAATATTGGGAGGAGCAGGAACCTTTATCGGTCTGGCCGCATCACAGTTTAAAATAAACGCTGCAATAGTATCCGTAGTGGGAGATGATTTTCCACAATCTTACATGGATATTTTAAAAAACAAGAACATAGACCTTTCTGGAGTTGAAGTAGTGAAAGGTGGAAAAACCTTCTTTTGGGAAGGCAAGTACCATAACGACCTCAACTCAAGGGATACTTTGGCTACCGAATTGAACACTTTGGCTGACTTTAACCCCGTGGTGCCCGAAAATTATACCGATGCAGATATCGTCATGCTCGGAAACCTTCACCCCAATATCCAACTGAGTGTAATTAATCAGATGGAAAAACGACCAAAGCTCATAGTTTTGGATACCATGAACTTTTGGATGGACAATACTTGGGATGAATTGATGATAGTGATTTCAAAAATTGATGTTATTACCATAAATGATGAAGAGGCGCGACAAATGACCAGCGAATATTCCTTGGTCAAAGCCGCTGCAAAGATTCAAGAAATGGGCCCTAAATATGTGGTCATAAAAAAAGGAGAGCACGGCGCACTTTTGTTCCATAAGGACAATATTTTCTTTGCACCTGCACTTCCGCTTGAAGAGGTGTTTGACCCGACCGGGGCCGGAGATACTTTTGCTGGTGGATTCGCAGGTTATTTGACGGAGTCACAAAACATTTCTTTTGAAAGCATGAAGAACGCCATTATCCATGGATCCAATTTGGCTTCGTTCTGTGTAGAAAAATTTGGCACGGACCGGATGGTCAATTTAAAAAAGAGCGAGGTCGAGGCCCGCTTGACACAGTTTAAAGAGTTGACGCAGTTCAATATTGAATTAACATAATGTTTGCCCTGAAATTTTCGGGGCTTTTTTATTTGTAATTGTTATGAGTGATCCCATTAAGCACGAATGCGGAATATCGTTGATCCGATTGCTTAAACCCCTGGAGTACTATAAAGAAAAGTACGGTACAGCTTTTTACGGCGTAAACAAGATGTACCTAATGATGGAAAAACAGCATAACCGCGGACAGGACGGAGCCGGTTTTGCAAGTATAAAAATGGACATGCAGCCCGGTGAGCGCTATATGAGCAGGGTTAGATCTGCACAGCAGCAACCCATTCAGGATATTTTTGCCCAGATCAACAACCGTATCAATACGGCGTTGACCGAAAACCCGGAACGCGAAAATGATGTTGACTGGCAAAAAAAGAACATTCCCTACATCGGCGAGCTTTTGATGGGGCACGTTCGCTACGGTACCTTCGGAAAGAACAGTATCGAGAGCGTTCACCCATTTTTAAGACAGAACAACTGGATGCACCGTAACTTGATAGTTGCCGGTAACTTTAACATGACCAATGTTGATGAGCTCTTCGGAAACTTGATCGAATTGGGACAGCATCCCAAAGAAAAGGCCGACACTGTTACCGTAATGGAAAAGATCGGTCACTTTTTGGATGATGCCGTGGCCAAACTGTACAAACAGATCAAAAAGGAAGGCTACACCAAAAGGGAGGCCTCTGCCTTGATCGCCGAACGGTTGAACGTAGCCAAAATTTTGAGAAAGGCTTCCAAAAACTGGGATGGCGGATATGCCATGAGCGGACTGATCGGACACGGAGATGCATTTGTGATGCGAGACCCCGCCGGTATCCGGCCCGCTTATTACTACCAAGATGATGAAGTGGTGGTAGTGGCATCGGAGCGGCCCGTAATCCAAACCGTGTTCAATGTTAATTTTGACGATGTAAAGGAACTTGACCCAGGTCATGCCGTAATCGTTAAGAAAAGTGGCTCAATGGCCTTGAAAAAGATATTGGAACCTACCGAACGCAAAGCGTGTTCCTTTGAGCGCATCTATTTCTCCCGTGGTAGCGACAAAGAAATCTATCAAGAAAGAAAGCTATTGGGCAAACTTGTTTTCCCAGAAATATTGAAATCGATAGACAACGATTTGGAGAATACAGTTTTCTCCTATATTCCCAACACCGCGGAGACCTCGTTCTTTGGAATGGTGAAAGAAGCACAAAACTACCTCAACAAGAAAAAAGAGGAACAGATTTTGGCCCTGGGTTCCAAAATGACCGCGGAGGAGCTTCATAACATATTAAATATTCGTCCACGCATTGAAAAAGTGGCCATCAAAGATGCCAAACTAAGGACCTTTATCACCCAAGACAGCAGTAGGGACGATTTGGTGACCCATGTTTATGATATTTCCTACGGTTCCGTGAAGCCTACGGATAATCTTGTAATCATAGATGACAGTATTGTTCGGGGAACTACGTTGAAGCGAAGTATCCTAAAAATTCTGGACAGATTGTCTCCCAAGAAGATAGTCGTGGTATCGTCTGCACCGCAGATTCGTTACCCTGACTGTTACGGAATTGATATGGCTCGATTGGAAGACTTTGTTGCATTTAGGGCCGCTTTGGCACTTCATGAAGATCATGGCACCACACACAGAATCAAGGAGATTTATGAAAAGTGCCTAACTCAGACAGATCCAACGAATAAAAATGCAGTGAACTATGTACAAGAGTTTTACGCACCGTTCTCAGCAAAACAAATTTCAAATAAAATTGGCGAAATTCTAAGCCCCGAAGGCATCAATGCAGAAGTGGAGATCATCTATCAAACGGTTGAAGGTCTTCATAGTGCCTGCCCAAAGAATTTGGGAGATTGGTATTTCACTGGAAACTACCCAACTCCTGGAGGTAATAGAGTGGTAAACAAGGCTTTCGTCAACTTTTTCGAGGGTAAAAAAGAACGAGCATATTAAGATAATTCAAGGTAAAAGCGCACAAAACTGTGCATTTTATCGATGAAACTAACAGAATAGCGGGTTTTTATACAATCAGCAGTGTGCAATCCTACTTTAGTATCTGCCATAGCATAAGTAGGTTAAGTTCATGGTAAGATTTGGGGCAAAAAAGGTGGAAGCTATTCCACCTTTTTTATTTTCTATACTTTTCCAAACAGGTCTCCTTATCCTTTGTTTTCTTGACATTTATCAATAATCGGGCCTATTTTAACACTTCAACCCATTTAAGGGAGTTTCATCTAAAAGCTTATAATAAAAATCAGCTCTTGGCTTACATTTGGAGGACCATAGCATAAGTAGGTTAAGTTCATGGTAAGATTTGGGGAAAGAAGCCGGAGCATGCTCCGGCTTCTTTATGTTTGACTACCAAGGTTTTATCCATTTTATCGATGAACTGCACGTTTTCTTTTTTCTTTTAAACGCAAAATATTTTTTAAAACCCTTTGTTATTTTACACAATACCAGTATTTTAGTCTCGCCATAGCATAAGTAGGTTAAGTTTATGGTAAGATTTGGGACGAAAAGGGTGAGGACTTCCTCGCCCTTTTCTATTTTAAAAAAATTCAACAAAAAAAGCCGTGCACTTGGTGCACGGCTTTTTTATTTATGAATGAACTAGTTATTATTTACTAGCCGCATAATTTTCAGAAACTTTGTCCCAGTTGATTACATTAAAAAATGCAGAAATGTAATCCGGTCTCAAGTTTTGATAGTTTAAATAGTATGCATGCTCCCAAACATCCAATCCCAAAATCGGGTAACCGCCACAACCTACACCGGGCATAATGGGGTTATCTTGGTTTGGAGTTGAGCATACCTCCACTTTTCCTCCTTTGTGCACGCACAACCATGCCCAACCTGAACCAAACTGGGTAGCGGCAGCAGAAGAAAACTTATCTTTAAAGGCATCAAAAGATCCAAAAGCATCGTCTATTGCAGAGGCCAATTCACCAGATGGTTTTCCTCCACCGTTTGGGGACATTACTTCCCAAAAAAGACTGTGGTTAAAAAATCCGCCTCCATTGTTCCTAACTGCAGCGTTGGACATATCCAAACCGGAAAGGATATCCTCGATTCCCTTGCCCTCCAAGTCGGTACCTTCAATCGCACCGTTCAATTTGGTAGTGTAACCATTATGGTGCTTGGTATGGTGGATTTCCATGGTCCTAGCATCTATATGAGGTTCCAATGCATCGTATGCATACGGTAATTTAGGTAATTCAAAAGCCATATTTTTTGTTTTTTTAGGTTATTAATCAATTTATGTAAAAATACGGATTTTAACATTTATATTCCGCTAAAACCATGTTAACATCAGGTAAGGAATCCTTAATTTGCAGGAAAAAGGCTTTTGAAAGGCTCCAATTTTAAAATATACAGCGCATCTGCAGGCTCGGGCAAAACATATGCCCTTGCCAAAACCTATCTTACTTTATTGCTTTCCAACAATTCTGCTACAAAATTCCGTCAGATTTTGGCCATTACCTTCACCAACAAGGCGGTGGACGAGATGAAGACCAGAATTTTGGACAACCTGTTCGCCTTTGGTCAAGATGCAGTTCCTGAAAAACAGAAAGGTTTATTCCAATCACTTTGTGATGAACTCTTGCTCTCTGAAGAACAGTTGAGTCAACGATCGCGAATCATTCTCAAACGCATTCTTCACAACTATTCTTTTTTTGAGATTTCGACAATCGACAAGTTCAACCATAAAATCATAAAAACGTTTGCCCGAGACCTTCACCTATCCCAAAATTTTGAGGTGGAACTTAACCTGGATTTATTGCTGGAAGAAGCCGTGGGCAGAATATTGGAGCGAGCCGGTAATGATGAAAAGCTCACCGAAGTCCTCATCGCCTTTTCCCTCGAAAAAATTGATGACGACAAAAGCTGGAACATCACTTACGATCTTATAGAAATTGGCAAACTGCTGTTTCAAGAAAATCATGTAAACCACATTGACCCATTGCGGGATAAATCCATCGGGGATTTTCAAGACATTCAAAAGCGGATAGCATCGGAAAGCAAAGCTATCGTAGAGAAGGTAAAACAATTGGCTCAAACTGTCCTTCAGGAAATAGAGAATCAAGGTTTTGATTTTGCCGATTTCCCTAGACAAACCTTGCCCAATCATTTTAAAAAAATGGTGGATGGGGAACTTGACCCAAAAAAATTGTACGCCGCCAAAACTTTGGAACCCAATCTGATTGAAGGAAAATTGCTCAAGGCAAGCGACAAAAGGGATGTTACCCAATTGGCCGTAATCCTTTTGGAACACTACCTCATTATAAAAAGACTTGTGTATCGGTACAGCTATCTCCAAAACATATATGGCAACATCGTACCCATGACGGTCCTGAACGAAATCGCCAAGGAGATAAAGAACATTGAGTTGGACCGGGACATCATTCCCATTTCCTCCCTGAACGCAATTCTGTCCAAGGAAATCAAAAACCAACCTGTGCCTTTCATTTACGAGCGGATGGGCGAAAAATACCACCATTATTTTATAGATGAGTTCCAGGATACCTCAAAAATGCAATGGGAAAACTTGGTGCCCCTTATTGGCAACGCCTTGGAAAGCGAGGACGAAAAGCACGAACGCGGTTCCCTATTTCTGGTAGGCGATGTAAAGCAGGCCATTTATCGTTGGCGTGGCGGGCGGGCCGAACAGTTTCTTAATCTTATCAATGGAAAATCACACCCGTTTGTGGTGGAACCCACCATCCATTCCTTGGACACCAACTGGCGCAGTTCGGATGAAATCGTAAACTTCAACAACAGCTTTTTTACGGAAATGGCCCCTGTACTCGGTAATGAAGATTATCGCAACTTATTTTTGAACGATTCCCATCAAAAAACAAACAATAAGCCGGGAGGTCATATTCAAATGACGTTCTTGGATGCGGATAAGGAAGACAAGGATGATGCTTATTGCGAAGAAACCTTAAAATCCATCCACCGTATCGTTTGTGAGAATCATGCTTATTCGGATATCTGCGTGCTGGTACGCGACAATAAAAAAGGAATGTTGTTAGCGGACTTTTTGACCCAACAGAACATTCCCATCATTTCTTCGGATGCACTTTTGTTGGCAAAGAATGAGAAAGTCATTTTTTTAATATCCATCCTCCTAATTTTTGAAAATACAAAAGATAGAGAGGCAGCATACCATATATTAAAGTATGTGTCCCCCGATGAAAAAGGCAAGCACAGCTTTATTAGCAAACACTTGGAGGATATTGAAACCTTCTTGGCCCAAGAATATAACTTCAACATTACTGACTTAAAAGGAGAGCCGGTTTTGACCATTCTGGAAACGGCCATAGTACAATTTGAACTGTATCAAGGTTCCGTGGCCCACCTATCCTTTTTAATGGACGAAGTGCTGGATCTGGAAAAAAGAGAAGGTCCCAGCGTGTATGCTTTCCTTAATTATTGGGCGATAAAAAAAGAATCCCTGTCCATTGCAGCGCCCGACGGTGTGGATGCGGTAAAAATTATGACCATTCACAAAGCCAAGGGACTCGAGTTCCCTTTTGTGATTTTCCCTTTTGCCAACGCTATTTTGGATGACAAGCGAAAGAAGAAGAAAGCATGGGTGCCTGCTACAACCGACGACAAAGCTTTGGGGCTGGATGAATTCTTGATCAACAACAATAAAGATATGTTGGAGTACAACGAAGTGGCCCATCAAAAATATGTGGACGAAGAACAAAAAACGTTGCTGGATTCCATGAACGTGCTCTATGTGGCCCTCACCCGCCCCGCAAAAGGACTATTCATCATCACCGAGAGCCCAAAGAAAGATATAGCTTCGATTGATGCTGCCACATCCTACTCTGACCTATTCCAATTATATGTTCAGGAAAAAAACATTCCTGAAAATGAAAGTGGCACTTACATCTTGGGAACCTTTCCATCAAAAGAGATGGTGGAAACTTCTTCGGAGTCTGCAGAAAACCACATCCGTTATGTGACCCGCCCCAAAGATGATGTTGGATTTACGATTTCGACAAAATCCGGCCGCTTGTGGGACGATGAGCGGATGGAGGCCATTGAAATGGGGAATGTGATTCACTTTGCATTGAGCCAGATTGAAACAGTTTCCGATGTTGATATCGTTTTGGAGCGTTTGGAGATTGAGGGGCATTTTCCACAGGAAGCAGCAGATGACATCAAACAAAAGATTATGTCCGTGGTAAACCATCCTAAATTGAAGAACCTGTTCCTCGAAGGTCTTGATATTTTGAACGAAAGGGAGATCTTAACAAAGGATGGGCTTTTGCTGAGGCCCGATAGAATTGTCATTTCTGGCAAGGAGGCCACCATCATAGATTATAAGACCGGGAAACCATCGCCCAAGCACAAAGAGCAGATCGCCAACTATGCGGATATCCTAAGAGATATGGATTTTAAAATCATACAATCTGTTATTGTTTATATTGACCAAGAAATAGACCCTATTTTTGTATAAAGAGAATTAAAGATATGTACGGAAAAATAAAAGAACATTTGGCCAACGAATTGAAAGATATTGAAGAAGCTGGCCTATTTAAAAAAGAGCGAATCATTACATCTCCACAAGGGGCGGTGATAAAAATATCTACAGGTGAGGAAGTCATCAATTTTTGTGCGAACAACTATTTGGGGCTCTCCTCGCATCCAGATGTGATTCAGGCCGCAAAGGATGCCATGGACACCCACGGATTTGGAATGTCTTCGGTACGGTTTATTTGCGGGACGCAGGACATCCATAAAGAACTGGAACAGAAGATTGCGGATTTCTACGGAACGGAGGACACCATATTATATGCTGCTGCTTTTGATGCCAACGGAGGAGTTTTTGAACCTCTGCTCACCGCAGAAGATGCTATAATATCCGATTCACTGAACCACGCCTCCATTATTGATGGTGTGCGTTTGTGCAAGGCTAAGCGTTACCGTTATGCCAACAACGATATGGCCGACTTGGAGAAAAGCCTTAAGCAAAGTGTTGCCGATGGTGCACGCTTTAAAATTATCGTTACAGACGGTGTATTCTCGATGGATGGTCTCGTGGCTCCTCTGGATAAAATATGTGACCTAGCGGATAAGTACGATGCTATGGTTATGATAGATGAATGCCATGCCGCAGGTTTTATTGGTGAAACAGGCCGTGGTACGTTGGAAGAAAAAGGGGTAATGGACCGTATCGATATCATAACAGGAACTTTAGGCAAAGCTTTGGGCGGTGCCATGGGCGGTTATACTACAGGTAAAAAGGAAATCATAGAACTCCTACGTCAACGCTCCAGACCTTATTTGTTCTCCAACTCCTTGGCACCTGCAATCGTTGGAGCATCGATTAAAGTTTTCGAAATGTTGGATACCGATACCTCTTTGCGCGACAAGTTGCAGAGCAATACGGAATATTTCAAAAAAGGCATGAAAGAAGCTGGCTTTGATATCATTGATGGCGATTCGGCGATCGTTCCAGTAATGTTGTACGATGCCAAGCTATCGCAAAATATGGCAGATATGCTATTAAAAGAGGGTATCTATGTAATCGGCTTCTTTTATCCCGTTGTCCCAAAAGACAAGGCCAGGATAAGGGTGCAGCTCTCCGCAGCCCATGAAAAAGAGCATTTGGACCATGCTATTAATGCCTTTATAAAGGTAGGAAAGTCGTTAAAGGTCATCTAAATTCGACGAAATGCAACAATTCTGACAGCAAATGAGTCAAAAAAAAAGAAATTTAGATTTTGTTAATAAGTCTTAACAACTTACATTTGCTGCTGATAAACACTTAAACTTAAAATTTTGAGCATGAAACATCTTAGCAAATTATTGGTTGTTGCTCTTGTATTTGTAGGGATCAACAGCATACAAGCGCAAGACGAAAATAATCCCTGGCAAGTTAGCATTGGGGTGAATGCGATAGACACTTATCCTACTAACGACGAGAACAATCCTTTTTCCAGTACAACATTGTTCGATGAGTACTTTAATGTATCCGATCACTGGAACATTTTGCCTTCCGTTTCTTATGTAGCCGTTTCCAAGTATGTTGGTGATGGTTTCTCTGTTGGAGCAAGAGGTTCCTTGAACAGAATTGAAAAGTTAGGAGATTTTGAAGTTGATGATCTATCTCACTATGCTATTGATGGTACAATTAAGTACAACTTTCTAAAAAACACTACTATCGATCCTTTCGTAGAAATTGGTGGTGGTTATACTTGGGTTGACGAAATCGGTGCCGGTACAGTAAATGGTGGTGTTGGTCTTAACTTTTGGTTCTCTGATAACCTTGGTTTGACACTTCAAACACAATACAAGCACGCTTTCGAAGATTACTTGGTTAAGCATTTCCAACACATGGCTGGTATCAGCATCAAATTTGGTGGAACTGATACAGACGGTGATGGTATCTACGACAAAGATGATGCTTGTCCAGAAGTTGCTGGTCTAGCTGCTTTCAACGGATGTCCTGATTCTGACGGTGACGGTATTGAAGATTCTAAAGATGCTTGTCCTAACGAAGCTGGTTCCAAAGAAATGAACGGATGTCCTGATTCTGATGGTGACGGTGTTGCCGATAAAGATGATGCTTGTCCTAATGAAGCTGGTCTTCCTGCACTAGCTGGTTGTCCAGATGCTGACGGCGACGGTGTTGCTGATAAAGATGACGAATGTCCTAACGAAGCTGGTCCTTCTGCAAACAACGGATGCCCTTGGCCTGATACTGATGGCGATGGTGTTCTTGACAAAGACGACCAATGTCCAGAAGTTGCTGGTACAGTAGCTAACAAAGGATGTCCAGAAGTAACTGAAGAAGTTCAAAAACAATTGAACGACTACGCTAGAACTATCTTGTTCGATACTGGTAAATCTTCTATCAAAGCAGAATCTACTTCTGTAATGGTTGACATTATCCAAATCTTGAACGAGTACCCAACTGCTAAATTTACAGTTGAAGGTCACACTGATAGTGTAGGTAGCGACAAATTGAACCAGAAACTTTCTGAAGAAAGAGCTAACTCTGTTAGAGATTTCTTAATCGACAAAGGAATCGATTCTTCTAGATTGAGTGCAATTGGTTACGGTGAAGAAAAACCAATCGCTACTAACAATACAAGAGCTGGTAGAGCACAAAACAGACGAGTTGAAATCAACTTGGTAAAATAATTAGAAACAAAGTTTTCTAGAAAAAGGCTCCGCAAATGCGGGGCCTTTTTTATTTTTAATCCATGCATAACACCTTCCTTGAACATGTGCTGGATGACCTTGCCCAAAAACAGTTGGATATAACCAAATGCACCTATGTACTTCCCAGTAAAAGGTCGGGCACTTTTTTAAAAAAACACATCTCCGCCAAATTGGAGAAAAACGTATTTAGTCCTCAGGTTCTATCCATTCAAGAATTCATCGGAAACCTTTCCGATATGGAGCAAGCAGCGAACATTGATTTGTTGCTCCTTCTTTTTAGGGTTTACAAACAATCTCAAATAGACCAACCGGATGACTTTGCATCATTTATAAACTGGGGTCAAACACTTTTGCAGGATTTCAACGAAATAGACGGTTATCTAATTCCGGCTGCCGACATTCTAAATTACTTGTCCGCCATTAAAGAAATCAACCATTGGTCGGCCAGCAAAGAAAAAACGGAACTGGTAGAGAACTATCTTCAACTTTGGAAGAACCTAGAAACCATCTATAATAATTTTTATGAAGCACTACTTGAACAAAAACGGGGCTATCAGGGACTAATACAACGGGAAGCTGTTAAGGAAATTCAAAGCGGAACTAATCCAAAAGTCGATGGTAACCCCATTATATTTATTGGTTTCAATGCACTAAATGCCGCAGAATCGACCATTATTCAACATTATCTGGAACAAGGTAATTCATACATCTATTGGGATATCGATTTCTATTTTTTGGAAGACCCCATACATGATGCCGGCTTGTTCGTCAGGGATTATCAATACAATTGGCCATACTACAAGCACGGACATAAAATAGAGCCCCAGAACAACTTTCTTAAACGGAAGAACATCCAAATAGTTGGCGTTCCAAAAAACATCTCACAAACTAAATATGTGGGGCAGTTGTTACAAACCATCGAAGCAGACAGCACAATTGATTTGGGCAAAACTGCTCTCGTCCTCGCGGATGAAACTTTACTGAACCCGATGCTCAATGCTGTTCCCAGCACCATTCCCGAAGTTAACATCACCATGGGAATGCCATTGAACAAAACTGTGCTCTATTCATTTTTCACCACCTTTTTGGAGTTACATCTAAATGTTTCTGACCGCGGATGGTTCTATAAACGGGTAATGGAATTTACCTCCAATCCCTATACACTGACACTCTCGACCGAAGAGCAAGGAAGCTTTGCACAACACTTATCCAAAGGCATCAAAGAACACAATATACTGTACATTAATGCCTTAACAATCGAGAAATATCCAAAGGCAAAAGAATTATTATCCATCATTTTTCCGGAAAAAACCATGACCCCAATGGATTGGATAAGCAATTGTTTGGAATTGATAGAACGTCTGAAGATTATCTATCAAGAAGAAAAAAATGCGCTGGAACTTGAATATCTATATCGGTTTTATGCCCTCTTCAACCAGTTGGGACAATATTTGGACAAGGTGGAATTTATGGGGGAACTCAAATCCATCAAAAATCTATTTAAACAATTGGCCAATATGGAAAGCTTGGATTTTATTGGCCAGCCATTGACTGGATTTCAAATTATGGGAATGTTGGAGAGTCGGAACCTAGATTTTGAAACCGTTATCATAACATCGATCAACGAGGGCATTCTCCCTTCGGGAAAATCCAACAATTCCTTTATCCCTTTTGATGTAAAACGTGATTATGGTCTCCCCACATACAAAGAGAAGGACGCCATTTACGTGTATCACTTTTATAGGTTGATACAGCGCGCCAAGAACGTTTATATTACATACAACACCGAACCAGATGTTTTGGAAGGTGGAGAAAAAAGCCGATTGATCACACAATTGCTGACAGATAAAAATCTAAAACAGCATATATCCCACACCATTGCAACGCCCAAAATTTCCATAGAACCCAAGCAACTCATCCAAATTGAGAAAGATGGACAATTTATGGAAGACTTAAAGGCTTTTGCCCTTAGCGGATTTTCTCCCACATCTTTAACCAATTACATAAGAAACCCGATTGATTTTTACACCAGAAACCTACTTAAAATCAATGATTTGGAAGAGGTAGAGGAAAATATTGCCGCCAATACCTTCGGGACAATTATTCATGATAGTTTGGAGCAGCTTTATACCCCGCTCGTCAATCAAATATTGACGGAAACAAACATCCGGTCCCTAAAAAAGCAAGTACCCGAGGTTGTGCAACATCACTTTACCAAGAACCTATCCGGGGTGGATGTTTCAAAAGGTAAGTTTCTGCTGGTCTACAATGTCATCCTAAAATACCTCCACAATTTCCTGGACGATGAACTCCGACATCTCAAACGTCACGAAATAAAAATATTGGCGCTCGAAGAGCGCTATGAAGAATTTATTTCGGTGCCAGGGATTGATTTTACCATCAAACTAAAGGGAACCTTGGACCGTGTCGATGAATTTGACGGCACAGTGCGCATCATAGATTACAAAACGGGAAAAGTGGAAGCCAAAAACGTGAAAATAACGGATTGGGAAACGCTCATCACGGATTACGACAAGAGCAAGGCGTTCCAATTGCTCTGCTACGCCTACCTGTATTCCAAAAAAAAACACGGCATAAGCGATGTACAGGCTGGAATTATTTCTTTTAAAAATTTAAGCAAAGGATTGTTCCCGTTTTCAGAGGACAAGGATAACCGAATACATTCGGATACCCTTGCAACCTTTGAAAATTATCTATTCCAATTGATACGTGAAATCTGCAATGCCGCAGTGCCCCTTACCGAAAAACTAGATTGATTATTTTAAATCGGGGCGAGTAGGGCGTACTTCTATTTTACTTGGCAAGGTACGTGGGTGCATGGTCAGCAAATCAACGACCAATTTACCGATGTCCTCTGGCTGTATTTTCCATGCATCTTTTTCCGATGGTTCGTGGTCGTTAAAGTGACTGGCAACGGAACCCGGCATAATGGTGGTCACCTTTATATTATACTGCCTTAAATCCAGCATAGCTGCCTGAGTAAAACCTACTACACCAAACTTAGTGGCGTTGTAACCTGCTGCCGTAGCAAAGAAATTGGTTCCAGCCAAACTGGCCAAGGTCATATAATAACCTTCAGATTTTTTCAAAGCGTCCACCGAGGCTTTAAGTGTGTGATACACTCCGTTCAAATTTGTATCGATCATTTGATGCCATTTCTCGTCCTCCAATTCATCGATTGGAGCAAAATGTCCAACGCCTGCATTGGCCATTACCACATCCAATTGCCCCCATGTATCCAGAATGGCGGCCACGGCTTTTTTCTCATCATCCAATTTGGACACATCGGATACCAATCCCAATACATTGTTCGGGTTGTTTAAGCCTTTTACAGCGGCATCTGCGCTTTCTCGACTCCGTCCGCTAATGGCAACCTTCATGCCATGCTCCAATAAGCTTTCGGCAATTCCATATCCGATACCTTTGGTTCCTCCTGTGATGTATGCTACTTTTCCTTCTAGTTTCATGTTGATTTTGTTTTGAAGTAAAGTTCAAAAAAGCATGCGGCAAATACAAAAAATAGGTATTAAAAGGATGGTAAAGTTTGGTGCGAGAAAGGGGGTGTTACAAAATTATGATGTAAAATATGGTACATTTACGATTCCTGAAATAATTCATAAATAATACATGGGAAAAACTGGATTGATTATTTTTCTGGTGCTGTGCTTGAACCGTGTAATCGCACAGAATCAAAACGAGGTCACGCAGTTTAGCAGTGTCCTTAACCAATTCCTGAACGTTCGTGATTTTTGTATTTCCGAAGATGGGAACGAGGCCTTTTTCACCATCCAGAGTCCGTTACAGGATATCTCTCAAATCGTCTTTATTAAAAAAGAGCTTAACGGATGGACCGAGCCCGAACTTATGCCCTTTTCAACTTCATACATGGACTTGGAACCGTTTTTGTCCCACGATGGAAAGCGATTGTTCTTTGTTTCCGATAGGCCATTGAATGATTCGAGTAAGGAAAAAAAGGACTTTGACATCTGGTATGTGGAACGAAGCGGCCCTGAGAAAGATTGGTCAAGCCCTACGAATATCGGCACACCCGTAAATTCCGGCCTTAATGAGTTTTATCCCTCTATAAGCAACAACAACAACCTATACTTTACCTTGGAATCGCCCGACGGACTTGGAAAGGACGACATTTACATTTCCCGCTGGGAAAATGGCTCATATTCAACCCCACAATTATTGGATGAAAACATCAATACTTCCGGATATGAATTCAATGCCTTTATCTCCAAGAATGAAGATTTTATTCTTTTTTCAAGATATAACGAAGATGACGGTTTAGGCAGTGGAGATCTATACATTTCTTTAAAAAATGAAAAGGGCGACTGGCAAAAAGCAAAGAACATTGGAGCTCCCATCAACACAAAGTATATGGAGTATTGCCCCTTCTACGATGAGACTAACCAGACGCTCTATTTCACCAGCCGCCGAAACAATTTGTCCCCAAAGCCATTTGATTCTGTGTCGGATTTCCAAGAATACATCAACCAAAGCAATAATGGCTTAAGCAAAATTTATAAGACTCATTTTGAAATTAACGGACTTGAATAAAAAATAGAAGTATCAATAGCCATATAGAAGAACATATCGCTCCCGATATTCCCGAACCCCAGCGGCTACAGGAGTACGGAGTAGGTATTTTTAAAATGGCCCCTACCAAATCTGCACTTAAAAAAGCTTTAAAAAAAGGCTACATCACCGTAAACGGTTTCATTGCCTCGACCGCTACCATAATCAATGGTGGCGAACGTATTGTTTTGACCATTCCAGAAGATCCTACACCTAATAAACGACTCATATTCCCCCTCCAGGTGTTATATGAAGATGAACATTTGGCAGCCATCCACAAACCCGCGGGAATCGAAGTGAGCGGCAACAAGTTCAAGACCATCACCAACGCTTTACCGCAAAATCTTACACCCAGTTCGCTTCCCGATGCCACTACCCCTCAACCCGTACACCGATTGGATTATGCCACAACGGGCATTGTTTTGGTGGGCAAAACTCACAGCAGCATCCGAGCTTTAAACAACATGTTCGAGGACAAACTCATCTCTAAAACCTACTATGCCATGGCTATTGGCAAAATGAAGCCACGGGGAACCATAAACTCTGATATAGATGGAAAACTGTCACATTCCGATTACAAGGTTGTCGGGTCGGTTCCATCGAAGCGTTTCGGCACCCTAAACCTAGTAAAATTACATCCCAAAACAGGTAGAAGGCACCAATTGCGAAAGCATCTGTACAGTTTGGGCAATCCTATACTCGGAGACAAAGAATATGCTTTAGAGGGCCTAATTTTAAAAGGCAAAGGGTTGTACCTTCACGCCCACGCCCTGAATTTTGAGCATCCATTTACTAAAAAGAAAATCTGTATTACCGATGAGCTTCCGGAAAAATTTCATCGAATATTCAGAAAAAAAGCACCCCATTTATAAGGTGCTTTTCAATTTTCGTGGAGAATACCGGATTCGAACCGGTGACCTCTTGCCTGCCAGGCAAGCGCTCTAGCCAACTGAGCTAATCCCCCAAAGAGAGCGCAAAATAACTACTTTTTTTCGAAAGTATCAAAAATTGCGTCGCTTCCTTAATCTTTTTTAACGCTGAGTACCAATACCGGTATCTTAACGAAGAACTCCGACTTCTGAATCGTGTTCTTTTCCCATAGTTTTTTAAAGAATCCTCGTTTTCTGCGAAATACGCACAACATATCCGGGTGCTCTTTCTGGAAATACTCCGTTACCCCTAAATAGGTAGTGCCGTTCTCTGTAATGGTCAATTGTGAGCTCAAATCCATTAAAGCAGTGTTCACCTTAAGATCATCCTCGGTATAGCCCGGTCTTTTTACCAATAATAGGCTTACTTCAGACCTGAACTTGTTCTTGATAATGATTAATGGGTTCAGAATGCTACTTCGCTTCAATATACCGGAACCAAAAGCTGTCAATATCTTTTTGGCAGGTTTAAAAACGGTTCCTTTGGGAACTATAAGGGTGGGGATTTCCGTCTGTTTGATAATTCTTCCGGATGTATTCCCTAAATAAAGTTCTTCTTGGATGTCGTTACTTTTTGGGGCAATAATGATCAAGTCAATGCCAAGTTCCTTATTGATGCTTTTTAATCCATCGATGATATCACCATTGTATGTGGCCATTTTAATCTCTACCCCTTTGGTATCTACTTGGTCAATGACCTCCTTTAAATGTTCCTTGCTGCTTTTTGCCACCTTTTCTTCCACATTCGCCAAGCTACCAACAGCCGTGGTTACGTTAAATACGTCCATTACATAGACCTTTGCGCCGAATTCAGCGGCAAAATCAACGCCATATTGCAAGGTTTGAGAAGAATCTGGAGAAGTTCCAATAGGTACAAGTATGTTGTTCATGGTTTGGTTATTACGATTAAACCTTAAATTTACAATTAAATTGAAACGAATCAATGATAAGACGCGCAAAGATATCCGAAATCCCCGATATCTTGACCATAACCCAAGCCTGTGCCAAAAAAATGCAGGAGAACGGCATTTTTCAATGGAACGAGCACTATCCATCCAAAGAAGCATTCATAAAGGACATTGAACGCAATGAACTTTTTGTGATTGAGGAAAACCATGCCATCCAGGGCACCATCGTCATATCCACATTGATGGACGAGGAATACAAACCCATACAATGGCTGACTCCAAACGGAAACAGCACCTACATCCACCGCCTGTCAGTAGACCCTAAACTTCAAGGCAAGGGATTGGCCCAACAAATGATGGATTTTGCCGAAAACTATTCAAGAGATAACAACTTTATCTCAGTACGCTTGGACACCTTTTCCCAGAACAAAAGAAACCAATGTTTTTACGAACAAAGAGGGTATCAAAAACTTGGGGACATCTACTTTCCCAAACAAAGCAAGCATCCCTTTCATTGTTATGAATTAGTGCTGTAACTTGCCGCCGATTTGAGCACACAGGTAAATTTTAAGAGCATCAACCAATTGGCAATCCCCGCGACCATTTCGGGTATTGCCGAACCCTTACTGTCTATTACGGATACTGCCATTGTGGGCAATATTCCAGTGGACGGATTGGAATCATTGGCAGCGGCAGGAATCGTAGGTTCCTTTTTGTCCATGCTCATTTGGGTTCTCGGACAGACCCGTAGTGCCATTTCTGCTATCATATCACAATATTTGGGTGCCGGCAGGTTATCCGAAGTTAAAAATCTGCCTGCTCAGGCCATTTTTCTGAACATCTGTTTGAGCCTGGTAGTCCTGCTCACCACCATTTTTGTAATCGAAGAGATTTTTGCACTCTTCAATGCATCGGGCAAAATATTGGACTACTGTGTTTCCTATTACTCCATTCGAGTTTGGGGATTTCCGCTTACCCTATTCACTTTTGCCATTTTTGGGATTTTCCGTGGACTCCAGAACACCTTTTATCCCATGGTCATCGCCATGTTGGGGGCCGGGCTCAACATTCTGTTGGACTTTGTTTTGGTATATGGCATTGAGGGATTCATTCCCGCATTGTACTTGGAAGGTGCAGCATGGGCGAGTTTGATTGCCCAAGCCATTATGGCAATATTGGCCTTTATCCTACTTGTGAAAAAAACCGATATCAGCTTAAAATTGACCTTCCCGCTGAACAAGGAAATCAAAAGATTGATATTTATGAGCCTTAACCTTTTTGTAAGGACCTTGGCCCTGAATGCCGCTTTGATGCTGGCCGTTCGCGAAGCCACCACATTGGGGGACCGCTTCATCGGAGCGCACACTATCGCGGTCAACCTTTGGTTGTTCGCCGCTTTCTTTATTGATGGCTATGCAGCAGCGGGCAACAGTATGGGTGGTAAACTTTTGGGCGCTGCTGATTATGATGGTCTGTGGAAATTGGCCAAGACCATTTTCAAGTACGGAATGATTGTGAGTCTCTCCCTCATGTGTCTAGGATTTATTTTTTATCGGCCCATTGGACTACTTTTTTCCAAAGAAGAAATTGTACTCAATACCTTTTACAGCATATTTTACATTGTAATTCTAGGGCTGCCTATGAATACCTTGGCCTTTATTTTTGATGGGATTTTTAAAGGAATGGGAGAAATGAAATATTTGAGAAATGTACTCTTGGTCGCTACCTTTTTAGGGTTTATACCTTGCCTCTATTTAGGATTATACGCCGGTCTCGGCATACATGCCATTTGGATAGCTTTTGTCGTCTGGATGATGATTCGCGGATTCTCTCTGGTCTGGAAATTTAGAAGAAAGTTCAGACCCTTGGTGCAAAACCCTTAATTTAGTGCTCAAAGACATCTGATAATCTAATTTGATGACAACGGATAGAACCAACGGAAGTTTATATACCAAAATAGAAAACAGGATTGCCACGGTCGAATTCGGCCATCCGGCAAGCAACTCCTTTGTGTCCGAACTTTTGGCCAGACTAGCCAAGGAGTTTGACCAACTTGGTAAAAATGATGAAGTTTCCGTCATTGTTCTTAAATCAGAAGGAGAAAGAGCCTTTTGTGCAGGAGCTTCCTTTGATGAACTGGTGGCCGTTTCTAATTTAGAAGAAGGCAAACAGTTTTTCAGCGGTTTTGCCAATGTCATCAATGCTATGCGCAAATGTCCAAAACCGATTATTGGTCGGGTGCAAGGAAAGACTGTTGGTGGCGGGGTTGGATTGGCTTCGGCTTGCGATTATGTGCATGCTACCGAGGAAGCAGCCATCAAACTATCCGAGATTTCCATAGGCATAGGTCCGTTCGTCATCGCTCCCGCTGTAGAGCGTAAAATGGGAAAAGCTGCCCTTGCAGAGCTCACTTTATATCCCACAGAGTGGAAAAATGCGTATTGGGCCAAGGAACATGGACTCTATGCAAAGGTATACGATTCCATTTCCGAAATGGACAAGGAACTGGACATTCACTTGCAAAAAATGGCGACCTATAATCCCGAAGCCTTAGCTGAAATGAAAAAGGTCCTTTGGGAAGGAACCGAGCATTGGGACGACCTATTGTTGGAACGTGCCGAAGCATCTGGTAGATTGGCACTGTCATCCAACACTAAAAAAGCACTGGAAAAATTTAAAAAGTAGTAAACTACTCACATTATCTTTATATTGTAGAAGTTTTCTAGGCGTACATAACATTATTGATTTTATGTGCGATCCTGCCATAGTTTCGGAGTGGTATACTTAATAGCAAAAACTACTTCTACTTAAATTTCCATAACTGTTAATTGTCATTAGAAAAAATGCTTTAAAAGTTATAATAACATTTAATTATTCTTAGCAATCCAGCTAAAGTAGAATTGTTGTGTGCGTCTAGTTTATGAAAAAAAACTTCACCGATTTAAAAACAAAAAATGATTTAGCAGAGTTTCTTGACATTACAATTAAGCAGCTAGACTATAACGCCTATAACGAAGACAAAAAGTATAATAAGTTTCACGTACCAAAGAAAAATGGTAGCAAAAGGGAGATTTATGCTCCCATTCCATCTTTAAAAACAATCCAAAAAAAACTATCAAAAGAACTAACAAAACTATATCTCCCAAAAAAACATGTTCATAGCTACACGAGTAAGAAAGGCATTCGAACCAATGCTAAAATACATGTAAATCAACGTTTTGTTTTTAATATAGATCTTGAGAACTTCTTCCCTTCTATAAATTTTGGTAGAGTTTCTGGTGTTTTCAAAGCACCCCCATTTAATTTTAATAATGAAGTGGCATATATATTGGCCCAACTTTGTTGCCATCAAAACTCATTACCTCAAGGAAGTCCATGCTCTCCCGTCATATCAAATTTAATATGTAGAAGCCTTGATAATGATTTAAAACGTCTTGCAAAAAACAATAAATGTTTTTACTCTCGTTATGCAGATGATATTACTTTCTCTACAAGTCTTAGAAGGTTCCCTGATTCACTTTGCAAAATCGTCAAGCATGAAATTCAGATTGGAGAAAAGTTAAATGAAATTATCTGCAAAAACAGATTTAGTATTAATCCCAATAAATCCTCACTTAAAAGGCCTTACGAACATCAATATGTAACAGGTTTAACAGTAAACCAAAAAGTAAATGTTAAGCGTAAGTTTTTAAAGCAAGTTAGGGCTATGCTACATGCTTGGGAAACCTTTGGTCTAAGTAATGCAGCACAAGAGCATTTTAATAAGTATTCTGTTCGTCATAAGAGTAAAAAAGATGATTCACTTTTTATTAGAATAATTGAAGGGAAACTACTTTTTGTCGCTGACATAAGAGGAAAGAACGACCCTATATTTAAAAAGTTACTTGCTAAATTTAAGGTTCTAGCGCCTAAAGACACTCTAAAAAATTATCTAAGTTACCAAGGGGATAAAATATTGGTGTATACTGAGGGAAATACGGATTGGATGCATTTAAAGCATGCCCTTGAATCTTTCAACGTTATTAATAATTACCTTCAAGTCAATTCGGCCATCAAAATTTATGAGTATGATGAAACCCTTACAATAGGTGATAAAAAGCTAATGGAAATATTGAGAGGTCATCTTCTATCCGATAATACACGTCCGATTATTGGCGTTTTTGATTCTGACAACCCTCAAACTCTTGGAGAATTTAACCCTACAAGAAATAGGAAATACCTAAACTTTGATAATCGAGTTTTTACATTTTATTTACCTCAACCATTTCACAGAAAAACTGATAAAAACTGCATAGAACATTATTACAAAAATCACGATCTATGTATCAAAGATGAATATGGAAGAAGAATCTTTTTAAGCAATGAGTTTAATGATCAAAGCGGTGAACATATAGAGATGGAAAATGTCAGGTGTGACTTTGGACAAAAAAAACTAAGGATGACTGATGGTATAATTGATTCAAAAGTCTATGACTTGGAAGAAAGAAGTCTAGCATTATCAAAAAAGGACTTTGCTCGTAATATATTATCCAAACATGACAATTTTAAAAAAGTTAATATTGATAGCTTTAGGCTTATATTTGACAGAATTCAAGAAATAATTAAAGATATAGAGTCTATTAAAAATGAATGATTTGATTTTCCCCATATTGGCCCTTTTCGTAATCGTGGTATATGTGGTCAACAGAATACGAAGCAACCGACGTTACAAAAAGTAAATGAAGAACATTGCCCTGCCTAAAGGCAAAAAAGTCTATTTCGCGAGCGATAACCACCTCGGGGCTCCCACCCGCAAGGATAGTTTGCCTCGTGAGAAAAAGTTTGTGGCGTGGTTGGATTCCATAAAGCATGATGCTGCTGCCATTTTTTTAATGGGCGATCTTTTCGACTTTTGGTTTGAATACAAAACCGTAGTGCCAAAAGGCTTTACCCGCACCTTGGGAAAGCTGGCCGAACTATCGGACATGGGCATTCCCATTACCTATTTTGTGGGCAATCACGATCTTTGGATGAACGGTTATTTTGAAGAAGAGCTCAACATACCTGTCTACCACAAACCTCAGCAGTATCTTATCAACGATACTTCCTTTTTTATCGGCCATGGCGATGGATTGGGGCCACACGACAAGGGCTTCAAACGAATGAAAAAGGTGTTTACCAATCCCGTGGCCAAATGGCTTTTTAAATGGTTGCACCCCGATTTGGGAGTACGTTTGGGACAGCATTTGTCCGTGAACAACAAGGTTATTTCCGGAGATGCTGATGCTACTTTTTTGGGAGAGGACAAGGAATGGCTGATTTTATATGCCAAGCACAAGCTGGAGCAGCAGCACTATGACCATTTCATTTTTGGTCATCGACACCTTCCTATGGAAATCAAACTCAATGAAAAATCGACCTATACCAATTTAGGGGATTGGATTTCCTATTTTACTTATGCCGTTTTTGATGGTGAAAAATTGATTTTGGAAAAACTAGAAAATTAATCTTCCTTTTCGTGCTCTTCAATGTCTTTTTGAAGGTCCAATCGCCTGAAGCTCGGCGAAACAATAGCCGTTGTTCCCGCTGTCAATAATGTCATACATCCACCGAAAACTACTGCGCTAACCGTTCCCAATAATTTGGCCGCCAATCCACTTTCAAAGGCTCCCAACTCGTTGGAGGAACCCACAAACATGGAGTTCACTGATGCTACCCTGCCACGCATATTATCTGGCGTCTTTAATTGTAAAATAGTCTGCCGTATGATCATGGAAACACCATCCACAGCACCACTGAGGAACAAGGCAATCACCGATAGCCAAAACAATTCCGATAGCCCAAAAACAATGATGCAGACACCGAAGGCAAATACTGCCATCAACAATTTTTTGCCCGCATTTTTATGTAACGGAAATCTCGTAGAACCCAACATGGTAATGGATGCTCCTACCGCTGGAGCCGCCCGTAAAATCCCGAAACCTTCGGAGCCCACATGCAAAATGTCCTGGGCATAAACGGGCAATAGTGCTACGGCCCCACCAAAAAGTACGGCAATCATATCCAAGGTCAATGCCCCAAAAATGGCCTTGTTGCCAAAAACAAATTTGAGTCCATCCTTCAAACTTTGAAAAACGGGCTCTCCAATTTTTGGGTTCATAATAGGTTTTCTGGGAATCTGGAAAAGAAAAATCAACGCGAACAAAGAGAAACCGAAAATAACACACATGCTCCAATGCACCCCAATCCAGCTAATGGAAAAACCCGCCAGCGCCGGACCCAAAACCGAGGCCAATTGCCATGTGGAACTGCTCCACGTAGCGGCATTCGGATATATTTTTTTGGGAACGATCAAAGCAATCAATGAGAATATGGTCGGACCTAAAAACGAGCGCACAAATCCTCCCAAGAACACCAAGGCGTAAATGGAATACAATATGGTTTTGGATTCCCATGACTCTTCAAGCCCGGGCCAGCTCAACAAGAACAGTCCAAGACTTATTACAGAGAACCCGCCAATACAGGTAATCAATAGGTTTCGCTTTTCTTTTTGATCTACGATATGTCCGGCAAAAAGGGCCATGCTCACCGCTGGAATCACTTCCATCAATCCGATAATACCAAGCGAAAGTGGGTCCTTGGTCAAGGAATAGACTTGCCATTCAATCACTATAAACTGCATGGACCATGCAAATACCATGGCAAAGCGTACAATCAAAAATATGTTGAATTCCTTATAGCGAAGTGCTGCGTAGGGGTCCATAAATTGCTAGCGAATATCTCTTAGTTTTAGTTGAA
The DNA here is from genome assembly GCF_003057865.1 of Muricauda brasiliensis. NCBI lineage: Bacteria > Pseudomonadati > Bacteroidota > Flavobacteriia > Flavobacteriales > Flavobacteriaceae > Allomuricauda > Muricauda brasiliensis. The sequence continues at coordinate 523,210 of NZ_QBTW01000011.1, read as the reverse complement.
GGCTCACCGTTCCGTTCCATTCATTTTCATCCAACGAAAATACGGCATCGAACGGTTTTATGCCCTTAACTACATCTAATTTATCGCCCAAATTAAAGCCAATGCCTCCAATGGGATTTGAACCGGGCTGATACAAACTACATTTTAAATGCTTCTCGCCTTCCCCCACGCCACGGGCATACCCTGTGTCCTTTAAACCTTCGGCCATAAAAATCGGGGTCATGTTCCTCGGGCCAAAAGGTGCAAATTGCTTCAAGATACGCATCAATTTAGGTGTAACTTGGTGCATGGAGATTTTGGCATCCACGGCAATTTCTGGCTGCAATAATTTGGGGTCTATGGTTTCTGAAACTACTTTTTCAAACTGTTTTTTAAAGGCTTCGTACTGCTCTTCCAGCAAGGTAAGTCCTGCCGCGTACATGTGTCCCCCGAACTGCTCCAGACAATCCGAACAGCCTTCGAGTGCATTGTAGATATCAAATCCTTTAACCGATCGGGCTGAAGCTGCCAATTTATTCCCGCTTTTGGTGAAGACCAAGGTAGGACGGTAGTATGTCTCAGTTAATCGCGATGCCACAATGCCTATCACACCTTTGTGCCAATTTTCGTTGTAGACCACAGAGGTAAACTTCTCCTCCTCTTTATTTTCTTGGATTTGCACCAAGGCTTCCTGTGTGATTTCTTGGTCCAAACTTCTCCGTTCTGTGTTGAACAGTTCAATTTCAGAAGCAAACTGTTGTGCTTGGGCAAAGTTGGTCTCGGTAAGTAAGTTTACGGCATGTTGTCCATGCTTCATGCGACCGGCAGCATTGATTCGTGGCGCAATGATAAATACTACATCGGTTATGGTAAGTTCTTTCTTTTTGGTCTGGTCGATTAGGGCTTTTATGCCAATTCTTGGATTTTCGTTGATGACCATTAAACCATAATAGGCGAGCACACGGTTTTCTCCCGTAATCGGAACGATATCCGCAGCAATGGCGGTAGCCACCAAATCCAGATAAAGTAAAATATCATCAATGGTTTTACCTCGTTTTGAAGCAAGGGCCTGTATCAGTTTAAAACCAACCCCGCAACCACAAAGTTCCTTGTACGGATATTCGCAATCTGCTTGTTTTGAGTCGAGAATCGCAACGGCCTCGGGCAGTTCTGTTCCTGGCCGATGGTGATCACAGACTATCACATCAATCCCTTTTTCCTTGGCGTATTTTATTTGGTCGATGGCTTTGATGCCACAATCCAGAGCAATCATGAGGCTGACATCGTTATCAGCAGCAAAATCAATTCCTTGAAACGAAATACCGTATCCCTCCAAATAACGATCGGGAATATAAGTTGCTACATTAGGATAAGTCTCCAAAAGGTATGAGCTCATCAAGGCTACCGAAGTGGTGCCGTCCACATCGTAATCTCCATACACCAAAATATTTTCTCCATTGGTTATGGCCTGCTCAATCCGGTCCACGGCTTTGTGCATGTCCTTCATCAAAAAAGGGTCGTGCAGATGGTTCAATTCCGGACGGAAGAATGCCTTTGCTTCATCGTAATTGGTTATCCCTCGCTGAATCAACAATTGGGCAATCAAATCATCTACCCCCAGAGCTTCAGCAAGTCGGTCAATGGATTCTTGTTCGGGTTTTGGCTTTACGGTCCAGCGCATGAATGGTCAATTTCAAGTTCATCAATAAAATTCAAGTTCAAATACGATTTCCATAGAATTTACATTCATTCATATTTCAAAACTTGATCTTGAGGTTGACCTAGTTCATAAATATAATTGATTTAACCGAATTTTGAACTTGAATCTTGGACTTGGACTTTTTGGGGAAAATCTATTTGTTGTTATAGATAATCTTGATCTCCAACTCGGCAAATTTTCTGAACATTTCCATAACGCCACAATACTTTTCCACCGAAAGGTCCACAGCTTTCTTAAGTTTGTCCTCGTTTAAGTTGGCACCGGTAAAGTGATACTCGATTACTACGGAATCATAATATTTGGGATGCTCATCGGTAAGGTTCGCAATGGTTTCTATCTTGAAGTCATCAACTTCCAGTTTCATTTTTTTGATGAGCGAAGCCACATCCAAACCGGAACAACCGGCCAATCCGGATAACATCAACGCCTTAGGGCGCAAACCGGCTCCGGAGCCCCCACTATCTTCTCCGGCATCGATTCGTATGGTATGTCCGGAAGGGTTATTGCTCTCAAAGGCCATTTCGCCCAACCATTTGGTAGTTATGTGATTTGTCATGACAATATAATTTTTGTTTCTTGCAGGGTTCAAAAATACGATATATAATCTCAAAAATGGCCTTAGTACAACCCTTGTCGCCCGAGCATGATGCAGAAACCAAAGAACTGGCCGAGTTCTTCAACGAAACCTTGGGGTTTTGTCCGAATTCGGTTCTTACCATGCAGCACAGGCCGGCCATATCCAAGGCTTTTATCAACCTAAACAAGGCAGTAATGGCCAATGAGGGCCGAGTGTCTTCAGCCTTAAAACGGATGATTGCCTGGGTAAGCAGTAATGCTACGGGCTGCCGTTATTGCCAAGCGCATGCGATTAGGGCCGCAGAACGTTATGGTGCCAAACAGGAACAATTGGACAACATTTGGGAATACCGTACACATAGTGCCTTTTCTGCGGCAGAAAAAGCGGCTCTCGATTTTGCTTTGGCCGCCTCACAAGTACCAAATACGGTTAATGCTGATATCAAAAAACAGCTTCATCAATACTGGAACGAGGGAGAAATTGTAGAAATGATGGGGGTCATCTCACTTTTTGGCTACCTCAACCGCTGGAACGATTCCATGGGAACAACCATTGAAGATGGTGCTATAGAAAGTGCGGAAAAATATTTGGGTGAAGTTGGGTGGCAAAAGGGAAAGCATGATGGGTCCAAATATTAAATAGATTCAATAATCCAGCGTACCGGAAACCTTTTCTCTCAAATCAGATAAAACTTCTTCCTCAAACCATGGGTTTTTGCTCAACCAAAACCGATTTCTTGGCGATGGATGCGGCAACACAAAATAATCGGGCAAATATTCCTGATAGTGCTTCACCGTTTCTGTTAAATTCCGCTTCATCGTATTGCCCAAATAGTAGTTTTGCGCATATTGACCGATCAAGATTATCAGTTTTAGGCTTGGCATTTGTTTTACCAGCGACTCGTGCCATAAAGGAGCACACTCGGATCGTGGTGGCAAATCCCCTGATTTTCCTTTGCCCGGATAACAAAATCCCATTGGAATCAAGGCAAAAAGTTGTTCATCATAAAATTGTTCATCCGTTACACCCAACCATTTTCTAAGCTGCCTTCCGCTAGAATCGTCCCACGGAACCCCCGTTTGGTGGACTTTGGTCCCGGGTGCCTGCCCAATAATCGCAATTTTTGATGCTGGATGGGCAGCAACAATGGGCCTGGGGCCTAGGGGTAAATGCTCCTTGCAATGGATGCAGTTCCGTATTTTGGATAGTAGTTGGTCCATCTGATGTGTTGGGTCGTAAAATTGTGTTGAAGTTAACAACTATTTCTTCCCACCAACTACAATCACAAATTCGCCTTTGGGCGACTTATTATTGAAATGTTCCAATACTTCAGCAACGGTTCCGCGAACGGTTTCCTCGTATAATTTGGTCAATTCTCTAGATACGGAAACAGGTCTGTCTTCCCCAAAATACTCAGCAAAATGCGTCAAGGTTTTAAGCAGCTTATGGGGCGATTCATAAAAAACCATGGTCCTAGTTTCTTCTGCAAGTTCCAAAAGTCGGGTCTGGCGGCCTTTTTTTACGGGCAAAAACCCTTCAAAAACAAATCGCTCATTGGGCAGTCCACTGTTCACTAGAGCAGGTACAAAGGCAGTTGCTCCAGGCAAACACTCCACTTCAATATCGTTTTCCACGCAAGCGCGTGTCAATAAAAATCCTGGGTCGGAAATTGCAGGGGTACCCGCATCAGAAATTAGGGCATAAGTAGACCCTTCTTTCATTTTTTGCACCAATCCTTCCACCTGTTTATGCTCGTTGTGCATATGGTGGCTTTGTAATGGGGTGTTGATATCAAAATGCTTGAGCAACTTGCCGCTGGTCCGAGTATCTTCCGCTAGAACAACATCTACCTCCTTTAATACCTTTATAGCACGAAGTGTCATGTCCTCAAGGTTTCCGATTGGCGTTGGAACTAGATATAGCTTTCCCATGAACCAAAGTTACGGTCTTAAAATCAAAATAAAATTGAAAAAATGGATTTATGCGAACCTACGTTCAATTAGGCCTATAAAGCGGGTTTCGTACTCTTCTTTACCTTCCCAGTTATTATACTCCGGCTTTACCATATTCTTTACAAAGGCGATGGAGCGTTCCTCGGTATCAATGGTGTTAAGTTGGGAGAGTACCCTTGTATAGTCTTCCATGTTATTGTTGAACAAATGCTTTACGAATGCAAGCTTATCGTTGAGGCCCACCTGAAAATCTTTGGCTAACCGATCATTCAATGATTTTGGCTTAATTGATTTTGAAGGTACTCCCACATTCTCATTGGGCGTTACCTCATCTTTGTCGTTCTTCATCAAATTGGGTTTTGCCACGAACTCGGCAAACACCTTTTCCAAATCCATATTGGAGGGCATTTCGGAAACAATATTCTTAATCGTGTCCATAGAAGGTGTATTGATAATATCCTCTTGGTGCGGATTGCTCTCCGGAACGGATGTGTTTCCACTTAAAACGGCATTGGCCATTTTCTCGAACCTTGAGGCTATCACGTTTTGGGACACATCTACCTCAACATCGTTCAGTTTTTCATCTATGAATTTTAATACGGCCAACTTTTCATAAATCTTTCTGGATTTTTCGTACAATGCCGCAAGATCGGTGTCCTCACGTGCAGTGATTATCTCAGTGGACAACTTGATCAACTCTTCCCTCAATTTCCGTATCATAGCTTTTCTTCTTTACTATAAAAATATAACGATTTTGCAAATACCCTATCAACAAAAGGTTAAAATCTTATTGAAAACAGGGGTGCATTTTTTTAGTAGCTTTGTGGTCGTCCCAATATAACGGGAAAACAAACAATTTCTTTCAAAAATACGGTATGTTTCTCGAAAACACAGTCAACCCTAAGGAACAGTTTGGATGGATCGAGGTGATTTGCGGTTCCATGTTTTCCGGAAAGACCGAAGAACTGATCCGACGGCTTAAGCGCGCCCAATTCGCCAAGCAAAAAGTGGAGATTTTTAAGCCCATTGTGGATACCCGCTACCATGAAGAGATGGTAGTCTCACACGATTCCAACGAAATTAGGTCCACTCCCGTTCCGGCTGCTGCCAATATTCGCCTTTTGGCGGACGATTGTGATGTAATCGGCATTGACGAAGCCCAGTTTTTTGATGATGAGATCGTAACCGTTTGCAACGATTTGGCCAATAGGGGCATTCGCGTGGTAGTTGCGGGACTCGACATGGATTTTAAGGGCAATCCTTTTGGCCCCATGCCAGCCTTGATGGCCACAGCGGAATACGTGACCAAAGTACACGCCGTGTGCACACGCACCGGAAACTTAGCTAACTACAGTTTCAGAAAATCCCTCAACGATAATTTGGTGCTGCTCGGTGAGACTGAAGAGTACGAACCCTTGAGCCGTGCCGCATTTTACAAGGCCATGTTACGTGAAAAAATTAAGGGAATTGATGTGAACTCGGAAGAAGTCACCTCTAAAAAAGACAAAACCAATGGGTAAGGTCGGGGAAACCACGTTGATCCTGGACCTAGATTCCTTGGAACACAATTACAATTACTTGCGGGCCAAAATTAAACCGGAAACCAAGTTTTTAGGGGTAGTAAAAGCTTTTGCCTATGGCAGCGATATGGTTACCATTGCCCAAAAACTGGAACAATTGGGCGCCGATTATTTGGCGGTCGCTTATGTTAGTGAAGGAGTTCTGTTGCGAAAAGCAGGCATTAAAACCCCTATTTTGGTTCTACACCCCTTGGCTTCCAATTTTGATGATTTGATGGCCTACCGTTTGGAACCCAGCATTTATTCCAGAAATATCCTGAACCAATTTCTTGAGGCTGCCAAAGTCCAGAAACAAAAAAACTATCCCATCCACATTAAATTTAACACAGGATTGAACCGTTTGGGCTTTTCCGAAAATGATGTGGAATTTATTGCCAAGGAAACGTTGCAAAATGGATGTATCAAAATAGTTTCCGCGTTTTCACATTTGGCCGCATCCGAAGATAAAAATGAACGGGACTTCAGCCTGAAGCAAATCGAATCCTTCAAAAAGTTGAGCAGTGCACTTAAGGATAGCTTAGGGTATGCCCCTATGAGGCACATGTTGAACACTTCCGGCATTATCAATTATCCAGAGGCACAGTTCGAGATGGTCCGCAGCGGAATAGGAATGTACGGCTATGGCAATCACGCTGAAATAGATGCACAATTGAAACCTGTGGCAACCTTAAAGACGATAATTTCTCAAATCCATCACATAGAACCCAACGAATCCGTGGGGTACAATAGAGCATTTAAATCCAGGCGACCTATTAAAAGTGCAACGCTACCTATCGGGCATGCCGATGGTATTGGCAGACAGTACGGAAAAGGAAAAGGCTTTGTAACCATCAACAACCACAAAGCGCCTATTTTGGGAAATGTTTGTATGGATATGATCATGGTTGATGTTACCGGAATTGATTGTAAAGAAGGTGACGAAGCAACCGTATTTGGGACGGAGAAATCCGCAGAAAAATTCGCATTAGGTGCTGGCACCATTTCATACGAGATTCTCACGGCCATATCACAACGTGTAAAAAGAGTGGTCACCGGCGCTTGATATTCCTTTTTTTACTTAACTTGTCTTTGATTAACCAATACTCAACTGTAAAATGGGATTTTTAAAAGAATTTAAAGAGTTTGCCATGAAAGGAAACCTGGTGGATATCGCCGTAGGTTTCGTTATGGGTGCTGCATTCAAAGAAGTAGTATCTTCATTCACGGGCGGAATTGTTTCCCCCTTGATCGGATTACTTTTCAAAGCAGATTTTAACGATTTGAAATATGTAATTACCGAAGGAACTCCGAATGAGGCTGGAGAAATTGTTGGAGAAATTGCCGTACTCTACGGTGCTTTCCTGACCAATGTTATTGATTTCATCATCGTAGCATTTGTTATGTTCCTTATTGTAAAGGCTGTAAACCGAATGAAGAAAAAAGAAGAGCCTGCTCCAGAAGCTCCAAAAGGCCCAACACAAGAGGAATTGTTGGCCGAGATTCGCGACCTGTTGAAAAAACAATAAGCGTACCGGTAATTTTCGGTGCGACCGCTACATCACAATAACCTTTAAAAACCATCAATGTGTTTCGCTAACATGTTGATGGTTGTTTTATTTGTAACATTTTGTTATTTTTTATTAATTGATAGCGAAAAAGCTTGTTTAACTCGCTGACTGAAGTACCTTTGCAACAAGAAATAATTTTACAATGAAAGTAGCAGTTGTTGGTGCCACCGGAATGGTAGGCGAAGTCATGTTGAAAGTGTTGGAAGAGCGTAACTTCCCTATTTCAGAATTATTATTGGTTGCTTCCGAGCGCTCCGTGGGCAAAAAGCTCACCTATAAAAATGAGGAATATACCGTAATCGGTCTGGCGGACGCTGTAGCCGCTCAACCAGACATTGCCATTTTCTCCGCAGGTGGGGACACCTCTTTGGAGTGGGCGCCGAAATTCGCTGAAGTTGGCACTACCGTAATCGATAATTCTTCCGCTTGGCGTATGGACCCGACCAAAAAGTTGGTGGTGCCCGAAATCAATGCCAGCGAACTTACTACAGAAGATAAAATCATTGCAAACCCCAACTGCTCCACCATTCAAATGGTATTGGCCTTGGACCCTTTGCACAAAAAATATCAAATGAAACGCGTGGTCGTTTCCACCTACCAGTCCGTTTCAGGAACCGGTGTTAAAGCGATTGAGCAAATGGAAAACGAAGCAGCAGGAATAGAAGGTGAAATGGCCTATCCTTATCCCATTAACCGAAATGCATTGCCACATTGCGATGTATTCTTGGAAAACGGATATACCAAAGAAGAAATGAAATTGGCCCGTGAGCCACAAAAAATATTGGACGACCGTTCCTTTTCGGTCACTGCAACTGCTGTGCGTATTCCTACCGCAGGTGGTCACTCGGAATCCGTAAACGTGGAATTCCACAACGATTTTGATTTGGCGGAAGTAAGACAGCTCCTTAGTGAAACACCAGGAATCATGGTGCAGGACAATCCGGCAACCAACACTTACCCTATGCCCGCTTTTGCAAATGGCAAGGATGAGGTTTTTGTGGGTAGAATCCGTCGCGATGAAACCCAGCCAAACACCTTGAACATGTGGATCGTGGCGGACAACCTAAGAAAAGGGGCCGCTACCAATGCAGTACAGATCGCGGAGTATTTGGTGGAGAACAACTTGGTTTCAAATACTTCTGAAGCAATTTCATAAAATTCGTTAAAGCATCAACTGTAGCCAATAGGTTTGTGTGTTTTGTGTACTTTTATCGGAATCAATCCGAGAAAACATGAAAAACATAAGTCTATTGGCTGCTTTGGTTTTATTCGCGGCCTGCAAAGAAGAATCTAAAACTAGAGAACCTATTACTGTGAACTACCCTACAACCAAAAAAGTTGACACCGTAGATAATTATTTTGGAAACGAGGTCCCAGACCCCTATCGGTGGTTGGAAGATGACCGAAGCGAGGAGACCGAGGCCTGGGTCAAGAAACAAAATGCGACTACATTCGGGTATCTGGAAAAGATTCCATTTCGCGAAGACCTTAAAAACCGATTGGAAAAACTTTGGAACTACGAAAAAGTGGGCTCTCCCTTTAAAGAGGGAAACTACACCTATTACTACAAAAACAATGGCCTGCAAAATCAGTATGTGGTTTATCGCAAAAAGGACGGTGGCGAAGAAGAAGTCTTTTTGGATCCCAACACATTCTCAGAAGATGGCACCACATCCTTGATGGGATTGAATTTCACTAAAGACGGTTCCAAGGCCGCATACCTTATTTCCGAAGGCGGAAGCGATTGGCGCAAGGGTATCGTGATCGATGCCGAATCCAAAGAAATTGTGGAGGACACCTTGGTAGATATTAAATTCAGTGGTATTTCCTGGAAAGGAAACGAAGGTTTCTACTACTCCAGTTATGATAAACCAGAAGGAAGCGAGCTGTCGGCAAAAACGGACCAGCACAAACTCTACTATCATAAATTGGGAACGCCACAGTCCGAAGATAAGATCATCTTTGGCGGAACACCAGAAGAAAAACACCGTTATGTAGGCGGTTCCGTATCAGAAGACCAGAAGTACCTTTTTATAACCGCATCTGTTTCAACATCCGGCAATAAATTGTTCCTAATGGACCTATCCAAAGAAAATCCTGAACTGGTAACAATTTTGGACGATACCGATTCCGACACCTACCCCATCGAAAACGAAGGCTCCAAACTTTACTTGGTTACTGACAGGGATGCGCCGAACAAAAAAATCGTGGTGGTGGATGCATCCAACCCAACGCCCAACAATTGGAAAGATCTCATCCCCGAAACAGAAAATGTATTGACGGCTGGAACGGGAGGAGGTTACTTCTTTGCTGAATATATGGTAGATGCTATTTCCAAAGTGCTCCAATACGATTATGATGGCAATCTGGTACGAGAAGTAAAACTGCCAGGCGTAGGAAGCGCCGGTGGTTTTGGTGGCAAAAAGGAGGATAAGAAATTCTATTTCTCCTTTACCAATTACAACACCCCAGCTTCGCTGTACAAATACGACGTAGAAACTGGTGAGTACGAACAATATTGGAAGCCTCAAATTGATTTCAATCCAGACGATTATGAATCAAAACAAGTATTCTACAACTCAAAAGATGGTACAAAAGTACCCATGATCATCACTTATAAAAAAGGAACGGAACTTAATGGCAAAAACCCGACCATGCTCTACGGCTATGGTGGCTTCAATGTGAGTTTAACGCCCTCTTTCAGCATAGTGAACGCCGTTTGGATGGAGCAAGGCGGTGTGTACGCCGTTCCCAACCTTCGTGGTGGTGGCGAATATGGTAAAGAATGGCATATTGCCGGAACAAAGCTCAATAAACAGAATGTATTTGATGACTTTATCGCGGCTGCCGAATACTTGATCGAAAACAAATACACCTCAAAAGAATATTTGGCCATTCGTGGGGGATCTAACGGAGGCTTGCTAGTTGGTGCCACTATGACCCAAAGACCAGATTTGATGCAAGTGGCATTGCCCGCAGTAGGCGTAATGGATATGCTCCGTTACCATACCTTTACCGCCGGGGCAGGGTGGGCCTATGATTATGGAACTTCCGAAGACAATGAGGAAATGTTCAACTACATTAAGGGCTATTCACCTGTTCATAATGTAAAGGAAGGAACGGACTATCCGGCCACCTTGGTGACAACAGGTGACCACGATGACCGTGTAGTACCCGCACACAGTTTTAAGTTTGCCGCAGAACTACAAGAAAAGCAAGCGGGGGAGCAACCCACATTGATACGTATTGAGACCAATGCAGGTCACGGAGCGGGAACGCCGGTGAGCAAAACCATTGAACAGTACGCTGATATTTTTGGTTTCACTCTTTATAATATGGGGTACGATGAACTACCCAACCAAGCTGTGATAAAAGAATTCAAAGATTGATTAAATCCGTCAAAAACTAATCAAACATAACATTGTCTGCTCGAGCGCAGTCGAGAATAAAACACCAGTAAACCCATTGAGGTTTCGATTGCGTTCAAGCTGAGATGTTTTAGACAGGTGAGCCACATATATTTATGCTTAAAGTCCAGATAGATTCTTTTGGTTACCAAAATAACACCATATTAAAGGGTATTTTATTTGAAGTGCCCCCAGGAGAACACGTGGCATTGATGGGCGAAAGCGGCTCTGGAAAAAGCACGCTGCTCAAAATCATCTATGGGTTGCTCCATGTGGAGGATGGCTCTATTTTTTGGGGCGATGTCGAAGCATTGGGACCCAATTTTAACTTGGTCCCCGGAGAACCCTATATGAAATATCTGGCACAGGATTTTGATTTGATGCCCTTCATTTCCGTGGAAGAGAACATAGGACAATTTCTTTCCGTTTTCGAAAGAGAAACACATGAAGAACGCATCAATGAGCTTCTAGACTTGATAGAGATGAAGCCCTACGCCAAAACCAAAGTGAAGTATCTTAGCGGCGGGCAACAACAACGCGTAGCGCTGGCCCGTGTTTTGGCACAAGAACCTGAAATCCTACTATTGGACGAGCCCTTTGGGCACATCGATAATTTTAAGCGAAATGTACTCCGTAGAAACCTTTTCCAGTATCTAAAAAAGCAAGGTATTACCGTATTGACGGCCAGTCACGACCCCAGTGATGTATTGCCCTTTGCAAAAAGAACATTGATATTGGAACAGGGCAAAATCATTGCCAACGAGAACACCCAAGAACTCTACAAAAACCCGCCAAATTACTACACCGCCTCACTATTTGGGCAAGTAAACGAAGTACCCATGAAATTATTAAAGTCCTATTCGGAAATAGATAGGTCAGTATTAGTATATCCGCACGAGTTCAAATTTTCGGATTCCTCTGGGCTTCAGGTTAAAGTAATCAATTCGTTTTTTCAAGGCAATCATTACTTAAATGAAAGTGCAGCGGAAGATGGCACCACAATCTTTTTTAATTCAGAGAAAAAGCAAGACGCAGGGGCAACTATTTTTCTTAATGTATCTTTGAATACCATCAACAGAAGGCTTCAGGTTGGACAAAAAACAAATACATAGGGAACTGGTTTTTAAGGCCATGCGAAGCAGTGGTGCTGGCGGGCAAAATGTGAACAAGGTTTCTTCCAAAGTAGAACTCACTTTCATTATTGACACATCAGAAGGTCTTTCTGATAAGGAAAAGGAGCGTATTCAACTCAAATTGAAATCCAGATTGACGAATGATGGCGCCTTGATTCTTCAATGTGATGAAGCACGTAGCCAACATCGAAATAAAGACCTCGTAGTGAAGCGGTTTTTCGAAATCCTGAAAAATGCGCTTGTGGTACCCAAAAAGAGAAAACCTACCAAACCCACCAAAACATCCAAAGAAAAGCGGTTAAAATCCAAAAAAGTAACAGCTGAAAAAAAGGCTGGCCGAAAAAAACCTGATTTGCCCCGATAAGAATTTAATGATTTTCTATCCTTCAGATCATAAACCCATCAAAAAAAGTAAGTCTGCAACAATTCTGATCTATCGGATTTAATATCCTCGCTTCAATTGCTTAATTTTCAGTCAAATTATAACTAATTCAAAAAAATGACTTCTAAAATTACAAACCTCAAAACATTACTGATCTCAACAGTAATGGCTTTGTCCTGTGTCATGTTTGCCGTGGCGCAAACGGTACCCTCTCCTGAGGACGTGTACGGATTTAGGGTAGGGGCCGATTACAAATTGGCGGACTATTCACAAATTGAAGATTATCTAAACAAGCTGGATGCTGCATCCAACAGGATCAAAAAAATCGAGATAGGTGAAACGGTACTCGGCCGTAAAATGTACCTTATGTTTATCTCTACGGAAGAAAACCTTGCCCAACTGGATAAGTGGAAAGATATCAGTACCAAACTTGCCCGGGTTCAAGTAGATGATGCCGAGGCCCTAAAATTATCGCAGGAAGGCAAGGCAATTGTATGGGTAGATGGCGGGATGCACTCCACGGAATTGGCCCACGGACAAATGACCTCCGAATTAGCTTATACATTGGCCACATCGGAAACCGCCGAAATGCAAAAAATCAGGGAAAACGTAATTACCCTTTTAATGCCCGTAATGAATCCAGATGGACTGGACATCGTTGTTGATTGGTATCGCAAGAATATGGGAACTGCCTATGAAACTTCCCGTCCCCCAATTTTGTACCACTACTATATGGGGCACGATAATAACAGGGACTGGTTTATGAACATTATGCCCGAAACCTATAATGTCACCAAAATCCTGTACAACGAATGGTACCCTCAGATTGTTTACAATCATCACCAATCGTCCCCTTCATGGACCAAAATTTCATTACCTCCCTACGCCGACCCTGTAAATCCAAGAATACACCCGGCAATAACGGCAGGGGTAAGTGAGGTAGGATCGGCCATGACCAAGCGTTTTTCCCTTGAAAATATGCCCGGTGCCATTGCCGATAACTTTTATACCATGTTCTGGAATGGCGGTGGACGTACCGTGCCTTATTATCACAACATGATCGGTATTTTGACCGAAACGGGCCATACCACCCCCACTCCCCGCTTCTATGACCCCAAGAAACTACCCAAAACTGTAGCTGGAGGCACCCCAACTGATGGAACGGATATTATGTACCCAGATCCATGGAAAGGTGGCGAATCCCATTTTAGGGATGCCGTGGATTATATGTTAACGGCAACCTGGGCCACTTTGGACCTTGCAGCAGACCGCAAGAGCAATTACCTACACAACATTTACAAGATGGGTAAGTCTGCAGTTGAAAAAGGTAAAACTGAAGATTTGTTCGCCTACATTATCAGCAAGGAACAATGGGACTCCTTTGAGGCTGTAAACTTGGTAAATGTATTGCTACAAGGTGGTATCGAAATTGAAAAAGCGACCAAAGATTTTACAGTAAATGGCAAAGAATATGAAGAAGGCTCTTACGTCATCTACACCGCTCAGGCATTTAGACCATACCTTTTGGACTTGATGGAGAAACAGAACTATCCAACACGTTTCCAATATCCAGGGGGTCCTCCCGACACTCCCTATGATTTGGCGGGATGGACATTGCCTATGCAAATGGGCATCAATGTAGATAAGATTTCTGAATCATTCAATGCTCCAACGGAAAAAGTCACTGGTCTGGCAAAATACTACGAAGGTGAAGTTAACAGAAATGGCTCCTTCGGATATGCGCTAAGCGTTAATAGTAATGCTTCCGTAGTGGCCACAAACAAAATTCTGAAAGCTGGCGGAACGGCGTACAAGAGCATGTCAGAGTTCAAAGCAGGAAAAGTAACGCTCCCTGCTGGATCGTTTATTCTTACCGGAGAAAAAGAAATGATAGAATCCTTGGCAGATGAATACGGCCTCGAATTTACAGGCCTTTCGGTCAAACCAGAGGTTCAATTGAAAAAAATCCATTTGCCCAAAGTGGGGCTGTACAAGTCCTGGGTGGCCAATATGGATGAAGGATGGACCCGTTTTGTTATGGACAAATACGAATTTGATATGGATACCTTGCACGATGCAGATATCAAAACAAAGGATTTATCCAAGTATGATGCCATCATCATCCCATCTCAAAGACCGAGTTCCATTTTACACGGACATGACAATTTGAGCATGCCGGAAAAATTCACGGGCGGGATAGGCCTAAAGGGTTCTTTAGCTTTGAGCGACTATGTTGAAGCCGGAGGAACCTTGATTGCCTTTGATGAAGCGAGTGACTACGTGATAGAACAATTCGGATTGCCGTTGCGTGATGCTGTGGAAGGAGCTGACAGTAAAGACTTTTTTATCCCAGGTTCATTGATCAAAGCAGGTGTGGATACCTCGCACCCATTGGCATTTGGAATGAAGGACACCGTTGCAGTTTCTTTTAACAGAAGTAGGGCCTTCACCATTGACAAACAACGAAAATCTGGTGAAGGAGGAACAGAGGACATCAAAGATGCTCCAGCACCCGAAGTTGAAGTAATTGCCACCTATGCCGCCAAAGATTTATTAATGAGCGGTTGGGCCATGGGCGAAGACAGATATATCGCAAAAAAACCTGCACTGGTAAAAGCCAAATATGGTAAGGGTTCGGCAGTATTATTTGCATTCCGTCCCCAATTTAGGGCACAGCCACGTGGAACGTATAAGTTGATATTTAACGCGATTTACGAAGGCGCTTCGGAATAGCGGAACATATTAGTGTATAAAGAAAAGCCACATCAAATTGATGTGGCTTTTTCTATTCCTATTATAATTCTTGAACAAATTTATGAATGGTTTTGAGTTTCCAACTCCCTGGCAATCCAAGAAAAACTGTCCTGAACTTTTGAAAAGACTTGTTCTTCCGGAACCAAGTCGGGAATAATATCTATACTTTCAATAAGCCGTTTGGGTTGTTCCTGCAAGCCAGTTAAAACGGTTTTTACGTTTTTATTGGATAAATCAAAAATGATGGTTTCCAGAGCATAGACACCCGACTGATCGATATGTGGTACACGGTCCATACGGATGACAAGTACTTTTATATGTTCATCAATATTTTTTACCTGATCCTGAAAGTAGGACGTAAAACCAAAAAACAACGGACCATTTAAATGTTTGATAAATACTTGGTCCTTGTATTTCTCATAGAAACTCTCCTCATCTACCCAAGGCCTTTCCCCATCAAAACCCGCAAGGGTACCAACTTCCATGCCTTTTTCCCCAATATCACTGGCGCGTTTCATAAACAACAATGCCGCCAGCGTTACCCCAACACCAACTGCTTGGATCAGACTGCCAAATGTGGTCCATAATAAAACAATGATCAGTACCACGGAATCAGCCTTGGGCATTATCTTTATATGTTTGAGACCACGGGTATCGATAATTTTAAACCCAATCGGAATCAATATTCCTGCAAGCACAGCCAAGGGGATGTATGCTGCGAGCGAACTTAATCCCAATAAAACGGCCAAGAGAAATGTGCCGTGCAAGGCTCCGGAAAGCCTCGTTTTACCACCATTATTTATGTTTACCACAGTACCCTTGGTTGCTCCTGCACCAGGTATGCCCCCAATCAATGCTGCCACCATATTGCCAATACCTTGGCCGATTAGCTCGCGATTGCTATTATGCTTGGTTTTGGTCATGTTATCCGCAATTACCGAGGTCAACAACGAGTCAATGGAACCCAAAACGGCCAAGACCAGTCCATATTCCAGAACCATAAAATAGGCTTCACTATCAATGCTGAAAAGGCCGTCTATTTGCAGCGAGGGTAATCCCGAAGGTATTTCTCCAATAATAGGAACATCCCAATTTATAAAATAGGAAAAGATGGATACGGCAATCAAGGCCACTAGAGCGCTGGGTACGGTCTTGTTGATTTTTGGAAAGAGGTAATAAATTATCACCGTCATCGCTCCCAAAACCAGAGCCTGCCAATTAAACTCGGTAAAAAGTCTGGGTAAATCCGACATTACTTTTATAGTGGATTTTGCCGAATCCAAACCAACGAACGGGAATATTTGCAGGATGATGATAATGAGTCCCACACCGCTCATGAAACCCGAAATTACGGGGTAGGGAAAGTATTTGATATATCCGGCAATGTTTACTAGCCCAAAAATTATCTGTAATACCCCGCCGACAAAGAAACTCAGAATAATGATGCCCATTGCACTTTCCAAACTTCCTGTCAAGTCAATGGCACTGGCCACCAAAGCTGCCGAAACCACGGTCATTGGTCCGGTTGGGCCGCTAGCTTGTGTTTTTGTTCCCCCAAACAAGGCGGCAAGTATTCCAATTGCGATTGCACCGTACAGCCCTGAGATTGCACCGAGACCGGATTGCACACCAAAAGCCAATGCCAGCGGTAGCGCTACGATGCCCGCCACGAGTCCGCCAGTAAAATCGCCTTTTAAATATTTTGTATCGTAAAATTTTGCCATAATTGGTTAGGTTCTATTGTGAGTTTTATTTTACTTGAAATTTACAACTTTCGAAATTAACCCTCGAGCCTTTGGTGTTTTATCTTGGTCTGAAAAATTCATTCTTACATAAATATCTATCGGCATACGCCTTGTCTACTAGTCTACGAATTGGTTCGGCCATGTTCTTGAAATTCTCATCCGACTAGACAATCCTTTGCTCTGGCTCATGCCCAGCTCCTGCGGAATCTTCATAAACGAATCATATTGGTAGAAATACCTTTTCAAAAAAAGAAAAAGTTATTTAAACAAAATTGCCACAGCACCAATGGCCGTTACAATCAAGATAAAACGCTTGTAGTTTTTTTCGTTGATTTTCTTCACCAAGAAAACGCCCAAAATCAAACCGAGAAGAATGGCGGGCAAAAGCCTTAAGTTAATCAGAAGGCTTTCAACCGTAACCGTTTTCCAAACAAATACATGAAAAGGAAGTTTGAACAAATTAGTGATAAAGAACAGCCAAGCTGCCGTACCCACAAACTCGTTCTTGGGCAATCGCATGGCCAAAAAGAAAATATTGGTGAAGGCACCGGCCAAATTGCCGATCATGGTACAGATTCCGGCCAAAATTCCCATAGAACCCGAAAACAACCAATGGGTGGGCACGGTTTGGGACTTTCTTCTATCCCACCAAATGAGCATCGCCAAACTTATAAATATCACGATTACCATCCCCCATTTAAATTCCCATTCAGGAAGATCTTTGCCGACCAATACTCCGACGAGTATCCCAAGGATCATCCATGGAATAAACTTAAAAATGTATTTCCATTGGGCGTGTCGGTTGTAATAGACCACCGCAAAAATATCCCCAACAATCAGCAGCGGAATAAAAAGCCCCGTAGAAGCTCTCGAACCAAAGGCCAAAGCCATAAGGGTCACATTAAAAATGGACATGCCCTTAAGTCCCGCTTTGGAGACCCCCATCAAAAAAGCAGCGGTAGCGGCCATGGTCCAAGCGGCAACAGAAATGTCGGAGAAAGCAGAAAGAAACATGAGGATTTTTTTTGCGGGTTCACAAAAGTAACCCAAAAAAACTATCTTTAGCTCCAGCCAAACTGAACAAATGAAATTAGAGCTTTTAGATTACACCATCATTTTTGGATTTTTTGCTTTGGTCCTCTTCATAGGGATTTATGTTTCAAAAAAATCCGGACAAAATTCAACAGAATATTTTTTATCCGGCCGAAGTATGCCCTGGTGGCTTTTGGGATTGTCCATGGTCGCTACGACTTTTTCCACGGATACGCCCAATTTAGTGACCGATTTGGTTCGCTCCAATGGTGTTTCAGGAAACTGGGGGTGGTGGTGCTTTTTGTTAACAGGGATGTTGACCGTTTTTGTTTATGCCAAGCTTTGGAGAAAATCTAACGTAAAAACGGATCTGGAATTTTATGAATTAAGATACGGGGGAAAGGCAGCAAGCTTTTTAAGAAAGTTCAGGGCCATATATCTTGGGGTTTTGTTCAATGTGATCACCATGGCCTCCGTTACCTTGGCCGCCATAAAGATAGGTGGCGTAATGCTAGGGTTGGACCCTTGGGTAACTGTGGTAAGCGCAGGCCTTATCACTGTTATTTTTAGTGCCCTAGGTGGATTTAAGGGTGTTGTGTACAGTGATTTTTTCCTGTTTTTTATGGCAATGGCCGGAGCAATAGGAGCTGCTTATTATCTGGTTAATTTACCTGAAGTGGGCGGATTGCAAGCGGTTTTGGAAAATGAGAATGTAAAAGATAAATTAAGCATACTCCCCGATTTCAGTGATAAAAAAGCCTTGATCACTGCGCTGATCATACCCTTGGCAGTGCAATGGTGGAGTTCTTGGTATCCTGGAGGCGAACCAGGCGGTGGAGGTTATATTGCACAACGAATGTTGGCGGCGAAAAATGAGAATCACGCTATTGGAGCTACCTTCTTCTTTAATATTATGCATTATGCTTTAAGACCTTGGCCTTGGATTCTAGTGGCTTTGGCCTCCTTGGTAGTATATCCGGATGTTGCGAGTATCCACGAAGCCTTCCCCAATGTAACGGAGGATAAGCTTGGGCACGATTTGGCCTATTCCGCCATGATGACAAAACTCCCAACAGGGCTTTTAGGTGTGGTTCTAGCCTCTCTGGTTGCAGCCTACATGTCCACAATTTCGACCCAGCTGAACTGGGGCTCATCCTACATAGTGTATGATTTTTATAAGCAACAAATAAATCCAGAGGCCTCAGAAAAACAAATGGTAAATGTGGGTAGGATTTCTACCGTACTGTTAATGGTGTTGAGTGCGTTTTTGGCATTGGCCCTACAGGATGCCATGGGAGTGTTCAACCTGCTTTTATCATTTGGAGCGGGAACAGGGCTTATTTTCATATTAAGGTGGTTCTGGTGGCGAATCAACGCTTGGAGTGAAATTACCGCCATGTTCTCATCAGGAATACTAGCGGTTTTACTCGAAACCACTCCTTTGCGAGGTTATTTGTTTGCTCCGGACACAGGTATTTTTCCTGAATGGGCCGATTTACCTTTTATAATGATAGTAACTTCCATTATCTGGTTAACAGCCACATTTGTTACCCAACCGGAAAGTAAAGAGGTGCTTCGAAGCTTCTATCTAAAAATTCAGCCAGGAGGTCCAGGTTGGGCCAAAGTTGTGGATGAAGCCAAAGTAGACAATGTGGAAATAGTCAAGACCAACGAAAAGTGGAGCGTTCCATCAGGAATTAAGGCAATGCTATCCGGTGTTGTTTTGATTTACTCCATTATGTTCGCCACAGGATATTGGATTTATGGAGAATACCAATTGGCCATCATTCTAACTGTTGTAGTAGCCCTTTCCGCTTTTGTATTATTAAAGGTATGGCAAGGAATGAAAAACGTGTTTTAGCGGGTTACCCTCGCAACTCCAATAATCTGGAAACATATTTTCCAACCACATCGAACTCTAGGTTAATGGTGCCACCTACTTTGTAGGTGTGGAAACGGGTATGCTCGTAGGTGTAAGGAATTATCGCAACGCTAAAACTGTCTTTTTTGGAATCCACAACGGTCAAACTAACTCCGTCCACCGTAATGGAACCTTTTTCGATGGTCACATTATTGAGTCTGGAATCGTATGCAAAGGTATAGACCCAACTGCCATCCTTCTCCTCAATGGATTTACAAGTTGCGGTTTGATCCACGTGCCCTTGAACAATATGTCCGTCCAAACGTGCGCCGAGCAACATGGCCCGCTCCAGATTGACCACTTCACCAACTTTTAATTCACCTAAATTGGTTTTGTTCAGGGTTTCTTCAATGGCAGTCACGGTATACTGATCGGCATGAATGGAAACAACGGTTAGGCATACCCCGTTGTGCGAAACACTTTGGTCTATCTTTAATTCAGCTGTAATTGTGGAGGAAACTGTAATATGAAGATTTCCGCCCTCTTTTTCCAGCTTTTCAACTTTCCCTAAAGTCTCTATGATCCCTGTGAACATTGTGTCTTATTAATTGACTAGTTTTGTAATGCAAAAGTAGCCATAACGGCATTCATTTTATGAAGGAAAATCAAAAAATACGATTGGGGATCTCCATTGGAGACATTAACGGAATTGGGTGCGAGGTAGCGCTCAAAACTTTTGAGGATGCAAGAATGTTGGACTTTTGCACACCTGTACTATTTGCATCCAACAAGATTGTTTCACAACAGTTCAAAGATTTTGGGCTGGATATCAAATTCAACGGTGTCCGCGATGCCGACCAGGCCTTGGAAGGAAAAGTCAATATCGTAAATGTGAGCAAGGATGTTCCCAGTATTCAGTACGGGCAGGCCACAAAGGAGGCCGGTGAATTTGCCATTACATCATTGAAGGCCGCCGTGAATGCCCTAAAAGAAAATAAGATCGATGTTTTGGTGACGGCACCCATCAACAAAAACAATATACAATCCGAAGATTTCAAGTTTCCCGGACATACCGATTTTTTGGCCCAAGAACTGAAAGGTGAAAGTCTTATGTTTATGGTAACCAACGAACTTCGGGTAGGTCTGCTTACCGATCACATCGCCGTAAAGGATGTGGCCAAGGCCATCACCCCAAAACTTATTCGGAACAAAGTCGCCACCATGGAGGAATCCCTAAAGATGGATTTTGGCATCCGTAAACCCAAAATTGCACTTTTGGGGATCAATCCGCACAGTGGGGACAACGGAACCATTGGGGAAGAGGACGATAAAATCCTAAAACCTACCATTAAAGAATTGTTCGACAAGGGCACTTTGGTGTACGGCCCCTATTCGGCCGATAGTTTCTTTGGTTCTGACAACCATAAAAATTTCGATGCCATACTGGCGGCATACCACGATCAAGGGCTAATCCCATTTAAAACACTCTCTTTTGGAAAGGGAGTCAATTATACTGCAGGTCTAAATAAGGTAAGAACATCACCCGATCATGGCACCGCCTACGAAATTGCAGGCAAGGGCAAGGCGGACGACAGTTCGTTTAAAGAAGCAGTTTTTACTGCCATTCAAGTGTTTAGGAACCGGACCGAATACCAAGAACTCACCGAAAACCCTCTAAAAAAGCAGAAAATTAAGCGCGGAGGGTAAAAAGTTGTATTCATTTTGGATATTTGTTGTGGCAAGAATTGCAGTTTTGTAAATTAGTAGTATCTTTGCACCCGCCTTTAAAGGCTGGTACACAAACCTTAAGTGTAGAAATGATGAAGCTGAAAGAGTTTAATATCCCTTTTTCAGGTCTGAAGTTGGGAAAACATAACTTTGTGTACGAAATTGATGATGCGTTCTTTGAATCTTTTGACTACCAAGAATTTAACGGAGCTTCCGTAAAAATTGATGCCATTTTGGATAAAATGAGCACGATGATGGAACTTCAGATTGAAGCGGAGGGAACCATAAATGTGGATTGTGACTTAACGGGCGAACCTTTTGACCAGCCTATTGATTCCAAATTGAAACTAGTCGTCAAGTTTGGCGAAGAGTACAATGATGAAGACGATGAGATCCTTATCATTCCACATGGGGAACACCAATTCAATATTGCGCAGTACGTATACGAAATGTTGGTGCTGGCCGTTCCACAAAAAAGGGTTCATCCCGGAGTGGAAGATGGCACATTGCAATCCGAAATCTTGGACAAGCTAGAAGAGCTTCAGCCAAAAGAGAATACAAAACCATCAGAAGACACAGACCCCAGGTGGGACGATTTAAAAAAGTTACTAACGGATAAATAGGTTTATAATGGCACATCCTAAGAGAAAAATATCAAAAACCAGAAGGGACAAAAGAAGAACTCACTACAAAGCAGTTGCGCCTACAATTGCCAAAGACTCAACAACAGGTGAAATGCACTTGATGCACAGAGCACATTGGCACGAAGGCAAATTGTACTACAGAGGTCAGATTTTGATCGACAAAACTGAAGAGGAAACAGCGGCCTAATCGCAAACACCTTAAAATAAAGCAACTCCCGTTCAATTTTTAACGGGAGTTTTTTTATGGGCCCACGTTAACACCCAAAAACGATTAATTTTGCCCATAAAGTCATATAAAATGACTAATTTTCACCGCTTTTGGGTCAAATTTGATTCTTTTTGACAATAAAGAGAGGCTAAAATGAAGAAAACAACAGCAGCAATAACAGCTGTAGGAGGATATGTTCCCGATTTTGTACTTTCCAATAAAGTACTGGAAACTATGGTAGATACCAACGATGAATGGATAACTACCAGAACCGGAATCAAGGAACGTAGAATCTTAAAAGAAGAGAATGCAGGAACATCTTTTATGGCCATCAAAGCCGCAGAAGACCTGCTTCAAAAAAGAGGCATTGAAGCTTCCGAAATAGATTTTGTGCTTGTAGCAACCGCAACCCCCGACTTGCCCGTAGCATCAACCGCTGCATATGTGGCTTCAGAAATTGGTGCTGTAAACGCTTTCGCCTACGACTTGCAGGCAGCGTGTTCCAGCTTTTTATACGGGATGTCCACTGCGGCCAGTTACATAGAATCCGGCAGATATAAAAAGGTATTGGTCATTGGGGCCGATAAAATGTCCTCCATAATAGATTATACAGATAGAACTACATGTATTATTTTTGGTGATGGAGCCGGAGCGGTTCTTTTTGAACCTAATGAAGAAGGATTGGGACTTCAAGACGAATATCTTCGCTCTGATGGTATTGGTCGTCAATTTTTAAAGATTGATGCAGGCGGCTCTATTCTGCCTGCTTCTGAAGCAACCGTAAAAAACAAACAACATTTTGTGTACCAAGACGGTAAGTCCGTTTTTAAATTTGCGGTATCCAATATGGCAGATGTATCGGCACTGATCATGGAGCGGAACAATTTGACAAAAGATGATGTGCAATGGTTAGCGCCCCACCAAGCCAATAAACGTATCATCGATGCCACAGCAAATCGAATGGGAGTAGAACCAGAAAAAGTTCTAATCAACATCGACCGTTACGGAAATACGACCTCCGCAACACTGCCCTTGTTGTTGTACGACTTCGAGAAGCAGTTAAAAAAGGGAGATAACATAATTTTTGCCGCCTTTGGAGGTGGTTTTACATGGGGTTCCATTTATTTAAAATGGGCCTATAATTCTTAATCACGCAACTAACAAATTATATTCCATGGACATTAAGGAAATTCAAAGTTTAATCAAGTTTGTCGCCAAATCGGGCGCCAGCGAGGTGAAGCTGGAGATGGAGGATATCAAAATCACCATTCGAACGGGAAGCGCCGGTTCAGGTTCACCAGAAACCACAATTGTTCAACAGATTCCTGTTCCCCAAACCGCAGCAGCTCCTACAGCGCAAGCACCGGTAGCCCAAGAAACCGCTGCACCTGCACCATCTGAAGCCAAAAAATCAGATGACGATTCAAAATATATTACCATAAAATCTCCTATCATAGGAACTTTTTATAGAAAACCTTCGCCTGACAAACCAGCATTTGTGGAGGTTGGAACTTCCATCAACAAAGGAGATGTTCTTTGTGTGATAGAGGCAATGAAACTTTTCAACGATATCGAATCCGAAGTTTCAGGTAAAATTGTAAAGATTTTGGTTGACGACTCTTCTCCAGTTGAGTTCGACCAACCCTTATTCTTGGTAGACCCGTCGTAGTGAATTTTAAATGATAGATTCTGGGCCATCAATACCATCGCCCGGAACCATTTAAGATTTAGAATTCCTAATTTAAGATTGTGTTCTATGTTTAAAAAAGTATTGATTGCAAATAGGGGCGAAATTGCCTTGCGGATTATAAGAACCTGCAAGGAAATGGGCATTAAAACGGTGGCCGTTTACTCTAAGGCGGACGAGGAAAGCCTTCACGTTCGTTTTGCCGACGAAGCCGTTTGTATTGGTCCCGCACCCAGTAGTGAATCTTATCTGAAGATTCCAAATATTATAGCAGCTGCGGAAATTACCAACGCCGATGCCATTCACCCGGGGTACGGATTCCTTTCCGAAAACTCCAAGTTCTCCAAAATATGTGCTGAGCACGATATCAAATTCATTGGTGCATCCGGTGACCAAATTGATAAAATGGGAGACAAGGCCACAGCAAAGGAAACCATGAGAAAAGCCGGGGTACCCACTGTTCCTGGTTCCCAAGGTCTTCTTAAGGATGTTGATCATGCAAAAAAGGAAGCCAAAAAAATGGGCTACCCGGTCATGATCAAAGCTACCGCAGGTGGTGGTGGAAAGGGAATGAGAGCCATCTGGTCCGAAGACCAAATGGAGAAAAATTTCAACAGTGCCGTTACCGAAGCGACTGCCGCTTTTGGAAATGGTGGAATGTACATGGAAAAGTTGATCGAGGAGCCTCGCCATATCGAAATCCAAATTGTTGGTGACCAATATGGAAAGGCCTGTCACTTATCCGAAAGGGATTGTTCCGTGCAACGTAGGCACCAAAAGCTTACCGAGGAGACCCCTTCGCCTTTTATGACGGACAAACTACGTGAAGATATGGGAAAAGCCGCTGTTAAAGCTGCTGAGTACATTAAATATGAAGGAGCGGGAACCATTGAATTTTTGGTGGACAAACACCGAAATTTCTACTTTATGGAAATGAACACCCGTATTCAGGTAGAGCACCCGATTACTGAACAAGTTGTAGATTATGACTTGATCCGTGAGCAAATTTTGGTAGCGGGTGGTGTGCCGATTTCCGGCAAAAACTACTATCCAAAATTACATTCCATCGAATGTAGGATTAACGCGGAAGACCCTTATAACGACTTTAGACCATCTCCGGGAAAAATCACAACGCTTCATACCCCAGGAGGCCACGGTGTCCGTTTGGATACGCATGTGTACAGTGGTTACATGATTCCTCCGAATTATGATTCCATGATCGCGAAGTTGATTACCACCGCCCAAACAAGGGAAGAGGCCATTAACAAAATGAGAAGGGCCTTGGACGAGTTTGTTATTGAAGGTGTAAAGACTACCATTCCATTTCACCGTCAATTGATGGATCACCCAGATTATTTGGCCGGCAACTATACCACCAAATTCATGGAGGATTTTAAAATGGATTCAAAATATAAAGAAGAACATTAATCAAAGCCCCGAATTTATCGGGGCTTTTCTTTTATGCAATTAAGTTACTGGGAACATAAAAGTTGGTTTTCCAATGTTGATTTTACCGTAATCGGCAGCGGTATCGTTGGTATTAATTGTGCCATAAGCCTTAAGGAAAAATATCCCAAGAGCAATATCCTGATATTGGAAAAAGGCAGTTTACCACAGGGGGCAAGTACTAAAAACGCAGGTTTTGCTTGTTTTGGGAGCGCCTCGGAAATTCTATCAGACTTGGAGCACCATTCTGAAGAAGAAGTGGTGAAGCTCGTCGAAAAACGCTGGAACGGCATTCAGAGACTACGTCATCTTTTGGGAGATAAAGCCATAGGATTCGAGCTCCACGGAGGTCACGAACTGTTTCCTTTGGAAAAACCTGCGTTTTATGAAAAATGCTTGGAATCCATTCCTTATCTCAACCGTTTGATGGAGCCGATTTTTGCCAAAAACCCTTTTGTAACCAATTCCAATTTCTTCGGGTTCTCCAATATTCAGGAAAAGTACATCACGCACCAGCTGGAAGGGCAATTGGACACAGGCAAAATGATGTGCTCCTTGATTCAAAAATGTGTGTACATGGAAATACCCATTTTAAACGGCGTAATGGTGCAAGATGTGACAGAATGCAATGGCGTTGGAATCATCAAAACAACCGACTTTGAGTTTCAGTCCAAGAAAGTATTCGTGGCCACCAACGGGTTTGCCTCAAGGTTATTGAAGTTGGAAACTGTAAAACCTGCAAGGGCACAGGTCTTGATTACGGAACCCATCCAAAACTTGCATATCAAGGGGACATTCCATTTTGACGAAGGCTATTATTACTTCCGCAACATTGATGATAGAATCCTGTTCGGTGGTGGAAGAAACCTTGATTTTGAAACCGAAGAGACTATAACTTTCGGACAGACCCCGATTATCCAGAACAAACTGGAAGAACTGCTACACACAATGATTTTACCCCGGCAATCCGTTAAAATAGAGCGGAGATGGAGCGGTATTATGGGAGTGGGCGCACAAAAATCACCTATCGTAAAACAGGTTTCAAATGCTATTTACTGCGGCGTTCGCCTAGGGGGAATGGGTGTAGCCCTCGGCAGTCTTGTTGGCCAAGAACTGGCCGAACTGGCCGATTAAACCATTCGCCCGTCCAATAAATTGATGATACGGGAGCCGTATTCGGCATTTTTCTCCGAATGTGTCACTTGGATAATGGTCACCCCTTCCCCGTTTAATTTCTTGAAAAGTTCCATGATTTCCTCCCCTTGTTTCGAGTTAAGGTTTCCCGTGGGCTCATCGGCCAATATTAGTTTTGGGTTGGAGATCAGTGCCCTCGCAACACCGACCAATTGCTGTTGGCCGCCACTTAATTGCGTAGGAAAAAGGTCCTTTTTCCCAACAATGTTGAAACGGTCCAACATATCCGCCACCATCGCCTTTCTTTCCGAACCTTTTATTTTTTTATAGATCAAAGGCATTTCCAAGTTCTCCTTTACCGTAAGTTCGTCCAACAAATGATAGGATTGGAAGACAAAGCCAATATACTGTTTGTACAAGTTGGAACGGTGTTTCTCTTTTAGGGAGTGTACGGATTCATCCATGAAATTATACTCGCCCTCATCAAAAGTGTCGAGCATGCCAATGACATTGAGCAACGTGGATTTTCCAGAACCCGATGGTCCCATAATGGAGATAAATTCGCCCTCTTCCACCTCTAGATTGATATCTTTTAATAAAAATATACGTTGGCCGCCCGTGGTGACCCATTTAAAAATATTGTTGAGTTGTAATAGCATAGTATGTTTATTTATTCGTCCCTTAAACTTTTCACCGGATTTGCAGATGCAGCTTTTACAGTACGTGAACCCACCGTAATAAAAGCTATCAATGTAGCCGTAAGTCCTGCAACAACAAAGAACAACGGACTTAAACTTACGTGCGAGGCATAATTCTGCAACCATTCATTTAAAAAATACCAAGAAATTGGGGTGGCTACCAAAAAGGCCAGGCCGACCAACTTTAAAAAATCCTTGGTCAGTAACAGCGCAACGGAAGACACGCTTGCTCCTACCACTTTTCTCACTCCTATCTCTTTTGTTCTTTGCGCCACCACTAAAATGGAAATAGCGAATAGCCCCAAGCAACTTAATATAATTCCTAAAATACTGCCACTTGTAATGATTGTGGCCAAGGTTTTCTCTCTTTTAAAGGTGCGGTCCACATTTTCATCTAAAAACGAGCCCAAGAACTCTGCTTGAGGCTCAATTTTTTCCCAGGCCGTTTTTATGGCATCAAAAGATTGTGCGGCATTTTTGGGCGAAATTTTCACGTATGCATAATATAGGTCCCAATTACGGTTGAGGAATAAGGTGAGCGGTTGTACTTCCTTTTTTACGTCTTGGAAATAATAATCCTTTATGACCCCGACCACCGAATAGGTAACGGCATCATCCATATTGATACGGATGGACAGTGGGTCGTCCTCTCCAAATTGCTTGGCCATGCTTTCGTTGATTACCAAACTAAGACTGTCGGTACTGTATTTTTTATCGAACATACGCCCTTCCAAAAGCTCAATATCCAAGGTTTTGGCGTAGTCGTAGTCTACGGTAAGTGCATTTGTAATCAATCCCCTGCCTTTATAATCGAATCCCATGGCACTGCTGGTAATACTGCCGTCCTTCCCTAGGCCCAAATTGCTATCAGAGCCGGATACGCTCAAAATATCAGGGTTTTGGGTAAGTTCATCCCGCAAAAGTTCTATAACGGCATAACTATCCTTTCTGCCGTTCAAGGGGATGGATACCACCTGTTCCTTGTTATAGCCCAAGTCCTTGTTCCGCAAAAACTCTATTTGTCCGTGCAAAACCAATGTCCCACTGATCAAAATAATGGCGATTGCAAACTGAAGCACGATCAAACCGTTTCTTAACCGGTTTTTACCAAAGTCCAACTTACCTTTCAGTGCTCTAAGGGTGCCCAGTTTGCTCATGATCAATGCCGGATAGCCCCCAGCAATCAGGGTAATTATAAAAATGGATGCGGCAAACAGAAGAATAATGGTGGGCTTGGTCACCTCGGCAAAAGTGGCCTTTGTTACAAATAGGGTTTTAAAGGGGTCTATGAGTAAATTGCTTAGCAGAAGCCCAAGTCCGATGGAAACCAAGAATACAACTACACTTTCCATCCAAAACTGGAAGAACAGTTGCTTTTTTACCGCCCCCAGTGTTTTGCGCATACCGATTTCTTTCAATCTTTTTTCACTCAGGGCAATGTTCATGTTAATGAAATTTGCGCAAACAATGAATATAATCACGATTGCCACCCCAAGAATCAAATAGGGAAAAGTGCGGGCTGTTTCGGCCTTTCCTTCCTTAAAGGATACGAAGTGCATGTCGGTAATAGGCAACAAATGGAACTGCTTAAACTGTCCATTTTCATCAGGGGATGCTCCATCCCTTTTATCGCTTTCGATACTTCCCCTATAATGAAGATTGGCAAATTCCCTTGAATTGACCTCGAACTGTTCTGTCGTCATACCCTCTTCCAATTGCAGATAAATCGGAAAAAACTGAGAGTTCCAAACATCCTTGTTAGCCTCAAATTCGGGATGGTTCTCGAACGGAATCACAATATCAAAATCTATACTGCTATTGGTCGGTGTGTTTTCCAAAACGGCCGAAATGGTAAAGGGATAAACATCGCTTCCCACTTTAACCTGAAGCACATCGCCGACCACATTCGTGTTCCCGAACATTTTTGTGGCTGTTTCTTCGGTTATGGCAACAGAATTTTTTGAGGGCAAAGGATTGTTAGTATTACCCGCAATCACGGGAAAGCTGAAAATAGAAAAGAATTCGGCATCAACGTATTCGGCATCCAAATCCAAATCTTTGTCCTGGTAGCTTACCAAGGCATCCTCGCTCAAGCTTCGGGTAATTTGCTTTATTCCCGAAACTTCTTCCTTAAGGGCGCTCGCCAGAGGGACTGGGTTGGATGTGCTCGTTTCTGCTCCTCTTGGGGTTTGGCTGGTCAGGTAGATTTGGTATGCACTATCCTTATTCTCGTGGAACTGATCAAAAGACAGTTCAAACAAAGCTGTCATGCTCAACAGAATGGCCACGGCAAAAGCGCAGGTAAGTCCTACAATGTTGGCAATACTGAATATTTTGTTTTTTATCAGATTTCTCCAAGCGATTTTAAGATAGTTCTTGAACATGGTTTTCGTTGTTTGTTGGTTCCTGTTATGTTTTGATTTCTTTTTAACTACTCGTTCCTTAAACTCTCAATAGGGTTTATATTGGCCGTTTTGTAAGTTCTTGCTCCCGTAACCAAAAGGGCCACCACGGCCATCCCGATTCCACTGGTCAAGAAAACCCACCAACTTAGCTCTGTCTTGTAAGCGAAGCTTTCTATCCATTCTTGGACCAAGTACCACGATATGGGTACTGCAATGGCGAAGGCAACACCTACCAAAATCAAAAACTCCTTGCACAACAAAATGTTCAGTTGGGCTAGATTGGCACCCAACACTTTACGCACCCCTATTTCCTTTACTCTGCGTTCCGTGGTATAGACTACGAGGCCCATTAGTCCCAAACAACTGATCAATATGGCCAGTCCCGTGGCCCATTTTAAAAGTTGGACAGCGCTTTTCTCCTGTCTGTAAAATCCTTTTACCGTTTCATCCATGAACCTAACTTCCAACTCCTCATCTGGATAAACGGAAACTAAAACTTCCTCCACCTCATCAACAATTTGGGTCCACCGTTCGGGATTGTTGCCCAAATCAAAATGGATACCGTCAAACCCTCTGCTATAGTGCCCTCTAACGGCCAAAGGCCTTATTTCGGACCGTAATGATCTTTGGTTAAAATCTTTCATCACCCCAACTATGGCAATTTTTACGGTATCCAACTTTACCGAGGTTCCAACCACTTCTTCCGGGTTTTGGAAACCAATGGCCCGTGCAAATGTTTCGTTCACCACGTACTCGTCTATACTATCGTTCAACCTTTCCCTGCCGGCAATCAGCGGGATTCCGTAGGTTTTTAAATAGGATATGTCACCTGTCAAAATTTGCGCTTCTTGATGCGTTTCATTGCCATCTTTATAGTAGGAAAGTATGGTTGATGACATATTGTTGGAGGCCGGAGGATTATCGCCCCAGCTTACTTGGGAAAGTCCCTTTATATTCTTTATCTGATTGAATACCCTTTCCTTCTTAATCTGGGACCTATCATTCCAAGGCAAGTTTACATATGCGACCGCCTCTGTTTTCATTCCCATGTCCTTCTGCATTAAAAAATGTAATTGTTTTGCGACCAAGAAGGTCGCGATTACAAATACCTGGGCCACCACAAACTGGAAAACAGTAAGGGTCTTGCGCAACCGAACTCCTTTGTCCCCTTTTGAGAACTGCCCTTTAAGCACCGAAACAGGCTTAAATTTGGACAGTACAAAAGCTGGATAAAATCCAGAAAGCAGACACACTAAGAGCATCAAAAGTAATATGCCAAATATGCCCTCGGCACTGTACAATACCGATAGGTCTATCCCGCTTGGAAGAAAATCCTTGAACTGGCGCAAAAGAAATGGAGCCATCACAAGTGACAGTACCGTCGCCAATAAAGTCAATATAAAAGTTTCACCGAAGAATTGTCGCACCACTTGTTTTTTGGAGCTTCCCAGTGTTTTCCTGATGCCTATTTCCTTAGCTCGCGTAAGTGCCTGTGCAGAGTTTAGATTGATGAAATTTGCACAGCCCAACAACAATAGGAAAAGTGCTATAAAAGCAAGACTTTTCAATACCTTCATGTTGGCTACGTGACTAGAATTGTTGAATGGGTAGTCGCCGTGCTCACCGCCAAAATGAATCTCCGATAAGGCCTGAATTTTAAACCACCGTTCATCGTTAATGGCCCAAGGTTCCCTATTTTTATGCTCTTTGGCCAGT
The DNA here is from genome assembly GCF_003057865.1 of Muricauda brasiliensis. Taxonomy (NCBI): domain Bacteria; kingdom Pseudomonadati; phylum Bacteroidota; class Flavobacteriia; order Flavobacteriales; family Flavobacteriaceae; genus Allomuricauda; species Muricauda brasiliensis. The sequence continues at coordinate 491,875 of NZ_QBTW01000011.1, read as the reverse complement.
TCGTCCAACCGAGATTGAATATTCGGAACACTGGCTCCTTCACTTATCTTGAAAAAAAGTTGGTCTCCCGAACTTGTCCCGTTCCAGGCATCACTGGTCGTAAAATCACTTTCTCCGAACATTTTGGCGGAGGACAAGGACATGAACTCGGTAAATTTAAGATCGCTGTTCTGTTTGAGGTCATCCACTACGCCCATTACCTTCACATTAACAGAATCGTTATAGACCAAGGTTTGCCCAATTACCTCGTTGACATTCTTATGTGGAAAATATTTTTCCGCCTTAATCTTGGTCAATACTACTTGTGCGGGTTCGGAGAGTGCTGTTTGGTTATCTCCGGCCAACCAATTGTAATCAAAAATCTCAAAATAGTCCCCATCGGCCAATATGCCATTGTTCTCATTTCTGAACACCAGGTCTTGTGCCTTATTTTCGATGGTGGAGAAATAGGTGCTCATAAATGGAGCCGATACCTCTACGCCCGAAATACCGTTCCTGAACTCCTTCATCAAGGGTACGGAGACACCTCGGTTCGAGAATTCATTCTCCCCTGATTCAAAAAGGGTGGTTACCCGATAGATTCTATCCCTGTCCTTATGAAAATTGTCGAACGAAAAATCAAAATAAACTATGGCACCGATAACGATAGATGAACACAGACCAATGGAAAGCCCAATTACATTTATAAAAGAGAACAATTTGTTCTTTAAAATACTTCTCCAAGCTACTTTTAAGTTGTTGAAAAACATGGCATTTGGTTATGGTTAGTGTTTATTCGGTCCTAAGGCTCTTTACCGGGTTCACGATAGCAGCCTTTATACTTTGATAACTCACGGTCAATAGGGCTACTCCCACGGCCAACAGGGCCGATAGTGCAAAAATCCACCAAGGGATGTCTATTCGGTATGAGAAGTCCTCCAACCATCGGTTCATGGCATACCAACCAAGCGGTAACGCTATAAACACGGCAAGGCCAACGAGCTTTAAAAAGTCCACCGATAATCGGTAAACAATTTGGCCAACACCTGCACCCAATACTTTTCTCACCCCGATTTCCTTTACCCGTTTTTGAGCATTGAAAGTGGCCAAGCCCAAAAGTCCCAAACATGCTATAATGATGGAAAGCACTGTGAAAATCATAAAAATCCGCCCTAAGCGCTGTTCCGCATCGTAACTGGAATTGAACGAATCGTCCATGAAATAATGGTCAAATGGCTGAGTCGGTGCCATATCCCGCCAAATGTTTTCAATTTGCGCAACGGTCTGGGAAACATCTCCGCCATTTAATTTAATGGCCAGGTTACTGGCAAATTCACCCCCATGGAAAAGGGCCAATGAGCCCACCTCATCCCTAAGGGTTTCGTAATGAAAATTCTTTACAACCCCTATTACGGTGCTCAACGAACCATTCTGAAAATCATTGACAAATTGGGTTCCGATGACACTTTCAGGGGTTTTTCCCAAGACGGCCACTGCTTTTTCATTAAGAATTACGGCCGAGGAATCCGTAGCGAATCTGTCCAGATCAAAAGCTCTACCGGAAACCAATGACAGTCCGATGGTGGATAGATAATCATCATCCACCGTCCATTGTTGCATGTTGATGGATTTCTCCTGACTACGATCTTCTGCCAACATGTAGGTTCCGCTGCTTCGTGAAGATGGGGTGGGCAGATAACTGCTCAATGTGGCGGTATTTACCTGGCTGAGGCGAACCACCGCATCTTTAAATGCCTGCCTTTTTCCTTCCAGACCGTTGACGCCGCCAATTATCAATACTTGGTTTTTTCCATAACCAAGATCCTTGCCCTGTATAAATCGTAATTGTTGAAAAACCGTAAGCGTTCCCATGATCAAGAATACGGAAATGCTAAATTGGAGTATGACCAGGGCATTTCTTATCCTTCCTCCACCTATGGAGTTGTCCCCTTGGCCTTTCAATACTTTTGCGGCAACAAAACGGGACATAAAGAATGCGGGGTAACTTCCAGAGAAAAGACCAAGGACCAAGGCTGCCATGATCAAAATCAACCAAAATATAGGGCTGGCATAGGGGATGGACAACTCTTTGCCCGCTAGGTCGTTGTACAGTGGCATGGCCAAGGATGCGATGATCAAAGCAAAAATTAATGAGCCCAAGGCAATTAGTCCAGATTCTGTCAAAAATTGACCTATTAAACCACTGCGCTGGGATCCCAATGTTTTACGGATGCCTACTTCTTTGGACCGTTTAAGGGAATGTGCCGTGGAAAGGTTCATAAAATTGACGCTTGCCAGCACCAAAAGAATCAAAGCGATTGCTCCCAAAATATATACATTTTTGATATCGCTAACCGTGCTGAATTCCGGGTTTCTTTTGGAGTATAAGTGAATGTCCATTAACGGAATGGTGGAGTAGTTCACATAATTACCGGAATCCAAGAACTGTTGTTCCGTTATCCCGGGGAAAAACCGTTGCGCATATGGAATCAGATACTTGCCGACCATGGCCTGCATCTCACTTTGTATATCTGTGCCCTTGGCTCCGGGCACCAATTTCACAAAAGTGTAATAATTATGGTTTCCCCATTCTGCAAGTTGTGCATCTTCATATCCTGCCATGGATAAGAAAATGGGCTTGTCCCTAAAAATGGAGTTTTTGGGCAGATCCTCCAATACTCCGGTCACGGTAAAAACTTCATCATCATTAATAACCAAAGTTTGCCCTACTGCTTGATCAATTGGAAAATGCTTTTCTGCTGCTGTACGCGTAATGACCAGCGTGTTCGGCTCTGCCAAAGCGGTGCGTTCATCTCCATAAAGAAGTTGGATTCCGAACATTTTAAAAAAAGTTGAATCCGCATAAGACACATAAGATTCCCGTACGTTGTCCGTGGCCTCTTGTTCACGGATAAAAACACTCCCAATACTCCTGAACCTTGTAGCCATTTCCACTTGGGGAATGTCGTTCACCAATGCTTCCGCCATTGGTGCCGATACCTCAGATGTGTTTTCTACAGTGCCGCCGAATTTCATATCTGCATTTATTCGGTAAATGTGTTCCGCATCCGTGAACATGTTATCGTGGCTGAGGTCGTCCCAAATGTAAAGGCAGAGCAAAAGCCCACCAGCCATTCCAATAGCTAATCCAAATATGTTGAGGAAGGTGAAGAATGGCTGCTTTTTTAGGCTTCTCCAAGCGATTTTTATGTTGTTTTTGAACATGGTTCTCGTTTTTTGATGATGTTATTCCGTTCTTAGGCTCTTTATCGGGTTTGTGGTTGCCGTTTTGATGGATTGAAAACCAATGGTAGCCAAGGCCACTGCCAAGGTTCCTACTCCTGCCAAAACAAATATCCACCAAGATATAGGGGCCTTGTATGCAAAATTTTCCATCCATTTGTCCATAAACCAATAGGCGAAGGGTGACGCTATGCAAATGGCCAAAAGCACCAGTTTTAGGAAATCCTTGGACAATAATGTGGCTACGTTTTCCACCGATGCGCCCAAAACCTTCCTAATTCCTATTTCTTTTCTTCGCTGCAAGGCCGTAAACGTGGCCAAGCCGAAAAGTCCCATTACTGCAATCAAAATGGCAAAGCCCGTAAATGCCCCAAAAATCTTTGCCAACCGGTCTTCTGCTTTATACTGTGAGTCAAACACATCGTCGAGAAAGTAATACTCGAACGGCTGCTCGTTTTCATACTTCTGATAGATGATCTTCAATTCATCTAGTATTGTTGGAATATTGGTTTTAGGACCTACTTTGGCATAAAGCACCCCTCCCTGTTCAAGCCAAGCGTATGAAGGATCGTTTTTTACAAACAGGGATAGAGCTCCTATCTTGTGGTGTAACGAGGAGTAATTAAAATCTTTTAAAACCCCTTGGATTTCATACCTGTCATTAATTTTTTGATGAATAGGATTATCTTTTAAGCTTAATCTGGCAACAGCAGCTTGATTAATGATTACTGCAGACTTGTTCCCCATTTGGGCAATAGAATCTTTAGGCGGTATGGCCCAATCAAGCCCCATCATCGAAATAAAGTCTTTGTTAATGGTAAGGGTTGGCAAGAAAATCATCTCATCACCAGTATCGCTTTGGGCACTCATCATATTATGGCCCTTGTAAAGCGGTAAAATACCAGAGGTAGTTTCCACAATTTCCGAAAGGGAACTCACCTCTTCTTGAAAAGCTCCGAAGTGTTTGCCCAGGTTTCCGGAAAAAGGCAGCATTACAATATTTTCCCTGTCCACGCCCGTATCGGCATGCCTGAAAAAATCAAGTTGCCTATCCATCACCAATGCACAGATTATGAGTACTACGGATATACTGAACTGGAAAACAGTAAAGAACTTTCTTAGGGCTACTCCTCCTTGCTGTTTACTCATTTTTCCTTGTAATACCACAATGGGTTTAAACGATGAAAGTAGAATAGCGGGGTATGCCGCTGCCAAAAATATGGTCAGTAACAGCAGCAGTAAAAGTGACAGCAACATTTCGGGACTGTAGATGAAAGCTTTGTCCACTTCTACACCTAGAAGCTCAAAGAATTTGGATTGCGTGGTAAGGCATAAAAAATAACCGAAAACGAACGATATGACCGTATAAAGCGCGGATTCAAAATAGAATTGTTGCGCAATGGCCTTTCTGGGCGCTCCCATTACTTTTCTTACGCCAACTTCCTTTGATCGTGTCGTAGAACGGGCAGTGGATAAGCTTGCGTAGTTTACCAGTGCCAATATCAAAATCAAAAGGGCCACCAATGGAAATATTCTGATGTATTTGTTTTTGGCCCAGTCCTCACCTAGGTGCAAGCTACGTAATGGCTTCAATAAATACTTTTTTTGAAGGTCATCACCTGAGTTCTTTCCAATGGAATTTAACAGGCTTGCTTCCACCATTTTAGGGTCGGCCAATTCATCCAACAGAAAAAGTGTGGTGAAGTTAGAGTACCCTTGTTCAATATCCTCCTTATACTTTTCAATTCCCAACATACTGGAAATGGGCATGATAAAATCAAAATGTATACTTGAGTTAGAAGGTGGGTTTTCGGCAATGCCCGTAATGGTAAAAAGCATATTGCCAAAAAGCTGTAACGACTTCCCAATTGGGTCTGCATCTGCAAAATACTTTGTGGCTATCCTTTCGGAAATAACCATACTGTTTGGGTTAATCAAAACCTCCCTCTTATTGCCATTTGTAAGATTAAAGCTGAAAAACTCAAAAAAGTTAGGGTCGGCGAACAAAATATTATCCTCGGAAAACTTTAATGAAGGGGTCTCAGTATTGGTGACCAAAACATTTTCAGAAATCTTTTGGCACCTTAGGTATTCTTCAATTCCTGCTACACTTCTTTTACTTTTCGGACCTTCAGAATAATCCAAATATGGAATGTAGATGGGGTCTTTGCCAAAGGTCATCTCCGTTTCGGCCTGGTAAATGTTGTCTGCATTACCATGAAACTTATCATAGCTCAACTCATGTCCAACATATAGAACTATCAGCATACATGCGGCAAGCCCCATGGATAGGCCGACAATGTTTATACTTGAATAAACCTTGTTCCTAATGAGTCCTCGCCAGGCTATTTTTAGATAGTTCTTAATCATGATTCTGTTCTTATTCTGTTCTTAAACTTTTGACCGGGTTGGATTTTGCCGCACGTATGGCCTGAAAACTAACTGTGAGTACCGTTACCGCTAGAGCTCCGAGCATGGCCAAGCCAAAAATCCACCATTTCAAAATCACTCTGTACGGATATTCTTGTAGCCATCCGTTCATCACATAATAAGCTATGGGCACTGCAATAAAACATGAGATTATCACCAATTTTAAAAAGTCCTTGGACAACATGTTCCACACATTAAATACCGATGCTCCCAATACTTTTCTAACCCCAATTTCCTTGGTACGTTGCTCGGCCACAAATGAGGTAAGACCAAAGAGGCCCAAACAGCTTATTAAAATGGCAAGTGCGGTGAAAATTCCGGAAAGGGTTCCTATTCGTTCTTCAGATGCAAATTTCTCAGCGTATTCCTCGTCAACAAAATCGTATTGAAAGGGAATGTTCGGGAAATGCTCTTTAAATACTCTTTCGATTACTGCAATGTTCTGGCTGGCACTCTGTGACGGATTCAATCTCATATTGTAATAGGAAGAATTACCGTATTTATCAAAAACATACATACCTTGCTTTACTGGTTCGTACGGCGATTGTGCGATCATGTCCTGCACCACACCTATTATCTTTAATGGTGGCGAAGGGTCTTCCTCATCATCGTCTTTAATAAATTTTCCAATTGGGTTCTTGAGCCCCATATATTTCACGGCCGATTCATTTATCAGCACGGCATTGGAGTCCGAGGGGAATTCCCGTGAAAAATCTCTCCCCTCCACAATCTTTAAGTTGAGACTTTTGGCATATTCAGGAGACACTTCGGTCCATGCCAGGTCTTCTTGGAAACCTTCCGGTTTGCCCTCCCAAACAAATCCACTCCGGTTGGACCAAATGTTAGTTGTCGGGGCACTGGAAGTGGACATTTCCAAAATTGCGCCCGAATTGATGAATTCTTCCCTCATCAATTCAAACTTGCCGGTAAAATCCTGACTCATCGTTGGAATCTGTACCAGACCCTCCTTATCGTACCCAATGGGCCTGTTTTTTGCAAAATTGATCTGTTGCATTACAATCACGGTTCCGATGATGAACGCTACGGAAACCGTGAACTGGACCACGACCAATATCTTTCTTGGTAAACCGGAATGCTTGCCTGCTTTAAAGGTTCCTTTTAAAACATCCACTGGTCTGAACGAGGATAAATAAAGAGCGGGGTAGCTACCTGCCAAAAGGGCTGTGACCGTTATGAAGAGCAAAGAAACTCCCCAAAATGCGAGGGAGCTCCAAGGAAAGGATATCTCCTTTCTTGCCAAATTATTGAACCCGTTCAACGAGGCCACAACAATCAATACAGCAATTAAAAAGGCAAACGATACCACCAAAAATGATTCGCCCAAAAACTGGTTGATCAATTGGGAACGTTGAGATCCAATGGATTTTCTGATTCCCACCTCTTTTGCCCTTTTTTCCGAACGGGCGGTGCTCAGGTTCATAAAATTGATGCAGGCCAAAAGCAGCACAAATCCTCCGATAATTCCGAACAACCAAACATATTTGATTCTGCCTCCTGCTTGCTTCCCGTTTTCGAAATTGCTACGGAGGTGCCAATCCTTCATTGGAAATAGAAATAATTGAGTGTTAAATTCCCTTGAGTTTTCGTTTAGCTTCTGTTTTACTTCCAGAATTTTTGAGGTAACGGATTCCATGGTTGTATTATCCGCAATTTGGACAAACATTTGAAACGAATTGTTTCCCCACTGATCTTCGGCATTTTTGATCCATTCGTTCACCGAAACATATTTGTCCCATGGCATAATGAACTCGGTGTCGTTAAAAGAGGCATTGAAAGGAAGATCCTCGTAAACTGCCGTAACCATCATATCGTATTGGCTGTTGACCTCGATTACCTTCCCGATTGGTTCCTCATCACCAAAAAGTGCTTTGGCGGTGGACTCGTTCAACATTATGGAGTTGATTTCCCGAACACCGTCCCTTTCTCCCTTCAAAATTTTTATATCAAGGATTTCGGGAGCTTCCCGCTGCATAAAATTGCCTTCACGTGAGATGCTTGTTTCCTTATATTTTAAATATTGGGAGGTGGTCCAAGAAGACATCACCAAATACTTAAAATTATCCATATAACCATCCCTAAAAGCTTTCTCCAATGGCCTTGGGATAGCGGGCCCGGTTCCGGTTTCACCATTGAACGTTTGGGATTGGAATATTTGGGCAATTTTGTCCTTATTGGTGTTATAATCGTTATAGCTCAGCTCATCTTGCACCCACAAGCCGATAATGAGCGTTACCGCCATGCCCAACGCAAGGCCTCCAACGTTGATTATGGTGTAACCCTTGTTCTTGGCAAGGTTTCTCCAGGCGATTTTGATATAATTTTTTAGCATGATTGATGGTGTTTTTTGATTGATTTATTCATTGCGCAGACCTTTGGTCGGTTGTAAAAAGGCGGCCCCTATGGACTGATAGCTGATGGTTAGTACGGCAATGCACAGGGCGATGACCCCTGCCATTAAAAAAACTTCCCATCCAATACTGATTCGGTAAGCGAAACCTTCCAACCACCTGTTCATAAAATACCAACCAATAGGTGTGGCAATCGCAATTGAAATGATGATAAGTTTCAGAAAGTCAAAAGTGAGCAGTTTGTAAATATTTTGGAAAGGCGCGCCAAGTACTCTTCGAATACTTATTTCCTTTCTTCGTTGTTCTACCATAAATGCTGATAGCGCAAATAGACCCAGACAAGCCACAAAAATGGCAAATAGGGCAAAACTGTTGAATATTTTGCCCATTCGCTGTACATCTTCGTGCATTTGGGCAAATTCCTGCTCGAGAAAGGAATAGTTGAGTGCTTGGTTGGGAACATTTTTGTTCCAAACCTGTTCAATGGCGGCCAGGGCATCGGTCGGATTTCCTTTTTGGAGTTTTACCGAAACAGCTCCATTGTCCTTTCCGATGACAAATGACAATGCGGAGATATCCTCTTTCAAGGATTTAAAATGAAAATCCTCTATCACCCCTATAATCTCAAAAACTTGGCTGTTATTGTCCAATTTTTTACCGATCGGATCCTTTAGGCCGAGCTCTGCGGCCATTTTGTTATTAATGACTATTGAATTGATAGAATCGTAGGCAAAATCCTTTGAAAATGCCCTGCCCTTATCCATTTGTATGCCCAAGGTTTCGATATAATCATAGTCCACACGCCATATTTGTGCCGGAACACCCCTTCCTCCATCATCCTGGCCATCGACCATAAAGGTGTTACCATTTCGGCTCCCTCCATCAATGGGCAAATAGTTTGTGGATGTCACGCTTTTCACCTGTGATAATGATGATAATTGCTCTTTAAAGGATTCTATTTTGTTGTCAAGAATATGGGTGCCCTCGAGTACTACCACACGTTCCTTGTCGTACCCCAATTCCTTGCTCACGATATAATCCATTTGCCGGTAAATAATCAACGTGCCAATGATCAAAATTACCGAGGTGGTGAATTGAAAAATGACCAATCCACTACGTAACCTTCCACTTTTGCTGCCCACACTCAGAGTGCCCTTGAGAACATTTGCAGGTTTAAATGCCGAAAGATAAAATGCCGGATAAATTCCTGCCAGCACGCCCACAAATAAGGCTGCGACAAGCAATGTTGGTACAAACCACCAATTGGTCCATGGCAATTCGATATTTTTTGAAGCAATTTCATTAAAGAACGGCAGCAGTCCCCAAGCCAAAAGCACTCCCAGTACGAAAGAGATAATACTGAACATCACAGATTCAGTCAAAAATTGGTTGACCAGACTGTTTCTAAATGCCCCAATGGTCTTTCTTAAACCCACCTCTTTGGCCCTATTGGCAGATTTTGCAGTAGAAAGGTTGATAAAGTTGATGATGGCCAAAAGCAATACAAAAATAGCTATGGCCGCAAAGAGCCATACAAACTTGACATCACCATGCTTCAATCCATCCTGCATTTTAAGGTCCGATTTCAGGTAAATATCCGTTACCGGTTGCAGTTTGTACTCAGCGGTCCGCAGCACATCTATAAAACTGGCCGAGCGGCCCCTTTCCATTTGCGCCGGAATAATGTATTTTTCAACAATGGAGGACATTTTTTGTTCCAATTCATCAATATTGGTGTTCGGATTGACCAATACATAGGTAAAATAGTTCTGATTCGTCCAGCTTCCATTGGTGTCCTCCACGGGAAGCATAAAATCAAAATCAAGATGTGAATTCTCCGGTATATCTTTCATGATACCTGTAACGGTATAGGGATTTGAGGTATCGTTGTCCAAGAACACAAGCTGTTCCAAAGCATTGCCGCTGGGAAAATATTTATCCGCTTTGGATTTGGAAATCACGATACTTTTAGGGTTGGTCAATGCTGTTGCCGGGTCTCCCTGTTCCAGCTCGATTTCCAATATTTCAAAAGCCTCTTGATCCGCAACAATAAAGTTCTCCTCAAAAGTATTCTCCTGAGTACCGTTTATCCTAAAACCTCGCTTGCCCGCACCAAAAATTTCAATGGTGTTCACTTTTCCAGCCTTGGTTATTTCTGCAAAATCAGATTGGAGTGCATCGGCAAAAGGCAGTTGAAAATGAGTGCTCTTCATTACCTCTCCTTGAATCTCTCCTTGGAACACCACTCGGTATATGTGGTCTTTGTTTTGGTAATGGGTATCATAACTGGATTCATTACCGATGAAAAGAGTGATTAAAAGGCATGCCGCTATGCCCACGGCAAACCCTCCTATCTTTATAAACGTAAAGAGCTTATCTTTTTTAATGCTTCTCCATGCAATATTTAGGTGGTTTTTGAACATGTGATTGATGATTTTCGATTGATTTTATTCGGCTCTCAGACTCTTGGTCGGGTTGGTCAAAGCCGCCCTGATGGATTGAAAACTTACGGTCAACAGGGCAATGCCCAGTGCAATGGTTCCTGCAAGAGCGAACAACCACCATTGCATATCGATTCTATAGGCAAACCCCTGCAACCAGTTTTCCATGGAAAAATAGGCCACCGGAAAACCTATGAGCAAGGCAATGAGCACCAGCTTGGCAAAATCCGTTGAAAGCATTTGGCTTATCTTGCCTACAGAAGCCCCCAATACTTTTCGAATACCGATTTCCTTTCTTCGCTGTTCCGCCGTGTAGGCCGCAAGTCCAAAGAGGCCCAGTGCTGCTACAAAAATGGCCAGTATACAGAATATGACACTGATCTGTCCCGCCCGTTTTTCGCGTGCATACATCCTAGCGATATTTTGGTCCATAAAGGAGTAATTGAAATCTAAATTGGGAACAACCCTGGTGAAAGTGCTTTTTAGATCAGCAACCGTATTGGCCAAATTCCCGGATTTAAAACGTACCAGCATGAACGATTTGCCTTCACTTGGATTGTTGTGGAATGCATAGGCCCCGATGGGTTGGTGCAGCGATTCGTAGTTGAAATCATCGACCACCCCGACAATGGTATTGGGCTTTCCGATATAAACTTCTTTTCCAATGGCCTCTTCAGGGGAAAATCCCAAATAATCGATGGCTTTTTTGTTCAACACGACTTCCACCAATGTATCTTTTTCGCTTTTGTACATCGGCAAGCTACTGCCCGCCAAAAGATGCAGTTTAAGAGCGTCCACAATACCTGCATCGGTGACATTGGTCTGAATGTTCAAGCCCTGTTCGTCCGAGCCTTTTCTTTTAAGGGTTCGTCCACTGACATCCCTGCCCGGATATCCTTGGGCCATGGATACTGCTGTAACTTCTGAAAGGTTTTTGAACTCTTGTTCCAAGGCATCACGATTGTCGTTGTCGCGCAATCCACCCACAGAAATTGCCATAACGTTGTCAGCGGTAAAGCCAAGGTTTTTGTTCTGGATGTATTTCGTTTGTTGATAGATGACCATTACTCCTACAATCAACGCAGTGGAGGCCGCAAACTGCATCACCACCAAGCCTTTTCTTATCATTACGTTGCCCTTTCCGCGCTTTAATGACGGGGACAGGATTTCTTTCGGTAAAAACCGGGACAGGTACATGGAAGGATATAGCCCTGAAAACAATGTCGTTATGGTCCAAACTCCCAACGCTGCCAGTAAAAAAGTTGGGGTGAGCAACAAGTTCATGTTCAAGTGTTGATTCGTCAGGCTGTTAAAGCTTGGCAACAATAACATGGTCAAAGCGATTCCCAAAACCATGGAAATGCCCGTAATGAATCCGGTTTCCACATAAAACCGACCTACCAACGATTCTGAGGATGCCCCCAAGGTTTTGCTGATCCCCACTTCCTTGGAACGTTTTTGGGAACGTGCCGTGGTAAGGTTCATATAATTGACACAGGCTATCAATAGGATTAAAATGGCCAGATAGGTAAGGTTGCGCACTTCGTGGATATCGCCGATCCTGGAAGAATATGCGTTCCCATAGGAAGCTGAATACAAGTGTACCTTGCTCAATGGCTGTAAACCGAAAGAATACCATTGTTCCTTCTTTGGGAGGTTTGCATCCAACATTTGGTCTATCTGTGTTTGGGTGGCATCCACCGAAACGTTCTCCTTTAACAGGCAATAGGTTTCAAAACTGGCATTGCTCCACGAGGTAGTATTATAGAACCAGTACCCATTGCTGGATGCTATGATCTCGGCATCCAAAGTGCTGTTTTCGGGAAAATCCCCGTATATCCCCGTTACCTCTAACTCACGGTCGTTATCGACCAGAATCGTTTGGCCGATCGGATTTTCATTGTTGAAATACGTTTTGGCCGCAGTTTCCGAAAGAATGACCGTACCCGGCCTGTCCAAAGCACTGGTCGCATCTCCCGCGACCAATTTGATGTCAAAAATGGTCAATAGCTCCTTGTCCACCCAATAGAAAAATTCTTCGGTAAAATTTTGATCGTTTATGCGCAAGGAGGCAGGTCTTCCAAAATTATGTTTTAATAACCTTGCAGCACTTTTCACATTGGTTACCTCTTCTTTCATGGCCAAGGCGGTTACCGGTGGGACCGTAGCCCAGGTCTCAAAGCCGAAATCACCATTGGTCTTCAACAATACCCGTTGTATCCGGTCCTTTTTTGGGAACATGGAGTCGAAGCTCCTTTCGTGGGAGATAAACAGAAAAAGGAGCATGACGATGGTCAACCCCATGGAAAGTCCAACAATGTTTATTGTTGAAAACAACTTGTTGGTCTTTAGGTTCCTCCAGGCTACTTTTAGGTGGTTCTTGAACATGTGATTGATTTTTTGATTGATGAAAAACTCCTATACCATACTTTTCATGGGCTTGTTTTGGCTTTCGGTCACAATTTGACCGTCGAACAGGTTAATCACCCTGTGTGCGTAATGCGAATCCCGGTCGGAGTGGGTTACCATTACAATAGTGGTCCCTTCTTGGTTGAGTTCCGTCAACAGGTTCATTACCTCGATGCCGTTTTTGGAATCCAGGTTACCGGTCGGCTCATCCGCCAAGATCAGTTTTGGATTGGTAACCACGGCTCTAGCTATGGCTACTCTTTGCTGCTGCCCCCCCGATAATTGCTGTGGAAAATGCTTTTCTCTATGGGCGATTTTCATACGCTCTAGCACTTTCTGCACTTTTTCTCTTCTTTCGGCCTTGTTCATTTTAAGATAGATCAAAGGAAGTTCCACGTTTTCAAAAACGGTGAGCTCATCAATCAGGTTAAAGCTCTGGAACACAAAGCCCAGATTCCCCTTTCGTAATTGGGTGCGTTGACTTTCCTTTAATCCGCCGACTTCGTGACCTGCGAAGTTGTAGCTTCCCTGCGTAGGGTTGTCCAACATCCCTATAATGTTCAGCAGTGTTGATTTTCCACATCCGGAGGGGCCCATGATCGCCACAAATTCCCCTTCTTCAACCTTAAGGTTTACGCCATTTAGGGCCAAGGTTTCCACCTCTTCTGTTCGGAAACTTTTTTTAAGATCTGTAATTTTTATCATTGTAATGGTTGTTTGATTGCTTTTTAAAGACTGTTCATTCTTGATCATTGTTACATTTCTGCGAATTATTTTAATACAATCCGTTCCGCATCGCCAAAACTATCGTAGTTACTGGTAATGACCTGTTCTCCAGGCTGAAGCCCCTCAAGGACCTCATAATATCTTGAGTTTTGTTTGCCCAATCGCACATTGCGCTTAATGGCCTCATTGCCATCTGGACTTACCACGAATACCCATTGTCCTCCCGTGCTTTGGAAAAACCCTCCTTTGGGAAGCAACATGGCATCGTTGGACTCGCCCAATTGCAATCGTATGTTATAACTCTGACCTGCTCTTATGGTTTCGGGTTTTTCGTCCACAAAAACCAAATCGACCCTAAACCTACCGTTCCGTACTTCGGGATACACCTTGCGCAAGCGCAGTTTGTATTCGTTTCCATTTCGTTCCAAAGTGGCGGAAAGATCTCTCTTTACGCGATCTATATAATGCTCATCGATATCCGCTTCGATTTTAAAATCGGTCAGTACATTGATCTGGCCGATACGCTGTCCCTGTGAAATGTTCTGGCCGATTTCGGCATCCAAAAACCCAAGTTGTCCATCGGCGGGAGCGCGCACGTTTAGGTGGTCTAAACGCTCGTAGACCATGGATAAGGTCTTCTGCATACGATCTAGGTCCGTATCCAGACCCTTAAGCGAGGTTTCCCTGAGTTCGTCGTCCTGTTCGGTCTGTAGTTCAACGATTTCCAATTGCTTTTTCGCCAATTGATAATCTTCCTTGGACTTAAGATAGGTCTCTTTGGAAACCAATTCTTCTTTATACAGTTCTTCGTTCTGCTCGTAGGCCCGTTTTAAGCGCTGTACATCATATTGGGCCGTTGCCAAGGATTTTCTGCCTTCTACCTGTCTCGAATCAAAAGTAAGTTTGGTGGAGCGCAGGTCGTTCTGTTTAAGAGCCAAGTTACTTTCGCTCGCCAAAATCTGCTCGTACAGGGCCATGTTTTCCAATTTAAGAATGATGTCCCCTTGCTTCACCATGGAACCTTCCTCAATCAACTTTTCGGATACCCGCCCTCCTTCATATGCATCCATATAGATGGTGGCAATGGGAGCGACGTTTCCATTTATGGTTATGTAGTCGTCAAATTTGCCGTCGGTTACGGAGGAAATGGACAAACGTTCCTTCTCTGTCCTAAAAGTGGACATGGAGCTGGCAAAAATCAACTTATAGCCAACGAACAGAAGCAATACGCCCAGGGCGATGTAACCGTAATGCTTGAGCTTAAGTCCTTTCTTTTTTTCTAATTGTATATCCATGGTATATGTTAGTTGATGTTAAATATGGGCAGACCGCTGTAAAAATCAATGGTGCTTTGATTGACTTTTAACCTTAGTCCCACCTGTAAATTCTCGTTCTGTGCCACACCGTAAAGATTCTTGGCCTGAAACAGCTCCAATCCATTGATCAATCCCTTTTCATATCTTTTTTGAGCTATGGTGAAGGCCAATTCTTGTGCATCGACTTTTTGAATGCTCTGTTGGTACTCCGCAATGAGAGCCCTGTTGTCCTGAACCAATTGTTGCAATAATTTAAACAATTCCTGCTCTTGTATCTCAAGGTTGTTCTTTGCCTGCATGTAGGCTATCTTTTGCTGTTTTACCCTGGAGTGATTGGCCCACCCATTGGTAATCGGAATGTTCAACTGGGCACCGACAAACTTGGATTGGTTATCGTTAAACTGGGTCTTAAATGGGATTACATTGCCATCCTCGTCCACATTGGTCTCAAAATAACTGGTTCCGTAACCTGCAAACAGGGATAAAGAAGGAAATAGGTCTCCGCGTACAGCCTGCATTTGCTTTTTAGCAGCGGAAACACGATACTCCTGCGCTTTTACCAAAGGCACAAATCCGCGTGCAGACCGATAGAGCGAATCCAAGGTCACATCTTGGTTGAGCGATGCTTCTTCAAGGGTTTCCTGAATTGTAATGTCGGTTGCACCGATCAGGTTCATTTCTTGTAAAAGCGCCAGTTTGGCATTTGTTAATTGGTTGCGGTTCTGGGTCAATAGAAACTTATCTCCCAAAAGGTTGGATTCGGCTTCATATAGGTCCGCTCCGGCCATCAATCCCAATTCCACCTGTTTTTCCACTAAATCGTAATTGGCCTGTGAAATTTCGAGCTGCTCCAACGTATTGGCCACCAAACCTTCAAAGAATTTGATATCGTAAAACGCACTCATCACCCTAAAGGCCAATAAGAACTTTTCCTGTAAAATATCTTCTTGGGTTGCCTTATAAATAAATTTTGATGCTCTTATCGAATTCATTTTTTGAAAACCACGGAACAGGTCCAAACTGGCATTGAGAGAATAGTTGTTACTGAAGAATTCCGTGTTCACATAATCGTTGGTCTGGGGGTCGGCAGACCTACCGTATCTTATGGTATAGTCGGTAGAACCACTTACCGATGGCAACAGGTCTCGTATGGACTGCCGATAAGATTCCCTGCTAGATTCATTGTTATACGAAATATTCTTTACCTGAAGGTTGTGCTCAATGGCATAATCCACACATTCTTCCAACGTCCATACTTCTTGGGAAAACCCAATGAACGAAGCCAATAATAAAAAGGTTGTTATGTTTATTTTTAGATTCATAGTGTATTACTGTGCCAAACTGTATTCTATTCTTATGCCAAAATATTTTAAAATTGATTATCAGATAGTTACACTCAATAAAGCGCGCTCAAGATAAAGTAGGTGTAAAAATTTTGTACAAAAAATGTCCAAATATTTTACAGTAAGGTCGTCCATATTGAAGCAATTACTAGTTTTAGTTGTCCATTTGAATACTGTTACCCAATGATTGATGCCAAAATCTTAGTGGTCGATGATAATAAGAGTGTGCTGAGTGCTCTGGAAATTCTTTTGCAGTTTGAGTATAAAAGCGTTCAAACCATCTTCAACCCCAACCAGATTTCTTCCTTTCCAAATCTTGAGGATATGGACATTGTATTGTTGGACATGAACTTCTCCGCGGGTGTCAACACCGGAAACGAGGGATTGTATTGGCTCAACCAAATTAAAAAAAGGTCGCCCAATACATCGGTAATTATGATGACTGCCTACGGTGCCGTGGATTTGGCGGTAAGGGCTTTAAAACAGGGCGCTTCTGACTTTGTGCTTAAACCCTGGAACAACGAGCGGTTGATGACCACGGTGAAATCTGCCTACGAGCTCAGAAAATCCAAACAGGAAATACACAACCTCAAGAAAAAGGAGAACAATTTAAAACAGGTCATTAATCAGGACCGCAATTTTATCATCGGCCAGTCCAAGGCACTTACCTCAGTGCTCAACCTCGTGGCCAAGGTTGCGAAAACTGACGTTAATGTGCTGATTACGGGAGAAAACGGCACGGGGAAAGAATTGATAGCCCGCGAACTGCACCGCCTTTCAAATAGAAAAAATGAAGTTTTTATAGGTGTGGATATGGGCTCCATTGCTGAGAATTTATTCGAAAGCGAGCTTTTTGGCCATACCAAGGGTTCTTTTACCGATGCCAAGGAAGATCGAGCGGGCAAGTTTGAGGCCGCCCATCAAGGTAGTTTGTTCTTGGATGAAATCGGGAACCTTTCCTTGCAGATGCAGGCCAAATTATTGTCCTCCATCCAGAACAAATCAGTCGTCCGCGTAGGTTCCAACAAACCTATAGAAGTGGATATAAGATTAATCTGCGCCACCAACTGCAATTTGGAACAAATGGTTGCCGATGGACTGTTCCGGGAAGATCTATTGTACCGCATCAACACCATCCATATTGAGGTGCCGCCGCTGCGCGAACGAGATGGGGACATTTTGGTGCTTGCCGATTTTTTTCTGAAAAAATTTGCCCATAAATACGATAAATCGGGACTACGGATGAACCAGACAGCCCAAGAAAAACTGATGGAATATCCCTGGCCCGGAAATGTAAGGGAGCTGCAACATACCATGGAACGTGCCGTAATATTATCTGATGGGAGCGTACTTAAGCCATCGGATTTTTTGCTACATGCCAAGCCCATGCAATCCATGGACAGCGAACCCATGACCCTAAATGAAATGGAGCAACAGATGATCAACAGGGCCTTGGAGCAGAACGAAGGAAACTATAGCGCAGCTGCTGAACAATTAGGTATTTCTCGCCAAACACTTTACAATAAGCTGAAAAAGAAATAGACCATGGCCAGTAGAAATTTTTACATACAGCTTATTCTCAGGGTCATTTTTATAACCATTACTGCTGTTGTATTGGCATTTTCAGTGGCCTTTAAATGGTATTTTTCCTTGGGACTCTTTGTCCTTATTTTAGGGGCACAGGTGTTTTCATTGATAACATTTATCAACCGGACCAACCGAAAAATCGCCTATTTTTTTGATGCCATTAAAAACGAGGATTTCACCCTTCGGTTTCCCGAAGGTGTTACCATTGAGTCCTTTAAAGAACTGAACCGAAGCCTTAACCGTGTCAATGGCCTTATCCAAGAGGTGCACATGCAACTCCAAATACGGGAACAATACTATCAAGAAATCCTAAAGCAGGCGAGCATCGGCATAATGACCTATAATGAGAAAGGCCACATCCTGTTTGCGAACCCTACCTTGGAAAAGTTGTTGGATTACACTCCTTTGAACCATATTAAACAATTAAAGCAGGTTGATGAAACCCTCTACCAGATATTTAAAAACTTCAATCCTTTTGAACGCAAGCTCTTCCAATTGTCCAATGAACGGGAACAAATTCAATTGGCACTCAAGTCCACGCCGTTGATGTTGAACGGACAGTCCTTGCAATTGGTAGTGGTACAAGATATCCATAAAGAGCTTGACGAAAAAGAAACCGAGTCTTGGGTAAGGCTTATTCGCGTGCTGACCCACGAGATCATGAACACTATTACCCCGATCGCTTCCATTTCGGATTCCATCATAAAGTATTACCGAAAGGGAGACAAGATCACTCCAATGGAGGAGTTGGAGGAGGTTCAAATTAAAAACACCTTAAAGGGCCTGGAAGTGATTAAGGAGCAAGGGGGTGACCTGATGGACTTTGTACAATCGTACAGAAGCCTACTGCACGTGCCGGAACCCAACAAATCTTTGGTCAAGGGAAAGGACCTTCTGGAAAAAATCGACGTGTTGATGTCGGCCAGATTGGTGGATGGGGAAAGTGAGTTCGCCACCGTTTGCCATCCAGAGGATTTAGAGTTCTACATTGATGAGAAACAAATTTCCCAAGTACTGATCAATTTGGGAAAAAATGCTTTGCAAGCGGTAGAGTCCACAAACGGAGGAAAGGTACAAATGATAGCGGGAATCGATGAAAATGGTTCCAAATTCATAGATATTCGCGATAATGGACCCGGTATTTCTCCTGAGGTAATGGACGAAATATTTGTCCCCTTTTTTACCACAAAGAGTGAAGGTACCGGAATTGGGCTCAGTCTTTCCAAAAGAGTGATACAA
Source organism: Muricauda brasiliensis (assembly GCF_003057865.1). NCBI lineage: Bacteria > Pseudomonadati > Bacteroidota > Flavobacteriia > Flavobacteriales > Flavobacteriaceae > Allomuricauda > Muricauda brasiliensis. The sequence continues at coordinate 472,793 of NZ_QBTW01000011.1, read as the reverse complement.
CTTCATGGCGGGAGCATCCAAGTACGTTCAGTTCCCGGTTCAGAAACTGTTTTCCGACTTACCTTTGCATAACCAAATTATGAAAAAAGCACTATTGGAATTTTGTTGGGACTATGTGAACGAACGCTCGGAACGCCTTAAAAAACAGAGTGAGGAGCTGCAGGAATCCTTAGGCTCCGAAACCAAAAGCTCGGCAGGTGACAAGCACGAAACCGGTAGGGCCATGGTACAGTTGGAACAGGAAAAGCTCGGGCAACAATTACAGGAAATCGATACTACGCGCGGCATTCTCCGTAAAATCAAAATTGACGGCAGTTCCGAGAAAATACGGCTGGGCTCCTTGGTACAAACCAGTATGGCGCATTATTTTTTAGCCATTTCCGCTGGGGCTTTCAATCAAAATAATACGATTGTGTACTGTATTTCAACAAATGCCCCTATTGCCAAATTGTTGTTGGGAAAAGAAAAAGGGGAGCGATTTACCTTTAATGGTAAAGAACAGGACATATTGGAGGTAGATTAAGCCTCGTCTTCCACCAATTCCATATTGGGTTTATCACGATAAAAAACGATTATGAGAAAGAGTATCCCTATGATTACTAAGAATACAATTTCAATTCGGGACAGTAATTGGTTCATTCCTAAAGACCTTTTGGATTGCTGTGTTAGCTGTCTGCCCTCAGAAAGTTGAACCTCTACAAGTTCATCCAGATTTGTACTGATGCTGTTCAAAACAGCAGTGATATCCTCTTCAGAAGCCTGGTCCTTCAAGTGCTTCTCTTCCAAGGTTTTGAGTTCTGCGTAATTCTCTTTTAAGCTTGTGAACTGTAACGATTCCTCACGGGTCAAATCCGTCTTTTCGAAATCGGCCAAAATAGTCTTTATCTCAGGATATTGTGGAAGCGATTTTTCATCCAAGGAATTATATGCCAAGAACATTTCTTTTTCGTGAAATAGATTGTTCAGCCTATAAATATACTCCTGAACAACCAAGCGGTCCTCAAACACAGAATCCACTCCATGCTCCACTGTGGAAAAGTTTCGGTTGTTCAACCGATTGGATGCAAGAACCAATAAAAATGCTGCCGCGAGTACAAAACCTGCATGAATTCGTTGTCTTATCGTTCTTTTTGGCATCCTTTCTGTTTTTTACATGAATTGTATTAAATAAAATATAAATGAATGATATTAAAATTTTTACGGGGATGCAAATCCGCCCAGCCATTAGCTAACCATTCTAATTGAGCAAACCTAATGCTTGAGGCGGGCGGATATCATCAATCAACTACTACAGTACATTGAGCTCACCTGACTCGAGAGCATCTTTTAAATCTGCCTTAACCACCGGGTGACTGTTAAAAAATCTTTTTCCGTCCGTTTTTTTGATCTTTACAACAACGGTACCATCTTTTTTCTCTTTAATGTCGGTCACTACAACTTTGTTTCCAACCACCGTTTTATAGTTGGCAATGCCTCCTTTTTTAATGATGAAGTTTGCCCTAGGAAAGTCAATATGTTGAAATTGAGGTGCATCTGGACGACCAATTTCCAGGACATCACCAACCTTGATTTCTTGTGGATTTGCACTTTGTGCATTGATATTTGTGGTAGCTACCACAAACAGAATTGCTAAAACTATAATTCTCATAACTATTTAATATTTAGGGTTTATAATTGTTTTTATTGTTTTCTTAAAAGTCAAAACTGGACAATAATTGGTGTGACTGTTCTACACCGATTATTTTAAAGGATTGTATATCAGATGGAAAACCAAACTGAATTTGATCTCCTACTGCAAGGCCAACCAAACTGGCACCAAAAGTGCTCACCACGGAAATCATGCTTTTCTTGAGATTTCCCCGTGTGGAAGGAACCAGCTGGAACGTTTGCTGGGCCCCCTGTGCAAATTCCACAGTGACCTTTGAATTTAAACGGACCACATCGTCCGGCATGTCCGACTCATCCTCTACCAAAGCCCCGTCTATTCTCTCGCCCAACTGTTCCAAGGCATCCTTATGGGCATAATCCTCATAATACCTATGGAAGTTCAGTATTCTTTTAAGCGTTAGATAATCCTTTTTCTCCATGATCAGGCTTCCGTATTTCATTTTCATTTCTTAACGGACGGGATACTAAAAACGGCATCCCTGCATTTTGGACATTAAAAGGCAAAGCCTATGCCATTTGGATGTGCTACAAGTGAATTTTAATAATAATAAATTGATTATTAGTCAATTACATGTTTATTGGTGTTAAACAGAGGAGGTCGGTAGCGGGTAATTTTTACCCAGTCGGGGTATTCTGCCCCAGCGATTATTTGAGCTTCTCGCGAAGTGTTTTGCGGTTAATGCCCAAAATTTCGGCAGCCTTGGTCTTGTTGCCCTGAACGGATAGGAGAACTTCCTGAATATATTCCTTTTCTTTTTCCTGAAGTGTTTTAAAATCCTTATCGGGAAAGTCGATTTTGTATTTTAATTCATCCGGAAGATGCTCCAAAGTGATTTTGCCATCGCACATGATCACGGCGCGCTGCACCACATTCTCAAGTTCCCTGATATTGCCGGGCCAAGAATATCGCTTTAAGACTTCTAGGGCATCATCGTCCATACGCACAAATCGGTCCTTGTACTCAATACCATATTTCTGCATAAATTTATCGACCAGCAAGGTAATGTCCGAAGTACGTTCCCGCAGTGGTGGCACCTCCACAGTGACAACGGAAAGACGGTAGAACAGGTCTTCGCGAAAGGTTTTCTTTTGAATCAGTTCGTCCAGATCACTATTGGTGGCCGCTATCACCCGAACATCCAATTTTTCAGGTTTTTGAGAACCGATTTTGGTAACTTCTTTTTCCTGAAGCACCCTCAACAACCTATTTTGAACAGCCAATGGCGCATTTCCGATCTCATCCAAAAAGATGGTACCCTTATGGGCCGCTTGGAAAAATCCGTTACGGTTTTCGTTAGCACCTGTAAAAGCACCTTTGGTGTAACCGAAAAGTTCAGCTTCCAACAAATTCTCGGGTATGGCCCCACAGTTCACAGCTATAAAAGGCGCCCGTGCGAATTTGCCCGAATAATGGATGGCCCGTGCCACTAGTTCTTTTCCCGTGCCGCTTTCCCCACGCACCAAAACCGTTGCCCGGTTGTCCCTTACCCTATCTATAATCTCGGTAACTTTTTGGAATGCTTCGGAATTCCCGATCATATCGGCATAGCCATTGCTGGGGATGGGTTTTACTGCTGGTGTTTTAAAGGTTTCTTTTGCTTCCTTATGCGCTAAGGCTTTTTTTACGGCCATTTCGAGTTCGACCTTTGTAAAGGGTTTGGTCAGATAATCGGTTGCCCCATGTTCGATTACGCTGGAGGCATCTTCAACGGAAGGAAAACCGGTCACTACCAACTTCGGCATATTTGGAAAATGTTCGGCCACATATTTCACCAATTGCAGCCCATCAATATCGGGCATATTAATATCGGTCACCAACAGGTCTATTTCAGTATCCTTTAAAATGTACAGCGCCTCCTTTACCGAAATGGCCTTGTACGTGTGATAGTCCATCGATTTTAAGTGCCGTTGCAACAGCTCAAGAATATCAATGTCGTCATCAACCAGCAATATGTTCTCCTTTTTCAACAAGGCGCTTACTTTTTTGGGAATTTTAATGTAAAGATAGTGCCTGTTGGGCTATTGGGCCTAACCGCAATACTCCCTTGGTGGCTCTGTACAATGCCGTGCACTACACTAAGCCCCAACCCGGATCCCTCTCCAACGGGTTTGGTAGTAAAAAATGGGTCAAAAATATGTGCTTTGGATTCTTCCGGTATGCCAGGTCCTTCGTCGGCAATTTTTAAAATGACATTGTCTTTTTCCATCATCAAAGAAACGGAAATAACGCTTTTAGGCGGCGCAAAATAGATGGCGTTCACAATAAGATTGAAGACCACTTGGGTCAGCTGAATTTTATCGATACGAAGTTCGATGGTGTCCTGGGAATGTTGAAATTCGCAGGCTACCTCATTTTGGCGCAACGTGGTCCGTAACATGTTGATGGCTTCCTCTATTACCTCTACCACATTGATGACTTCGCGTGTCTCGGGCATTTCGCAGGCAAAGAACATCAGTTTTTTGACCACTTCGCGAGAAAATATGGTGTTGGTAATGATCTTGTCCAAATCTTTGGACGCTTGTGGGTCATTGCTGACGCGCTCCTTCAACAGTTCGGTGAATCCAAGAATATTGGCAAGTGGCGTATTGAGCTCATGGGCGATTCCGGCCGTAATCTCTCCCAGAATCCGTAGCCTATCGGATTGTTCCACCTGTCGGCGAATGTGTTCTTCCTTTTCCTTGATTTCTTTTCGCTCCAACAGATTGCCCACTTTTAAGCATACATTGTCCAACAGTTGCTGTTCTTCCTCCAAAAAATCCTTGAGTTGGTACTTGGGGGACGGATACCCTACTTTGATTTCTCCCCTAGGTTTATTGAACACGGTGATGAACGACTCCAAAAACACGTATTCATCTCCTTTCTCCTCGGTTTTGATAAAATAATCAGAGTTTGATAGGAGCACGTACGTTTCCTCATTAAACTGCCAGGCCCGCTGCAAACACTGCACAATACCGAGCAATGCGGTTTCCATATCATCGTAATCACAGTTTACAATGAGGGAAGTTACCTCGTACAAACAGGTGAGTTCCTTGATACGTTCCTTGAGTTTTTGTTCAGCAGTGAGCATGTTCTTCTCCTTTTTAGCAAATTAGTGAATTCTTTGGACTCAATCCCCTCGGTCAAAAGGACGACAATATTGATTCTTCCAACAAAAAAATCCTTCCAAATCGAGATGATTTGAAAGGATTCATTTTCAATATGAATAGGTTTATTTAAACAACATCGGTGCGAATTCCGATAGGTAGATTCTCCAGTTGGACCATGTATGTCCGCCGGTACTTTCGCGATAGGTGTAGTCAAAATCATGTTTGTCCAGTTCATTTCGCATATCGACCACACTTTGGTACAAGAAGTCATCCGTACCACATGCAATCCAATACAATTCAGGGTCAGCGGCTTTTAAGGCTTCTATTTGCTTTCCTCTTTTAGAATGGTCTACCTCGATTCCAAAACGGCTCAAATCGGCAAAGCCCATACTCATAACACCTATGTAATCAAAAAGTTCAGGGTTTTCAAAAGATGTGTTCATAGTCTGTAGGCCGCCCATACTCAAACCGGTCAAAGCACGGTTTTCTTTGTTGGCTTCCACCTGAAAATGTGATTCAATATAAGGAATCACATCGTTGACCAAACTTTTTTCGAACATCATATTGGCCATACCCCCTGCTGGTTGAGTTGAAGGTCCCAATTTAGGACTTACTGTCAACGCTGCTGTTTGTGTTGGATTGCCATTTGTCATCACTACGATCATAGGTTCGGCTTTTCCTGAGTTGATTAAATTGTCCAATATATGATTGGCAACCCCAAGTGTTGGCCAAGCCTCTTCATCTCCACCTCCGCCGTGCAGTAGGTATAGAACAGGATAGTTTTCGTTACTGTCGGCATACCCTGGTGGGGTGTACACATACATTCTACGGGTTTGATCCAAAGTGGGGGACTCGTACCAAATTTGGTGAACTGTGCCTTTGGGCCCTGTTTTGGCCCAATAGAGTTCGGATGCTTCGCCAGGAATGTACAATACATTTTCCGTTCTAAAAGTCCCATCACGTGCGACCATCAAATTTGCAGTGTCCAAGGTGTTGACGCCATCCACTATAAAAGTGTAGCCGTAAAGCTCTGGTTCCAAAGGCCCCACCGTAGTGGACCAAACATCATTTTCACCTTTGGTCAGTTCCACTGTTTCGCGTGTCATGCCCATACCATCATTGGGAACCATTGGCATCCAATTACCGGATAAGATTACCTTTTCTGCTTTTGGTGCCTTAATTCTAAAGGTTACCGTGTTATCGTCAGCAATTTCTGGAGAGACAAGCCGCTCCATGGAACCTACTTCTTGGCCAATTACGGCCAAGGGCAGGATTAAGGCCACAAGCATTAATTGCATGCGGAACTTACTTACTTTGTTTACTGTTTTTTTCATTCTGATTTTGTTTAGTTGTTGTTTATGTGTCGCTTTCAGTGGATTGGTTTTTAAAAGAGCAAACCTTAAATACATTTTAGCCATCCTTGGAAAAATCAAATTATCACTGAACATAATATCACTAAGATATGATATTTTTCTTTATTGTAACAATTTGTTACAATAAAGATTGAGACATAAGAAATTTCTGGAGTCCAGTCTGGGATCAGTTATAAAAATGGTGATTAAAAAATGATGGTTTACAGAAAAGTAATTGGTTCTTTTTCTCTTTCTACGATTTTGGAAAACTGGTCGAGAAAATTATTAGACAATTGACATTATTAAAAAGCAAAAAATCCGTAACAGACAGTTACGGATTTTAAGTGGTCCCACCTGGGCTCGAACCAGGGACCACCTGATTATGAGTCAGGTGCTCTAACCAACTGAGCTATAGGACCCGCAATTTGCGGATGCAATATTAGTGTTTATTTTTCATCATCGCAAGGTTTTAATGCCCCTAGCTTTCTTTTATTTCCTGACAGAGCTCCACCAGAACGCCGTTCGTGCCATTGGGATGCAAAAATGCAACCAGCTTATTGTCCGCTCCCTTTTTGGGTATTTCGTTCAAAACCACAAAGCCTTCTCCCTTCAACCGTTCTATTTCCAAGACAATATCTTCCACGGCAAAGGCAATATGGTGTATGCCCTCTCCCTTTTTTTCCAAATACTTGGCAATGGGGCTATCGGGCTTGGTCGCCTCCAGCAATTCAATCTTATTGGGGCCCGATTTAAAAAAGGAGGTCCTTACCCCTTCCGAGGCCACTTCCTCGATTTTATAATGGGGCACACCCAACAATTTTTCAAATAAAATATTAGATGCTTCCAGGTTCTTTACCGCAATCCCGATGTGTTCAATTTTTTCCATATGAGATGATATGAGCGTTAAAATCTTCGCCTTTTTCCAAAATTACGGAGTGTAAATGGTTAATAGCGTGAGGATAGTCATTTATTCGCTTATTTTTGCAGTATGGAGGAAACACAAAGACAGAAAAAAATCGCTGGAATCATTCAGCAAGACCTAGCCGATATTCTACAACGGGCCGCTACGGATGGTGGCCTCAAGGGAACTTTGATTTCCGTATCCAAGGTATCGGTAACGGTAGATTTATCCTTGGCCAAGGTATATGTTAGTATTTTTCCGAACAAAGGGGCCAAAGAGCTTTTGGCAGGTATTAAAGAGAACCAAGTGGCCATTCGTTACGAACTCGCCCAACGCACAAAACATCAACTAAGGCGCGTGCCAGAGCTCAATTTTTATCTGGACGATTCCTTGGAATACATCGAAGGTATTGAAAAATCATTGAAAAGAGAGGAGAACCCTATCGAGAACAGGGACTTGCTCGACAAACGTAAGAAATCCTGATTTTGAACTTTCCGCTTTATATCGCAAAACGTTACTTACGGTCCAAAAGCAGCCAAAATGCGGTAAATATCATCAATTTCATTACTTTTTTGGTGATTGTGATAGGTTCTGCAGCACTTTTTATCGTGCTCTCCGCTTTTGCCGGCCTCAAAACCTTCAGCCTTTCCTTTTCCAATACCTTTGACCCAGATTTAAAAGCTTCACCGACCATTGGCAAGCATTTTTCCGTTTCTGCCGACGATGAAGGGCAACTTGCTCAAATCGAAGGGCTGGCCGACTATTCCAAGGAACTGGAAGAACGCGCCTACCTTACCTTTAAGGAAAAAAGTACCATTGCCTATATAAAAGGCGTAGACGAAAACTACCGTGCCGTTACAGGAGTCGACAGCACAATAACCTTTGGAAACTGGGGTTCCGGTGTATACAACACCGTAATCGGTTTTGGAATTTACAACTTACTTGGTGTCCCGGTTAGCAACAGGGCCGCACTGGAGGTTTTGGTGCCCAAACCTGGAGAAGGCTCCCTTTCACAAGGTTTTAACTCCAAACCGTATAATGATCTTTCCCTGGTGGTGAGCGGGATTTATGCCGTTGAGGAGTCTTTGGATAAAAAATATGTGTTTGCACGACTCCCTTTAGTACAAGAGCTTTTGCAGAAAGATAGCACCGAAGTCTCAGGCATCAATTTTAAATTGATGGAAAATGCCTCGCCAGATCATGTTAGGAACTCTATTGTTGGGGTTTTGGGCGATAAAGTTTCCGTTTTGACGCGTAGGGAACAAAACACCTCGCTCTACCGCATGCTGAACACCGAAAATTTAGCGACCTATTTAATTTTTACCTTAGTGCTCATCATTGCCCTTTTTAATGTGGTCGGAGCCATCATCATGATGATTTTGGACAAACAACAGAATTCCAAAACGTTGTTCAGTTTGGGTACAACTATTAAGGAACTGCGCCGTATCTATTTTATCCAAGGCTTATTGGTTACCTCTTTTGGTGGGTTGATAGGAGTGCTTTTAGGAACCATATTGATTGGCTCCCAACTGGCCTTCGGTTGGTTGAAGATTACCCCTTCTTTGGCCTATCCCGTGGAATTCAACGCTATTAACATATTAATCGTACTTGGAACGATTGTCGTCTTGGGCATTATTTCCTCAAAAATTGCGAGCAGTCGAATCAACGAAAAGCTGATTTCAGCTTAAGCGAACTGAAAATCACCGAACTTTTCCTGAACCTCATCAAAGGCGGCAAAAACATCTGCTGCATCATCGCTGGTCACCATTTTCATGCGGTATTCCTTAAAGTGGGGAATGCCCTTAAAATAGTTGGTGTAGTGCCTTCTGGTTTCAAAAACACCTAGTTTTTCACCCTTCCAATCGATGGCCATCTGCAAATGTCTTCGAGCAGCATCCACGCGTTCCAACATGGTCGGGGGTGCCAAATGCTCACCGGTTTCAAAGTAGTGTTTCACCTCCTTAAAAAACCATGGGTAACCAATGCTTGCCCTACCGATCATGGCACCGTCCAATCCGTAATCATCACGCATTTTTACCGCGGCTTCAGGAGTGTCCACATCGCCGTTTCCAAAAACAGGAATATGCATGCGCTGGTTATTCTTCACCTCGGCAATAGGTTTCCAATCCGCCTCGCCTTTGTACATCTGTACACGCGTACGACCATGGATGGAAATGGCCTCAATGCCGACATCCTGCAATCGTTCGGCCACCTCGACAATCTTAATGGAATTGTTGTCCCATCCCAAACGGGTCTTTACGGTCACTGGTAATTTGGTGCGCTTAACGATTTCTTCCGTCAACTTGACCATCAAGGGAATATCCCGCAGAATACCGGCTCCGGCATTTTTGCAGACCACCTTTTTTACGGGACAGCCAAAATTGATGTCGATAATATCGGGGTTGGATTTTTCCACAATATCCACAGCCTGTAGCATAGAATCCAGTTCGGCACCAAAAATTTGGATCCCTACGGGACGCTCCTTTTCATAAATGTCCAATTTGATGACACTTTTAGCCGCATCACGAATCAATCCTTCGGAAGAAATAAATTCGGTATACACCACATCGGCGCCCTGCTCCTTGCACAATTTACGGAATGGAGGGTCGCTAACATCTTCCATCGGAGCTAGAAGAAGCGGAAAATCAGGGAGTTCTATGTTTCCAATTTTTGGCAAATCCTTCAGGTTTTTGGACTGCAAAAGTACAAAATAGACAATAACCTAAAAGCTAGTTCTGGGATTGTAGTCGATCGCGCTCATTTTTATCGATTCCGCGCTGGTTGTCTTCCAATCGGAAATTGCCGAAATTATAAGTAAAGCCAAACCGGATAAACTGTGTTTCGGGCCGTCTTCTGTAAAAATTATCTTGGTTGAGATACTGCGAACGATACGTGGGCACGTATTGCTCCAAAATGTCCTCAGCAGCAAGCGATAAGGTGATTTTATTATCAAACAATGTCTTCCTCAAGCCTATAGTCAAATTGAACTGCTCGTCCGAAACATAGGAACCAAACAAAAACTTGGAAATATACGTCGCGGCCACTTCGCCCGTAAAGGTCCCATCCTTGGAGAGCGTCAGATAATTGCCAAAATAGGCGTAAACACCATTTACTTCGTTAGTGAAGGGCACATTTCCACTCTCCTCGGCCAAAAAGGTCTCTTCTTCATGGAACAGAGAGGTATAGGCATACAAAAACCAAGCGGGCAAAATGGATTTGCTCACGGTAAAATCCAAACCATAGGATTTACTTTCCAGAACATTCTGCTTAAGTTCCACCAAAGTTTGGTTGTCATTATCCTGAAATACCAAATAGGCGATATTCCTACCGTTATCCCGGTAGTACACATCAAAGAAGTATTCGCTGTTGAGCGTATAGTTGAAATTGAAATTGTTGCTAAAGCTTGGCCGCAACCTTGGATTTCCCTCTTCAAAATCATTTTCATTATAAAAAAAACGGAAAGGATTCAAATCATTGTACTTGGGCCTGTCGATGTTCCTTCCATAATCAAAAGAAAAACTATGCTTGTCCGATGGTGAGTAGAGTACGTATACGGATGGAAACGGTTCAAAAAAGTCTTGCGTATTGGTCTCTCCCAACGTAATCGAGTTTCCTTCCGCTTTAGTGAGCTCACCTCGAACACCCAACTTCATGGACCATTTTTCCCAGTTTTTTATAAAGCTCATGTAGGCCGCGTACACCTTTTCATCATAAATATATCTATCCGATTGCGATGCATCGACAGTGTTGCTACTACCATTAAAGTTGAAAAAGTTCATCGTATTTTCCGACGTAATCGTTGATATCTTTGCTCCCGATTCGATGGATGCATTTCCCACGGGGGTAAAATAGTCCAGTTGTCCGGTGAAAATTTTTATTTCTTGGTCGGAATCACTATCAAACCCAAAGTCCCTTAAAAAAGTACCGCTCGCATCAAAATAGTTGGAAGAGAGCCTTTGGAACATTTCACCATTAAAATAGGTATAGTGTCCATTGGCCCTGATTTGCGCTCCTTCTTTTTTCAGCTTGTGCACATAGGTTAGGTCGAATGCCAAGTTGGTGTTGTCCATGTTGGCATTGTTCCGCGTTGTAAATGTGGAATCCAATTGTGCCTGTGCGTTCCGCATTTCGGTATTCAGCAAAGTTTCCTGCTCTTGGTCCAAATTGAACAAAAGATTGGATGTGAGGTTTATGCTGTTTTTATCATCAAAATCATAATCCAGAATAAAACTGGCATTCTGTGATTGCGATCTATCCGTTTGGTTGTAATTGGTGTCCCATGTAGAGAATACGTTATTGGCATCGTCCATAAAATTGATGCCCTTTTTGGTCTTGTTGATTTCCTTCTTGGGGTTGATGGTGTAGTTCGCAAACAGGTTGAGCCTGTCCGTTTTGTAATAATGACTGGTTCCGATACTGTATTTTGGAAAAACCGCCTGTGTGAAGGTTCCGTTGACGCTCCCCTTGTAGCCCGGCACAATGTTCTTGCTGGTAACGATGTTCAATATGGGGCCTCCTTCGGCATCATACCTAGCGGGTGGGTTGGCAATCACCTCCACTGATTTTATGTTGGTGCCCGAAAGCCCTTGCAACAGATCCTGAACCTCTTGACCTGAGAGCTGTACTTTTCTATCGTTGAGATAGACGGTAGCATTTTGGCCACGGATCATTAAATTATCTTGATTGACAATGACCCCTGGCGTATTTTTAAGGATATCCCACGACGTGCCTTGTGAAACCACGGTGTTTTCGACTGTAAAGACCAGTCTGTCCGGTAATCTTTGAAGCTTTGGACGTTGCGCGGTGACGACCACTTCGTCCAACTCGTTGCTTTCCATTGGAATGATCAAAGCCCCTAACGAAACGTCTTTTGTAATGTCCAGTGCCCTTGGCTCAGAGCCGCTTCCCACATAGCTCGCCTGCAACAAATATAGATTGGCCTCTACCCCTGTCAGTTTAAAAAACCCTTCTTCATTGGCAGAACTCCCTTGAACAAAAGTCGAATCGGCCGCTTCGAGCAAAAGAATATTCGCATAAGGAACCACTTGATTTTGTTCGTCGACAACCTTTCCGGTTATGGTAAAGGTTTGGCCGTACGCGCCACAAATTGTAAAGGACACCAATAAAACAATAGAGGTGAGGTTCTTCATTAGAGGTTAGGGTTGAGCTTCAAATCTAAGAAATTATTTCTGAGCGAAATACGAAGGAATTTTCTTATTGAGAAAAAACCGTTTACAGGTATTTAAAACAATTATATTTGCAGTTGATTATATCCCTTTTTAGGGTATGTTATTGTTGATATGGAGAAGATCAGGAATTTTTGCATCATTGCGCACATAGACCACGGTAAAAGTACCTTGGCAGACCGTTTGTTGGATTTTACAGGCTCGGTGACCGAACGCGAAAAACAAGACCAATTGTTGGACAACATGGACTTGGAACGCGAAAGGGGAATCACCATCAAGAGCCACGCCATTCAAATGGATTACATGCACAATGGTGAAAAATATGTGCTTAATTTGATTGATACTCCCGGTCACGTGGATTTTTCCTATGAAGTTTCCCGTTCCATTGCTGCGTGTGAAGGTGCACTTTTAGTAGTCGATGCTGCACAAAGTATCCAGGCACAGACCATATCCAACCTGTACCTGGCGTTGGAAAACGATTTGGAGATTATTCCTGTCCTCAACAAAGTTGACCTTCCCAGTGCAAATCCAGAAGAGGTTACCGACGACATCGTTGACCTTTTGGGGTGCAAACCGGAAGAAGTAATTCCTGCCAGCGCAAAAACTGGAATTGGAATAGAAGAAATTTTGACCGCGATCATCGACCGCATACCTGCACCAAAGGGAAATCGCGACGAACCGTTACAGGCCTTGGTCTTTGATTCCGTATACAACCCATTTAGAGGCGTTGAGACCTATTTTAGGGTGGTTAACGGTGAAATCACTAAAGGACAGAAAATAAAATTTGTAGCTACTGGTAGGTCGTATGAGGCCGATGAGATTGGAACCTTGAAACTTACACAACACCCCAAACAGAAGATTTCAACCGGGGATGTGGGCTATTTGATTACCGGTATCAAAGATGCCCGAGAGGTAAAAGTGGGTGATACAATCACCGATTCGGCCAATCCGACCAAAAATCCCATTGGAGGTTTTGAGGACGTAAAACCCATGGTTTTCGCTGGAATCTACCCTGTGGACACCGAAGATTTTGAAGACCTCCGCTCTTCCATGGAGAAGCTCCAGCTTAACGATGCTTCCTTAGTGTTTACTCCTGAAAGTAGTGCGGCATTGGGCTTTGGTTTCCGTTGCGGGTTTTTGGGCATGCTGCACATGGAGATCATCCAAGAGCGTTTGGAGCGGGAATTTGATATGACCGTAATCACTACGGTACCTAACGTTAGCTACCACGCGTACACCACAAAAGACAAAGAAACGGCCGTTATCGTAAACAACCCGTCCGACCTTCCCGACCCATCGACCGTAGACCGTGTTGAGGAGCCTTACATAAAGGCCACTATTATCACCAAGTCGGATTTTGTTGGGAACGTAATGTCACTTTGTATTGAGAAACGGGGACAGATCGTCAACCAGACGTATTTGACCACAGAAAGGGTAGAGCTCATTTTTGATATGCCATTGGCGGAAATCGTTTTTGATTTTTACGACCGGTTAAAGACCGTTTCAAAAGGCTACGCTTCCTTTGATTATTCACCGATAGGGATGCGTGTATCGAAGCTGGTTCGCGTAGATATACTTTTGAACGCCCAACCGGTGGATGCGCTATCCGCATTGGTCCATTTTGATAATGCACATACCATCGGTAAAAAGATGTGCGAGAAATTAAAGGAGCTTATACCAAGGCAACAGTTCGATATTCCGATTCAAGCCGCTATCGGATCCAAGATTATTTCCAGGGAAACCATAAAAGCATTGCGAAAAGATGTTACGGCCAAATGTTACGGTGGTGATATTTCCCGTAAGCGTAAATTGTTGGAAAAGCAGAAAAAAGGGAAAAAGCGTATGCGACAAGTGGGTAACGTGGAAATTCCACAGCAGGCGTTTATGGCCGTTCTAAAATTGAACGATTAATGCATAAAAGGGTGCAGTGCATACTCTGAATCAATGTTGTCAGACTGAAGCTGTTAAGGTATCATGAATATTGAGTCCTATGTTTTGAAGCTTGATTACAACTTTCTTGACGTTTGAATTGTAATGGCTAAATCAAATAAAGCTGTACCCCCAATAACTTTTTCAAGTTGAACTTCGGTATCAACAAACAGTAATTGCATTTCTGCACCACACTTTTTTACTATATAGTTGTATTATGGTTATGGGTGTCCAATTCTTGTTGGATTTTATCAATCTCCTCCTCCAAGTCAATAATATGGGCATCTCTTTCTTTTGTTTTGATGGATGATTCCCAAACATATGTCTCCGGTTGGGAATAATAAGTTTTTCCTGCGGGGGCTTTTCCCTCCGTAGTAGGAATGGTCTTTAAAAATTTAGCCAGTGTCTTGAGTTCGGACAATCGATATATTTTCTCTTGTACAGCTTGATTGGCTTTCGTAATCCTCGTTTTTATACTGACCAGCCTATCTATTGTATCATTGAGTTCTTCCAAAACTTTCTTGGGGTCGTATGCCCTTGGGTTTCCTTCAATAACACAATTATAGGTCGAAATCCTTTTTTGCAGTTCCAGAATATTTCTGATAAGTCTGTTCTTTTCTTTTAAAGCTTCTACTATTGTCATATGGTTTAAATTTTATCTCAATCTTGCATGACCAACAGAAACCATATTAATTTATACTATGGCTTGGTTTTGATTTAGCCGCAACTCATGCAAAAGATATATATGATTTTGAAAAGAGGCGCCTGTCAATTGACGGATGCCCCATATCAATTGACGAATCGCCAAAAAAGAGGATTCTTGATTTATTTAAAAGGGAAAAAATACGGTATCACAAAAGTGGCTGCAATCCACATAATGATATTAAGTGGGGTCCCCACCTTTAAAAAATCGTTGAATTTGTAATTTCCCGGAGCATAGACCATGGTGTTGGTCGGATAGCTTACAGGCGTCATAAACGTTAGGGAGCAGGCGAACATGACTGCCACCAAAAACGGTCTTTCGCTTATCTCCATTGCAGAAGCCAAACTGATGACTATCGGCGTCATCAATGCAGCCGTGGCCTTGCTTGAGAGCACATTGGTGCTCAAAAAAGTAACTAAATACAATATGCTCAGGGTCACTTGGGCGTGGTAATTTCCCAGCGTCTGTTCTATAAATTGGGCGATTTTTTCGGCCCCGCCAGTCTTTTCAAGGGCCGTTCCCATAGAAAGCACTCCAGCCATCATAAAAATGACCTTCCATTCCACGGCCTCGTATGCCTCTTTTGGCTTCAAAGTGGATGTGGCCACCAACAACAATGCTCCTACCATACTGCTTATCAAAATAGAGGTAAGGTTGAGCGATGCCGCAAGCACCACCCCTACTGCAATAACAATGGCAGGGATGGCTTTTTTATAATTTACCTTTGCATGCTTGTATTCGGAAAGAGCCACCACCAAGCCCTGTTCAACCAGTGCATCAACATCGGCTTCAGTGCCCAAAATCAGTAGCATATCCCCCTCCATCAAGTTTACGTCGGCCAATTTTTCATACAAAATCTCCCCTCGTTGCCGAATGGCCAAAACCGACCCATTGTACTGCCTCCTAAAATTAAGTGAGCGGAGAGAGCCCTCGGTAAGCCTAGAACCAAAGGGAACAATAACTTCATAAATGTTTTTCTCCAGTTCTGATTTGTCAAAACGTTTGTCCCCTGTCACCCTATATCCTTTTATGTCCCGAATAGCATTCAGTGTTTTTGGTGGCACAAGGACTTTCATTACATCTCCTTCCAAAATGAATGTTTCCGGGCCGATACTTTTCTTGTTAAATCTATCTCTGGAAATATCCAATATCTGCACGTTATAGTCATTGACCAATTTGGACATGTGCAACGGTTTATTACTATCAAGGCAATCTTTTTCAACTAATAACTCGGTAATATACTTTTGGGCTTCTTTGGTAAGTACGTCTTGCTCCTTTTTTTGTTTTGGCAGTAGAAGCGGTGCCACAAAAAAGATATAGGCAAAGCCAATAGTTGCCAAACAAAGTGCTGCCAAACTGAATTCGAACATACCAAAACCTTCCAATCCATATTCTTGGGCGTAGCTGCTCACCAAAATGTTGGTGGAAGTGCCTATCAAGGTGCAGGTGCCTCCAAATAACGCCGAAAAAGAGATGGGAATCAACAACATGCCCGGGGCTATTTTGGTTTCCCTGCACACGGTCAATGCAATGGGCAAAAGCAGTGCCACTACGGCAGAATCGTTCACAAATGCGGAAAACATGCCCGCAATAAGACAAAAGGTGATGAGGGCAATGCTATAATGTATTTTGGCCAGTTTTATGATCCGGTCGCTAAGACCTCCTAAAATACCAGAGTTAAATACCGCGGCACTTACCACGAACATACACCCAAGGGTTATGGTGGCCGGATGATTGAATCCCGAAAAACCTTCTTTGGGACTAAGAACGCCTGCCACTATAAACAGTGCCATAATGATGATGGAGGTAGTATCTATGGAGAAATAGTCCTTTATGAACAGGACGATCCCTATACAAATGATCACAATGGTAATAATCAAATCGCTGCCCATATTGCGCGTAATTTAGAGTTCCATTCTTTTTTGGCCACCTATCTTTTCTGTGCCGGCTCTATTAATGGTAAGTGAATAGAATAGTCTCTAAACCATTTTCGATTCTTCTTCAGAAAACAATTTTACTCATTCTCAGGATTCTTTTCCTCTTTTGTCACTTCGATTTCTTTCCCCAAATAAACCAACTTATAGCCCTCGCCTTTTGGATTAAAATCTTTACTATTGGCGGGAATTATCTCAATACTGCCATCCGGGGATTTGGTGAACAAAGGAACAATGTCCCTCTCTTCATAGGTAATGTCAATCAGCTCATCATAGTGCTCCTTGTCATCCAGATTAATTTCATGGATGGTAGGGTGCTTACGGACAGTGTCCATTAATTGGATAAAGTCATCGGTGTGCGAAAAAAGACCCTCTTTTGGATTATTGTCCGGGTCGTTCACCTCTTCGGTGTTTACAAGCCTGAAGGCCCCGTTCTCCCCAAATTGTCTTTGAAACTTGTTGATTGCGAACTTGTTGATATCCGAGTTTCCGGTCAAGGCCATTAAATAACCCATATCGTTCAGCTCGATATTGTCAGTAAGCGTATCTGAGAAAATATTGGCGGTAATGGCTTCAAGTCCCAGTTTTTTCGCCTTTTCCACATTGTTTTGGTTGTTGTCTATCAAGACCACGTGCCTATTGTTCTTTCTAAGATAGTTTCCAATGAGTCTGGAAAGTTTGGACGCGCCAATAATCAAAATACCCTCGGACTTCTTCAGGAAAACGCCGACCAATTTTGCGAAAAAACGGGCCGTGGTCGCGTTCAACAGTACCGTTCCCAGTACGATCATAAATACCAAGGGTGTAATATATTCGGCACCTGCCTCTCCCCTTAACACCAGTTTGGAACCAAAAAGCGAAGCAATACCTGCTGCAACGATACCGCGCGGGCCCACCCATCCTATAAAAAGTTTTTCGTTGAACTTTAAATTGGACCCCTGTGAGCTCAGAAAGACCCCAATGGGCCGTATGATAAACACAATTACTGCGAAAAGTGCCACGGTGTTCCAATTATAAATAAGCTCCAGATCGCTGATGTTGATATTGGCCGCCAACAGGATGAAAAGAATGGAAATCAACAGTACGCTCAAGGACTCCTTAAAGTATAGAAGTTCCTTAAGGTTGGGCAGATTCATATTTCCCATCACCATACCCATGACCACTACGGCCAATAGCCCAGATTCATGTGCAAACAAGTCCGATTCCACATACACCAGTAGCACGGTAGACAGGGAAACTACATTGAGCAGATAGTGTGGGATAAAGTTCCTTTTGATGGCAAATGCCAGTGCATGTGCAAAGGTGAAACCAAAAGTCGTTCCGAACAGGATGATTTTACCGAACTCGATAAGTGCCGTTTGGGTAAAGGCCTGCCCTTCTCCAACACTAATGAACTCGAACACCAAAACGGCAACCAGAGCCCCGATGGGGTCGATAAGGATTCCCTCCCATTTCAGTACAGCTGAAACGTCCTTTTTCAAAGGAATGTTTCTAAGGATAGGCGTAATTACGGTGGGTCCGGTTACAATGATAAGACCGGAGAACAAAAATGAAATTTGCCAAGAAAGGCCAAAAATATAGTGTGCGGCAACCCCTGCACCAAAAAAAGTGACTATGGTGCCAATGGTGATTAATTTGGTGATTACCGGCCCCACATTGGATATCTCGGCCCTTTTTAGGGTCAATCCCCCTTCAAAAAGGATAACGCTAATGGCCAAGGACACAAAATAATAAAGCCCTTCTCCAGGAAACAGTCCTTTTTCACCATTCCAGATCGGCTCTATCAGTTTTGATCCATCTTCCGTATATAAAGTAGCTATGGGACCCACCAGTAATCCTATCAAAATAAGGGGTAAGATTGCAGGAAGCTTAAAGCGCCAAGCCACCCATTGTGCAATAATGCCAAGAATTATGATTCCAGCAAGTTCGAGCATCGTCTAAGTTTTGTGGAAATTTACTGTTTTTCTTTTAGATAATCATTCTTCAATGTATGGGCAACGCAATACGAAAGTTCATATTTGCCCAAACATTCCTGGGATTTAACGAAACTCGTCTCCTTTTTGTTAAAATACGGCCAATATATCTTTATTTTTTCGCCATTTGGGTCGTGCTTTTCTTATTTTGCACCCCATTTTACTTTCGGAATGACAATTTATCCCATAGAGACAGGTAATTTTAAGTTGGATGGTGGAGCCATGTTCGGTGTGGTTCCCAAATCTATTTGGAACAGGACCAACCCTGCGGATTCCAACAATATGATCGACCTTGCCGCCCGCTGCCTTTTGATAGAAGATGGCGACAGGCTCATTTTGATCGATAACGGACTTGGCAACAAACAATCCGAAAAATTCTTTAGCTACTATTATCTCTGGGGCGATCATTCATTGGACAGGTCATTAAAAAATGCCGGCTTCCATCGGGATGATGTAACTGACGTTTTTTTGACCCACTTACATTTTGACCATTGCGGTGGCAGCATTCAATGGAACAAAGACCGGACCGGTTATGAGCCCGCCTTCAAAAATGCCAAGTTCTGGACAAATAAAGACCATTGGGAATGGGCCACCCAACCCAATGCAAGGGAAAAGGCCTCTTTTTTAAAAGAAAATCTGTTGCCCATTCAAGAAAGTGGTCAGTTACATTTTGTGGACAGAAAAGAATCCCCGTTTGTCGAAAGTTCGGAACTGGGATTCGGCATTCACTTTGTGGACGGGCATACCGATAAGCAAATGCTGCCACATTTAAAATATAAAGGTAAAACCTTGGTTTTTGTGGCAGACCTCCTACCAACGGTTGGACATATTCCGTTACCTTATGTTATGGGATACGACACCCGACCTTTGTTGACCTTAAAAGAAAAAGAATCATTTTTACATAAAGCTGCAGAAAACGATTGGCTACTCTTGTTCGAGCACGATGCACATAATCAAATCTGCTCACTGAAGCAGACCGAAAAAGGAGCCCGTTTGAAGCAACTGTTTTCTTACGACGAACTATTTTAAGTACAATAAATCAACTTCACTCTTTTACAAATACATTCTATGAATCGCACATATAACAAACTATCGCTCCTATCCCTGTCCGCCTCTATTTTTTTGATGGGCTGTGGGTCTACCGCATTGGTGTCGACTCCTGTTGAGAATATTGATTCCGTACCCCTGAAAGTTGCCGAACTTACCGATACGGAAAAGAAAAACTGGGGCCATTTGGACCTGATCAAGGACACTATTCCCGGGATGAGCGTTGACAAGGCTTACGACGAAATCATCAAAAACAAAAAAGGAAAAACGATTGTAGTGGCCGTTTTGGATTCCGGCATGGATTTGGAGCACGAAGATTTAAAGGGCGTACTGTGGACCAATTCCGGCGAAATACCCAATAACGGCAAGGACGATGACGGCAATGGTTATGTGGACGATATCCACGGATATAACTTTTTAGGCACATCTTATAATGAGCAATTGGAATATGTTCGAATGCTTCGTTTGAACATTGGAGATGCATCCGAAAGGGCAGAAGCAAGACTTTTGCTCGACAAGGAATATCCGGAAGCCGTTCAGAACAAACAACAGTACGAACAAATATTTCAGGTGGTAAAAGGTGCCGATGAACTTGTAAAAAGTGAGCTTGGCAAAGAAACCTACACTAAAAAAGATTTGCTCTCCATAAAGGCAACAACGGCACAAATGGAGCAAAGCGTTGCGGTATTGACACAAATGTTCACTTATGGCGACACTATTCCAGAAGTATTGGAGGAGCTTAAAGAGGGCATTACCTATTTTACCGATCAAGCCAATTATAACCTCAACAAAGATTTTAACGGTAGGGAGCCTGTGGGCGACGACCCTTACGATATTACCGACGTTCCATATGGTAACGGAAACCCAAAGAACATGGTAGATACCGAAAGTCATGGAACTCACGTAGCCGGAATCATCGCTGCCCAAAGAAACAACGGTATTGGCATGAAAGGTGTTGCCAACAATGTTGAGATTATGAGCATTAGAGCCGTTCCCAACGGAGATGAATACGACAAGGACATCGCGCTGGGTATCCGCTATGCTGTTGACAATGGCGCATCCATAATCAACTGTAGTTTCGGAAAGTCCTTTTCACCGAAAGCAGAATGGGTGTATGAGGCGATAAAATATGCCGCATCCAAGAATGTGCTGATAGTACATGCCGCAGGCAACGATGGCGAGGACCTAGAGCTTCCAGAGAATAGAAACTATCCCAACGACGATATGGACAGTGAAACGGAATTTGTGGACAACGTGATTACCGTTGGAGCTCTCTCCAGCAGTTATGGTTCCGAAATGGTCGCCTCTTTCTCCAACTATGGGAAACAACGTGTAGATGTGTTTGCCCCCGGAGACGCCATATATTCCACGATGCCCAATAGCGAATACGAATTTCAAGGAGGAACTTCCATGGCTGCACCCGCAGTTGCCGGTGTTGCTGCCCTGATTCTTTCTTACTATCCAGATTTATCTGCCTCTCAGATAAAAAACATCATCATGCAGTCTGGGCTTAGGACCAAGACATCCGTTATAGTTGCCGGAGATGAGACCAAAGCAACCACATTCGACAAAATTTCCAAGTCCGGCAAGATGGTTAATGCCTATAATGCCTTAATTTTAGCGGACAACATCTCAAACGGTAAAATGACCTTAGAAAGCAATTCAAAATAATATATGAAGCATTTACAATCCCTCTTTTTCTCGGCCTTTTTTGGAGCTACCCTTTTTTTAAGTGCACAATCAAGTAACTGGCAACAGCACGTGGATTATACCATGGATGTACAAATGGATGTAAAGACCTATCAGTACACCGGCACCCAAAAATTGATCTACACCAACAATTCCCCGGATGAATTGAGCCGCGTTTTTTACCATTTATACTACAATGCCTTTCAGCCCGGCAGTGAAATGGACATTAGGCTACAAAATATCAAAGACCCGGACAAAAGAATGATGGTCGATGGAAAAAGTAGGATTGCATCCCTTTCGGAAACTGAAATGGGTTATCTCCATGCTGAATCGCTTACCCAAGACGGTCAACCGGTTTCCTTTACAGAAGAAGGGACCATTCTAGTGGTGGATTTGGCCAAGCCGATACCTTCAGGAGGAAAAACAACTTTGGAAATGACCTTCAAAGGACAGGTTCCCCTTCAAATTAGACGCTCTGGAAGAAATAGTAGTGAAGGCGTTGCACTTTCCATGAGCCAGTGGTATCCAAAACTTTCAGAATATGATTTTGAAGGCTGGCATCCGAACCCGTACATCGCAAGAGAGTTTCATGGTGTTTGGGGGGATTTTGATGTAAAAATCACCTTGGACAAAGATTATACCGTTGGAGGCTCTGGATATCTTCAAAACCCGGACGAAATCGGACACGGATATGAAGCGCCCGGCACAAAAATCAAAACCAAGGGCAAAACTTTGACATGGCATTTTAAAGCTCCCAACGTACACGATTTTATGTGGGCGGCCGACCCAGAGTACATTCACGATGTGTATGAAATGGAAGGTGGTCCTACCCTTCATTTTTTCTATAAGGACAATCCAGAATTCAATGAAAACTGGAAAAACCTCCAGCCTAAAACGGCGGAAGCAATGAAATTCTTCAGCAACAATGTTGGTAAATATCCATATGAACAATACTCCGTGGTTCAGGGAGGCGATGGTGGAATGGAATATGCCATGAGTACCTTGATCACTGGCGAACGTGAATTCGGGAGCTTGGTCGGCGTAATGGTTCACGAAATGGCCCATTCTTGGTTCCAGCACGTGCTTGCGACCAACGAATCAGAACATGAGTGGATGGATGAGGGCTTCACTTCGTTCATCAGCAGCTTGTGCATGAACCAGATTATGGAACAGAACAAACAAAACCCTTTTGAGGGGTCGTATCGGGGATATTACGCTCTGGTAAACTCAGGTCTTGAAATGCCCCAGTCCACCCATGCGGACAGATATACGACGAATTTTGCCTATGGAGTTTCTGCCTACAGTAAAGGTTCTATTTTCCTTTCCCAATTGGGCTATGTGATTGGACAGGACAAGTTGATGGAGACCATTCAAAAATATTTCGAAGACTTCAAGTTCAAGCATCCTGTTCCGAATGACATTAAAAGGACTGCCGAAAAAGTTTCCGGTATCGAGCTAAATTGGTACTTAACCGATTGGACACAGACCACAAACACCATAGATTATGGCATTAAAAGTGTTGATGCCGATGGCGAAATTGCCAAAGTAACTTTGGAGCGCATTGGTGAAATGCCAATGCCTTTGGATATTTTGGTTGTGGGCAAAGATGGGACCCAACAAACATATTACGTGCCATTGCGCATGATGTACGGCGAAAAAGAAAATCCATATCCAAACCTAAACCGTACCGTGTTGGAAGATTGGCCATGGGCCTTCCCGACCTACGAGTTTACCTTGGACATGCCTTTGGAAAACGTACAGGCCATAATGATCGACCCGTCTCAATTGATGGCCGATGTGAATGGAGAGAACAACGTGTACCAGGCAGAAGAATAAGCAGCTTTCCTTTAACAGAACAAGAAGGGCGGCCGTTTGTGCCGCCCTTTTATATTTAATCTCAGAATTATTTAAGTAATTTGACTTTTCCAAGGAACTAGTAACCATCAAAATGTCTGAAGAAAACACGGATTCAAGCGATATAAATACACCCCTAAGGTCCCCTCGAGGGGACATTTCCTTTCCGAAAAAAGAAAAGCTTACCAACAAAAAAATGTTCGAAGCCCTTTTTACGGAAGGCAGGTCCCTTAGTGTGTTTCCCATTAAGCTTATTTATTTACCTGTAGATTCCAATGATGGCCCCAACGCAAAAGTTGCAGTGGTCGCCCCAAAAAGAAGGTTTAAAACCGCAGTGGACCGTAACAACATCAAACGACTGATGAGAGAGGCGTACCGGCTCAACAAGCCCCTCATTTTTAACAACATTGAAAGGAATTTTGCGTTCATATTTTTATACCTTGGCAAGAAGGCTCCAAGTTTTGATGAAGTAGAAACGGCTATGAAAAAGCTATTAGATGCCTTTGTAAATAAAGAATCCCATGAAAAGATTGATTAGAAAGCAGGTCTTTATTCCCGTGTTGGCAATTGTGGTCTTGGTAGGGGCCAGTAGTTTTAAAAGTGACTTTTTTGAAATTGCCAAACAGATAGAAATTTTTACCACCCTCTTCAAGGAACTCAACATGAACTATGTGGACGAGACCAATCCCGCCGAGCTGATGGATTCGGCCATAAAAAACATGTTGGGGGAGCTAGATCCCTATACCCAATTTTTGAACGAGCAAGATGTTGAATCCTTCAAAATAAACAATGCTGGGGAATACTCCGGTATTGGCGCCTTGGTCCGTTCTTATAAAAACAAATTGTTAATCGTAGAGCCGTATCAAGGCTATGCGGCAGATAAGGCGGGGTTAAAGGCCGGTGATGAGATTATCAAAATCGGTGAGACCTTGGTCGCTGATTTTGACGATAACGCAGGAGAATTGCTCAAAGGGGCAAATAACTCCACCGTCGAGGTTACTTTTTTACGACAGGGGGAAACCAAAACCACCACCATTACCCGAGGTGGTGTAGAGGTTGATGCGGTCCCATTTTATGATATGATCGATGATAAAACTGGCTATATCGTACTGTCCCGTTTTAACCAAAAAGCATCCAAACAAACTCAATCTGCTTTGCAGGACCTTAAAGGCCGCGGAGCTGAAAGGTTGATTCTTGACCTTAGGGGAAACCCTGGCGGGCTGTTGTCCGAGGCGATAAACGTAACCAATCTGTTTGTTCCAAAGGGCGAGCTTATCGTTACCACCAAATCCAAAGTCAAAAAATTCAATCAGGAATATAGGACCCGGAATCAGCCGGAAGATGAAGAAATTCCGTTGGTGGTACTTGTAAACGGAAAAAGCGCATCTGCCAGCGAGATTGTTTCCGGTGGTCTTCAAGATTTGGATCGTGCCGTAATTGTCGGCGCACGGAGTTTTGGAAAAGGCCTGGTGCAACGACCGCTCAAACTGACTTATGGTACGCAGTTAAAAGTAACCATCTCCCGGTATTACACGCCTTCGGGAAGATGCATACAATCCTTGGATTATTGGAACAGGGATGAGCAAGGAAATGCGGTAAGAAACACCAATTTTAACGAGTTTACCACCAAGAACGGGCGAAAGGTCTGGGACGGTGGTGGCGTAATGCCGGATATCACCATAGAATCGTTAAAAACCAATTCTTTAATCGATGCTCTGGAAAACGGCAACATCGTTTTTGATTTTGCAACACAATATTTCTACGACCATAATTTTGATTCTGTCGACAACTTTAGCTTTTCCGACTCTGATTATAGCGCCTTCAAGGCCTATGCCTCGCAACAAAACTTCTCTTATCAGACCAAAACAGAAAAAGTCTTGGAAGAAACCATCAATGGAGACGACACTTTATTGGGCGCCGAGGTGCAAGAAAAATACAAGGATTTGCTTTTGGCAGTAAATCGTGGAAAAATCAATGCCTTGGATACTTATAAAGATGAAATCCAGAAAAATTTGGAAGACGAGATCATTACCAGATACTTTTACAGGGAAGGTCTTTACAAATATTATCTTAAACATGATGATGCCATTCTAACAGCCACCGGATTACTCGCGGACAACAACAAATATTCCTCTATTTTAAAATAATAAAACCACCTGTACCAATTCAAACAGGGCATCTATCAATTCAAAACGTGTAACCGTCAAGTGTAGTGGTTAAATCATCTTATAAGATGGTATTTTAACTTAAAACTTGTTTATGACCTACACCATCCTAACGCTCACTATAATTGGTATTGTGCTTTTGTTTTGGCTAAACAATCTGATCAAGAATTGTTTTTCTCGTTCCTTCTGTATACTTAAAAACCGAAAAAGGAAATCTATAGAGACTAAGGAGGCCTCGATTATCTCCGTAAAAACCATCAAAAAGGGAAAAAAACCGCTTTTGGAGCTCTTGGTATTGTTCGAAAACTTTTCCGGGAGCCATATTCATAGAAAAATTAGGGTGTGGGACAGCAAGCCCCATTTGCACCGTTTTGAACAGGATAAAAGTATTCCTGTTGGACTCAATATTGCTCGTAAGCCCAAAGACCCCATCTTTTTGTCGCAAGAAGTCTGTAGGTTCTCCTTTGTATTTGTTCTCATCTGTATACTGAAAATTTTACTGTATGTTATCGGAAGCTACATTCTGATAAGTGTAGCTTTGGAAAAAATATTTTCTTCCCCTGAAAAATATGAGTTTGTCCTAAGAACATCGCAAACTTGGCAAATTGGGCTTATTTTAATAGGTGTAAGCGTTCTGTTATACTTACTCTTGCAAAGAATTGGTGTTTTGGTAAATGGAAAAACCAACGAGCAAAATTGGAACCTTCTATATTACGGCGTGGGTACGACGGCCAATATTATAGATTACAAAAACACAGAACCATTTATAAAAAATGATAAGACCATTCAGTTTTCGTATGCATTTAAAACCTCTTTGGGAAAGCGATTCGAAGGGTTTGACAAAAAAATTATTGATGGTGTAGATGTTGATTCTCTGTTAGAATCCGACCTATTGGATATTATGTATCTTCCCAATAATCCGGAAGTATCGCGTATCAAAGAAAATTTAGAATCCCAGGATTTTGTCCATTTTCTCAACCGCTTGTTTATGATCGCGGTCTTTATCTTTTCTGTTGTTTTTGTGTTTTCCTTTTACAAAACTGTTTTTTGAGGCATGATTTAAAATAGTCAGTCACCTTCTTCATAATATATCTTTATTAAAGTTAGAATGTCGTTCTCAAAAAAGAACTCCATGGCTCCATAATCATCGGTAAAAACAATTATTGAAGCTAACAGTGCCTGAGGGTCTTCAATTTTCATGGCCTCTAAAAACGCTTGTTTTGGTGTCCCGATTTTAATTCCATCCAAAACTGATAATTTAGGGGTTGTAATATTGGAAAAATGAAGGCCTTCTCTGTTTTCATAAAATTTGATTTCAGTATCCTTACATGTTATTTTTACGAAAGCTTCTCTGTCTTCCATTGATTCTCCTTCAGAATAATCAATTTCTATTGTCATCTCTTTGCCCAATATCGCTTTTAGCGTGTCAATTTGTAACGCAAAGTCATATGGATTATAGATGTCAACTTCCGAATCCACCACATACCTTTTTGCCTTGCTCTGTGTTATTTTGGATTCCTTCTTATCAACATCTATTTGTTCTATGGAGTCTATTGTGGCTATGTCTTGATTCTTGGTTTGCTCTTTTTTTGAATCCTTGCATGCCATAACGGCAAAAATTAAAATGCCAGAGATAATTGTCGCTTTCATAAGTGAAGCTGTTTTTAGAAATTATAAATCCAAAATAGCTAATCCTCTCCATAGATAGCCCAACCAATTGACGGATACTATATTTGAATTTACGAATGGCCCTTCAGGACCTATTCGTCTGTTCGTAATACCCAAAATTCGGTTAACTTTTATTCACATTTGGAGTTAAAGCCCATCATCACAAATTTGTATGACGATACTTCGTAAAAAAGGAATTAATTCTATTTTTGGGCATGCAACAACTTAAGGTCTGTGAACTTTTTGCGGGTGTTGGCGGCTTTCGCCTGGGATTGGAGAGCACGGGGTATTACCAAGTGGTGTGGAGCAACCAATGGGAGCCTTCTACAAAAATGCAGCATGCTTCCTTAGTTTATGAAGCACGTTTTGGTGCCGAAAATCATTCCAACGCCAACATTGAAAACGTAAAAACCGAGGAAATTCCCGACCATGATATTCTTGTGGGAGGTTTTCCTTGCCAAGACTACTCTGTTGCGACTTCGTTAAAAAATTCCAAGGGACTCATCGGAAAAAAAGGCGTGCTTTGGTGGTCCATTCACCGCATTCTTTCGGAAAAAAAAATTAAGCCCAAATACTTGTTCCTGGAAAATGTGGACCGTCTTTTAAAATCGCCCTCCAGCCAACGAGGTAGGGATTTTGCCGTAATGCTCCGCAGTCTATCAGATTTGGGTTATGCCATAGAATGGCGGGTAATCAATGCCGCCGAGTATGGAATGCCCCAGCGCCGAAGGCGCATTTTTTTTCTGGCCTATTCAAAGGATACTCCTGTTTACCAAAAACTTACAGAGACCCTTCCTCTCGACTGGATTTTAAAGAAAAGCACTTTTTGCAATGCGTTTCCTGTTGATGAATCCACACAAAATTTGGTAGAATTTGATTTGGAAGAGGATTTGGTCAAACTATCCAAAAACTTCAACAAAGAACAAAATCTTTCCCCATTTTTGAATACGGGAATGTGTATTGATGGAAAAGTATCTACCCTAAAAACCGTCCCTGCTTACAGTGGCAAAAGAACCGTTCTCTCCAATGTTTTGAAAAAAGGTCCTGTTCCTTCTGAATATTACATTGATGGTAACGATTTGCCCAAATGGGAATATTTAAAAGGGGCAAAAAAAGAAATACGCAAGACCAGCACTGGTTTTGAATACAATTACAGTGAGGGCAGCATGGTTTTTCCCGATGCCCTTAATCAACCTTCTAGAACTATTATAACTGGTGAGGGCGGCAAGTCCCCATCCCGGTTTAAACACGTGGTCCAAACCTCCAAGGGACTGCGAAGACTCTTACCTGTTGAATTGGAACGGTTGAACATGTTTCCAGATAATCATACCCAATTGGAGGGCATTTCGGATGCCAAACGTGCCTTTTTTATGGGCAACGCATTGGTTGTGGGCATTGTGGAAAAAATAGGTGATTCCCTGTTCCAGAAAATAGCCGAACTTGAAAAGCAACTTCAAAGCTGACCTATCCAAAGAAAAACAACTGGCGCCTTTACTGGATTCCTACTATCAAAAACACTTGAAACACTACAGTTTTGAACGTGTTCAACATCGTAAAAAACAATTGCAGGGCATAGATCTTATCCTAAAGGAAAAGTCCTCGGAAAATGAATTCTTTGTTGATGAAAAAGCACAGTTGGATTACATAAACGAAAGTTTGCCCACTTTTGCGTTTGAACTTTTTTATCACAAAAATGAAATACAAAAGCAAGGTTGGTTGTTCGATGTTGCCAAAAAGACCCATTTTTATGCCTTGGTGACCAGTATTTATTCGGATGAAGAAAACGTGTTCACCAGTTGCAATATTACTTGGGTTAACCGTGAAAAATTGATTCTTCGCTTACACGAATTGGGCCTGAACCAAAATAGTTTGAAACGGGTTTGCCTCCATCATACAGAAAGCCATGGAAAACTTATACTGGAGCAACTTGACCCTAGAAATCAGGGCTATTTGTTCTTTTCCCATCAAAATAAAGCGGAAAAACCCGTGAATCTTATTTTAAAATTGGATTTTTTGGAACGACTTGGTGTGTCGAGAAGATTGGTCTAAGCTTTTAACATTCTTGTATGCGGAATTCCATCCTCCAAGTATTCCTCGCCGAAAGCGGAAAAGCCCAAATCCGAATAGAATTTTAATAAATAGGATTGTGCAGAAATCTCGATGGGCTTGTTCGGAAATTTTTCATCAATTGCCGATAAGGATGCCTGCATAATCTGTTTGCCCAATCCATATTTGCGTTGGTCTTGGCTTACCACTACCCTGCCAATACTTACATTATCAAAATAATCACCAGGTTTAAAAACTCTGGTATACGCTACTACTTCGCCTTCTTTAACTCCTATTACATGAAGTGCTTTTTGATCCTTGTTGTCCACATCTTGGTACACACAATCTTGTTCAACTACAAAAACCTCGCTACGGAGTCGTAGAATTTGATATAATTCTTCAGTCGAGAGCTCATTAAAACTTTTAACGGATACTTGCATTAATCTTGGACTATTATGCTTTTGGAGTCACATTTATCAAACTCGGGCTGAATGTTTACATGGTTTATACCATGTTTATGGTACACATGTTCCTCTATTTTCTCTAGGATTTCATCAAATTCTGAAAGTCGGATATCATTTTTGAAATCGATATGGGCTTCCATATGTACTTCATCTTCATTAAGTTGCCAAATATGTACATGGTGTACATTTTTCACGGGTTCTATGGTACAGATAGATTCCACTATATCCTGAATGACCACGGATTTTGGTGTAAAAAGCATTAATACCTTGGTGGATTCCTTCAATAGGTCATATCCCATATAGATCAAATACACCCCTATGATCATGGTAAGAATGGCATCTACCCAATAAATCTGGAAATATTTCATTAAAATACCACCTATTAATACCGCTACGGATGCCATCATATCGGTGAGTAAATGCAAATAGGCGGACTTCATGTTCATATTCTCCTCTGAGTCCTTTTTCAACAACAATACACTAAAACCGTTGCCCGCAATGGCAATCAAGGCAAGCCAAATTACCAAGTTGGATTCTATTACTTGCGGTTCCAATAACCGTTCAACAGCTTCCTTCATTAAAATTATAGCCACGACCACCAACGTAGCCGCGTTAATGAAGGCCGCCAAAATTTCCGCACGTTTATACCCAAAAGTTTTAAGATTGGATGCCTTCTTCTTGCCCAACCGCCTTGCAACATAACTTATGACCAAGCTGAGTACATCGCTGAAATTATGAAGCGCATCGGACAATAGTGCCAAGCTCCCAGAAAGCAACCCACCAACAATCTGTGCCAGTGTAATGCCAATGTTCAGAAAAATAGAGATAAGAAGATTTCTTCCTTTTAGATCGGGATGTGCATGCGAATGTGAATGTCCGTGATGATGATGGTGCCCCATAAGGTTTATCTACAAGGAATTTTTTCTATTCTACGTTCGTGCCGACCGCCTTGAAACTCTGTCTTTAAAAAGGTTTCCACCATATCCAAAGCTTGCGGTAGTGCTATAAAACGAGCGGGCAGGCTCAAAATATTGGCATCGTTGTGCTCTCTGGCCAATTGCGTAATCTCCTTGTTCCAACAAAGAGCCCCCCTAACACCTTGGTGTTTATTAATGGTCATGGTAGCTCCATTGCCACTACCGCAAATTACAATACCAAAATCTACTTTACCTTCTTCCACATCAGTGGCCACGGGATGGGTAAAATCTGGATAGTCCACACTATCGGTTCCATCGGTTCCGTAATTGATAACTTCTATTCCTTTAGATTTCAATAGACCGATAATAGCAAGTTTGTAATCGGTTCCGGCGTGGTCGTTTCCTATGGCAATTTTCATGGGTATAGTATTAAAATGGGTACATAGCAAAGGTACAACATCTTTTCATGTTGCGTTGTTTATAAAAATGATGGAAATTTTGCATTGGTTTAAAAAACAACCCATTAACAATAACACTCTTTTGTTAACTATTTGAAGAAAACTAATTGCAATGAAATTTTGCAATTCCAGAAAATCGATCAGTATAAATAATTATTTAATGTTGGTCTGATATTCGATTAAAAATTAATCAACCAATATCAAGAACTTTATTGCGGTAATTAACATTAAAAACACATTAACTTTTCAATAAATTGATGTTGATAACGGTTATTAAAAACTGTGTACAAAAAATCTAATCGATTGATTTTTAAAATTCTTGTGTTCTTACAAATTGTGAACAAAAAGTTTTGATCGTTCAAAGCAACTTTTTTGAAAAAATTTTATTCCACATTTCAACGATCAATCATAATCATCATTTTAATTAAATTTAAAAAAGAAGAAAATATATAATATTGATTATTGTTGATAAAGTTGACTTTGTTTGAGATTACTCTTCCTTTCCTTGTTGGTCAAGGATTATAATTCGTATTTTTCAAAAAAATAAGGACGTTAATGTCAAAGAAAAAGAAGAGAGCTGGGAGTCAGCGAAAGAATGAAATTACTAAGGGCATTTTCACCATACTGGAAAAAGAACCATCTAAAACCTTTAATTACAAGCAAATAGCCTCTAAACTTGGAATAATCGATACCCAAGATAGAAACCTTTTAATCAAACGTTTGGGACAGTTGAGGGCCAGTGACCGTATTCTGGAGCCCGAACGGGGCAAGTATCAAAAGAAGCAATCACTTCACACGTATTACACTGGTAGGGTAGATTTAACCACAAGTGGCAATGCTTATATTATTGTTGATGAACTAGAGGATGACATCTTTATACATAACAATAATCTGAACCGGGCTTTCCATGGTGATACGGTCGAAGTTTTTATAAAGCCAAGACGAAAGAGCAAGAAGATGGAAGGTGAGATTTCCAAAGTGCTCGAACGTAAAAAATCATCGTATGTAGGTATTGTTGATAAGCAAAAAAGCTTTGCTTTTGTACGCCCTACCGATTCTAGGATGTATACGGATATTTTTATCCCTGCGGAAAAAATGAAGAAGGCCAATGATGGTGATAAGGTTTTGGTGAATCTTGGTGATTGGCCGGATGATACCGATTCGCCTTATGGAGAAATCGTGGAAGTCTTAGGAAGACCGGGGGAACACAATACCGAGATACACTCTATTTTGGCCGAATACGGTTTGCCGCATGAGTTTCCGTATGAAGTGGAACAGTTTGCCAAAACATTGGATACGAGTATAAAAGAATCCGAAATTGCCAAGCGAAGGGATATGCGCGATGTGCTAACCTTTACCATCGACCCAAAGGATGCCAAGGATTTTGATGATGCACTTTCTTTTCAAAAATTGGAAAATGGCAATTACGAAATTGGTATCCATATCGCCGATGTTTCGCATTATGTCCAGCCGGACACTATTTTGGAAGATGAGGCTTACGACAGGGCCACATCGGTTTATTTGGTGGACAGGGTAGTTCCCATGTTGCCCGAGGTGTTGTCCAATATGGCCTGTTCCCTTCGGCCCAACGAGGAAAAATATACCTTCTCTGCGGTTTTCGAAATGGACGACAATGCTAAATTGATAAACCAATGGTTTGGTAGAACCGCCATTAATTCCAACGAACGTTTTGCCTACGAAGAGGCCCAGCATATCATAGAAACAGAGCAAAACAACATTCCTAAAGAGATATCCATTCGTGAAAACGCTTATTCCGTATCTAATGATATTGTGGATGCCGTTCTCACTTTTGATAGATTGGCAAAGATCATGAGACAGGCCCGCATGGATGCCGGCGCCATTTCTTTTGATAAAATAGAGGTGAAGTTCCATCTATCTGAAGATAACGAACCTGTTGGCGTTTACTTTAAAGAAGCAAAGGATGCCAACAAGTTGATCGAGGAATTTATGCTCTTGGCCAACAGAAAGGTTGCCGAATATATAGGTAAACAGAAGAAAACGTTTGTGTACCGAGTGCACGATAAGCCGGATGAGGACAAATTAATGGCGCTGAACGGAGTTATTTCCAGATTTGGACATAGTATCAACCTAAAGGACAGTAAGACCATTAACCAGTCCCTAAATAAATTATTGGAGGACGTAAAAGGCAAAAAAGAACAGAACTTGGTGGATACTTTGGCTATCCGTAGTATGAGCAAGGCGATCTATACCACCGAGAATATTGGTCACTATGGACTTGGCTTTGAATATTATACCCATTTTACTTCGCCCATACGTCGTTATCCAGATGTAATGGTCCACCGTTTGCTGCAGCACTATCTTGACAAGGAAAAGGCGCCAAAAGCAACCATTTATGAAGAAAAGTGCAAGCATTCCTCGGACATGGAACTCTTGGCCGCCAATGCGGAACGGGATTCCATCAAGTACATGCAGATAAAATTCATGGAGGATCACAAGGATCAGGAATTTTTAGGTGTAATTTCTGGTGTTACCGAATGGGGCATCTATGTGGAAATTGTGGAGAACAAATGTGAGGGCATGATCCGTATCCGTGATATCAAAGATGATTATTATGTTTTTGATGAACGCCAGTATGCCATAATAGGGGAACGTACCAAACGGATGTACCAGCTGGGTGACGAAGTTTATGTGATGGTGAAGAACACAGATCTGGTAAAACGCCATCTTGACTTTTCGTTGATCGGTAAAAAGAAATAATACTATTTTGGAATAAAATTTGTTATCCTATTGAGAACCAAATTTTTATAACATGAGAATTATTACGATTGTTATTTTGTTCCTATCCCTTCAATATATTGAAGCCCAGGATGCTACCATAACCAAAAAGCTTCAAAAGTATACCGAAGTAAAAGGGTTTGATGGCATTTCCATCAATTTGATACGATCAAACGAAAACAAGGCGGTAATCACCGGTGCAAATACATCAAATGTGGCGATTGTTAACAACGAAGGTGTCTTGAAAATCCGGATGGAAATCGTTAAAATATTCAGTGGATATAGAACTTACGTAGATTTGTATCACTCCGAGGAACTGGTAGTGATAGATGTGAACGAGGATGCCAGAATATCTTCCGACGATACGTATGTGCAAAAGGTTTTGGAACTTAAATCACAAGAAGGCGGAGAATTGGAAATAAACTGTGAAGTAGACCAATTATTGATCAAAGCGGTTTCCGGAGGTAAAGTTTTTGCAGGTGGCTTTTCCAATAATCAAGATGTAATAATCAATACTGGCGGTGAATACAGCGGTAGAAACTTTAAAACAAAATTTACCACCATTAGTGTAAATGCGGGCGGCAATGCCGAAATTTATGCAACAGACTATGTAAAGGCCAATGTAAAGGCCGGGGGCGAAGTTCTGGTATATGGTGATCCGAAGAAAATGGACGAGCAGACCCTTTTCGGTGGAAAAATAAAAAGAGTGAATTAAAAATGATTGATGATATCCAAGCTGCTATCCCATTGGGATTTTTATTGAGCTTTATGATTGGACCTGTTTTCTTTGTATTGTTGGAAACGAGTGCCACAAAAGGTTTCAGGGCGGGAGTAAGTTTGGATATAGGGGTCATTTTGGCCGATATTGTTTTTTTGCTCATAGCTTATTTCAGTAGTTTCCAATTACTGGAAAATTTGAGCAACGAACCTGGATTATTTGTCTTTGGGGGAATGATTTTATTGGTATATGGAATTTTTCTTTTTGTGAAGAAGGCCAAAAAGAAGGCCAATGTAAAGGCTTCCAAAGGTACTTACGTTGGACTGTTGGCAAAGGGTTTTCTTTTGAATTTTATAAATATTGGGGTATTGGCCTTTTGGTTGGGGCTCATTATCGTTGTAGGGCCCAGTTTGGAAAACAATCCCAATAGAATGGTGGTCTTTTTCGGCACCGTACTGATAGTCTACTTTGCAACTGACCTGATTAAAATTATTTTGGCGAAACAGTTAAAAAGGTACTTGACCCAAGAACGCATTGTTTTGATTAAAAAGGGATTGGGAATTGTATTGATTATTTGCGGTATTGTATTGATAAGCAAGGGATTTTTACCGAATGACAGATTCGATCTCCAAGAGCGGATAGAAAGAATAGAGGACCTATAAACAAAAAAACCCAGCACTAAGTACTGGGTTTTGAGGCATCGAGCGGATTCGAACCGCTGTACAAGCTTTTGCAGAGCTCTGCCTAGCCACTCGGCCACGATGCCAAAGGGATCGCAAAGCTAAAAATATTTTATGAATATCTGGATTGAAAATAATCTAAATATTCATGCAATGATTTTGAGGCATCGGGTGGACTCGAACCACCATAAAAATCCTTGCGGGACTTTGTCTATCCAATTCGACCACAATGCCGTTTAAAATGCTAAAAGCAAAAATAAAAAAACATAATTTTATTCAGCGCTTAATTATCAGCGGTTTATCGAGTAATTCCGAGTTTCACCGAAACACTTTCCACATCGCCCCCAATGGGTGGATTAATCTTGGAAACTTCTACTTCCACTTCGGTTACTTCTTGTATTTCTTTAAAAATACGATCAATAATACGCTTGGCCACATGTTCCAATAAATTGGAACGTACCTTCATTTCTTCTTTTATAATATTGTTCAGATGAACGTAATCCACAGTTTCACTTAACTGATCGGAGATTGCAGGTCGGGAAAGATCTGCGGAAATCTCAAGATCAACCCTGTAATCGCTCCCAATGAGCATTTCCTCCTTTAAACATCCATGATTGGAGTGTATCCTAATATTTTTTAACCTGATTTTACCCAAAACTGTGAATTATAAGAAAGGGCAAAAATACGTTAAAACACATTAAATTAATACATACATCTACAGTTACTTATTCCTTGGAAAAGATCCATTCCCACCGTAACAACATGTGTACCTGTGCTATATCCCAAAATTTCATTAGTGATTACCTGATAGGAATATCCAAAATAGAAATTACTTTTTTTAAGACCGGCTATAGGTGCTATGTACAATGGTTTTCCTAACTGATCGTTCAAAAAACGATAAGTGAGACCTACGTAGTAGTAATCTTCAAAATCACGGAAGCGGAACTTGGCGTTCAAATCGGTAACGGAACGGCCATCGCTTTCGAACCACTGAAAGAATACAGAGGGTTCAATTTCCAATTTACTGTTCTTGCTCTTGGAAAAGCTGTAACCGGAATAAACATAATAGTTTCTGAGCTTATTGGGCTCTATGGTAATAATATCGGTATTGAAATTGGAGAGATCCTTGTTCAGTACATTACCTGCATTTGCACTAAAGAAGAATTTATCATAACGATAAAGCACCCCCAGATCAAAATTATGATTGGTCGTGGCCTTATCATCAGCTGGCAATTGTCCATTGTTTTCCCTGAATTGCTCTACATCTACCCTAAACTGGTTAAAGTTGTAGGAGATACCGAAGGATAGAAAAATATCATCGTACCTATCCAATGTCAAATGGTGGGCAAATGATACCCTGGCACCTCTTTGTCTGGTATATCCATTGCTATCGTTATAGAGCATCATACCAACCCCTGATCTATTCCCTATTCTGGCGTCTGCGGCCAAGGTCTGTGTATCTGGTGCATCTTCTATTCCTACCCATTGCGTAAGACCGTTTAAACGGACTTTTATATGGTCACCGATACCTGCATAGGTAGGGGACATTAAAAATGGATTATCGGCAATGTATTGGGATAATTGGGGTACGGTCAACTCTTGTCCCTTGGCAATAAATGCCAAGGAAAACAATAAGATGGTTACGTATATTCTTTTTTGCATGGGGTTAAGCAGGTTAAGTGTTTATTCTCTGTATAATGTAAAGTGACCTACAAACTCTCTGTTATCTTGTTCTCCCTCAAGTCGGACAACATACCAGTAATCTCCGGTAGGTAATGGTTTACCGTCGTAGTTACCATCCCAACCTGCAACGTTGCGGGTCATCTCTTCCACTACTCTACCATAACGGTCATAAATCTTGATTAGTACGTCTGGGAACCCTTCAATGTTGTCAGGTATCCAAAAGTCGTTGCGACCGTCGCCATCTGGGGTGAAAAAGTTCGGGAATTCAATATCTATGAACTCCATAAATATTTCTGCTGTGGCCTCACAACCGTTCTGATCGATCACTGTTACCGTATAAGTTCCTGTTCTGTTAATAAAGAAAGTGTTGTCCGTTCCATTGTCCACATCATTGAAGTAGAAGGTATAATCCTCTACACCACCTTCTGCAATTGCCGTAATTTGATTGATGGTTCTGTTCTCCAATGTCAATACCAAAGGTTCAAAAGTATCAATGGTAAATTCATAGGTTACCATACAACCATTGGCATGTGCTATGGTGAGGTAATGCTCACCTGGCGTCATATTGGTGAAGTCAGCGGATAGTTGCATATCTGCTGGGTCGGTAGAATCCAGAGCGTACATTAGGTCGCCGGCTACGGATTCATCTTCCAAAACAATGTCCAAATAGTTGTTGGGTATATTTCCGGTACACTCGTACATTGGGGTTACAGTGGCAGCAAGGATTACTCCTGGGTCTATTTCTACAATAACATTCGTTTCACAACCTTGTGCATCTCTAATGAATACCACATGTGCTCCTGCAGTTAGGTTTTGGAACAAGGTTTGACCTTGGACAAAATTTGCATCGACACTACTGTTCAAACTAGTTTCATACGGTGCTGTACCACCTGAAATTTGAATTTCGAACGAACCATCGCCACTTTCAAAACAAACCTCATCCATAATGTTGATGGCCTCGGCAACAATAGGTTCTGGTTGTTCAAGTTCAAACTGGAACGTAATGAAACATCCGTTTACATCCTGGGCAATAACATCGTAAATGCCTGGGGCTAAATCGGTAAAGGTGTTTTCGGTATCGAATCTATTAAGGTTAGGTGAAATGGCGTATAGAATCTCACCAGTTCCACCGGAGACCTCAACGGAAATGGTACCATCTTCCATTCCGGCACAGGTAATATCCGTAAATTCTTCCCTATCAACTTGCAAAGGAGCTGGGTCTATGATTGGAATCATTGGAGATTCTTCAATACAATCTTCGCTGGTTACCCTAACATAATACTCACCGGCCATAAGGTCATCAAACCTTCCTGTGGTATTTGGTCCATCTACCAAATTGGTGAAACCTGCATCGCTGAACAATTCGTAGCTATAGTTACCAAGACCGCCAGTGGCACTCGCAATTATGGTAGCAGTGGCTTCTCCAGCACAATTGATGAAAGCGGCCCTGTCATTTATTTCCAATATTAATTCAGGTGGTTCTCTTAAACTGACCTGATTGGAAATCATGGCAGTACATTGATTGGCATCCCTCACTTCAAATTGATATTGACCTGGCCCCATGTTCAAGAAATCATGATACGTAGGATTGTCAAAATCTTCCCAAGTTGACGTATTTTCATCAAAATACTGGTAAGGTGCTGTACCACCTGTAGCGGATAAACGCATGCTTCCGTCGGTCAAACAGGTAAGGTCTGCAAGTTTGATCAGAGAAGCGCTTACTTCGGTCGGTTCCGAAATGGTAACGGTATCTGTGGTATCACTACAACTCCAATTATCGGTAACCGTAATACTGTAGGTTCCTGCACCTAGATTATTGAACATGTTGCTTCTTTGGGGACCTGTGGTGAATACAATGGTCGTTCCCGTTTCATCATAATAGTTCAGTTGGTAATCATAGGAACCACTTCCTCCGGTCACTGAATGTGCCCACACGGATGCACTTTGATCACCATAGCACAATAGATCTATTGGAGCAGCATCTATATCTGCTACTATTGGCGCAGGTGGTAGCAAGGTCAAGGTTCTATCCTCAAAACAGCCGCCGTCATCGGTTACTCGTACTGTATAGTTGCCCTCGGACAATCCTGTGAACACATAGCTTTGTACATCATTAATGGTGTAGACCTGTGTCGTTGTGGTATTGGTCAATACAATGTCGTAAGGTGCATAACCTCCCGTTGGATTAATCATTATTTCCCCTAGATCATTGGTACAGGTAACGTTTGCCACTTCTTGTGGTGTAAAATCCAGCTCAGCGCTTGGTGAAACTATGGTCACCGTACCTGAGGTGGCACCACAAAAAGGAGTACCTGTTGCAGTGACTTCAACATAATAGTTGCCACCTATCAAATCTAGGTGTGTTATAGCAAATGAGCCTGACGACGTATTTTCATTTCCGGATACGATCAGTGTTCCATCCGTTCTGTATACTTCATAATCATAAGCTCCCGCATATCCGGTAACATCTATCGTAATTTCACCAGCATCGTCAAAGCACACTGCCGCAGCGGTCGCCGTTGCCACTACATCTATGGTATCGTATGGAGCTACAGTGTAAATTGTCTGTGCATAACAACCGGTAACATCATTGGTCGCCCTGAATGTATAACTACCGGGTTGGGTCAACTCAAAAGTTGCCGTAGTTGCTGTAACCGAACTGGGTACCACACTTCCATAAGGATTTCCAACGGGCAATAATTCGAATGTGTAGGTATCGCCAGGGGTAGATTCCGTAACGGTCAGGATTACGCTTTCTGGATTCAGACAAGTTATAGCTATATCTTGAGAGGCATCCAATGTGAACGTGTTCAAAGGTTGAACTGTAATACTATCCGGGAATTCACAACCATTGGCATCCCTAACCACATAGTTGATGGTTTGAACGGTTCCATTGTCAACCACATCAAAAGTAGCGCTCGAATCGAAACCATTTCCATTAAAACTGTAGAAATATGGAGCGGTTCCTCCCGTGGCCGTAACAGATATTGTTGATTCATCCACGGAATTGCTCGGGGTACAAATGAACGGTGTTGCCGTAGCTGTTGCGTCCAGAACAGCGGGTTCAATAACGCTCTCTGCCTTAACGTCTTCACATGATCTGGAGGAAACCACACGAACTTCGTAGTTTCCTGCGGGCAGATTTTCGAACAAAGGATTATTTTGTAATGGTCTGCTTGGTGCACCGGCACTAAGTCCAATCAATTCATATTGATAAATTGGATTGGTTGCGGTAGACGGATTAAGGACTGCTAAAATACTTCCATCACTTCCACCAAAACAGCTAACATTTTGTATGGTAGCATCCAATAGTTCTGGATCTACCTTATCATCCAACACTTGTGAAACCACATAGGTACAAGGTTCAGCAGTATCCAGATCTGTTATGGTAAATACATAGTTGCCTGGTTCCGTAAGGTTGGTAAAAATACCATCAGTATTAGTGATAATGGTCGATGTAACCGGACTCACTGTACTGTATTGTAGGTTGGAAGAACCACCGGTCACCGTTACGGTTATTTCCCCTCCCGGATTGATGGTACAATCGATGGGTTTAACAACGGCGGCAGTGGCAGTCATAGCGTTGGTCAATACCACTGGTCCTACGGTGATAAAACAACCCCATTGGTCTTCAATATAAACTTGGTAGGTACCGGCGCCTAATCCAGAGAATATGGTATTGGTGTGTGGTGAACCTACGTTGGCTCCATTTCGAATCAATTGATAGGTATAATTGCTTCCTTGGCCACCACTAACAGGATCGGTTGCTGGTATGCCCACAACTTCAATTTCTCCTTGAAGGTTGGTACAATTGGCTTGATTGATTCTTAAATCGGCCAGAATAGGGTCGGGAACGGTAAGTTCAACATCTGTAAGTTGAACTGAACACCCTTCTTGGTCCATTACCCAAACTTCGTAAGTTCCAGCGGAAAGACCATCAAATCTTGCATTGGCCACGTAGTTTGCCGGGTTGTTCGGATCTGGGTTCGGAGTTGTATCTACATAGTAGGTATATCCTCCCCATCCACCTTGAACGTCAACAACCTCTATAATTCCATCGTTGCCCGGATCACAGGTTATCGGTGTCATTTCAGTGTCACCGGTTATTGTGGATGAAGGACCGGCAATGGTAAAGGCTTCAATATTTGTACATTCGGGGAAGGCATCTTGTGCAATTTCCACAATATAGCTGCCTGCCGCTATGTTTATTGCTGCAGTAGGTCCTGTTGTAGTGGAGTTTCCATTGGCAACTACGGTATCATCGGACGGATCTACCGGTGTTCCGTTGGTATTGTAAATGGTCCAATTGAACCCACCGGAATATGTGGCATCCAAAAGTTCAAAGGTTACTTGACCACTATCTGTTCCATAACAAATTACATCGCTCACTACATTTACATCAATGGTAAAGGTGTTGGGGTCTGCAATTGTTTCCGAAGTAGTGACTGTACAACCGGTATCTAGGTGCCTCACTACAAAATTATGTGTTCCAGCGCTCAAACCACCGAATACGTTGGATGCTTGCCAAGTAGCTCCATTATCAATACTGTACTCGAAACGACTTGGATCTCCTGCCGTAGAGCTTACGGTAATGGTGATTTCACCATCGGTCCCTGGATTACAGCTTATTGGATTGGTTATGGCAGCCGTCGCATTGGTGATTTCATCAAATGGGTCGATAGTGGCGGTGGTGGTTCCCACACAACCATTGTCGTCATACACATTGATGGTATAGCTTCCCCCGTTCACATCAGTTTCAATGTAAACAGGGTTACTGCCGGTTTGAACCACTACGGAGCCTGCATCATTGATGAATTCGTAACGAACGTAAGAGCCGCTTCCGCCGGTGATGGAAGAGCCATCAACAGTGATCATGGCATTGTTCATGTTGTTGCCGGCTGTACAGGCAAATTGATCAACTGTCGGTGCGGGAACTATTATTGCTTCTGGTTCACTAATGGTAACAGTTTCAATATGGGTACAGTTGTTAGCCGCTGTAACTTCAATAGTATATGTTATACCGGTTACAGAACCAGCAAGACCAGTAAAGTTTGCTGTAAAGTTGGTATTAGATGTAGGTGCGATCGGTACGGATATAGATCCATCGGTAGCCGAAATAATTTCAAAGGTATATGGACCAATTCCATTATCTACTGCGCTTACAGAAATTGTACCGTCATCGGCACCATTACAGGTAACATCGGTATACGTTGAGGTAAATGATGGTAAAGGAGCATCGGGAACATCAACGGTAATGGATTGGGAACAGTAAGGAGCTGTTGTGCCAATATCGTACACCAACACTACATAACTACCTGCCGCCCCTGCTCCTGCCCAAGTAAATTGGTTGGAGGCATCGAGGGTCAATGCTCCTCTTGGTTCATCATATGGGTCCGGACCGTCAATTTCGAACTCGTAGTTTCCTGATCCGGAAAGCACTTCTATTTGTAATTCTCCGTAGGCCAGATTACCTGGTTCACAATCCAATGCAACAGTTTGTATTACATTGAATTCCAATGGAGGATATATATCAAATGTTTCGGAATCAGAGCAACCATTTAAATCTCTAACCGATACGGATTGATTTGTGCCGGAACTTAGTCCTGAAATTGTATATTGGTCGCTGCCATCAAAAGTGAACGTCTGGTAGGCCGAACCGTTCACGCTTATTTGGAACGGAGCCATTGCCACCGCAGCATTGTCCAAGGTTATGGTCACTTGGAACTGTCCTTCGTCCACACATTCGTCTACCACAACTAGGGATATTTCCGGACTTGGATCTTCAAGTACGGTTATTGGCTCGCTCTGGATACATCCGTAGGCATCCATTACATATACTATATAATCCCCGGCCTCTACATTAGCAGTGCTGCTACTGGTCCATCCGGCACTTACAGCAGTTGGTGCTGGGTCGGTATCCAACAAATATTGGTATGTATAAGGAGCGGTACCATATCTTCCTGTGGCAGCAATTACTCCTGCATTAGGGTTACAATTGTCGTTTTGTGGGCTTGTCACATCTAAATCCAGCGCATTGGCAGATTCACGAATCGTAAATTCTCCACCGTCTACAGAACAACCATTGTTTGGTCCTCCAACCTCTGATAACAACAGATAGTATTCTCCTGGAGGAAGTGTGCCAAAATTGTTAATGGTTACCGTTGTTGGAGCGTTAACTGGTGCTGTTCCGCTATAGCCAGTTGATACATTGGATTGCCTATTAAAAATTTCATAGTTTACCGAGGTTGCCAAAGCATCAAACCCAGTGAAAGTAAAGGATATGTTTCCATCTGAGGAACCGGTACAACTCACATTGTTTACAACATCTAGATTTGATGTCATTAAAGAAGGTGTATTGATAGGGGCCGCAGCTTCTTCAAAATAATAACAGTTGGTAGTGAGGTCAAAAACCACAAAGGTATAGGTGATACCTGGGGTAAGGCCTGTGAAAGTTGCAGTATCTCCCCCCGGTGTATCGGGAGAAATATAATCGTTTGCAGGATCATCCACGTAAGGAGCGTTATAATTTTCCAAGATGGCAAACTCATAATTTCCACTTCCAACAGCAGATCCTACGGTAACTATTGCAGTACCTCCAGATACACAATCTGCGGTAGTTGTACTCACATCAATATCAAGATCATTGGGTGGGGATGCAATAATTTCTGTGGTATAAGAAGCACATCCGTTGGCATCAACAACATCTATTTGATAGATTCCA
The DNA here is from genome assembly GCF_003057865.1 of Muricauda brasiliensis. Classification (NCBI taxonomy): domain Bacteria; kingdom Pseudomonadati; phylum Bacteroidota; class Flavobacteriia; order Flavobacteriales; family Flavobacteriaceae; genus Allomuricauda; species Muricauda brasiliensis. The sequence goes on along the minus strand of NZ_QBTW01000011.1, from coordinate 429,193 downwards.
AATTCCAATACCGTAAAAGTATGATCTCTGGCTCCAGATGTAGTTGTATAGGTTTGAGGTGCAATACCGTTATTTGCAGTAAGTATATAGGTATATTCAGCGGTTCCGCCAGAAACACCTGAAATAGTGATAGAACCTGGGTTTGTTACCCCAGAACTGGAATCACAGGTAATGGGCACATCCGTTGTAATATAAGTAATAGGGTCTGGTTCCGATATAACCACGGGAAACGGGTCGGAAACACAACCTTTGGAATCTGTCACCGTAACTTCGTAGTCACCAGCAGGGAGTCCTGTAGTTTGGCTGCCGTAATTGGTGGGGCCATTGATTTCAACCACATTGATAGTGTATGGAGGAACTCCCACAGAAGTATCGATTACAATATCCAACGCTCCTGTATTTTCCCCATTACACAAAATATCCGTTGGGGTAACGCTGCTGATTACGGGTTGAGTTGCCGGAGTAATAATAATACTGTTCGTTGTAACTGTACAACCGGCGCTATCGGTAACTCGGAACATGTAAGTTCCATCTACGTTGGTATTGAATTCGTTTCCAGTAAATCCGGTTGAATTGTATGATGCCCCGGCATCGTTGGACCATTCGTAGGTGTAAATCCCCGAACCGCCCGTTGCATTAATAAGAATGCTGGCATCGTCCAAACAAGTCAAATCATTGTTTAGGAATGCCGATGCGGTCAAAGCAGGATTGATCGTTGCCGTATCGGTAGCTGAACAACCAAAGTCATCACGAACCTCAATGGTATAGGTTCCAGCACCTAAGTTTATAAAGGTATACGTTGGTTCGGTGGTCGGAGTTGGTGTCATCCAAGCTCCATTGTTTATCCTAAATTGATAGTTTCCGTTACCACTTGTTACATCTACCTGAATGCTTCCATCATTGTTTCCGCTATAACATAACGTTGGAGTTAAATCAAACGCAATAATTTCGGCCGGGTCAACTGTGATAGTTACGGTATCCTCGCACATATTGGCATCTCTTGCCCTTACAACATAGTCTCCTGCTGCTAAACCAGAGAACGTACCTGTGGGTTGGTAGGCTGCTAATAATGTGCCACTGGTGTTTTCCAATTGATACTCATATGTAGGTGTTCCGTCTGTTGCAGTGGCGGAAATGGTAGCCCCACCATTGGTACATGTTAGTTCGTTGACAATGGTAGCAGTTACATCCAAAACATCGGGTTGAGCCAATGTCTGGTTTAGAACTACGGAACATGTGGGATCCCTTAAATCTATAATTTCGATGGTATGAGGTCCTGCATCAAGGCCGGTTATGGTAATTGGGCTTGAAAGCTGGGTGCCAGAAATTGCACCTCCGTCCACCTGATAGGTAAATCCAGTTGTTGGATCAAAATTTTCAACTTCAAACGTGATCGTACCGTCAGCTGCACCATTACAGGTAAGATCTGTGAAAGCAGTTACGGCACCGTCGAAAGCATTGCCATCTTCAACGGTAACATTCAATGTGATGGACCCACCACATACTTCTGGAATTTGATAGGCCTCAATATCATCGATGGCGATGTCGTTTCCATCTGTTACGGAAGAGTTGGTACGGATTACAATATCCAGATTGGAGTTGGCCCCAGGGTTTAGGGTTACATTATAATCGTGCCAGTCGGAAGCTCCATTGTTTTTAGGAATGTTTCCCGTTGTGGTACTTTGGATAACGGTGCCGGAACCATCTACCAATTGTATTTCAATAGATGGATCACCACCGCTTGTTCCTGTTCTCAAAAGGTTAAATGCCCAAAGTGATACGGTGATATCACGGTTTGGAACGACCTCAACATCAGTTTTTTGATAAACGATACCGCCAACTCCGGCCACTCCGCCAACATTGATGGCCAAGAACCTTCCATTCGCTACACCGGTATGGTCATTTGGACTTAGCCAACTTCCGTATGGATTTGCAATCACCTGTGTTACAGAGTATTCTCCATCTTGGACTTCTGTGTTTATAGCCCACCCACATGAGTTAGGAGTACCATTCTGTGGCTCGTAGCAATACACTGGGTCAATTTCCGAAATACTGGTGTTTGGTCCTGTTCCAAAATTCTCTGAAAGCAGAATGCTTGGTGTGGGTGCCGAATTACTGGTGTAGTTTACGGTAATGGTATGATTCCCAACAGGTACATCGCTAAATACATTGGAGTCGTTAGGTGTATTTAATGTGCCATTGATTTCGTAGGTATAGTCGAAATCTGCGCTATCTGGGGTTACAGTTATTGTACCCTCGCCATCACACTCATAATCTACAGTTGCCGTAGCATTCGGGGGTGTCGGTTCCGGTTCTATGGTAACCGTCATAGGGAAGGTACAAAGGTTTGCATCCCTAATGTAAACGGTATGGGTTCCTGGCATCAAATAGCCAATGGAACTTGCTCCATAAGTTGATCCTCCATCAAAACTATATTGATAGGGAGCTGTACCACCAATGGCATTGGTAATTCGTACTTCCGCACCCATTCCTGGATTACATTCGGCCAAGGCTGTAACTGCTGCAGAGGCAGAAAGGGTCAATGGTTCGGTAATAGTGTAAATTTCGGTTACCTCACAATTATTGGCGTCCCTAACACGAATGTTGTAGCTGCCTGCGGGCTGGTTGTAAAAGATATTCGATGTTTGGTAGGTCGACCCATTGTTTATACTGTAGGTATATGGTGCTTCACCTCCTGTTGCGGAAATGGTTATTTCTGCTTGAGATTCACCACTACATAGAATATCCGTGTTAGATATGGCAATGGCCAAGGGATCATCTTGGGTAATGGAGATATCATAGGTAGTTTCGCAATATCCGGATGCCCCACCATTATCCCTTACATAGACAACATAGTCGCCGGCACCGGTTACGGTAACCGGATTGGTGGTTGAAAAGTCACTTGCGCCAGGCGTTGTTCCGTTGGCAACCACGGCATACACATAGTTTCCGTCTCCACCGGCAGCAGAAATGGTCACATCGGTATCGGTTTCACAAGCGGTAATATTTGGTGCTGAAGCGACCACACTGAGTTCAGGGTCAATGGTAATGGATTCTGTATCGATACAATCATTTCCATCCCTTACCGTAATGGTATAGGTTCCTGGGCCCAAACCCGTAAACACATTGTTGGTAACATATGGCCCTCCATTTAAGCTGTATTCATAATTTCCATCACCACCGGAAACTATATTTGCGGTAAGTGTTAATCCCGTGGCATCATCATAACAAATGTCGTTTGGAACAATGTCCAATTCGGGAGCTATGGCTTCATTGATTACAAAATCATCGGTGAATATACATCCGTTTGCATCGGTTACCGTATAGGTATAGGTTCCTCCTTGGTCAAGCCCGGCAAAGAAGCCGCTTGATTGCGGACCAAAAGTTTCAGGCCCAGCAGTGATTTCATAGGTAAAACTGCCCCATCCTCCACTGGCGGTAATATTTACGGAACCATCTGCCAAACAGGTTGGTTGGGTTACTGTAAATGGTGCTGTTACTGCTGAAGGCGGTGCGTTGATCGTAATGTTTGCTGTATCGGTACAGTTGGTAAGGTTATCCGTAACCGTGATGGTGTAGGTTCCGGCAGCCAAGTTGGTCAATTGTATAGTGCCATTGGTCTGTGCTGAACCAGAGAAGTTGTCGGGACCTGTTACCGTATAATCAAAATCTGTATTGAAATTGGTGACGGTAAACTGGATTTCACCATCCTCTTCACCCAAACAACTGATATTGTTAATCAATTGTCCGGTCACGGAAATTTCAGTTACCGGGTCAATGGTGAAACTTTCATCGTAACTACATCCATCGTTATCGGTTACCCTGAACATATAGGTTCCTGGAGCCAAGCCTGCAAATGTACTGTTGTTACCGTTGTTGACCGCACTGCCAGAGGGCGAAATTATTTCATAGACCAAGTTTGGACTACCCCCTGTAACTGTTAGGGACACATCTGAAACAAAACTCGGACATAATGGATCGGTTGCGGCGAAATCGATATCCGTTGGAGGATTCAAAGGAGCAATCGTCAATGAGTCATCAAATGTACAACCATTGGCATCCCTGACCGTCAAAGTATAAGTGCCATCTGTTAAGTTGCCAAAGGATTCTTCCAATAAGGTACCGGAATCGGAAACAAAATTTACGCCGTCAATGCTATATTCATATGGTCCATTGCCTCCTTGAACATTGAATATCCTTACTTCTCCGAGTTGTGCACAGGTATAGTCCTGTACAATTTCAACCTCGGCATCCAAGGCATTGGTTGGTGCGGATATGGAATGGTATTCGTAATAGTCACAAGAGGCACTACCTTTTCTTTGGTTGATGACCACTACATAATCACCAGTTCCCAAACCAGGGAAATTACCAGAGGTATTAGTGGCCAACGCATTGGCAAAGTCATAGTTGTCCTCGTCAAAACCAGTTGCGTCAAATAGGTAGTAGGTAAGCTGATACCCATTGTCATCCACCAAATTGAAAGTGATTGTACCTGTTGATTCCCCGTAGCACAATACATCCATTACCGATGTTGCATTGTATTCGGCGGCAGGTCTGAACTCAATATCGACCGGATTTGAAAAGGCATGACAGTTATTTCGGTCCATAACCACGTAGGTATATGTACCTGCTCCCGCAGCCCCTACAACATCAAAAATCTGACTGGTCTGGTATTCGGAAGGCGGGATATCCGCTACACTGGGGTATGAAATCTGTGTTACCCCATTCCTGTCCACAAAGGACCAGATAGCATACAAGTGTGGGGTTCTACCCCCTGTTGAAGACATTTGTATATTTCCTTCCCTACATGTAATGTGCTGTGAAACCCTTGCTTCAAGCTCTAAATCAGCTTCGTCAAGTATGGTCACCTGTTCGGTATAAATACAACCGTCGTCTGTAGAAACGGTGACATCGTACACACCGCTGTTTAAGTTTTCAAAGGTGTAGTTGTTATCATCAGAAGGCCCATAGTCGTCCACTACGGTGCCTCCTTGGGAAATTTCATAGTAATATTGAGGTTCTACATTTAAAACAGATATAGAAATCTCACCTAAATCGTTGCAGCTTGTGTTTACGGTAGAGACATCGACTTGGAAGTCACGGTCCAAAATACCTATGTTGTCCAAAACGAAGACACAGCCATCGGTTACACCTTGCTGTCTCATTTCTACCATGTAGGCCCCATTATTGGTAATTTCGAAAGTTTTATCGGGACCATAGGGAACAAGAACGTTCCCAGTGGTTTGGTCTACTAATTGAAACTCGTAGGTATCCGGCATATTGATCACCTCTATACTACCAGGGTTTGTGCAGATAATATCTTCGGAGATATATTGTGGATTGAGCGGGTTCTTGTATATATTGAAGTAGAACCTGCTAAAACATCCATTTTGGTAGTTGATCACCAATCGATACTGTCCCGTGTTTTGGGCCAAAAAGTCGTTTCCTGTGTCAACAGTGTTCCAAGTACAACCGGAGTTGGTGTTTGCACAACCATCAACCGATGCAGTACAACTGCTCTCGTCCAATTGTTCCCAAACAATGCTGGTTGCATCTGGGATATTTATTTGGATGAGTTCGCTATCGTTTAATCCACAAAGGAAAATTTCAGGAAGTTCGCTACCGTCATTGGGGCAAATATCAATGGCTCCATCAATGGTGTTGGAAGTGTCATTGATCAATGCCGTAATAGGGTTGGATTGAACGGAACCGAACAGTTCCACAGTTATAATTTCCTGAAAGTCCTTACAAGGGTCAGCAACCTGTTTGTCAACAATATAAGTTCCAATAGCGTTCACCAACATGGTGCTTGGGTCACTGTCGGAATCGCTGTCCGTAATAACGGTATCGATACCAACGTCTATTTGACCGTTTCCGTTTTCGTCGCGATACCATATATAATTGTCAAAATTATCTCCTGCATCCAAGAGCACGTTGTCCCCACAGAGTTGTACGGTTCGCGTAAAATCGCAGGCTTCAAGGTCATCCAATAAAAAGTTGGTAGCTCCGGGATATGGAAAGCCACAGCCATCAAAGTCGTATACACTGGGGTCGTCCGTTATTGGTGCTTGATTGATTGCTCCCGAATATGTGGAATAGGCAAGGTTTTCGATAATATCGGTACAGGCATCTATAAAATCAAAGCAATTTTCGGCCACTTGTACCCGCATGCGGATTATTGCGGCTGGATCATTTTCTTCAACATAGCGATCGGGTATGGAGAAAATTATGGTTCGTGTAGCTGGGTCATATGTGTAAGTTACATCGGTGGGCGTGCTTATGCTGGACTCATCTAAAGTAACATTAATGGGCAGTACGTCCCTAATGGTATATCCCACGGCATCGTCGTTGCCTACGTTTTCAAAAGTGAGCACATAATCTAAATATTGGCCAAGGTGCACGCCTTGCCCTGTAATATCATTTCCGGCAATATCCTCTACGGTTTTACCAAGATTTATTTGAGGTTCAATAATTTCCACATCCAACGAGGTGAAAAAGATGTCGTATTTATCTCCTGTGGACGAAGCCCTTAGTGTAGCTCCCGTTTCATCATTGGGAATTACGGAATTGCTGGGGTTTGGAATGGTGAAAAGATCTACATCCCACCCCAAAGTGTTGATACTATTGGGGTTTCTGGAGGTAACTATTGTACCTTCATTAGTAATATTACTGTTAAAAAAGTTTGTTGAAGGATTTGCACTGTTCGATAAAGTAGTAAAGCCACCATTGCTATCCGCTTTAATGGATAGTTGATCGCCTGTAATCCTATTATCCCCCTCTAAAGTAGCTACCCCTAATTTTGCCCTTACCGGGAATGGAGCCGGCAATGTGGTAAATCCATCTATGGGAATATCAACGGTTTCTCCGGCCTTGATACCGGCATAACCATCAAAAGTGGTAATATATTTACCTGGGTAGGTAGGGTTTTCATAAACTACCACCATGGTCCACCCTCCAGAAACACCCCCTTGTACTGCGTCTCCCGAACTTGCACGAACATTTCCGACAAAGTATTCACCATCGGGATTTCCGAGCGCAGTAACAATATCGGTTACATCTTTATAGCAGGCATAAGGGGCATAGTTTCCAAAGTCGGAATCACCATCACCATCAAATAAAATTTCATCTGCGGTAATATCTTGATAAGTCCCCCCTGGCACCCGAAATTTAACTTGGTTGAAATCGCTACTTCTATTGGTGTCTAGATAAACTGCGGACCAATACAAACCAGCATATCTAATTCTGGAACAGCTGGGGTCCGGAACCGCCAACGTTGCACTACTGGAGCTAAAGGTAGAAGGGTCTCCGTCAATATCAATGTACTGCATGTTGAGATCATCGTTGTAGGATGAGCTCGACCCAGTAACATTGTAAGGGTCTTCAGGGTCACCGCCACTGTTGTCCCTGTTCACAATGTTGTTCGCTATAAAAGTAAGGTCTCCCTTAAGTTGGTTTTCATAGCGAACATCTAGATTATTCTTTATTTGTGAAAATCCTGTATAAGCAAACAGCAACATACAGGTTATTGTGCCCCACCTGAGTAGTGATTTTTTCATAAGCTGGTGGTAATATTAAATGGTAGTGTTTGGTTTGATTCGCATGATCCACATATCATCGTCATACGAAGCGTTAAGTTTGGAGTAGTAAGATGTTAGGGCGTTGTTCCAGGTCTCGTGTCTTTTTAAATACACGTACCTGTTCTTGTCAGCAGGGCTGACAAAGTAGCTCGCGTGCAACCCTTTAGCATTCAATTCTTTAACAAATTGCTTTGCACTTGATGAGTTATCAAAAACATTAGCGATTATGTAATATCCTTCTGGTAATCCATCTCCGGATTGTGTTCTAATGACCACATGGTTTTTCCCGTTGGAAACACCTGTTACATTTTTGGACAATTGTCCAGTTCCGTACTTGGAGCCGCTATTATTCACTTGACCCGAGTATCCGGCAATTTGTGAATCATTGCCATTTACGTTCATCACCCAGGCATCCCCTTGGTAAGTACCGTTCATCTTATTATGATAGGCTTCCAAGGCATCGGTTTTGCTTCCGAAGTCACCAATGTAAACATAGTTAAGTCCGTTCTTTGGGTTCTGGAAATAGTCGGCATCTATACCTTGGGCCCTAAGTTTTTCAATGAACGCATTAAGGTTATCTGTGTCCCTAAATACATTGGCGATGAGGTAGTGTCCGCTTTCCACATTTGGAACCACGTGGGATTTGAACCCGGTTGTTTTTTTGCTTTTTGTAGGTCTGTATGTATTATCTTTTTCAGAAGCGGTATTTGAGGCATATGTGACTTTGGTATTATCCTTAGCCTCATTGATTTTTATAACCTTTTTTGTGGATGTGTCATTGGTTAGCCCGTGATTGGCAACAGGTTGCTTTCTTCGAGTGACGATATCTGCGCTATCCATATTGGCAAAATATACCGCTTTGGCTTTTTCTTCCAATGTGGGGTTTTGGCCACGGGTTTCCCGCTGTACCATTTTCATAACAGTTTCAAAACGTCTTTCCAAGTCCTTTTTACGAGTGGACTCAATGGAATCCTGACGCATCAGCAACTCATCCAAAATAGCGTCGTTTTCGGCAAGTTTTTCCTGCAAACGGGCTATTTCAAGGTCTTTATCGGTGATGTTCAAACTATCTTGAGGAACATTCTCATCATTGGAAACTAATTCTTCACCTTCTTTTTCCAGCATCACACGATCTTCGGTCAGGTTAGGTGTGAACGAATAGGCCAATGAAATTTCGTGGGTAACGCCAAAGTTTTCAAACTCGTTGGAAAGGCCTTTTTCTACGGTATATCCGAGTGAGATATTTTTGGTGAGGTTAAAACCAAGTCCAGCGGAAGCACCATAAAAATCATCGTAACCAGCTTGTACCCAACCCAATTTGGGAAGGTCAAGAATCAGGTTACCTCCAAGGGTTATGGTTTCTTCTCCAACCTTGCGAACCCGTGCCAAAGGCATCAGCCTTGCTTGTTCCATTATACCTGAACCATTTTCAAACTGATGGGTATATTGTAAGTGTCCGGAGTAGGTTTTTTCGTTGAAGTCGGTTACCGACTCACTTGTTTTTAAGTTGTAATCAAAAAGGTTTTCGGCAAAACCACCAATGTCAAACTTTCCAATGGAAAAGTTGAAACCTGGTTGAAAGCTCACCAAGGAACTGCTTTCCAAAGTACCCAACAGTGGGTCAAAATCGACGGAATTGGCCCTATCTTGATTGAATGCACTTTGATAGTAACTGACGTTTGCCCCAAAGGTAAAGGTGCTTTTTGGGCTCAGACGCACGCCATATGCATAGTTGGCATGCACTCCAAAATTGTTGAACAACCCTTCACGGTTGGTAAATAAGCTTAAACCAACACCGCTCCTATCGCTTACTCTACCACTATAACTCAAGAAATACACCTGATTATTATCATCAAAAGATACCGACTGGTTTCTATGAAAAAGGTTGATGTATGACTTGTCCTCCCTTACTGTGGAAAAAGTTGGGTTCAGCAAGAACCTATTAAACTTTAAAAGGTTTTGGGAGGGTACGTTATAAGGTACATATGCGCCTTCTTCCTGTCCTCTCATTCCAGAAAAGACAAGTAGAAATAGGGCAAGTAATAGTAGAGGTTTTTTGGTCTGCATTGCTGCTTATTTAATAACAGTGATGGTTCCTTGTTTTAGGCTTTTGCCACCACGTGTGACCTTGTAATAGAAGATCATGTTCTGTTTGTTGAAAGAAGTGGTGGATTGTGGCCAATTATTTTCATAGCCCGCTTGGCTAAATACTTGTTCTCCTCGCTCATTAAATATGGTGACGAGAACATTTGGGTCACGGGAATAGGTGTTTGGCAATACCCAAAGGTCGTTGATACCGTCTCCATTGGCGGTTATAACGTTCGGTATGGCAAACATATCCCTGTAGGTAATTGTAACGACCTTGCTTACGGTACAGGTTCCAAAGGTTGCGACCAGCAGGTACTCACCTTCTTCGGTAAAGTCGTAATAACTGTTGGAAGAAATTAGGTTGTTACCGGCATCGTACCATTCGTATGAATCTGCTCCGCTTGCTGTCAGCGTTTCTGTTTCACCCTCAATAATGATGAGGTCTTTTGATTTGTCCAATACCAATAATGATTCATCAAATGCGGTAATGGTTACCTGATTTGACACTAATGGACAATCGTTGGAAGTGATAACAAGTTGATAAACACCTGGTCCGCTAATAGTTAAGTTTTGTGATGAGGTATTGACTACGGTTCCGTCTTTTTTCCATTCAAATGATTCGTCGGTCAAATCCGTTGTACTCTCCAACACGATAGGTTCTCCGCCTTCACAGAATACAGTACCGTTTGCCGTAATTTGAAGTGTTTCGTTGGAAGCCAATTTTACCTGTAGTGAGTTGGAAGCGGCCTGGAAAGCGTTCAGGGTTCCGATCAGGACATACGCCCCATTTTCTTCTTGGTTTGAAACGGTAATAGTTTTGGCGGTCTCCGCAGCAATATTACTACCGTTCAGTTTCCATTGATAATCAAAAGAGTTTTGAAGGTCTGTGGTTACATCCGTTTTGGAACCGTTGCCGCTAACAGCATTGATAGTGGTAAGGCTCAAGGTGGCATCAACACTTTCGCAAGAGCCGTAAGTTCCTATATAGTCCACTACAAACTCAAACGATTCTGGCGATACTACTTTTGTTGTGGCCGAGGCTATTGGTGCTGGGGTACACGACCCGCCATTGTCGGTAACGGTTACGTAATATTCCCCAATGGTATCAACATTTAAAGTACTATTGGTGGCATCGGTGATAGCAACGCCGTTTTTATACCATTGATATGTTGCATTGGATGCTGTAGTATTTACTGATAATGTTTTGGTCTGGGCAGGAAGGAGTACAATATTCTCTTCGTTGTCCAAGGTAATTTCGAATGAGCTTGAGTTGGATACAGTAACCGGAGCTGACAACTCGGTACAAACACCAGAACCCGATATTTCAACTTTATAAGACCCTTCAAAACCACTGGTTCCCGCATCTACGGTAAAACTGCTGGCGTCAACAGTGGGCCCACTAATAACCGCTCCATCTTTATACCACTTATAGGTCAACCCTTGGCCGCTGATGTTAGCTTGCAACAAATGGGATTCACCTGGGCAAAGAGAAATACTGCTTGCACCATTAATGGCCAGTCCAGCACTGTTACCAGTAGATATTTCAATATAATTGGACATCGTGTTTGCAGAACCTGAGCAATCCCCATAGTCCAATTCTACATAGTACATGCCGGGGTCAGAAACGGTGATGCTTTCTGTTTTTTCGGCAAGTGGGGTACCACTGCGGTACCAATTGTAGATATATGTTCCTGCATTGGGGATATTATGAGGCTTAAGAGTTACTGAGCCTCCTCCGCAAATTTGTATTTTACCTTCTGAAGGAATATTTCCGCTTCCGTTTTCACTGATGAGCAAAGGAGCTTTATAATCGATATAATACATGGTGAAGGCATCCGAAGCGGGACTTGTTTTGGCAGGAGAAGTACTCCGAACCCTCATTTTATAATTATCTCCCCTTATATCCGAAGGAAGAGAAAACTGAAAGACAAAGTCGAAAATCTGGTTCTTGTCACTTACACTGGCAAGTTCAGTAGGGTTGGAAAAGTAGCCATTGGCATCCGAAAGCTCCAGTATAAACTTATTGTTGCTGGCCACCAAGGGCGGGTCCCAGTTAAAGCCGACGTAGTATTGATTAAATTCACTGGAAGCACAGATGGCATCCCATGCAACATTTCCCCCAAGGTTGGGGTTGGCAGCTGGTTCTGGTTTATACAACACTTGGGCTTGTACTCCAAAAGTGCCCAGCAGCATAAAGGCAAAGGCCAAGACCAGAATGCTATACGTTGAATTACTTTTTTTCATCACCGTTAGATTTTAAGAGGGTTATGGGCTTAATAGCCCTGTTAGTTTGTGCCCCTTAATTGTAATTCATTCAAAAAGACGGTGTTCAGGCGCCTTTTCATCATATAGTATTCCAATAACAAATATGTCTCTAATTTCGTCGAAAGGAAAGATATTGTTGTAGGTGATACCAAAACTGTTGTGAAATCGCCTAGTTTGTATACACAAGAGCATGAAAAATAGCTATGAACTAGGGATTTTACTACATTTGCGCATCAAATTATGGGTATGTCAGAAGAAGCTAGATCGCTCAATTTTATAGAACATATTGTTGAGGACGACTTAAAGAATGATTACAAAAAGGAGGAGTTAAGATTCCGTTTTCCTCCAGAACCGAATGGCTATTTACACATAGGGCATGCAAGCTCCATCTGCTTGAATTTTGGTTTAGGCTTACGGTACGATGCCCCTGTAAACCTTCGGTTTGATGACACCAATCCGGCCAAAGAAGAGAAGGAGTATGTAGAGGCTATCAAAAAGGATGTCAGTTGGTTGGGGTTTGAATGGGACACAGAATGCTATGCATCCGATTACTTTCAACAGCTCTACGATTGGGCCGTTATTTTGATTAAGAATGGCAAAGCCTATGTCGATAGTCAGTCTTCCGAAGATATAGCCAATCAAAAGGGAACTCCAACAGAACCAGGCAAAGAAAGTCCATATAGAAATCGTTCTGTTGAGGAGAATTTAGAACTTTTTGAAGGAATGAAGAACGGTGAATTCAGCGATGGTGCGCATGTACTTCGGGCCAAAATAAACATGGCATCTTCCAATATGTTAATGCGTGATCCAGTGATGTACAGGATTCTTCATAAACCGCACCACCGAACAAATACCGATTGGTGTATTTATCCTATGTACGATTGGACACACGGTGAAAGCGATTACATAGAACAAGTCTCACATTCCTTGTGTACACTGGAATTTTTACCACACAGAGAGCTCTACGACTGGTTTTTGGACCAAGTGGTATCTTCTGATAAATTACGACCTAAACAGCGTGAGTTCGCTAGAAGAAATTTAAGTCACACCGTGGTCAGTAAACGTAAATTGCTTCAATTGGTGGAGAAAGGTGTTGTTGAGGGTTGGGACGATCCTCGGATGCCCACAATTTCTGGATTGAGAAGAAGAGGATTTACCCCAGAATCCATCAGGAATTTTGCCGATACCATTGGAATAGCCAAGCGAGATAATGTTGTTGATGTTTCCCTGTTGGATTTTCATGTTAGGGAGCATTTGAATAAGATAGCGCCGCGCGTTATGGCTGTTTTAAACCCTTTAAAAGTTGTTATCACCAATTATGAAGAAGGCAAGGAAGAATGGTTGGATGCCGAGAACAATCCCGAGGACGAATCAGCTGGAAGTAGAAAAGTCCCTTTTTCCCGAGAGATTTATATTGAACAGGAAGATTTCAGGGAGGAAGCCAATCGAAAATTCTTTAGGCTAAAGCTTGGAGGTGAGGTCCGTTTAAAAAATGGATACATCATTAAAGCGGAAAGTTGCACGAAGGACGATAACGGCAACATTGTGGAAGTACAATGTACTTATGACCCCAAAAGTAAAAGTGGTTCCGGTACAGAGGAAAGTCTGCGAAAGGTAAAAGGAACCCTTCACTGGGTTTCCATACCACATGCCATAACGGCTGAAGTGAGATTGTACGACCGTTTGTTCACCGATGCGACACCGGATAGCCATAAGGAAAAGGATTTTATGGATTTTGTTAATCCCGAATCGTTGGAAAAAGTAACCGGTTATTTGGAACCAAGTTTGAAAGACGCCAAAATCGGTGATCGGGTTCAATTTCAACGTATGGGTTATTTTAATGTAGACAAAGATTCAACATCGGAACATTTGGTGTTCAATCGAACAGTCACTTTAAGGGATACCTGGGCCAAATTGGAACAAAAAGAGTAGCATAATATTTTCTTATAGAACTTAAACCCGCCATTGAGGTTTGTTATGGAAAATGACTTCATTAGGCGGGTTTTATTTGCCAATATTTTAAGGCCTTACAATTTCCTTATTGGAAGTCAAAAAAGCGACTTACGGACCTTTATTTGCCTTATTTCATCAAAAAATAGCTAAAGCGTCAATCATTCGTTCGATTGAATCGATCGTTGTGTATGTTGTGATATAATTTTGAGTAAATCGATTCGGGCAACACACTGGCCCCCGATTTAAAAATCAAGTTTAATTTAAAGAATCAATATTATGTCAAATAACACAGGAAATGTTCTAACCGCACTATTAACAGGAGCTCTTGTAGGAGCAGGTGTTGGAATTCTTTACGCACCAGATAAGGGAAAAAGAACCAGAAAAAAAATTAAGAAAAGTGCTGTTAAGGCAAAAGATGATATTTCACAAAGTCTTACACACGCCAAAGAGGAATTCAGCAAATCTGCCGATGCCAAAAAAGTGGAATTCGAGGAAAAGTTGGAAGACACGCTTTCTAGCATGAGCTATAAAGCAGATGACATTTTGGTGGCCCTTGAGAAGAAATTGGAAGATCTAAGAAAAAAGAATGCCCAACTACAGAAGTAATATATGGCCTTCGAAGAAATTAAAGAACAGATAGACCATGTAGAAGAAGGAGTGAGGTCCTATGTAAAAAACAGTTTTGATTTTTACAGGCTTCAAAGCTTTAAGTCCATGATGAGAGGAGTTACCATGGCGACCAAGGTGCTAATAATTGGTTGTGTGGCCTCTTTGGCCCTACTGTTTCTTTCATTGAGTGCTGCATTTTGGCTGGGAACACTGTTGGAAAGTACTTCGCAAGGTTTTTTAATAGTCGGAGGTTTTTATGTACTGATTGGTTTGCTTCTATTTTTGTTAAGGAAGAAGTTTGAAAGCCCACTCCTAAAAAAGTTTTCTAAATTTTATTTTGATGAATTATGATCAAAGCACAATACACATCATTCGAAGACATTGATAGGGACCTTAAAATCTTAAAATTACAAAGACAGATAGATGAGGAACAGGTGAAGTTGTCCTTACAAAAAACCAAGGAGGAACTGTACCCGACCAATATATTAGCTGGCATGGCGCCATTGCTCCAAAAATTGGCACTTACCATTG
Organism: Muricauda brasiliensis; assembly: GCF_003057865.1. Lineage (NCBI taxonomy): Bacteria > Pseudomonadati > Bacteroidota > Flavobacteriia > Flavobacteriales > Flavobacteriaceae > Allomuricauda > Muricauda brasiliensis. The sequence goes on along the minus strand of NZ_QBTW01000011.1, from coordinate 414,170 downwards.
TAGCAAAAAAGCTGATGAACAAATTCAGTTGATTATGAATCTGTCATAAAACAAAAAGGCCGCTTAGTAGAGCGGCCTTTTTTATGGTTTTTAGAGCCATCTATGCATCTCCGGCATCTTTTTGGTTCTGTTTACGTTTCATAGCCTCACCAATTTGATTGCTTGCAGTAAAGGAAGCTACCATATTGTTCAGCATATCACTGCCCGCCTGTGGTGAGTTGGGCAATAGAATCAGGTTGGTGTCAGTTTCCTCACCGATTGCTTGTAGGGTATCATAATGTTGCGTTACCACTATAAGCGCTGATGCTTCCTGTGAATTGATTCCCACCTTGTTAAGCACTTCTACGGATTCTTCCAGACCTCTGGCGATTTCCCTACGTTGGTCGGCTATACCTTGACCTTGAAGTCTTTTACTTTCCGCTTCGGCCTTTGCCTTTTCTACAATAAGGATGCGCTGGGCATCACCTTCAAATTGGGCAGCTATTTTTTCTCGTTCCGAAGCGTTGATGCGGTTCATGGCAGCTTTTACCTGTGCATCCGGGTCAATATCGGTTACCAATGTCTTTATAATATCGAACCCATAATCCAACATGGCATCTTGTAATTCAGATTTAACAGCAATGGCGATATCATCTTTTTTTACGAAGACATCATCCAGTTTCATTTTGGGAACCTCGGCGCGCACTACATCAAACACGTAGGATGTAATCTGATCGTGCGGATATTCCAATTGGTAAAAGGCTTCGTATACTTTATCTCGAATCACTACATATTGAACGGAAACCTTGAGTTTGACAAAAACATCGTCCAAGGTTTTTGTTTCAACGATAACGTCCAATTGTTGAATTTTAAGGCTCAACCGGCCCGCTATACGGTCTACGATCGGAATTTTCATTTGAAGCCCGGAACTTCTAATGCTGTGAAATTTACCAAAACGTTCGATAGCAACGGCCGTTTGTTGTTTTACAATAAAGAAAAATTTAAATAGGATAATAAGCGCTACAAACGCAATCGGTATTATTAAATAGTTGCCCATAGTGTTTAGAATTTATGTTAGAAATGGAAATTACGAAACTTGACTAAAGTATTAGTAGCCAATTGTTAAATAATGTTACATTTCTTTTGAATTCTAAAGTAGCTCTATGGCAGCTTTGATACGGCCTATACTTTCTGTTTTGCCGATCAAGGCCATTATGTCAAAAAGATGAGGGCCTTTCATGTCACCAACAATCACCAAACGGAGTGGTGGCATCACTTTTCCGAAGGAAAGTTCTTTTTCTCCAATCCAGGCCTTAACGGTATCTTCAATTCTGGATGATTCAAAGTCTTCGATGTTTTCCAAAACCTCTACAACCTGCTGCATAATTTCTGGAGTATCTTCTTTCCATTGTTTTTTGACAGCTTTTTCGTTGTAGGAGGTAGGGGCCTGGAAGAAATAATCTGACAGCTCCCAAAAGTCTTTCACGAAGGTTGCGCGTTCCTTTATAGACGACACTACTTGTTTGATATAGCTTTGCTCTACTGAAACCCCTTTTGCGTTCAGTTCAGTTGAAAACAGTTCGGTAAGCTCTTCATCTGTCTTAATTTGTAACCATTGCTGATTATACCAATTATTCTTTTCTGGGTCGAAACGCGCTCCTGATTTGTTTACCCGTTCCAAAGTAAAGGAGTCTATCAATTCTTTTAGAGTGAATATCTCTTGCTCTGTTCCAGGATTCCATCCCAACAAAGCCAAAAAGTTCACCACGGCTTCAGGGAAGAAACCGGCCTCACGATATCCTTCGGATTGGTTCCACGTGAGCGGAAAAACAGGGAAGCCTCCTTTTTCTCCATCACGCTTACTCAATTTTCCTTTGCCCACAGGTTTCATGATCAAGGGAAGATGGGCAAATTCCGGAGCATCCCAACCAAAAGCATCATACAATAGGGAATGCAACGCTAAGGACGGTAACCATTCTTCTCCCCGGATAACATGGGTAATTTGCATTAAGTGGTCATCAACAATGTTGGCCAAATGATAGGTGGGCATTCCATCACTTTTGAACAGCACCTTGTCATCAAGGATATTTGAATCTATTTTTATTTCTCCGCGGATAATATCTTTAAGGAGTAATTCTTTATTCTCAGGAGACTTAAACCTGATTACGTAATCCTCACCTGCAGCAATCTTAGCCTTGACCTCCTCATTGGTCAATGAAAGAGAGTTGGTCAGTTTTAAACGATTATGCCAATTATAGATAAATGTTTTCCCTTTGGCCTCATGGTCTTTCCTATGTTGGTCCAAAGCATCTGCGGTATCAAAAGCATAATAGGCTTTACCCTTTTGAATAAGCTCCAGAGCGTATGATTTGTACAATTGTTTGCGCTCGCTCTGTCTATACGGTCCAAAGTCGCCTTCTTTTCCAGGCCCTTCATCAAAAGGAATACCGCACCAGTTCAATGCCTCTATAATATAATCTTCCGCCCCTTCAACAAAGCGGTTTTGGTCTGTATCTTCAATGCGAAGTACAAAGTCACCATCATTTTTTTTAGCGAACAAATAGTTGAACAAAGCAGTGCGAAGACCACCGATATGTAAGGGTCCTGTTGGGCTTGGTGCAAATCGAACTCGTACTTTTTGATTCATAATAGGGCTGTATTGGAACGCAAAGATACATTGATGCCGATGAATTGAAAAGGGTTGTAGCAGCGTGTTTCAATATTTCCAAAGGTTTGGTAAAAGGAGGTTTAACAAATTTTTTCTGCTCTTTTCCAACGGATCGGGTAATTTGGTAATTCAAATTCATCATTTTGAGTGCATATCAGAACATATTGACTAAGCTGGAAAGCTTTATCAAAAGGTTTTATACCAAGCAATTGATAAAGGGGATTTTCTTGTTCTTAACCTTGGGCACCATGTTTTGGATTGCCATTACCTCTTTTGAATATCTCCTTTGGTTGGATAATTCTTGGAGATTGATGTTGTTCGTCCTTTTTGTAATTGTTGAAGTCTATTTGTTATTTCGATATGTAGTTGTACCGTTGATGTACCTCTTCAGAATGAGAAAGGGGATTGATAATAAAGCCGCGTCCAAGTTGATAGGAAAGCACTTTCCTGATGTTGATGACAAATTGTTGAATTTATTAGAGTTGTCCGAAAACCCACAAAAGTCCGATTTGCTTTTGGCCAGTATCGAACAGCGAGCATCCAGTTTGGGGCCGGTGCCGTTTGCAGAGGCGGTTAATTTCAAGGAAAGCTATGCCTATGCCAAATACATCATAATTCCCATATTTATTTTTGCCTTGATTTGGATAGGAGGCGACATCGTTTCTTTTTTTAATTCCCATCAAAGGGTAATGCACTACGATATGGCCTATGAAAGACCAGCGCCATTTGTCTTTCAGGTTTTGAACTCCAAATTGGAAGTGATGGACAATGAGGCTTTGACGATACAAGTGAAGACAGTTGGGGATGTGCGTCCGGACAATATTGATATTGTGGTGAACGGAGAAGCACTTTTAATGCAGAATAGAGGGTCGTATTATGAATATACTTTTCAACCACCTGTTCCTAAAACGAGTTTTTATTTGTCGGCCAACGGTTGGAATTCCAGAAGCTATAATGTAAGCAGTTTTAGGACGCCCACTTTAGTGGACTTTACACTGGAATTGGAGTACCCGAAGTATCTTAACCTTATGTCCGAAACAATTACTGGAACGGGTAATGCTGAAGTTCCTGAAGGGACCAAAGTTACTTGGAAGATCCTTGGGGACTATGTTGAAGATATTAAAATGATTTCGGTGGATACTACGCTTTCTTTCACAAAGGAGAATAATCTATTTTCCAATACAAAACGATTGTATGCTGATTTTGAGTATGAGTTGACCACTTCGAACAAAAGGGTTCAGGATTTTGAGAGGTTAGCTTATCGATTGAATGTTGTCAAGGATGCCAAGGCGACCGTCCAGGTAGATCAGGTTCTCGATTCTTTGAACCCGAATGAATCATACTATACGGGTCAAGCTGCCGATGATTATGGTTTAAGTGAGATTCGATTGGTCTGTTATCCATCCGAAGATGCCAATGCGATTCAACGGTTATCTCTAGAACATCCAAATACAAATGTCTATCAGTTCTACTATACATTTCCATCTGGCTTATCCCTTGAGCCTGGAAAAAGGTACAAGTTGTACTTTGAAATTGTTGATAATGATGGGGTTAGGGGAGGAAAGGTTACTAAAAGTGCTGTCTTTGATGCTACCCTTTATAACGTTAACGAATTGAATAACAAAGAATTAGAGTTTCAGAACACCACTTTGAACAAAATGGGCGAGTCTTTGAAATCTTTTAAAGAGCAAGAGGAAAAGTTATCGGAGCTTAACAATCTTCAGAAAGAAGAAAAGTCTTTGAGTTTTGAGGATAAAAGCCAGATTAAAAATTTCTTGCAACAACAGAAGAGGCAAGAAGAGTTGATGCAGAAGTTTAGTCAAGATCTGAACAAAAGCATTGATAAAAATTCTGAGGACACTGAAATGAAGAAGATGCTTCAAGAACGTTTGGAACGTCAAGAAGCGGAAGCAAAAAAGAATGCCGCCCTACTCGAAGAGCTTGAAAAAATTGCTGAAAAAATCGATAAAGAAGATTTGCAAAGACGCTTGGAAGAGTTGGGTAACAATCAAGGCAAGAACACCCGTAACTTAGAGCAAATTTTAGAGTTGACAAAACGCTATTATGTTACTGAGAAAGCTTCCCAAATTTCCAAAGAACTGGATGAATTGGCCAAGAAACAGGAAACACTTTCAGAGTTAAAAATAGGTCAAGAATTTAGAGATAAAGATCAGCAAAAGCTAAATGAGGATTTCAATGATCTGGAAAAGGAAATACGTGAATTGGAGAAGGACAACGAACAACTGCAAAAGCCTTTGGAATTAGATGCGGATAAGAACAAGACCGATGCAGTAAAGGAGGATCTAAAGGATGCTTTGGAAGAAATCAATAAGCACCAAGGAATGGAACAATCCTCCCAGTCCGATGATAAGAGAAAAGCGGAGAACAATGCAACCAAAAAGCAAAAATCTGCTGCACAGAAAATGCGTGAGATGAGCCAGTCCATGAAGTCTAGCTCCATGGGTGGAGGAGAAAGTGATGCTGAGGATGCTGAAATGCTCCGTCAAATTTTGGATAATCTGGTCACATTTTCTTTTAAACAAGAGAACCTTTTTGACAAAATACAAACTGCCGATGTTGACATTTCACAGTTTTCACACACAGTAAAGGACCAGCAAAACTTAAGGAGGTTATTTGAACATGTGGATGATAGTCTTTTCGCACTTTCTCTACGCAGGGCAGAGTTGTCTGAATTCGTAAACGAGCAGATTACCGAAGTTTATTATAACATTGATAAATCACTAGAAAGTATTGCCGAGAATCAAATTTATCAGGGAGCTTCATATCAACAATATGTAATCAATGCCACCAATGCACTAGCAGATTTTCTGGCCAATATTTTGGACAACATGCAACAGAATATGAACCCTAGTCAAGGAAGTGGAGGAGAGGGTCAAGACTTTCAGTTACCAGACATTATAAAAGGTCAGCAAGGCATTCAGGAAAAAATGAATGGGTCTGGCCAGCAGGGTAAACCCTCGGAAGGGCAAGGCCAACAAAGTGGTGAAAATGAAGGGGGCCAACAAGAAGGTCAACAAGGCAATCAAGGTAAAGGTGAGAACGGACAGGAAGGTGATAAAGGAGAAAGAGGTCAAGGCTCTGGTCAGGGTGAGGAAGGACAATCAACTGGAAATGGACTTGATGAAATGAATCTTAATGAGGTGTATGAGATTTATAAGGAACAGCAGTTCCTAAGAGAAAACTTGGAACGGCAGTTGGAAGATATGATGCAACAGTCCGACAAGAATCTTGCTAAAAAATTAATCCAACAAATGGAGGATTTTGAAAACGATTTGTTGGAGAATGGCATCACAGACCGAACCCGGAGCAAGGCAAACAATATTCAACATCAATTGATGAAGCTGGAGAACGCTTCCATGGAGCAAGGCCAAAAGAAGGAACGTGAAAGCAACACAAACGTAGAACAATATGTAAATCCCGTTACTACCAAACCAGAACTACTTCAAGATTACAGGAATAGCATTGAAATATTAAATAGACAAGCATTACCTTTGCGGCAAAATTTTGAAAGGAAGGTAAAGGTTTATTTCGATAATGATTGAGTTTCATTTTAAAAGTGATTTGCTGATCGAGGACAAATCCAAGTATGCCGATTGGGTAAATAGGGTTATACAATCCGAAGGATTTTCTGTCGGTCAAGTGGATTATATTTTTTGCACAGATGAATATTTGTTGGAGCTGAATCAGGAGTATTTAAAACACGATACCTTCACGGACATTATTACTTTTGACTATACAGATGGGAGTACCATTTCAGGTGATATTTTTATTTCAACTGATAGAGTTAAAGAGAATGCCAAGGAGTTTGAAGAAGATGTTTTAAACGAACTCCGCCGGGTGATGAGCCATGGTATTTTGCATCTCGCGGGATATGGAGACAAGAGTATAGAAGAGTCCAAGTTGATGCGTGATAAAGAAGATGAAAAGATTAAAATGTTCCACGTGGAACCATAGATATGTTTGAAAAGGAGTATGATGTTATTGTAGTAGGAGGAGGACACGCCGGAGCCGAGGCAACAGCCGCCGCGGCCAATATGGGTTCTAGTACTTTGTTGGTTACAATGAACCTTCAAACTATTGGGCAAATGTCCTGTAACCCTGCTATGGGTGGTATAGCCAAAGGGCAAATTGTTCGGGAGATAGATGCCCTTGGCGGATATAGTGGAATTGTTACGGACAAGTCTGCCATACAGTTCAAGATGTTGAACAAATCCAAGGGGCCGGCAATGTGGAGCCCACGCGCACAGAATGACCGTATGCGTTTTGCTGAGGAATGGCGAATGGCTTTGGAGAATACCCCAAATGCAGATTTTTACCAAGAGATGGTCAACGGTCTGTTAATTGAAGGGGACAAAGTAGTAGGGGTAAGAACCAGTTTAGGATTAAAGATCCGTGCCAAGGCGGTAGTGCTTACCAATGGCACTTTTTTGAACGGATTGATTCATATTGGTGAAAAGCAATTGGGTGGAGGTAGAGCTGGTGAAAAAGCTGCAACAGGAATAACCGAGCAATTGGTTGAACTTGGTTTTGATAGCGGACGGATGAAAACGGGAACCCCTCCACGGGTGGATGGGAGGTCTTTGGATTATTCCAAAATGATTCCTCAACCAGGGGATGACCACCCAGAAAAGTTTTCCTATTTAAATACACCTATTCTTCAAACACAACGTGATTGTCATATGACCCATACCAGTAAATTGGTGCACGATTTATTACGAGAAGGATTCGATAGGTCACCTATGTTCAACGGTAGAATTCAAAGTTTAGGCCCACGATATTGTCCGTCAATAGAGGATAAGATAAATCGCTTTGCCGATAAGGATTCCCATCAAATATTTGTGGAGCCAGAAGGCTGGAATACGGTTGAAGTATACGTAAATGGATTTTCAACCTCCTTGCCAGAGGATGTACAATATAGGGCCTTGAAGTCTGTAAAAGGATTTGAGCATGTCAAGTTTTTTAGACCGGGATATGCAATCGAATATGATTATTTTCCGCCTACACAATTGAAGCATACGCTCGAAACCAAGTTGGTCAATAACCTCTATTTCGCCGGTCAGATTAATGGCACTACCGGATATGAAGAAGCAGCTTCGCAAGGTTTGATGGCCGGTATAAATGCACACTTAAAAATTAATGAAAGGGAACCATTTATCCTAAAAAGAGATGAGGCCTATATAGGAGTTCTGGTCGATGATTTGATTACAAAAGGGACAGAAGAACCTTATCGAATGTTTACCTCCAGAGCAGAGTACCGTACCTTATTGCGACAGGATAATGCCGATTTAAGATTGACGCCAAAGGGATATGAAATAGGCTTGGCAAAAGAAGAGCGCCTTAAACGAATGGAGGAGAAGATGAGCAAGTCCGATAATTTTGTCGATTTTTTCAAAAGAACCAGCTTCACAACCGATGAGATAAATCCTATTTTGGAGTCGTTGGATTCGTCTTTGGTAAAGCAATCCGATAAATTGTTCAAGGTGTTTTCAAGGCCAAAAGTTACCATGGACCACATGCTTCAATTGGAGTCTGTTTCTGAATTTGTAAGAGAAAATGATTTGGACACAGAGGTGTTGGAACAGGCGGAGATACAAGTGAAATATTCCGGTTATATCGAAAAGGAAAAGACAAATGCGGATAAACTTCAGCGATTGGAGAATGTTCGAATTCCTGACAACTTTGATTATTCAAAGCTAAAATCACTGTCCTACGAAGCTAGGGAGAAAATGGAAGCCATTCGACCGGTTACCATATCGCAGGCATCACGCATTAGCGGAGTTTCTCCAGCTGATATAAGCGTTCTTTTGGTGTATTTGGGGAGATAATCCAAAGACTTGTTCCACGTGGAACACAATTTTTTGTTTTTCCTCTTATATGTAAATGGCTCAGTTTTTGATTTCATTTTTGGCTTAACACTACGCCAGATGAAACGATTTTTACCATCCATTTTTGTTTTGGTCCTTTTGAGTTCTTGTATTCCGTTACGGATTGCTCCAAACACAAAGGACTATAAATTGACCCAAGGCAAACGTTTTAAAAAGGGACTTCCAAAGAAGAGTGTCTTCGTTTTTGAAGACCCGAAAGATGCGAACGAATTTTACGAATATATCAATACAAAGTTTCAACTCGACGATTATTATGTAGATGTACAGGTTCCCTTTTCGGTCAATGACAATACATTTTACTTTTCGTTTTACGAGGTTGAGATTCCGACGAAGACCATAAATTTAATTCCCGTGGCCTTAGATGTGGCGTTAACCAAATCGGCAGATATGGACCCGATTCTTGAAGATGCTTATGCCACACGAGTTGGAAACTGGTACATTGCCGTGGAAGTTTTTAGTGATACAGAAGAGGATTGTTTATCTGAAGATTCAATTTCAAGAGAAATGGTTTTGTCCTATCTTCGGGAATTGAAAAACGAATATTTGGCAACCGATAACTATAATGAAGTTGTTTTTAAAAACTAAAGACTTTTCTGTTTCAGGAGAACAGTTCGAATTGCATTGGGATGAAGAATTGGATATGCTGGTGACCCAACCGCAACCCCAGAATTTGACTCCTTACTACGAAAGCGAAGACTATATTTCCCATACAGACTCCAAATCTTCCTTCACGGACAGGCTATATCAATCAGTAAAAGCTAAAAATCTTAAAAATAAGATTCAAACCGTTGAAAATCAATTAGATGAGACAAGAAATCTACTCGATTTGGGTGCGGGAACCGGTGATTTTTTGATTGCGGCTCAAAATTCAGGTTTTCAAGCAACAGGAGTGGAGCCAAATGACAAAGCAAGAAAACTTGCTGAGCAAAAAGGAGTCCGACTATTTTCAAGTGTAGAGGATGTGACCGAACAAAAATTCCAGGCAATCACACTTTGGCACGTTCTGGAACATCTGCCCAATTTAAAAGAGCAGATAGAAACCTTGGTCCAACTATTGGAAGAGGACGGTGTCTTGGTGATTGCTGTCCCCAACTTTAAATCCTATGATGCCAAATACTATTCATCCCATTGGGCGGCTTTTGACGTTCCAAGACACCTTTGGCATTTTTCAAGAACATCGATTTCCAAACTTTTTGTCCCACATCAAATGGAAGTGGTAAAAATTGAACCGATGTGGTTCGATGCTTTTTATGTATCAATGCTGTCCGAAAAGTATCGAGGAAACAAACTGTACCTTGTAAGCGCATTTTTTGTAGGATTGTGGTCCAATCTCAAAGCCATCTTGACCAAAGAGCATTCTTCGCTGATCTACATTCTAAAAAAGAAGAAATAAGCGATTTTCAGGGCCGCTGCCGAACGAATCCGTTTTCGGATGTACAATCATATCAAACCAAAGAGAACCGCTCAAATCGGCTTGTTTCTGACTGTCGAAAAAATAAACATAACAAATACCGTGGTCGTATTTCCATAGAAAACATTTATGGTTTGGTTAGGCCTGATTTTTACATCACAAAAACTTAATGGGCGCATTCCAAAAGCTTTTCTATTTTTGCGCATCTATAAAAAGTAAAAGATGAAAAAATTAGTAGTGCTTGCAATTGCCATCACGGCAATGTCGTGTCAGCAAAACAAAATTGGATATGTGGACAGCGTAAAAATCATGGACGAGTATCAAGAGAAAGTTGATGTCGAGGCCAAGTTCCAAAAAAAGGCCGAAACCATGGGTAGAAAACGTGACAGCATCTCACAAGCGTTCCAAATGGAATTGCAGGAATTCCAAGGCAAGGCACAAAGCCTGTCCCAGCAAAACGCACAAGAGCAATATTCAGAATTGCAACAACGAGGACAGCGTATTGGCCAACAATTACAGCAAGAAGAGCAACAATTGCAATTGACCAGCCAAGAACAAATGGACTCTTTGGTTAAGAAGGTGAAAAAAGAAATCAGAGCTTACGGAAAAGATAATGGCTACACCTACATTCTTGGTGGAGGCGAAGGCGGTTCTGTGATCTATGGTGACGAAACAAAAGATGTTACGGATGCCATCTTGAAGATTTTGAACGATAAGTACGAGAATTAAACTCGAAACATGAATTTATTCAATAAGCCCACTCTTTAGAGTGGGTTTTTTGTTTTACCTAATGGAAGCAAAGTAAACCCATAGCATAAAAAAGAACTGCAACGGGACACGGAACCATAGGTAGTCGATTCCCGGCCCATTCATTTCCCCCGTTTGGTAGTTGATTTCCTCAAGGGCAGCTTTGATGTTGGCTGGAAGAACCAAAATAAAAAATGCAATCAACAACCAAGCCGTTTGGTTTTGATATTGAGGCAGCAAAATGCCAATCGCGAAGAGAACTTCCATAATTCCGGTGATAAGCACAACTGCTTTTTTAAAAGGTATAAACGAAGGAACCATGGCCTCCATTCCCTGCATAAAAGCAAAATGTCCAATAGCGGTGAACACTAACATGCAGGACATGGCAATTCTGCCTGCTAATTGAAGTTCCAAATTCCTTTTAAAGACTTTTAAAATTAATGTGGACACTACAAAGGTGCCAACAAGTACAATGAGAGGTTTCATCTTTTTTTAGGCAAAGTTCCAACATTACATCTGGCAAGTCAATGAACCCAGGTTAAGAAATGCGCCTGCGGATACGGCTCAGGGCCTGTGGGGTAACACCAATATATGAAGCAATATATTTCAAGGGAATTTCACGAAGTAGCTCGGGGCGTTCTTCAAAAAGATTGAGATAGCGTTGTTCGGCACTATCCCGCAGGAGAGAAAGCTCTCGCTTTGATTTTTTCAAAAAAAGTTCCTCGCTGGCCTTTCTCCCGATAAAGTTCCCAATGCTGGAAGAGGCATAAACCTCCTGAAGTTCCTTGTGGCCAAGACGCCAAAGTATCGTATCGGTAATCGTTTCCACCGTATATTCGGACGGTTTTTGGGTGAGGAAAGAGTCGTATGCGCTAACAAAAGCCCCATTGAAAACAAAACCAAAAGTGAGTTCACCATCTTCTTTGGGAATGTAAAGGCGAACAACCCCCTTTTCTATAAATGACAAATAGTTTTCCACCTTGCCCGTTTCAACCAACATACTTTTTTTAGGGAATTCATATCGGTTCAATTTTGATGAAAAAATCTCCCAATCGCCTTGTGAGATCCCGAATTCAGATTTAAAATATTGTCTGATTTGTTCCAAGAGCGTTACCCTTTATTTTTTTTCTCACGAATCACCACAATCATGGCCACTATCAATAAAATGTTTGAGATAATCCCTAAAATGGCACTATTTCCTTTATTCAACTCTATGAGATTAAGTACAAAAAGAACCAGACTGATTACTATGACCAGTATAGGTGCGATTGTTTTTTTTCCGAACATGATTACATTTTAAGTTCTATATCGAGCTGTCGGCCCTCTTCCTTGGCCTTGTTGTCCAAGCGGGTCCCCATTGCCAGCCCCATCGACATGCCTATGGGCAGTCCAATGCCCAAGAACGCCATATTTCCCAAACTAAGCCCCAGGGCAGCTCCAATGGGCAAACCAAAAACTGTCATGCCCAGAACAAACCATGTTTTTCTAAAATAATTTATGGGTACGATTTTGAGTTTCTGAGCCAACATTCCTACAATTTTTGATTGCTCTTTTCGAATTTCGTTCCGCAATATTTTACCAGAATCGGTAACCGAATTCAACTGTGTTATATGCTTGTTGATGACCAATTCGATTTCTTCGGGCAGTTTCTTTTTTTTGATTTCAACGATCAATCGTTCGAATTGCTCGTAGGCAAGTTTGGTTTTGTCGGATAGTTCAGGACGCTGGATAGGCTCTAGAATCATGCTGGAAAGGTTTTACTGCATCAGATATACCAAAAAAACGGTCGGGATCAAATATACCACGATGGTTTGTGCACCTACATAATCCTTGGCCACTCGCTGCCCCAACAATAACATTAACAACGTTATGGCAGAAAGTGTGGCGCCATAAAAACCGAACATACTTTCACCCTCCACAGCAAATTCAAAAATGCCCACTCCACACAATATTCCGGAGAGCATTTCCAACACTAAGACAACGCTCAGCAGAACAGGGACCGTTCCCTTGAAAATTGTTTTTGAGAAATGACCGGTCAGCCAACCAAGATTGCCTTTCCAATCCATGAGCTTGTCGATTCCGCTCTGTAAAAAAGTAATGGTAAGGAATGCCAGCAGTAGAATTTCCGTGGCATTTGAAAATAAATAATTCATGGTCAGTTTTATTTAATCGGCCTTTGCATGCAAGAGCCGTGTAAGTTTTATGGACAAATCCGTGAAGATCAACTTGGAATTTCCGTTGCGTTCCACGTGAAAAATGGCTTGCTCCAACTCCTTTACAATATCCAAAATATTGTTTTCATGTACAAAGGGAGCAAATTTTTTCAGGTCAAAACCCTCCATGTGTACTTTGGCATGTACAAGTTCGTTGGCCTTGTAGTTGAGCAAAAGGGCTTGTCGCATCATAGTGAGACAGTAGGCCAAGAACTTTTTTTGCACTTCGCGCCCCGTTTTGGATACCTCATCGCTCCACAAGATCAATTCTTGGATGGCACCCTTGTTTCCCTTGGCCTTAAAAGCACTGCGCACCCACTGTACGAACCAACGCTCAAAAACGAGATCTTCTGAATCCTTGTTCAAAAGATCTAATGCCTTGTTGAAGTTTCCGTTTGCCTCAAGGGCTATGGTGAGTGCCTCTGTCTGTGATACGCCCCTGAGTAAAAGTTCATCAGTGATCGCCTGTTCCGCCAAAGGAGGGAAGTTCAGGATCTGGCAACGGGAACGGATAGTATTGATAATCTGCTCCTCTTCTTCTGCCAAAAGGAGCAACACCGTTTTGTCCGGTGGTTCCTCGATCAATTTTAAAAGTTTGTTGGCCGCAGAGGTGTTCATTTTTTCCGCCATCCAAACAATGAGAATCTTATATCCGCCTTCATAGGACTTCAATGAAAGCTTCTTTACCATGTCTTGGGCTTCATCCACCCCGATTTGGCCCTGCTTTTTTTCGATGCCGATGTGCCGGTACCAATCAAACAAATTGCCATAGGGCTGTTCCTTCACAAATTGTCGCCATTCCTCCAAATAGTGGTCGCTTACTGCATGCGATTTTACCTTGTCCGAATTGGAAACGGGAAAGGCAAAATGCAGGTCGGGATGCGAAAGGGAGTTGCACTTTGTATTGCAGACAGGGTTTCCTCCATCATTCTCCCCACCAGTATTGCCACAAAGTAAATATTGCGCATAGGCCAAAGCCATAGAGAGCACCCCGGAGCCTTCGGGCCCAATAAAAAGCTGTGCATGGGCGACCCTACCTGTTTCAGCGGTTGTCACCAAATGACTTTTGATATGCTCTAGCCCTAAAACGTTTTTAAAAAGCATGGACCAAAGATACATTTTTAAGCGTGGAAGTTTTGCATGCTGTCTTTTCTGTCCATTGCTGGTTTAACATATCGAACCGAAAAGGTTAAAAAGCGATAAACTTTCAAATAATAGGTCTCTGCAACCATGGAAAAAGCAGGAAATCTTTACATTTGAAATTCTCAAAAAAGAACACAATACATGAAGACGATAGACGATTTTAACTTCGAAGGAAAAAAAGCATTGATCAGGGTGGATTTCAACGTGCCATTGGACGGAGATTTCAAAGTGACCGACACCAGCCGTATAGATGCTGCAAAACCTAGCATCCTTAAAGTTTTGGAAGATGGCGGGTCCGCAATTTTGATGAGCCATATGGGCAGACCAAAGGGAAAGGCCAATCCGGATATGTCACTTTCACACATTGTCGAGACCGTCTCGAATGTAGTTGGTGTACAAGTGAAGTTCGCCGAGGACTGTGTTGGCGCAAAAGCAGATGAAGCAGTTGCTGCCTTAAAGAGCGGAGAGGTTCTTTTGTTGGAGAACCTTCGTTTCCATGCTGAAGAGGAAGCCGGTGATGAGTCCTTTGCAGAGGAATTGTCCAAGCATGGGGATGTTTACGTAAACGATGCATTCGGAACAGCGCATCGTGCGCATGCATCAACTACAATTGTGGCCAAGTTTTTCCCAGAAAATAAATGTTTCGGTTATTTATTGGCCAAAGAAATCAAAGCAATCGATAAAGTGATGGAAACAGGGGAAAAACCAGTGACCGCAATTTTGGGCGGGGCCAAGGTTTCTTCAAAGATCACCATCATCGAAAACATATTGGACAAAGTGGACAACCTTATCATAGGAGGTGGAATGACTTATACTTTTGTAAAAGCTCAAGGCGGCAAAGTAGGCGACTCCATTTGTGAGGATGATAAAATGGAACTGGCTTTGGACATCCTGAAACAAGCAGAGGCCAAAAACGTGAAAGTATACTTGCCAGTAGATGTTTTGGCAGCCGATGATTTTAGTAACGATGCCAACACCCAATTTGTTGACGTAAACGAAATTCCTGACGGATGGCAAGGATTGGATGCCGGTCCAAAAACCTTGGAGATATTCAAGCAAGTGATCTTGGCCTCCAAGACGATTCTTTGGAACGGTCCCGTGGGTGTTTTTGAAATGGAAAATTTCGCCAAGGGCACCATTGCCGTAGGTAATTATATTGATGAGGCAACACAAAGCGGAGCGTTCTCCCTAGTAGGAGGAGGAGATTCCGTTGCCGCCGTCAAACAATTCGGGTTCGAGGAGAAGGTGAGCTACGTATCCACTGGTGGCGGGGCCATGCTCGAAAGCCTGGAAGGGAAAACATTGCCGGGCATTGCTGCAATATTGGACTAAGTCTCACGTTGTGAGATATCAGGGCAAACGTTAAAAGTTAGAGAATTTTGTCTCGGGGCTTTATTCTTTCAGAAAAAAAAGCCATTTTCGTTCGCCCCGAAATCAAATTTTGTCCAAAATGAAACAGAGTTTAAGCGTAGCTGTTTTTGCTGTTCTCCTATCAGCAAGTCCCTTTGTGCGTGCACAACAATCCGAAATTGCACAGAACAAGTCAAAGGATTCCGTTTTGCTCCAAGAAGAGGAAAATGGGACCATCACGGTTTCCAACATTAAAATTGACGGCCAGCTTATGGCCCTGGAAACGCACGAGGATGGAAAATTCAAGCTACGCGATCTTGAGGAAGCTTGGCGGTACGATAGCCTTTGGCTGAAAGAACTCCATAGCAATGCCGATTTGTTCAGTGATATGTTGTTGGAGGTTCAGAATGATTCTGAATTGGAGGAAGCCTTTGAGGTAGATTTGCCGACCGATACGCTAAAAGCAAGGTTGGCGCGTATGAATGAGAAAACCCCGTTCAATATTACCTACAATTCTTCTTTGGAGAGTGTGATCAAATCTTTTTTGACAAGGAGAAGGGACTTGATGCAGCGGATGATAACTGCTAGCCAGTTTTACTTCCCTTTATTCGAGCAAGAGCTGGACAACCAAAACATTCCTTTGGAAATAAAATATTTGGCCATTGTGGAATCCGCCCTCAACCCCAAGGCTCGATCTAGGGTTGGCGCCAAAGGGCTGTGGCAGTTTATGTACAGCACGGGCAAAATGTACGGACTGGATGTAAGCAGTTATGTGGATGAAAGACATGACCCTATTATGGCTACAAAGGCCGCCAGCAAATACCTTTCAAGGCTCTACGATATTTTTGGAGACTGGGATTTGGCCTTGGCAGCGTACAACTCTGGTCCTGGAAACGTAAACAAGGCGATTCGACGTTCCGGAGGATATGAGAACTATTGGAACATTCGTCCATTTCTTCCACGTGAAACTGCTGGGTATCTTCCCGCGTTCTTGGCGACCATGTACATTTTTGAATATGCCGAAGAACATGGGCTACAATACAAAAAAGCGGATAGGCCCTATTTTGAGACGGACACGGTACATGTTAAAAACTTGATTACTTTCGACCAGATTTCAAAATTGGTCGATATAGGAACCGAAGAGCTGGAAATGCTCAATCCGGCGTACAAGCTCAACATCATACCTAAAGTAGAAGGGAAAAACTATGCCCTGCGTTTGCCCATTGCCAAAATAGGCAAGTTTGTTTCCAATGAGGAAGAAATCTATGCTTATGCAAAAAAGGAGCTGGATTCTTTGGAAAAGCCTTTACCGAACATGGTAACTGCGGAAGACCAGATACGTTATCGGGTGAAGAGTGGGGACTATTTGGGCAAAATCGCGGAACAATATGGAGTCGGTGTAAGCCAGATAAAAAGCTGGAACGGGCTTCGAAGCAACAATCTTCGTGTTGGACAGCGCTTGACAATATATCCCAGAAAGCCATATATCGCGCAGAAGACCTCAAAATCGAGCAACTCTGGAACAACCGTTGCAGGAGGTTCCAAGATCCATACGGTACAATCCGGTGACTCACTTTGGACAATTTCCAAAAAATACCCCGGAGTTTCCATAGAAAATTTGCGAGAATGGAACGGTATTAGCGGTAATAACCTAAAACCGGGCACAAAACTTAAATTGTGTGATTGTTCTTCGTAAATTTAACACAAGATGAAAAAATTAGGAACACTATTGTTTGCCGCTACTATGTTGGCACTGGGAGCCTGTAAGAATTCAGGTCCAAAAGAAAAATTCTTACCGCCCTCAACGGGAGGCATCAATACCTTAATGGTAGTTATGGACACTGAGCTTTGGAGAGGGCCGGTGGGTGAAAAAATAAGGGATGAGTTTGCCGCACAAATTGTGGGACTTCCCCAAATAGAACCTAAATTTACCATAACCCAGGTACCACCAAAGGTTTTTAAGGGAACTACCACACACTCGAGATCTTTGCTGTATGTTGAACAAGATTCTACGTCTTTGGCCCATATAAAGGACGATGCCTACGCCAAACCTCAAAAAGTTGCAGTGGTTACAGGCCCAACAGAGGAGGTGATGATCAAAAACCTTGATTCTTTGGCAGACAGGGCCATCAAGGAATTCAGGGCCAACGAGATTGCCGAGGCACAACGAAGATTCGAGCGTTCTCTGAGCAAGGACAAAGCTTTGGAAGAGGAATTTGGGATACACATGAACGTGCCATCGCTCTACAAGGTGGGTAGAAGAGAGGACAACTTTGTTTGGATGGACATACAAATCCCAAAGGGAACCATGAACATCATTGCTTATGAGATGCCTTGGGACTATTTCAGCAACGATTCCACTTTTGTGGAGGATATTGTAAGAATGCGAGATTCCATTGGTCAAAAATTTATTCCAGGACCTTATGAGAACACCTACATGATTACCGAGAAAGCTTTTGCGCCCTATGTTTTCCCTGCGAAAATAGGCGGTAAAAAAGCGGCGGAGGTAAAAGGTGTTTGGGAAATTCATGGGTATCCTATGGCAGGTCCATTTTTAACCTATATCATCAATGACGAGGAAAACAATAGAAAAATGGTGATAGAGGGATTCACTTTCGCCCCCTCCGAAGAAAAAAGGGATTATATGTTCGAGTTGGAAGCTATCTTAAAGACAGTGGACTTTAAACCATCGGATACTGCCTCCACTGACTAAAAAATAATACTCATACAATACAAAAAGACCCGACAATTGTCGGGTCTTTTTGTTAGTTAAATATGAGATGATCTATTAGTCAAATGCAAAGCCTGTGGCCATTCTATATACAAATGCATAAAGCACTATAAAGAACATAACAAAGCTAAACCATGCGAACACTTTAAAGTATTTTTCTATGATGATGTGCCCAAGGTTTCTAAACCCCTCCAAATAGATTTCTTTAACGAGTAGTAATTTTTTCATATGTCTGATTTAAGGATTAAATACAGGCCAAAGATTTAGTTTACTGGGATGGAATCGAAAACAAAAGGACAAAAGGCAATAAAAACAAGGTGAAATAAGCCACTTTTGGACAATAATCTATAAAGGCGAGCCTTTGATCGATAAAGTGCACATGGGCCAACCGTAGTTGGGCAGGCAGAAAGATCGATAAAGTGCAAAAATCCCAAGAAAAAGGGAGTCTGGATATCGCTTTAGCACGACTTATTCGGCCACTAGAATAAACTCCGACCTTCTGTTCAAACGATGTTGGTCCGCGGCACATGGTGTTCCATTCGAACAATTGTTCAACAGGCGCTCTTCCCCGTATCCAACGGCACTTAAGATTCTTGAAACGTCGATTCCCTGGGAAACAATATAGTCACGAGTGGATTTGGCGCGCTTGTCTGACAAATATTTATTGTAGCTCTCAGGACCAATGGCGTCGGTATGCGATTCAATTTTTAGGGAAAGTGTTTTGTTTTCGTTGAGCACGGTTACCAATTTATCCAGCTCTTGAGCGTATATTGGTGTAATCTCATAACTGTCGAATGCAAAATAAACATTGCTTGGCTCGTACACTTCCGTTATTGGTTTTTCTTTTACGGCCTCCCTTAAGAATTGGGTAACTGTAATATTTTCATTCTCTTTGGTTTTTACAGAAATGGAGTCATCCATAAAACCTTTTTTTGTAGCCACAAGGGTATAACTCGTTGATGGACTCAGGTTTTTGAAAACGTATCTGCCGGTTGTGTCCGAAACGGTCTTGTTCAGCAATACACCATTTGTACCATACAAATTTATATGGGTTTCTTCCAATGGAATGCCTGAGGACTCACTGGTAACGGAACCAACAATGGCGTTGTAGTTCGGAATGGACTTAAAGGAATAAATATCATCATCTCCTTTGCCTCCTTTACGATTGGATGCAAAATAACCTTGCTCACCGGAAGCATCGACAATATAGGAGAAATCGTCCCTGTTACTGTTGATGGGTTCGCCCAAGTTCACACCCACACCAAAAGTTTCATTGGTACCATCGGATTTATATACATCCAGCCCTCCGAAGCCCATCGGCCTATTGGAAGAAAAATAGAGCGCGTTTTCGACCGCGTAAGGAAACATTTCCTTCGTTTCGGTGTTGATGGTCTTTCCAAGGTTTTTTGGCTCGGAGAACGCCCCATTTGCGTCAATGTCCACCACATATATATCTGTTTCGCCAAAACCTCCTGGCCTGTCCGAAACGAAATACATTTTTTTCCCATCCGGGCTTACCGCAGGATGTCCAGTAGAATAATTTTCACTATTGAAGGGAAGCTCCTCTGCCTTGGTCCATTCGCCATCTTTAAGCTCGGAACGGTAAATCTTTAGGTGGTTGATTCCGTTTTCGCCCCTTTTCAGACGCTTTCCATAATTGTTCCTTGTAAAATAAATAGTTTTTTGGTCAGGTGAGAAAGCCATTGAGGCTTCGTGATATTTGGTGTTGATTTTTCTAGAAAATTTCTGTGGAGCGGAAAGTTCGCCATCTTCACCTTTTTGTTGCGCAATGTAAAGGTCCAAAAAAGGTTGATTGGTCCAACGATAGCGTCGTGTCGTCAAAAACAAAGTATCCTTGGCCGAAGCATAGACGATATCCGACTCATTGTGAAACATGGGGGAAAAATCGGAGTAAGGAGAGTTGAGTTTTAAATTTTTGATTGAAACATCATAAGTTGCTTCCCAAGTGTTGGCATCAACCTTGTCGAGTTCATTTAGGGGCTCGTTTCTTTTCTGTCTTAATATTTTGGTCAGAGTGGCGGCTCTTTGATATTTGCCTGTACCTTTTAATGTTTCCTTGTACTTGAACAGTGCACCCTCCTCAACTTCTTCTTTGTACAATTGATGCAGCTCATGGTACCATTGGTACGCTTTCTCCAAGTTTCCTGTATAGTAATAGGAATCACCGGCCCTCGAGAGCAACTGTTGTGTGTGTTTGGCGTCGGTTTTTTCCAGGACCAAATCAAAAATGCGGGCTGCCTCAGCATACCACATTAGGTCAAAGTACTCATTTCCTTTATCGATGAGCTTGTCCGCAGTTCCTCGCTTGCGAAGATATCTGCCCAGCTTTTTGTCGTTAAGACCATCGAGGTGCTTTACAAAGTCTGTGGTTTCCTGTTCTTTCGCATGGTTCACTTTTTCGGATGTGGAAGATGTTCCCCCATACTCGGAAAAGGCAAGCTCTTGGGAAAAGGCCCCAAGTGTGCACAAAAGAAAAATAAGCAAGATCAGTTTTTTCATTACCACTCCATCTGCACAAACAAACATGATTGTTCGTTTGGAGGTTAAGCATTTAGAGGCCTAACAGTTTAGTTATAACCGCTAAAGTAGGATAAGGTAAGTGGGGTGATAATTTTTTGTTGTGAAAGAGCGAAATTGTGACGCTGAATGGTAAAAAAGTGTTGTTGCTGCTCGAATTTTTTTATAATTCGGCACACCTCAAACCGTCAAAAAGGTCAAATTTACGATTTTGACTCTTTTGTTTCTCTTTCCAATTTATCGTCTTCTTTGGTCGCGTCCTTAAACTCTTTGATACCGCTACCAAGTCCTTTCATCAGCTCTGGAATCTTTCTGCCTCCAAAAAGCAAAACTACCACGGCCACGATCAAAACAATCTGCCAAGGACCTAGCATACCAAGAAATATAGTTTGAGCAATCATAATATCAAAACCTTTAATTAGAAATGTAAAAGTACTAAAAAGAAGTGAAAGAGCGTGTTCGATTAACGAAAATTGGCATTTGAGAATGATTTTTAAGAACTTATCGGCCCAAGCTTTTTAAAAAGCTTAACATGCATATTAAAATCTAAGACTATCTTTGTTCATCATGGCAAAGGATAAAAAGAAAAGAAAGGAGATTAAACGCAAGTTACTGCACAAGTATCGCTTGGTTATTCTCAATGAAAGCACTTTTGAGGAAAAGATATCTTTTAAGCTCAATAGGCTGAACGTTTTTGTTACCGGTACCATGTTTATTATTGTGCTGATCGGAGTTACAACCTTGATCATAGCCTTTACCCCATTGCGCGAATATATTCCGGGATACTCCTCTACCAGATTGAAACGGCAGGCAACCGACCTTACTTACAAAACAGATTCTTTGGTAACGGTACTTAACTATACCAACCGGTATTTGGACAATGTAAGGAAGGTCTTGAGGGGTGACATTGAAAACAACCAAGTGAATAGGGACTCTTTGTTTGAGCAGTACAAATTGGACCCTGCTTCTGTAGACCTTACGCCAATACGACAGGATCTATTGTTGAGGGAAGAGGTTGAACTGGAAGATAAATACAATCTCTTTGAAAGGGACATCGAAAACTTGGGAACATTATTCTTTTCACCTGTGAACGGAACCATATCCCAAGGGTTTGACCAAAAAACGAAACATTACGCCGTGGATTTGGTAGCACCACGGGAAACCCCGGTCAAGTCCATTGCGGATGGTACAGTGCTTTTTGCGGAATGGACCACAGAAACGGGTTATGTAATGATTATAGAACATCAAGAAGGAATAACCTCGGTATATAAGCACAATGGTTCCCTGAGCAAGACCCAAGGAGATTTGGTTCGGGCTGGCGAGGTAATCGCATCAATCGGAAATACGGGAGAACTTACTACGGGACCCCATCTTCATTTTGAGCTTTGGAGAAAGGGCAAACCAGTGGACCCACAAAACTATATTGACTTCAATTAAATGTCCTTAAAAGCATTTGCCGCCAAAATATTTGCAAATCGGATAGCGAAGAAAACCGAAAAGTGGGTGAATCAACCTGTGAAAACCCAACAAAAGGTGTTTAACAACTTGATTACCCAGGGCAAGGGGACCCTTTTTGGCAAGGATCATCAGTTCGCAACCATTACATCCCACCAAGATTTTGTAGAGCGCGTTCCCATACGTGATTATGAGGAACTAAAAGGGTACGTACAACAGATAATTGATGGAAAAGAAGATGTGCTATGGCCCGGAAAGCCCATCTATTTTGCAAAAACCTCGGGAACCACTTCGGGCGCCAAATATATTCCGATTACCAAACCCTCCATCAAAAACCAAGTGGAAGCTTCCAGAAATGCCATTCTCAATTACATATACGAAACGGGGAACGCTGATTTTGTGGATGGCCGGATGATCTTTTTACAGGGAAGTCCTGAACTGGAAGAAAAAAACGGAATCAAGCTGGGAAGGCTTTCAGGGATTTCGGCCCATTATGTGCCCAACTACCTTCAAAAAAATCGATTGCCAAGCTGGGAAACCAATTGCATTGAGGATTGGGAGACCAAGGTGGACAAAATAGTCGAGGAGACCGAAAAAGAGAAGATGTCGGTAATTGCCGGTATTCCATCATGGGTGCAGATGTATTTTGAAAAATTGAACTCCAAGACAGGGAAAAAAGTCGGGGAACTTTTCAAAGAGTTTCAATTGTTCATATATGGAGGAGTGAATTACGAGCCATATAGGGCCAAATTTGAAAACCTTATAGGAAGAAAGGTGGACAGCATTGAACTGTTCCCAGCCAGTGAAGGATTTTTTGCCTATCAAAACTCCCAAAAAGAAAAGGGGATGTTGTTGTTGCTGGACGCGGGTATTTTTTATGAGTTTGTCAAGGCCGATGAATTTTTTGATGAAAACCCAAAACGATTGACCATTGCCGAGGTGGAAATGGATGTTGATTATGCGATGGTGATTTCCACCAACGCAGGCCTGTGGGGCTATAATCTTGGAGATACCGTTCGGTTTATTTCGAGGGACCCCTACAAAATTGTGGTTTCGGGACGCATTAAGCATTTTATTTCTGCTTTTGGGGAACACGTTATTGCCAAAGAGGTTGAAGAGGCACTACGCCTAGCCGTGGAACAGACCGATGCACTGGTAAACGAATTTACCGTAGCTCCGCAGACCAATCCCATGGAAGGGGAACTGCCCTATCATGAATGGTTCATCGAATTTCAAAGGGAGCCATCTGACATGAAAAAGTTTATGGCCATCATAGAGGATAGCATGAAACACCAGAACAGCTACTATTTTGACCTCATCGACGGGAACATTCTCCAGCCATTGAAGATAAGCAGCATCAAACCAAATGGTTTTCAAGACTATATGAAATCCATTGGTAAACTAGGAGGGCAGAACAAGGTTCAACGCCTTGCCAACGACCGAAAAGTGGCCGATGGGCTTCAACCATTTAAAATTAGTTGACTTAGAAGGGCTTAACTTTCATAGGAATTCATTTATTTTTGCCAGAAGATATGATGGCAACAGAAGTTAAACAAACGACCAGGGCACAGGAGTCCACTAATGCAATTGAACGCTTGTACATTACCATGCGTCACCTGCTCAATAGGGGGTTTTACAAGCCTTCGGGCGTTTCTGGCAATGCGTTGCGCACCGCACTTTTACTGCTTCGTCCAGAAATTTACGGAACCATTGCGGAAGACAAGGCCGAACTTAACGGATTGATCTATGTATTGGAACGCTTGCCGCAAGGAATAGAGGAGTGCCGTTTCATCAATCTAACATCCGATGAAGGTTTTGGTAAATCGCACCTAAGGCCCATTGTGCCCCCAAAAAGAAGAAGAAACTGCTACCGCATCGATGATGAGCAGATGAACATTGAAATTACACGGGGCAGGAGCGATATTTATGATATACTTACCCACCTTACCTTTTTGTTCGTAGAGTCCGGTAAAATCTCCAAAAGGGTCTTGGTGGATGACGGTACTTCGACCATACGGGACTGGGACAAGCTGAGCGAGTTTGTACTCTCCGAAGAAAAGGACAATGAAGAAAGGGAAGTTGCCTTGATTCATTGTGCCAATATTTTGGGTAGGACTTTTGATGAGGTCGTGGATATTGAAAACAAGCTCAGGACCCCCGAAAACCCCGACCGTTTCTTAAATGTAATTTATTGGCTCGGCAAGTTGGCCATTGAAGAGGAGACCACGGGCAACAAAAGGACCATCACTTTCAGTCCACTGCTAAGAGAACGTTTAGGCCATCATATTCATGGCGAAAAGTGGGCCGATAAAATTAAGGCGACTCTCAAGGAGTACAACTTAATGGAGAGGCCCCTGCATATTATCAGTGCCAATATGCACAGTGTTATGAATTCCCTTTTTGCCAAAAAAGCATTGACGGAGGAATTTCCCGACAATGAATCTTTGGATGTTTATGAAGCTTTGGGCTCTGACAAAAACAAATCGCTCAACAAGAAAGTCAGGGATTTGGCCCAGAAAAATGGGATGATAACTTTAAAGGACGAGTCCGGGGCCAACATCGATGTCCAGATTTTTGATACCGCTAAATTTGGAGACAAAAGCTGCTGCTATCAACTCCCTGCAGATGTTGCCCAAGAGGATAAACCAGTTATATTTGTGATGGACTATGCCTTTGGCGAGCAAGCCTACGAGACCATTGATGAGCTTTTAAAACCTATGGAAGATGGTAAGGAAAAGGTTTTTCTTAATGTAGATTCAGTCTCCATTATGGGAAAGGCGGGTATCTTGGAAGGAGGCAAGGGAGATTTGATGATTCCTTCCGCCCATATTTTCGAGGGCACGGCGGATAATTATCCCTTCAACAACGAACTCAAGGGTTCCGATTTTGAAGGGCATGGATTAAAGGTGATGGAAGGAACCATGGTTACCGTATTGGGGACATCGCTTCAAAATAGGGACATTCTCCAGTTTTTCAATGAATCGACATGGAACGTCATAGGATTGGAAATGGAGGGGGTGCACTATCAAAAAGCGATACAATCGGCATCCCAGATACGAATGAGCATAAAAAAAGATGTCAAGGTAAGATACGCTTACTACGCATCGGATAATCCTTTGGAAACCGGAAGTACGTTGGCTTCGGGCGGACTGGGAACAACCGGGGTCAAACCCACATATTTGATAACGGACAGAATTTTAAAACAAATATTCAATTCATAGGTATGGCAGACCAACCAGTAAATCAGAATAATTCGGACGAGATAGATTTGGGGCAATTGTTCCAGATGATTCGAAATGGATTCAATAAGTTAGGTGTACTTTTTTTACGTCTTTTTCTATATCTAAAAAAGAATGCCTTGATACTCATAGGTCTGGTTGTTTTGGGCGTGGCCATAGGGTATGGTCTAAAATTCATAACGACAGAAAAAGTCCAGCTGGACGTCATTGTAAGGCCCAATCTGGAGAGCAAAGATTATTTATATGATGTTATCTCTGAAATAGAATCTAATATCAAGGACAAAAACCCAACTTTTTTGAACAGGCTCGACGTCACTGAGGCGGACCTAAAGGGTTTTGAAATTTCGATTGCTGCTGTAAAAAAGGAGGAGGCAGAGAATAATGAAAAGCAATTGGAATATTTGGAAGTTCTACAAAAATTTCAGAACACGGATTTGATTGCTGATGTGGTCAGGGAGGAGTTGCTAAAGAAAACGGAACTCAACCATAGAATAACATTTACCTATAAGAACTCCAACGGTGAGGAAATATCCCGTAAGCTTTTGGATTATATTAATTCCAATGGATATTTTACGGAACTCTTATCGGTACAAAAGGAAAATTCAAGGGAGAGGATTGAAAAAAGCGAGGTGTTGATTTCCCAGATAGATACCATTATCCAGAGTTACTCCAAGAACCTGAACAAACAGAGCTCTCCACTTGAAACTGGTAAATTGGTTTTGCAGAATGAGGAAAGATTGAATGTTCCAGGGCTTATTACCTTGAAAACGGAGCTAATCGAGGACATAGAGGAAAAGAAAATGGAGCTTAAACAACTTACGGGGCCAATTAGTGTAATCAATTTTGGAAATCCACACCAGGTCAGCAAGGCGTTTTTTGGAAAGAAGATAATTGTTCTACCCTTATTGTTCCTTGGGATATTCTTTTTGTTGTCTTTACTTAAGTACCTCAATAGGAAAGCTTCAGAAATTGAAGTTTAGAATTCTTTTATGATTAAAGTGGTTGTCACAGGATCTGATGGTCAACTCGGAAAAACTTTTGCTGAGGTTGTGTCAGGTCTGGATTTTATTTCCTTTGATTTTAAGAAATCCAAAGAGCTGGATATAGCAGATGGTGACCGACTACAGGATACTTTTGAGAACGAACATTATGATTTCTGTATCAATTGCGCCGCATATACGAATGTTGAACAGGCAGAAAAATATCCCGATTTAGCGTATCAGGTCAACGCGAAAGGAGTCAAAAATCTGGCAGAAGTTTGCAAAAAGCATCATACTACTTTGATTCATATATCCACTGATTATGTTTTTGATGGCAAAAAGGACAGTGGCTACACCGTGGAAGATAAAACCAATCCCATTAATGTATACGGAAAGTCCAAGTTGGCAGGAGAAAAATTTATTCAACAGATTCAACCCAACCATTATATAATTCGCACATCTTGGTTGTACAGTAAAAAATATGGACATAATTTCTACCGTACAATTTTAAACAAGGCACTAGCAGGAGAGGATTTGTATGTTACCGATGCCCAAACAGGGTGCCCTACAAACGCAGAGTCATTGGCCAAATTTATTTTGAACGAAATCGTATTGGAAGAAAAGCCTTTTGGGACGTATCATTTTACTGACGGGAAGCCCATGACATGGCACGATTTTGCGGAACAAATATTGAAAGAGAACGGGCTAACGGATAAGGTCAATCTTGTTTTGGATTCGAATTATCGTACATTAGCAAAGAGGCCAAACAACAGTGTTCTCTTATAATCCAAACGCAAGGTCATAAAGGCTTATAAATAGGATTACATGGATAAAAAAAATAGTCCAAAAAAAATTTTGATTACGGGAGGAGCCGGCTTTATCGGCTCTCATCTTGTTAGGCGTTTGTTGACCCAATATAAAGATTACCAAGTTTTTAACCTAGATGCCCTGACCTATGCGGGAAACTTGGAGAATCTGAAAGATATAGAGGAAGCCCCAAACTATACCTTCGTTAAGGGTGATATTACTGATGCAGGTTTTGTAAACGATTTTTTCTCCCAATTTAATTTTGATGGGGTTATTCATCTGGCCGCGGAATCCCATGTGGATCGATCCATATCTGACCCGGTATCCTTTGTCCGGACCAATGTTTTGGGCACAGTCAACTTATTGAACGCCTCATTACAGTTGGCCAAGAACAACACTGATTTTTTATTTTACCATATCAGTACCGATGAGGTTTTTGGGAGTTTGGGGCAGGAAGGTTTGTTCAACGAAAGTACGACATACGACCCCAACTCGCCTTATTCAGCATCCAAAGCCAGTTCCGACCATTTTGTTAGGGCCTATGGTGAGACCTATGGTTTGCCTTACATAATCTCGAATTGTTCCAATAATTACGGCCCCAATCAATTCCCCGAGAAATTGATTCCCCTGTTCATCAACAATATCATAAAAAACAAGCCATTGCCCGTTTATGGTGATGGGAACTATACACGGGATTGGTTATATGTAAAGGACCATGCCGAGGCCATCGATTTGGTATTTCATAAAGGAAGAAAAGGAGAAACATATAACATTGGCGGGTTCAATGAATGGAAGAATATAGAATTGACCCATTTGCTATGCCGATTAGTGGATATAAAACTTGGAAGAAAAGAGGGAACTTCAGAAAAACTGATAACCTTTGTAAAAGACCGCCCAGGACATGATTTAAGGTATGCCATTGATGCATCCAAAATAAACAAAGAATTGGGGTGGAAACCCTCGGTCACCTTTGAAGAAGGGCTCGAAAAGACCATCGATTGGTATTTTGAAAACCAAGAATGGCTGGGGCATGTTACCTCAGGGGACTATTTGGAATATTATAAAAAGCAATATCAAACACAATGAAGGGAATCATTTTGGCAGGAGGAACAGGAAGCAGACTGCACCCACTTACCCTTTCGGTAAGCAAGCAGTTGATGCCCATTTACGATAAGCCGATGATTTACTATCCTCTTTCTACTTTGATGTATGCAGGAATCAAAGAAATATTGATTATTTCAACCCCAAAAGACCTTCCGCTGTTTAAGGAACTCTTGGGAGACGGAAAAAAGTACGGATGCTCCTTTTCTTATGCAGTTCAAGAATCCCCAAACGGATTGGCAGAGGCATTTATCATAGGAGAGGATTTTATTGGCTCAGATAAGGTGGCTCTCATTTTGGGAGACAATATTTTTTATGGAGCAGGTTTGTCCAAACTATTGCAGGAAAATAGCGATCCAGAAGGAGGAATTATATACGCCTACAGAGTAAACGACCCTCAGCGATACGGTGTAGTAGAGTTTGATGGGAAAGGAAAAGCTATCAGTATAGAAGAGAAGCCCAGAAACCCCAAATCCAATTATGTTGTGCCGGGGATTTATTTTTATGATAATGAAGTGATTTCTATTGCTAAAGGCATACTGCCCAGCAGTAGAGGAGAATTGGAGATTACCGATGTCAACAAAGCGTATTTAAAAAGAGGCATGCTCAGCGTAGGTATAATGGATAGGGGTACGGCGTGGCTAGATACCGGTACATTTCAAGCTTTAATGCAAGCGTCACAATTTGTGGAGGTTATAGAAGAGCGCCAAGGATTGATAACAGGGTCTATTGAAGTGGCAGCCTATGAAATGGGTTATATCGATGAAAATCAGTTGAAAGATTTGGCTGAACCCTTAATGAAAAGTGGTTATGGTAAAAGATTGCTGGGCATATTGAACAAGGAAGCATGATAAAAGCGACAGAGACAAAACTGAAAGGATGCTTTATAATAGAACCTCAGATTTTTGAGGATGAACGGGGGTATTTTTTTGAGTGTTTTAATCACAAAGAGTTTTGTGAAGTTATACGTCAAGAAATAAACTTTGTGCAAGACAACCAATCTTTCTCTAAAAAAGGAGTGTTGCGCGGATTGCATTATCAAAAGGGAGAGCATGCCCAAGCTAAGCTAGTTTCGGTATTGGAGGGTAGAATTCAGGACGTAGTGGTCGATTTGCGTAAAGATTCCCCTACCTTTGGCGAACATTTATCTATAGAGTTAAGTAGTGGTAACAAGAAGCAGTTATTTGTGCCACGCGGATTTGCCCATGGGTTTTTGACATTGAGTGAATTCGCAAATGTATTTTATAAGTGTGATAATTATTATCATAAAAATGCTGAGGGAGGAATAAGGTTTGATGACCAAAAATTGAAATTGGCATGGCAGCTTAATACCAGTGATTTGATTCTTATTGAAAAGGATATAAAGTTACCCTTTTGGGATAACATGGACACTTAAACTAGGAATAAGGGCTTAACTTTTTAACCGTAATCAATTGTTGTTAGAAACCAATTTAAATACATTGCTCTAAGATTAGAAACATTTTCAATGGATAGTGAATTTCTTTTTTTCTCTCATGAAACAGCAGTAGTAGATGATAATTGTGTAATTGGAAAAGGAACAAAAATTTGGCACTTTTCTCATATTATGTCGAACTGTAAAATAGGTGAATCATGCAATATTGGGCAAAATGTGGTTGTTTCCCCTGAGGTTGTTTTAGGAAACAACGTCAAGGTACAGAACAATGTGTCGATTTATACAGGCGTAATCTGTGAAGATGATGTTTTTTTGGGACCATCCATGGTTTTTACTAACGTAATAAACCCAAGAAGCGCCATTAATAGGCGTGCTGAGTACATGAAAACAACAGTTAGAAAAGGAGCCACCATAGGCGCCAATGCAACCGTCGTATGTGGAAATGATATAGGAGAATATGCTTTGATAGGGGCGGGAGCTGTAGTTACAAAAATGGTGCCTCCATATGCCCTGCTTGTAGGAAACCCGGCAAAGCAGATAGGATGGGTTAGTGAATACGGTCATCGGTTGGATTTTGACAATTCTGGAATGGCCACCTGCCCCGAAAGCAATCAAAAATATATACTCGAAAACAACAACGTGAAAAAGACTATATGAAAATAGACTTCGCAAATCTGGGCAAGGCGTACGAAGAGCATAGAGAAGAATTTGAAAAAGTGGCATTGGATGTAATGCGTTCTGCAAGATACATCCTTGGTGCGGAAACAGAAGATTTTGAGCAGAACCTTTCAATTTTCACAGGCAATAACCATGCACTAGGGTGCTCCTCAGGCACCGATGCTTTACTTTTGGCCCTAATGGCTATGCGCGTTAGGACAAATGATGAAATTATTACTACCCCCTTTACATTTATAGCCACAGCAGAGACCATTGCATGTTTAGGGGCAAAACCCATTTTTGTTGATATTGATGAAGAAACATATAACATTGATGCTTCAAAAATTGAACAGGCAATCACCAAAAAGACCAAAGCCATTATGCCAGTTTCTCTTTATGGGCAAATGCCAGACATGGATGAAATCAATGCAATAGCTGAAAAGTATGATTTGGCAGTAATTGAAGATGCCGCTCAAAGCTTTGGGGCTACGTATAAAGGGAAAAGAAGCTGCAATGTTTCTACATTTGGGTGCACCAGTTTTTTCCCCGCCAAACCCTTAGGCTGCTTTGGAGATGGAGGTGCAGTTTTTGCCACCAATGAAGAAGATTATGAAAAAATGAAGGCTATGCGCATACATGGCCAAGTGGAAAGATATACGCATCATTATATTGGGATGGGGGGTAGATTGGATAACTTGCAAGCTGCAATTTTGAATGTGAAGTTGAAGACCTATGAAAGTGATATTTCAAGAAGGCAGGCGGTCGCAATGAAGTATTGTGACAAACTTTCCGGAAGTATTATAAAGCCAACCATAAAAGCAGATAGGACATCGGTATGGGCCCAATATACGGTCAGGATAAAGAACAGGGACAGAATACAAAAAGAATTGAAGGAGTCGGGAATTCCGACAGCAGTCCATTATCCCATCCCGATGCACCTTCAAAAGTGCTTTTCTTACTTAGGATATAAGGCTGGTGATTTTCCGGTTTCTGAAAAATGTGCTCAAGAAGTAATGAGTCTTCCGATGAACCCGTATTTGGAAGAAGCCGAAATAGATTATATAACAACAAATCTTAATACTATTTTATGAAGAACTTTGCATTGATTGGTGCAGCTGGATATATAGCTCCGCGACACATGAAAGCAATCAAGGATACAGGAAACAACCTTCTTGCTGCTTATGATAAGGGAGATAGTGTGGGCATCATAGATTCACACTTTCCGAATGCCGATTTTTTTGTTGAATTTGAACGTTTTGATCGACATATTGAAAAATTAAAATATGAGAAAAGCACTTTCTTGGACTATGTTAGCATATGTTCGCCAAATTATTTGCACGATGCCCATATAAGGTTTGCCCTAAGGAGCGGCGCCGATGCCATATGCGAAAAACCATTGGTGCTAAATCCTTGGAACATTGACAAACTCAAAAAAGTCGAAGAAAATACAGGAAAAAGAGTATATAATATTCTCCAGCTAAGGGTCCACCCAAGTATTATAGCCATGCGAGAAAAAGTGGCCAAGGCAGATAAGGACACAAAGTTCGATGTTGATTTAACCTACCTGACCTCAAGAGGACATTGGTACCAGACCTCATGGAAAGGCGATGTGAGCAAATCCGGAGGAATTGCCACCAATATAGGAGTTCACTTTTATGATATGCTTTCTTGGATATTTGGTAATGTACAGGAAAACGTAGTACATGTTCACGAAAAAGATCGTGCCGCAGGTTATTTGGAATTTGAAAACGCTAGGGTAAGATGGTTTTTGTCCATTAATTCAAAATATCTTCCAAAAGAGGTCAAGGACAAAGGGCAAACAACCTTTAGGTCCATCACCATTAATGGCGAAGAATTGGAGTTTAGCGGTGGTTTTACCGATTTGCACACCATGGTCTACAAGGATATTTTGAATGGTAAAGGCTATGGATTGGAGGCCGCTAGGACCGCCATTGAAATAGTACACGATATAAGGAATGCGAAGCCAAAAGGTAAAAAAGGAGATTTTCATTCTTTTCTGTCTTAAAAGATAATTTTTAAATGGGGCCAAAGATTAATTTAAAGTCGGAATTTGTTAAAAATGTAGCGACTGTAATGACGGGTACCGCTTTTTCACAAGTGGTTGCTTTGGCTGTAACCCCAATATTGACTCGTAACTATATACCAGAGGACTTTGGGTTTTTACTTATTTATATAAGCATACTGTCAATAATTGGCACAATGTCAACAGGTAAGTTTGAACAGGCTATTTTGCTTGTGAGCGAAAAGGATGCCCTCAAAAAACTCGTTTATATTTCATTTTCAATAAGTGTAGGTGTATCATTAGTATTAGGGGCGGTCTTGTTTTTTGGGAAAAAGTTGCTGATAAGGTATTTAGAATTGGATGTTACACTATATAGTTGGTTGTATACATTAACAGGTTTAATTATTATTTATTCCTTTTATACCGTATTCAGTGTCATATTGAATTTACAGAAACGATTTAAGCGTTTAACAGTGGCCAAAATGATTAAATCAATTACCAGTGTTATAATAAGTTTAGTGTGTATTTTTTTTTTAAAGGATGCCAGGGGATTGATTCTTGGAGAGTTTATGGGTTATTTGTTTGCCACAATTTTTGTAATTGCAGTTAATAAAGAGATGTTTATTTTTAAGAAGGAAACCAGAAAAGGGTCTTTACAAATAGCTAAAAGATATAAAAATTTCCCACTTTTCAACATACCATCGGAGTTCATGAATATGGCTTCGGCTCAAATGCCTGTTTTTTTCTTAACCACATATTTTGGACCAACTATTACTGGATTTTATTCGCTAATGAAACGCGTACTTGATGCTCCAATTAATTTGTTCTCAAAATCAATTCTAGAAGTTTTCCGACAAAAAGCAGCAGAACAATACGTAATACAAGGAGAGTGCAAAAAGTTGTTTAAAAGTACAGCTAAACATTTATTTTTAATTGCCATTATACCCTTTACAACATTGTTCTTTTTAGCCCCACAATTGTTTTCATTTGTTTTCGGTGAGGAATGGTATATTGCCGGGGAGTACGCAAAAATTTTCGCGGTTTTCTATTTTTTCAAATTCGTATCTAGTCCTTTAAGTTATATGTTTTATATCGCCGAAAAGCAAAAGATAGACTTCCTATTGCATTTATATATATTCTTTTCTTCAATAATTATTTTGAATTTGCCAATAGCAATTGATATAAACGACGAAAAAATGCTATGGATTTATTGTATTAATTTTATTTTCATTTACCTACTATATTTTTTTATCTCACTTAAATTGGCTTCAGGGAAGAATGATTTTGATAAAACTAAGTTTGTATGAAACAGATAAAGAGAATAGTGTATAAGATACTTGCCTTAATTCCGTTCACAAAATTTTTTTACGAAACCAGACAAACACAAACCCCCATAACCATAAGAATTTGGTTTACGCAGAAAATACTTGGATTTAATAGGTCAGTGTATTGGCCGGTACATTTTACGAGTATTGTGGGCTTCTATCGGAATATTTATGCAGGTATTGATACTTCCCCTGGGTACTCCCCTGGATGCTATATACAAGGTGGGGGAAAGGTTTACATTGGAGATTACACTCAAATTGCCCCGAATGTTGGAATAATTAGTGCAAATCATGATTTGTACGACTCTAGGGAACATGTGATTGGTGAGGTACGTATCGGAAAATATTGTTGGATAGGGATGAACGCGGTGATACTGCCCAATGTTTCATTAGGGGATTTCACCATAGTCGCCGCAGGCGCGATTGTTACCAAGTCTTTCCCAGAAGGGTATTGTGTTATTGGAGGTAATCCAGCTAAGATTATCAAGAGTCTAGACAAGGAAAAGTGTGTTCCGTTTCATAATGAGTACGAGTATAATGGGTACATAAAGAATGGCAATTTCGAAAAATTCAGGCATAGAAACCTGAACATATAGTAAACATGGATTTTAATTGGCCATGATAAAAGCGGTAAGTTGATTAATTGAACTTATGATAACAATAGTAGATTATAAAGTTGGCAATCTAGGCTCTATACAAAATATGTTGAAGAGGTTAGGCTGTTCTTCTGTCGTAACATCCGATCCTGAGCAAATTAGTAGTGCCGAAAAGTTAATTTTACCTGGGGTTGGGTCCTTCGATTCAGGTGTGAGCAGTATCAAAGAACATAACTTATGGGATGTCTTGAACCAAAAGGTGACAAATGAGAAAACACCTGTTTTGGGCATATGTCTCGGCATGCAGTTATTGTGTAACAAAAGTGAAGAGGGGAAAGAAAGAAGTTTTGGCTGGATTGATGCTGATGTAATTAAGTTCAATCCCACTGACAAACAATTTAAGACCCCACACATGGGTTGGAATTATGTAGTAGCAGAGCAACCAAGTAAACTTTTTGAAAACATGTACAAAAACCCAAAATTTTACTTCGTTCACTCGTACTATGTGAAGTCATATGATAATAGTTGTATAGGCAAGACCACTCATGATATAACGTTTGACTCGGTCTTGGAAAAAGATAATATTTTGGGCACTCAGTTTCACCCCGAGAAAAGCCATAAATTTGGAATGAAATTATTACAAAATTTTATTGAAAGGTACTAGATGTCATTAAAACGAATTATTCCATGTTTGTTATTACGGGATAGTGGGCTGGTAAAGACTGTAAAGTTTAAAAAAACTACTTATATCGGCGATCCAATAAATGCCGTGAAAATATTCAATGAGAAGGAGGTGGATGAATTAATTTTTTTGGATATTGACGCAACTCGAAACAAAACAGAGCCTCCTTATCAGGCGATTCAAGATATTGCAACAGAATGTTTTATGCCCTTTTGCTACGGTGGCGGTGTAAATAACGTGGAACAGATTCGAAAACTTTTAGCTTCTGGTGCGGAGAAAATTGCAATCAATACTGCAGCCTTTAAAGACCCTAACTTTATTAGGAATGCTGTAAGTATCTTCGGCAGTTCCACAATTGTGGTATCCATCGACTATAAGAAAAACTTATTCGGCAAACCTGTGGTATATGTTAACGGCGGACGTACCAGTACAAAAAAAAATCTTTTAAACTATGTCAAGGAAATTGAGATGTTGGGGGTAGGTGAAATACTCCTAAATTCTATTGATAGGGATGGTACAATGGAAGGGTATGATATTGGTATGATAAAGGATGTTTCTGTTTCTGTCGAAATTCCGGTAGTGGCTTGTGGGGGAGCAGGAAATATGGATGATTTGAAGCAGGTTTTAGCACAGACTGAAGTCACCGGTGTGGCTGCGGGCAGTATGTTTATATATCAAGGTAAAAAACGAGGGGTATTGATTTCTTACCCTAATCAGGAAGAGATAAAAAATATAATCAATTAAATAATGGTAATGGACAGAGCATATCGAATATGCAAAAGATGCATCATGGATACTAGCGATCCCGAAATCGTTTTTGACGATAAAGGCAATTGTAACCATTGTACCGATGCCTTGGCTCAATCTAAAACGAGTTGGTTCCCCAATAGCCAAGGTGAAGAAAAATTAATGGCAATTGTGGATAAGATCAAGAAGACCCAAAAACGTAAAGAATATGATTGTATAATTGGTCTAAGTGGTGGAGTTGACAGTTCTTATTTGGCATATAAAGTTGTTCAACTTGGTCTTAAACCGTTGGTGGTCCATGTGGACTGTGGATGGAATTCTGAACTTGCAGTACAGAACGTACAGAATATCGTTCAAAAACTTAATCTTGACCTACATACACATGTGGTTAATTGGGAAGAAATGAAAGATTTGCAACTGGCTTTTTTTAAGGCAAATGTCGCAAACCAAGATGTTCCCCAAGATCATGCTATTTTTGCAGCATTATACAGTTATGCGGTAAAGAATAATATCAAGTATGTTTTTAACGGCTATAATTTTGCAACAGAATGTATTCTGCCCAAAGCCTGGGGATATAAGGCAATGGATTACAAGAGTTTAAAATCGATTCATAAAAAGTTTGGAAAGAAAAAGCTTAGAAAGTTTCCATATGTGACTTATTTCAGAAGGTTCATTTATTTTAGATATATACGTAAGATGAAAATTGTAATGCCTCTTAACTTGATGCCTTATGACAAAGAACAGGCAATGAAAGAGATGGAACAGAAGCTGAATTGGCAATATTATGGGGGAAAGCATCATGAATCTAGGTTTACCAAATTTTTCCAGGCGTATTATTTGCCCCATAAATTTGGATATGATAAAAGAAGAGCTCATTTGTCAAGCCTTATAGTTTCAGGACAGCTTTCTAGGAACGAGGCTTTGGAAGAAATGAAAATCGAGATATATCCAAACAATTCTCATATAACAGATATGGAGTATGTGGCAAAGAAACTAGGTGTTTCTAATGAAGAATTTGAAAGAATCATAGCAATGCCTAATAGAACCTATACGGATTACCCAAATAACGAATGGCTTTTTAATTTAGGCCTTGATATTAAGAATAAATTCTTTTCTAAGAATTAGCGATGTTAAAAATAGCACATTGTTTGATTAGGGTCATATGTTTGAATACAATATTGGGGAAAGACACCAATATTTTAAATCGAATTTTGATAGGCAGGAATATATTCGACTGAGAAAGTAAAAATCTTAAATGAATCATGTCAAAATAAAAAGGCATGATTAAGCTTACATGCTTTACGTATTGTAATCTTGAGGCGTTCTTCATTATAACAAAAAGGATTTCAATGAGAATCGTATATTTTGCCCAAATAGCTATACATAAAAACAACGGGGTTTTAAATAAAATAAACAATCAAATTGAGGCGTGGATGTCTTTGGGGCATGATGTGCAACTGGTTATTTTAACCAGTGACACTGGGGTTAACTTTAAAAGTACCGCATTCTCAAATCTATATGAAAATGGAAGGGTAAATGTATTTACTATAAAGTCCCGAGGGTCAATCCCTATCGATATTATTAAAGATTGGGCGAATTTTGACTCAAGTTTCAAACAGGCAAAAAAGTTAATGGATGCGTATAACCCCGACATTGTATATGCAAGATATGGCTTTTACCAACCTTTATACCGTAGAATAGGAGCAAGGTTCAAATTGATTGTTGAAATAAACACCAACTTTCATTCGGAGTATTATCTATTAAGAACAAAAAATATCAAGCGATACTTTAAGTACCTTTATTTTAGGGCAACGAACCCTCTTTTTTTAAGGGGTATTTCAGGCGTGGCCGCTGTAACAAATGAGATTGCCAAAGAATACAAGGGATTGCCCACCAAAGTATTTCCTAACTCTTTAAAGGTTTCAAATTATAAAGCTGAAAGGCCGACAAACCCCTCAAACAGCTATAGTTTGGTTTTTTTAGGAACACCAGGCATGTCCTGGCACGGTATAGACACTTTACTGAATCTTGCTGAAATTCTTTCATATGTTAGGTTTAATATCATAGGATATGATGAGAATGATTTGCGGGAAGTGCCAAAAAATGTATTTCTTCATGGGTTTTTGGAAAAAAAGGACTATTTAAAAATAGTGTTAAACTCTACAGCTGCTATAGGCACACTTGCCTTACATAGGAAAGGCATGAAAGAGGCTTGTCCCTTAAAAGTAAGGGAATATATGGCTTGCTGTAAACCGTTGATACTCCCGTATGATGAAACGGCTTTTGAATTATACGGTTATCCCGAATGGACGTTGGTTGTAGATTTTCAAAAGGATTCCATTGAAAAAGTGGCCGAACAAGTGAATACCTTTTTAGGTCGATGTCATACATTTAGCATCACCCAAGAAGAGGTACTTAAATATATAGACGTTTCTGTAATTGAA
Source organism: Muricauda brasiliensis (assembly GCF_003057865.1). Taxonomy (NCBI): domain Bacteria; kingdom Pseudomonadati; phylum Bacteroidota; class Flavobacteriia; order Flavobacteriales; family Flavobacteriaceae; genus Allomuricauda; species Muricauda brasiliensis. Next base: position 376,014 of record NZ_QBTW01000011.1, on the reverse strand, counting down.
CAAAAGCGACTTGACTTTTTTAAAGAGGTAATTAGGATTAAATTATGATCTCTGCAAATCAACCTAACTGATATGTTTCATATATGAGCAAGCAAGAAAAAGCATACTATGCTCGGCCGTACTTGAAAAAGTTCTTTATACCTCACATTAGATCTAAAATTGTCCATTGTTTGATTTTTGTTTATGTCCTATCTATCTTTTTTCTTGAGCTCACATTGATTCCCAACAGGATTGCCCTATTTGCGATGCTGTTGTACGCCATGGGGAGTGCCTTTTACCAAAAACCAAGTATTTCTTGGGATGCATCATCGACAATCACTCAGGGTTTTTTCTTTCTGCCCTTTTTATTTTTTGTGATTAACGGATGTAATATGAGGCCTTTTATGCTTAATAGTATAATCCCAGTTTTCTTTTTTATTTTTTCCACAAGGGCATTCCGAGAAAGTAGCTCCACAGATTATTTATACAGTACATTGAACATTTCTGTATGTATCGTTTTTGTCATTTGCATGAGCAGTGTATTATTAAAGATTTCAGATGACCTACCCGTCTATTGGTGGAATGATTTTGTACACCGATCTTTAGTATCGGTTCTTAATTTTCATCCGAGTTACTTATCACTATTTGTTTTGATAGCCATTAATGGAAATTTAAATAAATTGTACCAGAATATCTCGAAAGGTACACTTTATAAGGGCACCCTGTTTTACCTTATTATAACGACTGTTTTTTTGGTACTCATTGCCGCTAAAATGGCCTATATCATTCTATTTGTGTTTTATATACTATTCTTGAGGCGGTTATTTGCCATAAGAAAATTTAAATGGACATTTAGTTTTTTATTGGGATTAATGGTTGTTTCTATTATCATGTACAAAACCTTACCATCAATAAAGGACAGAGTTACCGTGGATTACAGAACATTCGTAAAAAACGACTTCGCTTGGGATAACAAAAGTCCAGCTTCGGAAAGAATCTATATCTGGCGAACTAGTACGGAAATTATCAAACGTTATCCGCTTGGGCAATTCTGTAAAGATACAAAAAACCTGATATGGGCAAAAATGGAAAAGGCTAATAAACAAGTGTTGGAGGAAAAGAATGCACATAACAATTTTTTAGAATTTGGATTGCGCTATGGTGTGTTCGGTATTTTGTTAATAGTATTATTTCTAATACTTTCATTTCGTTTGATCTTGAAACATCAAGATTTTTTGTTTTTAGGGGTGTTCTTAATTTTCGTGTTCTTTTCATTGACCGAAAGTACGGCCGTACGAGAACTCGGGGTGATTTATATGGCGTTTTTTTATCAGTATCATGTTATAAACCCGGATAAAAAAGAATCTTAATGATTGAAGCAAAGGACTTGTTGGCAATAGATGTGTTTGGCTTAGTACTTTTTAGTGTTTACACAATATTATTTTTTTTAATCTACTTTTTTCTTTTGCAGAAAGAAAAGCTTAATAGTTTATTTAACATTTCATTAGTTATCACTTCTTTTCTTTTGCCAATTATTTTTTTTTTACTCAATGAAGTCTTTAAAATTAAGTCTAATCCACCGGATACAGTGGTTTATGCTAGTTTGATAAATGATTTTAGCTCCTATTTTAATTTATATTCCTTTGGGGTAAAAAGCTTTTCTATTTTAAATTTTATTCAATACAAATTATGTTTTGAAAGACCTTTTGTGTTCATAGTTTTTAATGTATTTTACTATCAATTAGCAATTTTTTTCTTTTTTAAAGCTTTTAAACTATACATTAACCATCAACGGAGGTTGGTGTATAATCCGAAAGGATTGTTTTCTGTTATGGTTATATTTTCGGAAATATATCCTTTAGCGCTTATTTTAAATGCCAGTATATTACGTGAGTCTATGGCTCTTATGTTCTTAGCAATGTTTAGCTACTTTATGATCAAATACATTGTAACGACCAAAAACACTATGGCTATGACACTTTTCGTTTTAACGCCTATTTTTATTATTCGCCCGCTAACCGGTGTATGTGCGACATTAGCTCTTTTTATGGGATACTGCTATAAAAACAAACTCTATACCTTACGGAATTTTGTTTGGTTAATTGTAATAATTTTAATTGCAGACTTTGGTTTAAAAATGATTGTTTCTAGCTTATACCAAATAGATTTTAATTTAAGTTGGCTGATATCCTATCGTGATGCATCTAACACAAAATTTGGAGATGAGGGTTACTCTACAATGAACTGGACAGGTCCATTTGCTTATATCAAGAACATTTTTCTTTTGATTTTACAATATTTGTTTTCCCCTCTTCCAATTTTAGTTTCCCCAGCCGTTACAATGAATAAAGTAATTCCATTGATTGATTCTTTCTATATTATCATTGTCTTAATTGCTCCAATTTGTTTGTTTTATAAAAAATACATGAATGGTTGGTTGGGGCTATTTTTAATTTTTCTAATTATTCCGGCTTTGTTTGAAACAAATATTTCAGGAGCGTATAGACACCGGATGAGTGCAGTTTTCTTTTTGATACCACTAGTGTCACATATTGTACTAACTTTCAAATTGCCTAGTGATTATGGTAGAGGCTAGAATAACCATAATGGTTTCAACCGTTGACTGTAACATCCTTTCTAATCCAAAACTACTATCGACTCCGCTTCATAAAGGACTAACTATGCTTGTTATCAACCAAAAACTCAGTAGAAGTGAGGATTTAATACTTACAAATAAATTTATTGATGTAATTAACACTAATACTAGAGGTTTGTCACAAAGCAGAAACGTTGGTTTAGATAATCTAAAAAGCGATTTTTTGTTAATTGCTGACGATGATGTTTATTATGAAAGGAACTTTGAAGCAACAATAAGGGAATCAATTGAAAAATTTAATGATGCGGCTGGATTTACTTACCAAATACGTACCCCTGATGAAAAATTGTTCAAAAAATATAAACCTAGCTATTTTGTACATAATCGGAAATCTATTCTCAAGGTTTCTTCAATATCACTATTGTTGAATTTTGCTAGGTTAAATGAAACCGGACTTAGATTCGACATGAATTTTGGCCTTGGAAATAAGTATCCAACTGGCGAAGAGAACATATTTTTGAATGACTTGATAGGCAAAGGAGAAATCCTATATTATATTCCCAAGGTAATTGTTTACCATCCAAAGGAAAGCTCGGGTTCCAATATCAATGAAGAACTTATTTTTTCTAAAGGGGCCTTATTCCATAGAATGTATGGGCAATATGGTTTTTTGGCCATATTATTATTTCTTTTCAAGAAAAAGGGTCTTCAGGCCTTCGGGAACAATGCAAAGTTATTGTTAGCTGGAGTAAGAGGGTTCATAGAGTATGGAAAGGAAAAAAGAAGTTTGGAGTGATGAAAATTTATTGAAAATCATAAATTAAAAAATAATCAAACTATTCAAAGTAACGAATTATAAATATGAGAGAAGATTGTAAATATCATCTTGTATCCATTGTGACACCAGTTTACAATTCTGAAAAATATTTAGCCCAAAATATTAAATCTGTACAATTACAAACACATACAAGCTTGGAACACATATTGGTGGATGATTGCTCAACTGATAATTCGGCTCAGATAATTAAACATTTTGCAGAAAAAGACAATAGGATACGGTATGTCAAGCTTTCAGAGAACAGTGGAGCTGGTGTAGCTAGGAACAAAGCTATTGAATTGGCTAAGGGAGACTATATTGCTTTTTTGGACAGTGATGATCTCTGGTATCCTGATAAGCTTAAAAAACAACTCGCTTTTATGCAAGCAAACAATTACCCGTTTACTTTTACGGCTTATGACAAAATTGATATAGCGGGCAAATTGCTTGGCAAACAAGTGAATGCGAAGCGAAAAGTAACGTATAAGTCCGCATTGTACAAAAATCCCATAGGTTGTTTAACTGTAATATACAGTATCTCTTTTTTCGGGAAACAATACATGCCAAAAATTAGAAAAAGACAAGATTATGCCCTTTGGTTGAAGTTGCTCAAAAAAACGGATGCCTATGGTATACAACAATGTCTTTCTTCTTACAGAGTGGGTAACGAATCCATATCTTCAAATAAATTCAAACTATTGACATACGAATGGAGAATTTACAGGGATATCGAAGGGCTATCCAGAATGAAATCAGTTTTTTATCTTATTTCGGCAATTTTAATAAAACTGAAAAGCTACTTTTGAAGTAGTTTAACCTTTACAGAATGTCCAGACCGTCCATACTAAATTCCATAGAAAGAAAATTTATTCTTCTAGTAGGCGATATGCTTATTGTATTGACTTCTCTAAATCTTTTAATAAACCATGCCATTGATAAGCAGTTTGTTTCACTTGACTTAAAGGTTTCTGTTTTTGGTTTTGGAGTTTTCACTTACGTTGCTCTATCGTACATTTTGGACTTTTATAATTTGGAAAAAGTGGCTAAAAGGCGATATGTATTGTCCCAATCAGTATACATATCATCCTTATATGTATTTCTGGTATTTATCTTGACAGTGTTTACCTTTGATGTCAGTTTTTGGAGGATACCTTTATTGTCTTTTTTATTGTTAACCCCAATTGAAATAGGACTTTGGAGGCTCTTTTTCAGTAATATTTTCAAAATTATCCCCACAACTAAGAATGTTCTTTATTTGTATGACGAGAAGGCCGAAGAAAATTTAAAAGAACACTTGGATTATATAAATGGTGACGAAATCAATACTTATTATAAAGTAAAGCTAACTTTTGGCATTAATAATAGCCAACCTTCATTTCAAAAGAAAACCTTTCTGGAGGCAATTGAAAAGGTGGACGCATGGATTCTAAACTTAAGGAACTATGACAATTTACCACAATCAATTGAAGATATGCTACTGGATTCTATTTTAAAAGGCAAGGAGGTCATTTCATATACTTCTTTTTACGAAAACACTTATGAGGCAATGCCAATTAAATCTCACCATCACAGTTTTTACGAATTGCTTCGGCTTCGAAATAAAAAAATTAGGTACTTACAGGTAGTGTTCAGTTTTTTGGTCAATTTCACTTTATCATTTTTAGTAGGGATGGTTTTCTTTTTGGTTTGTCCATTCGTTTGGCTTTTAAACCTATTTTTTAACCAAGGACCACTGTTCTATACGCAGTCGCGAGTTGGTCAGTTTGGAAAGGAATTTAAAATCTATAAATTTAGGTCAATGGTGGTTGATGCTGAAAAGACTGGAGCAAAGATGGCTCGAAAGAATGATGCAAGAATCACTCCATTTGGAAAAATTTTAAGAACCTTCAGGATAGATGAGCTTCCTCAAATAATTTCAGTTATTCAAGGGAACATGACATTTATTGGACCTCGACCCGAGAGAAAGGTGTTCGTTGACCAATTAAATAAAAAAATGCCATTTTATGGTATTAGACATTTATTTAAACCAGGTATAACGGGATGGGCTCAAGTAAAATATAAGTACGGTGAAAACTTAGAAGATTCTATAAGGAAGCTTGAATATGATTTATACTATATAAAAAACAGGTCAATAACTTTGGACTTAAGAATAATCTTTAAAACAATAACAACAGTTTTATTTTCAAGGGGCGTATAGAGAATATGAAAAAAACACTCATCACAGGAGCAGCCGGGTTTTTAGGATCACACCTTTGTGATCGGTTTATTGCCGAAGGCCACCACGTCATAGGCATGGATAACCTGATTACAGGGGATATCAAGAACATAGAGCACCTGTTCCACCTAAAGCGGTTTGAGTTCTTCCATCACGATGTTACCAAGTTTGTCCATGTTCCGGGCAAGATGGATTACATCCTTCACTTTGCCTCGCCCGCAAGTCCCATCGACTACCTTAAAATTCCCATTGAAACACTAAAGGTTGGCTCTTTGGGAACTTTGAACTTATTGGGGCTCGCAAGAGATCATGGTGCACGAATTCTGGTGGCTTCCACATCAGAGGTTTATGGAGATCCACTGGTACACCCACAAAACGAGGATTATTACGGAAACGTGAGTCCCATTGGGCCGCGAGGAGTATATGATGAGGCCAAACGCTTTATGGAGTCCATAACCATGGCCTATCACCGGCACCATGGTCTGGACACGCGTATCGTACGGATTTTCAACACATATGGATCTCGTATGCGGCTCAACGATGGCCGTGTGGTTCCCGCTTTTATGGGCCAGGCTCTTCGTGGAGAGGATTTGACCGTTTTTGGAGATGGTTCACAATCCCGTTCCTTTACCTATATCGATGATCAAATCGAGGGTATTTACCGCCTTTTGATGAGCGATTATGTGGAACCCATCAACATCGGAAACCCCGATGAAACCACAATTTTGGAGTTTGCTGAAGAGATTATCAAGCTAACGGGAACCGACCAGAAAATTGTTTTTAAACCCTTGCCACAAGATGACCCCATGCAACGTCAGCCCGATATTTCCCGGGCCAAGGAAATCTTGGATTGGGAGCCCAAGGTGCATCGTTCCGAAGGACTCAAAAAAGTATTCGAATACTTTAAATCCCTTTCGGATGAAAAGTTATGGGAGGCCCACAGAGAGTTTTTACCATAAATCATTCGTCAAATGTCATTTCGAAAAGAGGAGCGAAGAGACGATTGAGAAATCTGACTTATTGTAGATTTCTCGCATTCGCTCGAAATGACAACCACGCTCAGTAACGGCTTAGTGGAAATTTGTGTAATTCGTGTCGAAAACTAAGCCTAGATCATTTGCAAATAACCCTTAAATTAAATTTGAATTGAGTTATTTTTGCCAAAACATCAAATCATGAATATCCTGGTCTTGGGTTCTGGCGGTCGCGAACATGCCATTTCCCTTAAAATCTCTCAAAGTCCTAAAACATCCAAACTTTTTGTAGTGCCCGGCAACGCGGGCACCTCTCAAATTGCCATAAATGTTGAGGTGGGCGTGAACGATTTTGAAGCCATCAAGCAATTGGTACTCAAAGAAAGCATCGAATTGGTGGTGGTTGGGCCGGAAGATCCATTGGTAAATGGTGTACATGATTTCTTCTTGAATGATGCTGACTTAAAATCCATTCCCGTAATCGGACCGGAAAAAGCTGCGGCAGAACTGGAAGGCAGCAAGGAATTTGCCAAGGAATTTATGATGAGGCACAATATTCCAACGGCAGCTTACCAAAGTTTTACCAGTGAATCATTGGAGGCAGGATATTCATTCTTGGAAACTTTAAAGCCACCGTATGTTTTAAAAGCAGATGGTCTGGCCGCCGGAAAAGGGGTTTTGATCCTCCAAGATCTGCAAGAGGCCAAGGATGAACTCAAGTCCATGCTGGTTGATTCCAAATTCGGGAACGCAAGCGCCACGGTAGTCATAGAAGAGTTCTTGGACGGTATCGAACTGAGCTGTTTTGTACTGACCGATGGCACCAATTATAAAATCCTTCCCACCGCGAAAGATTACAAAAGGATAGGTGAAGGAGACACAGGACTCAACACAGGCGGTATGGGGGCCATTTCCCCAGTTCCTTTTGCCGATTCAATCTTTATGGACAAGATAGAGCGCCAAATCGTAAAACCGACCGTAGACGGCCTTAAAACGGATAATTTGCCTTATGTGGGCTTTATCTTTATAGGGTTGATAAAAGTCGGCGATGAGCCCAAAGTAATCGAGTACAACGTTCGTATGGGAGATCCCGAGACCGAGGTGGTGATTCCTCGCCTTAAAAGTGATTTGGTGGATGTCTTGGTTGCAATGGCCAAAGGAACTTTAGATCAAGTTGACCTTCAAATCGACGAAAGAACCGCAACCACGGTGATGGCCGTTTCTGGAGGATATCCCGAGGCTTACGAAAAAGGCAAGGAAATCACTGGGGCGGAAAACATCCAAGATTCTATTGTTTTCCATGCCGGAACAAAACTATCCGAAGGAAAGGTAGTGACCAATGGTGGTCGTGTAATAGCAGTTACTTCCTTTGGAAAAGATTTTAAGGAAGCACTGAAAACATCCTATCAAAATATGGAAAAACTCCATTTTGATGGAATGTATTACCGAAAAGATTTAGGGTTCGATCTAGATGTATGAGTGGGAGCTTATGCTCTTGTCCTCTTCACCGTTCTCGTTGAAAATCTTCAACTGGCCCATCCAATAGACCATCGCCACAAAACCGATGATCATAAAAATCCAGTTAATGGAGTTGGAACCCCACCAGCTGTGCATAAAGCGGAAAAAATCTAATGGTGCGAAAAGGTAGTTTACAAATAAGTCCTCTATACCGTAAAAAAACTTGCTCATCTTGGCTATATTTACTTTACAAAAGTAGCAAAAGATAGGATGATTTCAAGCTTTTTCGGAAAAACTAAACCCATAAACAATATAGTTCTCGCCAGTTTCCTGTTCCTATTCTATTTCAGCAATGTTTTTTTTCAGCTGGGAGATCAAAAAATCAATCAGGTTATCCCCCTGGAACTGATGCTGTTTGCGGTTTTGTTGATCTCGGTTTTCATCACCAATCAAATTGTAAGAACTGAAAAGGCAACGGAGTCAAACTCCTACGCGATGCTCTTCTTTGTACTTTTAATTGTTTCGTTTTCCCATGAATTGGTGCTTCAAAACGTATTGTTTGCCAATTTCTTTTTGCTCTTGGCCTTTTGGCGGATATTGTCCATCAAGTCCACAAAAAATGTCAAACACAAAATTTTTGATGCCTCCCTGTTGATTGCCATTGCTAGTTTGTTCTACGATTGGGCTCTCGCTTTTATGCTCCTTGTCTTTTTTGTTATCGGGGTCTACGACAGAAGAACATTCAAAAATTGGCTGGTCCCTTTCTTGGGCGTTGCAACTATTTTTATGCTAACCTTCACCGTGTTGAAACTCAAAGGCTCATTGGATTTTTTTGAGGACCATTATCAATTTTCTTTGGGGCTTTTTACCAGCAAATCTTTCTTTCAGGTATTAAATATAAAGACATTGATCTATTTGATATTGACCATACTTGTTTCCATTGTAGTATTCATCAGGTTGAGAAACGTGAGCGGTGGTAAATTACTATTGCTTCGGATAGTGTTTTTGATTTTTATCTTAGGTACCGGTATTATCCTTTTTACCCCTGCCGATGCCTCGCCGGTTTTGCTTACTTTTTTTCCCGCCGCTGTATTTTTTACCAATTATTTTGAAGCCATGAAAAAAAGAAGGCTTCAAGAAGCCGTAATGGTTGGCTTTGTGGTATTGGCCTGTTCGCTTTTTGCCGTTCATCTCAACTAAATATGGCATAAAGCAATATCTTTGAACAAATTTTAAGCTATGTTCAGCGATTTTGCCTTCAAGATATTTCAGGAAAGTATAGATACTTACCATATCAAGGACGATGTGTACCAAGAATTCAGCAACCCTTATCCAAAGGATAAAGTAGAGCATCTACTTTATAAAAAAAACTGGATAGATACCGTGCAATGGCATTACGAGGACATTATACGGGATCCACAAATCAATCCTGTAGCCGCTTTGGACCTTAAACGTAAAATCGATGCTAGCAATCAGGACCGCACCGATTTGGTAGAGTATATTGATGGTTACTTTTTGAATAAATACCAATCAGTACAAGTAAAAGAGGGTGCTACCATTAATACCGAAAGTCCCGCTTGGGCTATAGATAGATTGTCGATATTGGCATTGAAAATATATCACATGCAAGAAGAGGTGAACCGTAGTGACGCTTCCCAGGAGCATATCGATAAATGTAGCGCAAAATTGGCCGTGCTTTTGGAACAGAGGAAAGACCTTTCCACAGCTATTGACCAATTATTGGCCGATATCGAAGCGGGAGACAAGTACATGAAGGTCTACAAACAGATGAAGATGTACAACGACGACGAACTAAACCCTGTGTTGCGTGGTCAAAAAGGGTAAACATACCCATATTCTGGTCATTCGCCTGTCCGCCATGGGCGATGTAGCGATGACCGTTCCTGTGCTTCGGGCCCTTACCGAGAAATATCCCAACATACAACTTACCGTGCTCACCAAAAAGTCGTTCGCCCCTATTTTTAATGGTTTGGCAAACGTTGAGGTAAAAGAAGCGGATGTAAAAAATAGGCATAAAGGATTAATAGGGCTCTGGCGATTGTACAAGGAGTTAAAACCACTTCAGTTAGAAGCCATTGCCGACCTACACAATGTGTTGCGAAGCAGGATACTTAAAAAGTATTTTTCTCTGGAACGGGTTCCGTTTGCACAAATTGACAAAGGAAGAAAGGGCAAAAAGGCACTTACCCGGCCCAAAAACAAAATTTTTGAGCAACTAAAGACTACACACGAACGCTATGCAGATGTTTTTGCCGAACTCGGTTTTCCTATTGACCTAACCACTGCCAAACCACTTGTCAGAATCCAACTCTCCGAAAAAGTGTTGGGTTTGGTACCGCAAGACACCAAAAAGTGGGTAGGCATTGCCCCTTTCGCTGCTCACGAAGGCAAAATGTACCCGTTGGAAGCTACGGAGGAAATCATTAAACAATTAAAAAATACCGATAAGTATAAAATCTTGTTGTTTGGAGGAGGAACAAAAGAGGTGCAAGTGTTGGAAGGACTTTCCCAGCGTCACCAAAATGTGGAATGCATGGCGGGCAAACTCAATTTGGCAGAAGAACTACAGCTTATTTCCAATTTGGATGTGATGTTGTCCATGGACAGCGGCAATGCGCATATGGCGGCGAACTATGGCATTCCTGTGGTCACACTATGGGGGGTTACCCATCCGTATGCCGGCTTTTATCCATTCGGACAACCTATGGAAAACGCACTTATGGCGGACCGGGAAGTATATCCGCTGATTCCTACCTCGGTATATGGGAACAAAGTGCCCGAAGGGTACGAAAACGCCATGAAAACCATCAAACCAAAAGACGTATTGGAGCGATTGATGGTAATTTTGGAAAGGCGAGCAACCAACAACTAATGGTCGTATCTCTTTCATACAAACAATTATCTTAACTTTCCATGTCCTTTCATGGACGTTAACGAAAGTCACATAAAAAGCAAACTATGAAAAGAACAAACTTGTTATTTTCCGCGCTTATGGGAATTACTGTACTTTCCTGTTCCGTTGATGAATCTTCCGGGACTCCGACGGAAGAAGTACCGCGATTGAACATTACTTTTATCATGGATAACGATGCTGAAAGATTGGACAATTTGGGCAATCCTGTATCGGTTCCCGAAGGAAATGCTGCACAAAACCCTGATTTTGAGGTTCTGGGATTGCATTTTATGGGCCTGTATCCGGACAAGTTCACTCCCTATGATGAGGGTGTCACCATCACTTCGACCGCAACTACGGGAAGCGGGGGAGCCACTGCCATCGATTTTGACAGTGAAGTGTTTTTGAATGAAGAGATCAACACCTTTAGCATTCCATTGAGTTACGTAGCCTCAGGCACATATGAATATTTTAGGGCTTCTATTGGGTACCAGAAATACAAAATCGTATACAACCTTGAGGGAGCCGAAACAGAAATTCCCGACTGGCCGGATGGCGTTGACGATAATATTGATGTGGATGCCACTGTTGGGTCTTTTTTGGGTTACAACACTTATATTGGCAATTATACCCTGGACAAACTTACAGTAGATGTCAATGGAAATAAGGCCCAAGGGTATTTTGGCCTGGAAACCCAAGGGAATATTAACGGGTTTGTCCTAACGCAATTAACGCAAGGCAATGCGCCGCAAACCACGGTGCCCAACCCAATTGATGATACCTCTCCGGTACCGGAAGGCTCATGCGTAGTGACAGGACAATTTCCATCTGCTTTGGTGATTCCCGCAAATGCAACGGAGGACATCAATATTGAAGTGGTGATATCCATCAACAACAGTTTTGAATGGGAAGACGGCAATGGCAATGGCAAGTACGAGCCCCTATTGGGCGAAAATGTTGTTGACATGGGCACACGCGGAGTGTTTCCTTCCGTTGTGGATTAAGCCACCGTTCCTTGGCAACTACTACCGGCCCCTGCGGTGCAACCGTAACAATGTTGTGAAATGATAATCTCCCGATTGCTCAATACATCATCATTATAATCCTTGATGTGCTTTACCTTGCTCGCCACTTTTAGGTCCAGCATTTGATTGAAATCGCAATCGTACAACCAACCGTCCCAACTTACAGAGATGGTATTGGTACACATTACATTTTCAACTGCTGCCGGATTGTAAGCCTCAACCAAGGAATACATATAATCTTCATAGTTATCAGAAGCGATGAGATAGTCCAAAAACCGTGAAATAGGCAAATTGGTAATGGCAAAGAGATTGTGGAAATCAATGTCAAAATCTTCTTTCAATGCCTTTTTGAAATCTCGTTCCATCGCGCTTTGGTCCGTAGGTAAAAAGGCCCCGGAAGGATTGTAGACCAAATCCAAGCGCAGATCGCTGTTTGGCATGCCGTAGCCTACTTGGTTAAGCATCTGCAAAGCTTTGATGGATTTGTCAAAAACACCATCGCCACGTTGCTTGTCCGTTTTGCCACGCGTATAGTGCGGCATGGAAGACACCACATGGACGTTGTGTTTTTTAAAGAACTCGGGCAGGTCGTGGTACTTTTTATTGGCCATTATGATGGTCAAATTGGAGCGGACGATGAAATCTTGGATACCCGCTTTGGAAGCTTCTTCTACAAACCACCTAAAATCCGGGTTCATTTCAGGAGCTCCGCCTGTAAGGTCCAAAGTGTGCGCCCCGGTGTTGCGGATGACCTCCAGACATTGTTGCATGGTTTCACGGGTCATGATCTCCTGTCGGTCCGGGCCTGCGTCCACATGGCAGTGTGCACAGACTTGATTGCACATATACCCTACATTGATCTGGAGCACTTCCAACTTTTTTGGCTTTAATGGGAATTGACCTGATGCTGCGATTTTATCCTTAAAAAATGGAAGCTCTCCATTGGCAAAAAGGTCGCCGCTCAATATTTCCAATTGTTTTTGGGTATTGGCAAGCTCATCTTCCCGCGCTTTTAATGATTTTTTAGCTGCTTTCTTTATGTCGGTGAGTATACTCTGCGTCATTTCTAATTTATATCGTCCGCCGGAACCCCTTATGTTCCATTCGGTATATTTTTTCTACTACCTAAAACCCCAAGTTTCCTAGGCACTACATGGAAAGTTTATCGTACTTGTTCATCATTTGAACACCATGAACCAATGTAGCGCCGCTTTCAATAGCCGCGCCCGCGTGCACGGCCTCCATCATCTCTTCTTTGGTGATGCCACGTTGCAGGCCATCCTTAGTATAGGCATCAATGCAATAGGGACATTTTACCACGTGTGCTACAGCAAGTGCTATCAAGGATTTTTCGCGCGCACTGAGGGCACCTTCCTCGAAAACCTTTCCGTAATAGTCAAAAAACTTTTTCCCCAGTTCTTCGCTCCATTCTGTGATGTTGCCAAATTTTCTAAGGTCTGCTGGGTCATAATATGAATTGGCCATGTTCTTCTATTTAATGTTTTACCTAAACATACAACAATTATCACATTCTTTTAGGTCGAAAAATTTTGAATAGGATTACAAATTCCCAAAAACAATCATGTCGGATTATAAGAAAACTGATTGTCAGTCACCTAAAAAAGAAAAGAGCGACTACTGTCGCTCTTCCACTAATTCAAATTAAGGACTACCTATTATTTTGAAGGTAATACAACAGTATCCACTACATGAATCACACCATTGGATTGGTTTACATCTGCAATGGTCACTGTGGAAACATTTCCAGCACCATCTTTTATCATTATCATCCCTTTGTCCATCATGGCGGTCAATTTATCTCCATTGACTGTAGTGAGTTCGGCCATACCATCACCTTTCTTGATCCATTTTTTCAAGTCTTTGGCATTGTATTTTCCAGCCACTACGTGATACGTAAGTACACCTTGCAATTTTGCCTTGTTTTCTGGCTTAAGCAATGTAGCTACTGTTCCATCGGGCAATTTTTCGAATGCACTGTTGGTAGGTGCAAATACGGTAAATGGACCTTCGCCTTGTAGCGTCTCGACCAAATCAGCAGCTTTTACGGCAGCCACCAAGGTAGTATGGTCCTTGGAGTTTACTGCATTGGAAACAATATCCTTACTTGGATACATGGGGGCTCCCCCTACCATTTTAGTTTGTGAAAAACCTGTAGTGATGGTCATAAACCCAGCACAAGCAATTAGTAACGTTAATGTTTTAATAGATTTCATGAGATTAAATTTTTAGTTTATATAATCACTTACGGAGTTTTGACTAGATGGGTTTGGTTTTTTGATTAGAGTCAAACCTTTTAATTGAAATACAATGTTGCCGTAACCTTGAAAAACCATCATTATGTTAACTTTACAGTTTATTGATTCTGAACAAAAATGCTAGAAGATAAATCCATAGGCCTGATTCTTTCCGGAGGAGGTGTCCGGGGCATGGCACATATAGGACTCATTAAGGCCATGCGCGAACATCAGGTTGAGGCCAAGGTGGTCGCAGGCACAAGTATTGGAGCGTTGGTAGGTGCGCTATATGCCAACGACAATACGGTGGAGGATATGCTCAAGTTCTTCAAAGAGACGCCATTGTTCCAGTATAGCTTTTTTGCCATCAACAAACCCGGGTTTATTGACACGGAGCGGTATTTCGGAATTTTTAAGCATTTTTTTCCCGAGAACAACTTCAAAAGTTTGAAGCGTCCCCTTTTTGTAGTAGCTACGGATTTACTGAAAGGCACCGAAAAGGTTTTTTATGATGGGGAACTCATTAAACCATTATTGGCATCTGCTGCCTTGCCGCCTGTTTTTAGCCCCGTGACCATTGATAATATATTATATGCCGATGGGGGCATTATGAACAATTTTCCAAAGGAATATGTGGACCATATTACGGATTTCACTATTGGAAGTAATGTGTCCATAACCGTACCCTTGGGGAAAAAGGATTTGCGAAACTCATTCCAGTTGACCGCTAGAGTCACCAGTTTAATGATCCATGCATCCAATCACGAGAAGATGCTCGAATGTGATTTATTTATAGAACCAGGCGAACTGGAAACCATAGGTGTCCTGGATAAAAAAGGTATTGAAAATGCCTTTAACATCGGTTACGAACATGGCAGTAGGGCCTTGGAAAAATTATTGGCCAAAACCTAATAGGGCCAATTGGATTTACACATCGTCATAATCCACCTTAATGCTCGGAGTGGTGGGATGGGATTGACAGGTTAGGATAAACCCTTCTTCAATTTCACTATCGGTCAAGATCTGGTTTCTTACCATTTCGACCTTTCCTTCGGTAAGCCGGGCAATGCAGCTACTGCAAACACCGCCTTGGCAAGAATAGGGAGCATCTATATCCTCTTTTAGGACAGCATCCAGCACCCGTTCCTTTTTGTCCATTACAAAGGTAAAGGTTTCATCGTCCAAAAGAACTTCCACTCTGGTTTTGCCTTCCAGTTCTTCGGCAAGCTCGTCATCGCCCTCATCATCGGTGGTAAAGAGCTCAAAATGTATTTTCTCCTTGGCAACGCCATTGTCCTTGAGGGTATCCGTTACCTGCTCGATCATTTCTTGTGGCCCACAAAGGTAGAAGCCATCAAATTGGGTTCCCTTGAACTTGTTTTTAAGCACGAAGTTCACGGTCGAACGCTCTATCCTTCCAAAAAGAGCATCTTCCTCGGTAGACCTGCTGTACACATACTGTACAAAAAAGCGGTCACCATATTGCTCTTTAATAGATTGGATGGTGTTAAAATACATGGTCTCTTCTGGAGATTGATTTCCGAACACCAAGACAAAAGTGCTATCTGGGTCGCTCTCCAAAACTGTTTGGGCAATGCTCATAATGGGAGTAATGCCACTACCAGCGGCAAAAGCAGCTATCTTTTTTGGAGAAGATGCATCAAAAATAAATCGCCCTTCGGGAAGCATGACCTCAATTTCGTCTCCGGCCTTCAATTGCTCGTTGGCATACACGGAAAAGGTTCCGCCCTCCATTTTTTTGATGCCCACGGTCAATTTGCCGGACGAAGGCGGTGATGAAATGGAATAGGCCCTTCGGAGCTCTTTTCCATTCAAAGTGTACTTTAAAGTAATGTATTGTCCCGCTTTAAAGCTGTAATCCTCTTTTAAGTTTTCCGGTATGTCAAAGGTAAGGGCCACGGCATTTGGCGTCAATCGGTCCACCGCGGCTATTTTTAAGGCATGAAAATGACTCATGTATCGAATTTTGCTGCAAAATTAAGCATTACAGTCCTTTTGCACATCTATTTTTATAAAAAGCATGTTTCTTCTGTAACAAATCCAATAAATTAGACACCAACTAAAAAAACGCCGACCATGCTCAAACATTTTATTGGACTCCAATGGAAGTCATTTTTTAGATCTGCAACCTTTAAAACAGAGATTTGGTTTAAGATATTGATGGCCTTGGGGGCCCTATACTTTATTGTGGTTTTCCTCGGAATGGGCGTAGGGGCCTTTTTCCTGATCAAGGAAATGGAAATTGGAGACCCGCTTCGTGTCGTGAACCAGTTTATGATTTACTACTTGGCTTTTGACCTCGTTTTTAGGTACATGCTGCAAAAAATGCCCGTCACCAATATCAAACCATTGCTCTATTTGCCTATTAGCAAGAGCAAAGTGGTCAACTATTCCTTGGGGAAAACCGTCATATCATTTTTTAATGTCGCACATGCCTTCTTTTTTATTCCGTTTAGTATTGTTTTGCTTACCCAAGGTTACCCGCCCTTGCAGGTCATTGGTTGGCACTTGGCCTTGATGGCCTTGATCTACTGCAATAACTTCATTAATGTAATGGTGAACAACCAGAACGTGGTCTTTTATGTGATTGCAGTATTGTTCATTGTTGCCGGTGCATCACAATACTATCAATGGTTTGATATTACCGTCTATACCCAACCCATTTTCGACTTTTTCTACGATATCCCATGGACGGCCATTATCCCTTGGTTGATTTTGATGGGATTGTACTATGGAGCCTTCGCTTATTTTAAAAAACACATGTATCTGGATGGCGGATTGGCCAAAAAACAGACCGAGGCCAAGACCGAGAACCTGGAGTGGTTGGACCGCTTCGGGAATTTGGGTACTTTCCTGAAGAACGACATCAAACTGATAAAACGAAACAAAAGATCGCGTTCCGCTGTGATAGCGGGAGCCTTCTTTATTTTTTATGGACTCCTGTTTTTTACCGGGGCCCTGGAGGTCTACGATGGCCCTTTCTGGAAAATCTTTGCGGGGATATTCGTTACCGGCGGCTTCCTGTTCAGCTTTGGGCAGTATGTGCCTAGTTGGGACAGTAGCTACTATCCTTTGATGATGAGCCAGAACATCAAGTACCGGGAGTACCTCTCTTCCAAATGGTATTTGGTGATCATAGCGACCGTTATTTCCACCATTTTGGCCACCTTCTACATCTATTTTGGGTGGGAGGCCTACGCAGCGGTATTGGTTGGTGCCATTTATAATGTGGGAATCAACAGTTATTTGGTGCTTTGGGGCGGAGCTTATGTAAAGACCCCGATAGACCTTACGTCCAACAAAAAGGCATTTGGCGACAAGCAGGCCTTTAATGCCAAGACCTTGTTGCTCACCTTGCCCAAACTGGTCTTGCCCATAGGGATTTATGCCATTGGTCACTTTTTGATCAACCCCATGGCGGGATACATATTTGTAGCGGTCTTTGGACTGCTCGGGTTCGTTTTTAAGAACAAAGTGTTCACCATGATCGAAGGCATTTACAAAAAAGAGAAATACAAAACATTACAAGCTTACAAACAGAAATAACACACCATTAATAAAAAATACATGATTACAGTTCATAATTTAACCAAGACCTACGGCCAAAACACAGTTTTGAACATTGAACATTTGGAAATTCCCAAAGGGCAGAGCTTTGGCCTCGTCGGTAACAACGGAGCAGGTAAAACAACGCTTTTCAGTTTGTTGTTGGATTTGATTCAGCCTTCATCCGGCCATATCATCAACAAGGACGTACAAGTGGACCAGAGCGAGGATTGGAAACCGTTTACCTCCGCATTTATTGATGAGACTTTCTTGATAGGATACCTTACGCCCGAAGAATACTTCTACTTTATAGGGGAGCTTCGTGGGAGGAACAAGGCCGATGTAGATGCCCTGTTATCCAATTTTGAGGATTTTTTCCATGGCGAGATCTTGGGCCAGAAAAAGTATTTGAGGGACCTTTCCAAAGGAAACCAAAAGAAAGTGGGCATTGTGGCCAGCTTTATCGGGAACCCCGAAGTGGTGATCTTGGACGAGCCATTTGCGAATTTGGACCCGACCACCCAAATCCGATTAAAGGGGATCATTAAAGATCTCGCGGCAAAAGAAGGGGTGACGGTATTGGTCTCTAGTCACGATTTGATACATGTTACCGAAGTTTGCGAACGTATCGTGGTGCTCAACAAAGGAGAAATCGTTAAGGATATCCATACCTCGGCAGAGACCATGAAGGAACTGGAAGCCTTCTTTGCAGGCTGATGTTTGAAAAGCGACACTGAAATTCTTGCATTTTATCGATAAGCCTTATAATAATCCGCTCAATTTTGAGTTTAAGGTTACACAAGATTATCGATAATTTTGAAGCTTCATCACACATTTTTAGGCGCCATGGTCTTGGGAGGACTTGCATTCAATGCATGTTCCACCCAAAAGGACAAGTTCATCAACCGAAATTGGCACGCCATCAACACCGAGTTCAATACCTTGTACAACGGCAACCTTGCCTTTCAACAAGGACTGGAAGAAATCAATGCCAACTACCGGGACGATTATTGGGAAATCCTTCCCGTGGAACGCCTCAAGGTGACCGATGAGATCAAACTCGACTCAGAGGACAACAATCCCAACTTCCTTATTGCCGAGGAAAAGGCCACCAAGGCTATCCAAAAGCACAGCATGGACATTAAGGACGAGGAGCGCAATCCGCAAATAGACGAAGCATTCCTTTTGCTTGGGAAGTCACGCTATTTTGACCAGCGCTATATCCCGGCCCTGGAGTCCTTCAATTATGTCCTTAGAAAGTACAGCAAGAGCGACAAGTTGAACGAGGCCACCATTTGGAGGGAAAAAACCAACATGCGTTTGGACAATCCCGAAGTGGCCATCAAAAATCTGAAGAGACTTTTTAAATACGAGAAACTTAAGGATCAGGAATACGCCGATGCCAATGCTGTTTTAGCGCAGTGCTACATCAACCTGAATGCGCCCGATACCGCCATTCAAAAATTGAAAATATCCCAGGCCTACACCAAAAAGAACCCCGAAAAGGGAAGGTACCTGTTCATCATTGGGCAGTTGTACGATCAATTGGGGCATAAGGACAGTGCCAACTATGCCTACAATAAGGTAATAGACCTTAACCGTAAATCGCCAAGGGTGTACATGATCAATGCACACTTAAAAATGATACAGAACACGGAGCTCGCCGAGGAAAACCGAGAGGAGATGTTGGAATACCTCACCGATTTGGAGGAGAACCGGGAGAATAGACCGTTCTTGGACAAAATCTACCGTCAAGTGGCCGAATATCATATGGCCTATGGACAGGATAGCTTGGCCTTGGCCTATTACAATAAATCCATTCAGGCGACCCAAGGCGAACGCAAATTGTACGCTTTGAACTATCAGAGCTTTGCGGACTATTATTTTGATGAAGGCGAATATCGATTAGCGGGTTCTTACTACGATAGCACGCTGACCAACTTGAACGAGAATACGAGAATACATCGCAACATCAGTAAAAAGCTGGACAACCTTGAGGATGTGATCAAGTACGAGGACATTGTGCAGCACGCCGATAGTGTGATTACATTGTACCAAATGCCGGTAGCGGAGCGAACCGCATATTTCGAAGATTATATTGCCGAGATGAAGCGGAAGGAAGAAGCGGAGGCGGAGAAACAACTGGAGCGTACCAATGCCGGTTTTGCCACTTTTGCCAATAGCAAGGGAGGTAAAGAGAACCAAGGGAAGTTCTATTTTTACAACATTACCAGTCTTGGCCACGGCAGAAACGATTTTAAGACCCGTTGGGGAACAAGGAATTTAGAGGATGATTGGCGCTGGAGCAACAAATCCAAAACATTGGTTTCCGAAGCTACCGGAGAGGCCATTACAGCCAATGACGAGGTGTTGACGGAAGATCAAAAATATTCGGTCGACTATTACTTGGAACAGGTTCCTACCGATATCGCTGTAATAAATAGTTTAAAGGGCGAGCGCAACTTCGCCAATTATCAATTAGGGTTGATATATAAAGAAAAGTTTAAGGACAATATGCTGGCCGCTGCCAAATTGGAGCGCGTACTATCCTCCAACCCGGAAGAGCGGTTGATTTTACCATCAAAATATAATCTCTACAAAATTTACGAGGAATCGGGAAGCCCATTGGCGGTGAGCATGAAGCAGAACATCATCACCAATCACCCCGATACCCGCTACGCAGAAATTTTGCTGAACCCGCAAGCGGTGTTGGACGGAAACACAGATAGTCCTGATGCGAGGTATGCCTCATTGTTTAAACAATATGAAGACCAACAGTTCTTGGAGGTGATTACCCGATCGGAAGAATATATCAATCAATTTACCGGAGACCCAATAGTACCTAAGTTCGAGATGCTGAAAGCCAATGCCATTGGCCGTTTGCAAGGTTTTGAACCCTTTAAGGAAGCGCTGAACTATGTGGCGCTTACCTACCCCAACAATCCCGAGGGCAAAAAGGCCGAACAGATGGTAGAGGAGCAACTCCCTAAACTGGAGACCAAGGAATTCTCTCCCGAAACCGGTTCAACGGGCGCTGGAAACTGGAAAGTGGTTTTTCCGTTCAAGATCAAAAATGATGAAAATGCCATCAAACTCAAAAACCGTTTGGTCGAGGTGGTGGACGAATTAAATTACAAGAACATCATATCAAAGGACATCTATAATTTGGAAAATGAGTTTGTGGTGGTACATGGTTTTCCATCCAAAGATTTTGCCCTAGGCTTTGCCGAGCTTATAAAAAATAATAAGGACTACCTCATTAAAGATGAGAATTTTGTAGTTTTATCCGACAATTATAAAATTATACAGGTCCACAAGAATTTAGAATCATACAAAGCACAATTTTAATCCCCAAAACCCAAGAACACTATGTTTTCTGACAACAAAAAACCACGACCTATGAATGAATTTGGTGGCCAGCCGAACAGAATTGAAAAGAACACGACCATAAAAGGAGATATTACCTCCGAAGCCGACTTTAGAATAGATGGCAAGTTGGAGGGAAATGTAACCACGTCCGGTAAGGTCGTTATCGGAAAGGATGGCTATATCAACGGAAAAGTAGAATGTGTGAACGCCGATATAGAAGGTAAGTTCAATGGCGAACTCAATGTTAAAGATCTTCTTTCCCTGAAATCTTCTGCATATATTGAAGGCACTGTGAGTGTAGCAAAATTGGCAGTGGAACCCGGAGCAACCTTTAATGCCGCCTGTACTATGGGCAAGGGTACTACATCTGCCACCAAAATGCAGTCGACCGCGAAAAATGAGCCAGCAAAAGCCTCCTAAAAAATATCAAAAAACAATTAATACAGCCGCCCGTTTGTCTGGTTCCGCCATTCAAATGGGTGTTGTTATTTATTTGGGGGTATGGGGCGGTAAATGGTTGGACGGCCATTTTGAAACAGAAAATGTTTTCTTGCCGATCTGCACTCTGTTGGCCGTTGCGATTTCCATATATTTGGTAATCCAACAACTTAAAAAAATCAACGATTGAAAATTAGGTATTACCCAATCCGCTTTATTTCTTTTCTTTTAGTTGGGTTGTTGATTTTGTTCTACGCACAGTCTTGGTTTTTGGAAAACCACAGGCACAACCTTTATACGATTCAGTTGATAAAAAGTTATGTGCTCAATGCCATAATGGCCTTGATAGTTTTTTTTGTGATTTACATTTTTAGAAATAAATATCGGGATTTACTGGGTTTCTTTTTTTTGGGCGGGAGTCTTCTTAAGTTTGCTCTTTTCTTCATTTTTCTATATCCTTCCTTTATTGCGGACGGTACGCTGGAGCGTTTGGAGTTCCTTATCTTTTTTGTTCCGTATGGATTTGCGCTCGTTCTGGAAACCTACTTTTTGGTGAAACTGCTTAATACTGTGTGACAAAGGGCGGATTTTCATCAAAAAAAACAAAGAAAAAAATAATACCCGAAAAAGCTTTTTTCTTTTGAAGGAGCAATGTATTTTTGCACCAATTTTTGAGGACCCATAGTTGGATCATATGCGATATTCTTTTTTCAGTAAAAAACTAGTTGCCGTAATTTTTTTAATTGCGGGATTTGTATCGGCCCAAAATCATGAGGGAGAGGAAGTTGAAGCCGGTGCGCATGATTTAAAGACCCAGATCAAGGAATATATTGATCATCACTTGTTGGATTCGTATGACTTCAATCTGTATTCCTACACTACGGACCAAGGAGAGCACAAATACATCGGGTTCCCGCTTCCTGTGATTCTTTGGGACAATGGACTCAAGGTTTTTTCTTCTTCGCAGTTTGAGCACGGTGAGGCCGTAGCTGAAGTGGATGGAAATCACTACGCACTTTATCACAACAAAATATACAAGACCGATGCCGAGGGAACCATTAATTTTGGTGGCCATCACGGTGACGAAACTCATACCGAGGATGCTTTTGGGGAGAATTTGGTAGTGGATGATGCTCATCCGACCAACGAAAAGCCACTGGATTTCTCCATTACCAAGAACGTTGTTTTTATCATGGCCGTTGCGCTTTTGATGTTTTTGGTCTTCCGTTCTATGGCGAAAAGATATCAGAAGAGTACCATGCCAAGAGGTGTCGGAAGGTTTTTGGAGCCTTTGGTACTTTTTGTTCGTGACGAGATTGCCATTCCAAACATTGGAGAGCACAAATACAAGAGATACATGAGCTACTTGCTGACCGTATTCTTCTTTGTGTGGGTCATCAACTTATTGGGGCTTACCCCACTTGGCGTAAATGTGACCAATAACATTGCCGTTACTTTTGCTTTGGCGATGATTACCTACCTTATCACAACATTTACAGGGAACAAAAACTACTGGAAGCACATTTTTTGGATGCCGGGCGTGCCGGTTCCTATGAAAATAATATTGGCGCCCATCGAATTGTTGGGAACTTTCATCAAGCCATTTTCATTGATGATTCGTTTGTATGCCAACATCACCGCAGGTCACGTGGTATTAATGAGTATTATCGGGTTGATGTTCATATTTAAGAACTGGATAGGAAGCCCATTGTCTTTCTTGTTGGCATTCGCTCTTTCCTTGTTGGAATTGTTGGTGGCGGCATTGCAGGCATATATTTTCACCATGCTGTCCGCCCTTTATTTTGGTATGGCGGTAGAAGAGGATCATCATTAATTAAGAATAGAACGTTTAATATTTAAATTCATATATCATGACAATTCCAAACATCGTAGGTGCTGGTTTGATCGTAATCGGAGCAGGATTGGGTATCGGTAGAATCGGTGGACAGGCAATGGAAGCTATTGCACGTCAACCTGAAGCTTCTGGTAAAATCCAAACAGCAATGTTGATTGCAGCAGCCCTTATTGAAGGTATCGGTTTCGCAGCTCTTTTTGCAGCTTAATAACCGTAAAAACATTGATGAAGGCCATAGCGGTTGGCTATGGTCCTTCATTAATTTTAAAGTGATAGAGTTTAAAGAATTCATATTTTAAGATAAATGGAAAAGTTAATCGAGCAGTTTTCCTTCGGGTTGTTTTTCTGGCAATT
This sequence comes from Muricauda brasiliensis, assembly GCF_003057865.1. NCBI lineage: Bacteria > Pseudomonadati > Bacteroidota > Flavobacteriia > Flavobacteriales > Flavobacteriaceae > Allomuricauda > Muricauda brasiliensis. Next base: position 352,198 of record NZ_QBTW01000011.1, on the reverse strand, counting down.
GTTGCTTTTTGTGGCTCTTTTGTTCTTGCTCAGAAAGTATGCATGGAAACCAATCCTTGGAGCGGTTGAAAAACGTGAAGAGGGTATCAAAGGTGCACTTGAAGCTGCGGAAGCCGCAAAGAAAGAAATGCAGAATGTTACTGCGGACAGTGAAAGACTTCTAAAAGAAGCCAGAGCTGAAAGAGATGTTTTGTTAAAAGAAGCTAGGGACATTAAGGCCAATATTATTGCCGAGGCCAAGGAGCAAGCCCAGGTGGAAGGCGATAAGATGATCAAGCAGGCACAAGCGACCATCGAAAGTGAAAAGAAAGCTGCCGTAGCCGATATTAAGGCCCAGGTGGCAAATCTATCCGTGGAGATTGCCGAAAAGGTGATCAAACAGGAACTATCCGATAAAGGCAAACAGGAAAAGTTGGTCGAGGATATGTTGGGCGATATTAAACTGAACTAGAAGACCATGAACCAAAACAGGGCAGCCATACGTTACGCAAAAGCAACTTTGGATTTCGCAGTCGAAAAGAAAGCGGCCGATGCCGTGGAAAAGGACATGCGGGAAATAGCTGCGACCATCTCTGACAGCGTGGAGCTTCAAAATATGTTGGAGAGCCCGATCATAAAATCAGAGGTAAAAAGGAACAGTTTGTTGGAAATCTTCAAAGGTGCCAACGAAATCACCAAAGGACTTCTTCAGACGTTGATCAACAACAAGCGTATCGATATGCTACAGGAAGTGGCCTTTAAGTATATTATCCTTCACGAAAAATTGAAGGGCGAGGAGGTAGCTTATGTTACAACTGCCGTTCCATTGACCTCCGACTTGGAGAAGAAAATTTTGGAAACGGTCACCAAGGCAACCGGAAATAAGGTTACCCTTGAGAATAAAATCGATGAGAGCATCATCGGAGGATTTGTGCTTAGGGTGGGAGATACCCAATACGATGCGAGCATCGCGAACAAATTGAACGGATTAAAAAGAGAATTTACAAATAGTCTATAAAAATGGCAGGAGTAAAAGCCGCTGAGGTATCAGCAATTTTGAAAAAACAGTTATCAGGTTACGAAGCATCCGCTTCCTTGGATGAAGTAGGTACCGTATTACAAGTAGGTGATGGTATTGCCCGTGTATATGGACTTTCCAATGCCCAGTACGGGGAGTTGGTAGAGTTCGACGGGGGCATGCAGGGTATCGTTCTTAACTTGGAGGAAGACAACGTTGGTGTTGTATTGTTGGGCCCGTCCAAGGAAGTTGTGGAAGGCGCTACTGTTAAGAGAACCGAGCGTATCGCTTCCATCAATGTTGGTGAAGGGATTGTTGGCCGTGTGGTGGATACCTTGGGCAAGCCTATCGACGGTAAAGGACCTATTTCCGGTGAAACCTACGAGATGCCTTTGGAACGTAAGGCTCCCGGTGTAATTTTTAGACAACCTGTTGACGAACCTATGCAGACAGGTATCAAGGCTATCGATGCCATGATTCCGGTTGGTCGTGGACAAAGGGAGTTGGTGATCGGTGACAAGCAAACAGGAAAGACTACCGTTTGTATCGATACCATCCTTAACCAAAAGGAATTTTACGATGCAGGTGAACCGGTGTACTGTATCTACGTTGCCGTAGGTCAGAAAGCATCAACGGTTGCCGCCATCGCCAAAACGTTGGAAGAAAAAGGTGCTTTGGCCTATACGACCATTGTTGCCGCCAACGCTTCCGACCCTGCCCCGATGCAGGTATATGCTCCGTTCGCCGGTGCCGCTATCGGTGAGTTCTTCAGGGATACGGGCCGTCCGGCCTTGATAATCTACGATGACTTGTCAAAACAGGCGGTTGCTTACCGTGAGGTTTCCTTGCTTTTAAGAAGACCTCCAGGACGTGAAGCATACCCTGGTGACGTTTTCTTCTTGCACTCAAGATTGTTGGAGCGTGCCGCAAAGGTCATTGGTGATGATGATATCGCAAAAAATATGAACGACCTTCCAGAGTCGTTGAAATCGATAGTAAAAGGTGGTGGGTCGTTAACTGCACTTCCAATTATCGAGACACAGGCAGGTGACGTTTCCGCTTATATCCCTACCAACGTGATCTCGATTACCGATGGTCAGATATTCTTGGAGCAAGACTTGTTCAACCAAGGTGTTCGTCCTGCGATCAACGTGGGTATCTCCGTATCCCGTGTGGGTGGTTCCGCGCAGATCAAGTCAATGAAGAAAGTTGCAGGTACATTGAAGCTTGACCAGGCCCAGTTCCGTGAATTGGAGGCTTTTGCCAAGTTCGGTTCCGATTTGGATGCCGCTACCTTGAACGTAATCGAAAAAGGACGTAGAAACGTAGAGATCTTGAAACAAGGTCAGAACGATCCATTTACCGTGGAAGATCAGGTGGCTATCATCTTTGCAGGTTCCAAGAACTTGTTAAGAGATGTTCCTGTGGACAAGGTAAAAGAATTTGAAAAAGATTACTTGGAGTTCTTGAACGCTAAGCACAGAGATGTATTGGATACCCTTAAAGCCGGTAAATTGACCGATGAGGTTACAGATACATTGACAGCTGTTTGTAAAGACCTTTCTAGTAAGTACAAAGGTTAAGAGTTCAGAGTGATGAGTTAAGGGAAAGCTTGAAACTAGTCCTATAAGAATTAAAAGTTTCGAGTTTGCTTGTAAAATTGTTCATTACTGTGATGAATTAAAGAACAAAAAGGATTTTGAGATAGCCTCTCAATTGTTGAAAAGTGGCACGAGTATAGGTGCAAACACTAGAGAAGCACAAAGAGGGGTTAGCACAAAAGATTTTAAAAATAAATTTGGGATAGCCTTAAAAGAAGCTGACGAAACAAAGTATTGGCTTGAGATTTTAGAAGCGACTGGCAGAGAAGTTCCCAAAGATTTGATGGATAGGTGTGAAGAGTTGATTAGAATCATAGTGGCAATAGTCAAAAACTCTTAACTCAGCACTCATAACCCATAATTTAAAACAATGGCAAATCTAAAGGAAATACGTAACAGGATATCATCCATCTCATCAACGATGCAGATTACCAGTGCCATGAAAATGGTATCGGCTGCTAAGTTGAAGAAGGCCCAGGATGCTATTACGGCGATGCGTCCGTATTCCGATAAACTGACCGAGCTCTTGCAAGGGCTCAGCGCCAGTTTGGAAGGAGACGGAGGAAGCGAGTACGCCGACAATAGGCCCGTAAACAAGGTTTTGGTTGTTGCCATTACTTCGAACAGGGGGCTTTGCGGTGGATTCAATTCGAATATCATCAAGCAGAGCAACAATCTGGTATCTAACAAATATCCGGGCAAGCAAGTCGATTTCTATACCATAGGTAAAAAAGGAAACGATATCCTTAGAAAAAGACACACTATTTTGGGAGATCAAAGCCGTGTGTACGATGATTTGACTTTTGATAATGTTGCCGAGATTGCCGAACTTTTGATGCGTTTGTTTACCAAAGGAGATTACGATAAAATCGAATTGGTGTACAACAAGTTCAAGAACGCTGCCACCCAGATTGTGATGACGGAACAGTTCTTGCCCATTGTTGGCGCGGAAGGTGATGAAGCCATTGCAGCGGATTACATTTTTGAACCATCCAAAGTGGAAATCGTAAAGGAATTGATACCTAAATCCTTGAAAACACAATTGTTCAAGGCCATCAGGGATTCTTTTGCCAGTGAGCACGGTGCCCGTATGACCGCCATGCACAAAGCAACGGACAATGCCGCTGAGCTTAGAAACGAACTGAAGTTGACCTACAACAAGGCACGTCAGGCTGCGATTACCAACGAAATTCTCGAAATTGTTGGTGGAGCGGAAGCATTGAACAATTAAGACGAACCAAAGTGAGGCTAAATGTCCAATAGCAGATGCATTGAACAATTAAGGTTACCACTTTCATAATATGAAAAGGCCACCCAATCGGTGGCCTTTTTGTTTTTCTTAGGATATAAGGTTTAGCTAGTAACGGCTTTTACGTAACTTGTAGCCACCTAATCAAGGTTTTTAAAGAAGCAGCACCTATTGAATCCACTAAAGAGGCTTTTTAAACAAACGTTTATCTATGGTTTGGCCACGGTAATGCCAAGAGTACTTTCGTTCCTGTTAGTGCCCTTGTACACTTCTGTAATGGACCCGGAAACCTATGGTGAAATTTCAGTAATCTTCTCATGGTTCGCCATTTTTAATGTGGTCTTGGCCTATGGTATGGAAACTGCATTTTTTCGTTTTTTCAATAAGTATGACGATAAACAGAATGTGATATCGACTTCTTTGATTTCACTGTTGCTATCTTCCTTACTGTTTTTTGCGGCCGCCTTTATTTTTAAGGACACTTTTGCCTCGCTCATCGATGTTCAGAAGTCATTGGTGATATACATTATCCTGATTTTGGCTTTAGATGCGTTGGCCATTGTTCCTTTTGCTTGGCTAAGGGCCAACGAGCGACCGTTGCGGTATTCCATCGTAAAGGTGGTCAGCGTGGCAATCAATTTGCTCCTGAACGTTTTCTTCCTAACGATGTTGCCAGAGATGGCCCAAAATGGGGAAGCGCTGTGGACCGCGATATATAGGCAAGACTTTCAGATTGAGTATGTCTTCATCGCCAATGTAATTTCCAGCGGTGTGGCCTTTGTATGGGTCAGTGGAATTTATTTTGAGCGAAAATACAGGTTTGACAGGCAATTGTGGAAGGAGATGCTAAGATACTCATTGCCCATAATGCTTGCCGGATTGGCATTTACCATAAATGAGGTTTTTGATCGTATCCTGCTCGACTACTTATTGCCGGAGGACATTGCCAAATCTGAAATAGGAAAGTACTCCGCTTGCTACAAATTGGCCGTTTTCATGACCTTGTTCGGAACCGCCTTTCGATTGGGCGTAGAACCTTTCTTTTTTAGTCATGCCAAAACCGAAAACCCAAAAAAGGCCTATGCCCAGATCACCAATTATTTTGTGATCATGGGAAGTATGATATTTTTAGGTGTAATGGTGTTTATAGACCCATTAAAACAATTATTAGTGCGCGACCAAGCATTTTGGGAAGCCTTGGATGTTGTCCCAATCATACTTTTGGCCAGTTTCTGTTTGGGTATTTACCATAATCTATCCGTTTGGTACAAGGTAACCGACCGAACCAAGTTTGGGGCGTTTATTTCCTCCGTAGGGGCCATCATCACCTTGGTCATCAACATCACTTTGATTCCAAAAATAGGATATATGGCATCTGCATTAGCCACTTTGGCAGCCTACGCAAGTATGATGCTGCTATCCTATCACTATGGAAAAAAATACTATCCCATACCGTACAATATGCGGAAAATCGTATTCTACATGTCCGTATCCCTCGTATTTTCAATACTTTCGTTCTATGTTTTTAATAGAAATTTAATAGCCGGTAGCGTACTACTTTTGTTATTTTTGGGGTTAGTGTATAAGATGGAAGGAGATAAATTAAGAAGCATATTTATAAATCGTGAAAATTAAGATCATCAACAAATCAGGGCATAAGTTGCCGCATTATGAAACCCTTGCCTCGGCCGGAATGGATTTAAGGGCGGATTTGAAAGCACCCATAACATTGAAGCCTTTGGAAAGGGCCATTGTTCCCACAGGACTTTATATGGAGCTTCCCGTGGGCTATGAAGCACAAGTTCGTCCACGAAGTGGATTGGCGGCAAAAAAAGGAATCACGGTACTTAATGCGCCTGGAACCATTGATGCTGATTATCGCGGAAATGTAGGGGTAATTCTGGTGAATCTTTCCAATGAGGATTTTACCGTGGAAAATGGCGAGCGTATTGCCCAAATGGTGATTGCGAAGCACGAGCGTGCTGAGTGGGAAGAAGTTGAAACCCTTTCAAGTACTGATCGGGGCGAAGGTGGATTCGGAAGTACCGGTACCAAATAAAAAAGAATGTCAGGTCGAGCGTAGTCGAGACCTTTTAAATAGCGTATAACTTTAAAAGATACCCGCCTTAGCGGGCATTTCTATGAAAATAATCGTACCCATGGCGGGCAGAGGGTCTCGTCTAAGACCGCACACATTAACAGTTCCAAAACCATTGATACCCGTTGCGGGCAAACCCATTGTACACCGATTGGTTACTGACATCGCCAAGGTCTTGGGAGAGCCCATAGAAGAAGTCGCCTTTATTTTGGGCGACCCCGCCTTTTTTGGGGAAGATGTTGTGGAAAGTTTGATGGAATTGGCCGATGAACTGGGAGCCAAAGGATCCATTTACAGACAGGATCAACCATTGGGAACAGGTCACGCCATTATGAGCGCCAAAGAATCTCTGAGCGGCCCTGCTGTGATTGCTTATGCCGACACCTTGATTCGTGCAGGCTTTGATCTCGACAAATCTGCCGATAGCGTCATTTGGGTAAAACAGGTGGAGCGTCCAGAAGCCTACGGGGTGGTTCAATTGAACGAGAACAAGGAAATCGTCGAATTGGTTGAAAAACCACAGGAGTATGTTTCTGATTTGGCCGTAATCGGCATTTACTACTTCAAGGATGTGGAAGTGCTAAAAAATGAACTTCAGCACGTATTGGATAACGACATCCAACATGGTGGTGAGTATCAAATCAACGATGGCATCAAACGCATGATGGAGAAAGGCATGAAATTTGTTCCCGGTAAAGTGGACGAATGGATGGACTGTGGTAACAAAAACGTGACCGTGGAGACCAATCAGCGTATGTTGGGCTTTTTGGAGAAGGAAGGAGAGCAAATGGTGGCCAATTCCGTAAAGCAGGAAAACGCCAATATTATTGAGCCCTGTTTTATTGGGGAAAATGTTGTTTTAAAAAACACAACGGTCGGACCTTATGTGTCCGTTGGGGCGAACACCGTTTTGGAAAACTCAACGGTAAAAAATAGTTTGATACAGAGCAATAGCAAGATCAGCAACGCCAACTTGGACAATGCCATGATTGGAAACTATGTGGTATACAATGGTAATTTTGAGACCATTAGTATTGGAGATTATTCCGTTTTGGAATAACTTTAGAATAGCTTTTAGTTTGATGGGGACTTAGGATGTTTATATGAAAAAGAAACTTCTTGTTTGGTTGGTTTTGGGAGCATCAATACTGATGCAATATGACACCTATGCCCAAGAAGAACAGGAAAGTGCCGAAGTCTATCTCGAAGAATATACCGATGAGTTTCAAGAGAACTTTTTTGAAGCATTAAAGCAAAAAGGTATCCAGAACTACGATAGGGCCGTGGATTTATTGCTGAAATGTAAGCAATTGGAGCCTGACAACAGCGTGGTGGACTATGAACTCGCCAAAGCGTATATGTTGGATAAAAAATATGTGCAGGCCCAAGATTACGCCGTTGCGGCATTGTTATCAGAACCCACCGATTATTGGTATTTGGACAATTTACTGACCATTCTGGACAAACAAGGTAGTCCCATAGAGAGCATTAAACAACGAATACCTTATCAAAATAAAAAACTGCAGCAGAACATGGCTGTTTCCCTATTCAAAATGAAAAAATATAGGGAAGCATCAAAAGTGCTGGATGATTTGGAGGGTTCTCAATTGAAATCGGACCTCAAGGAAAAAATAAGCGACTCCCTTCAAAATGATGAGCGACCAGAAACGGCTCCAGTAGTCAAAAACGAAACTGATTTGGATGACCCAGTTGCAAAGTTAAAAGCGGGTATGGAGCAATTAATAGCAGCATCAGATTTTAAAAAGCTATTGAACGATTCCCAAGATGCACTGGATTCCTATCCATTGCAGCCTTATTTTTATTACGCATACGGAATAGCTTTGAACAATACGGGAAATCCAAATAAAGGTGTAGAGGTTTTGGAAAGTGGTCTGGACTACTTATTGGACGACGACGGTTTGAAGAATAAAATCTACCGGCAGCTTTCCGAAGGATATTCCAAAATCGGAAACACCCAAAAAGCGAACGAATATTTGAACAAAATCAATTCAGGATTATAATGAACCTATATAAATATATTGTTAGAATAACTGTCATCTTGACTTTACTGCTCACTTTTGGCGCATGTAAGGGGACCAAGTCCATTACCGGTGGAGAAGTGAATCCAAAGTTATCGGCAAAAAATATTATCAACGCCCATTATTCCAATGAGCCCAAGTTCAAGACGTTGAGGGGTCGTGTAAAGATTGATTATACCAACGGAGACGATTCCCAAGGGGTAAACGTAAGTCTTCGAATGGAAAAGGATAAGGTGATATGGATGAGTGCGCCACTTGGCGTGGTCAAGGCACATATTACGCCGGAGAAGGTATCTTTCTACAACAAGCTCCAGAACGAATATTTTGACGGTGACTTTAGCTATTTGAGTGATATGCTCGGAACGGAGTTGGACTTTGAGAAAGTACAAAACCTGTTGCTCGGAAATGCAGTCATGGATTTACGAAAGGAAAAGTTCAACTCGGAAGTATACAATGGCAACTATCAACTAAAGCCAAAAGCTGCACAGGAATTCTTTAAGATTCTTTTTCAGTTAGAGCCCAAAAACTTCAAAATAGCTTCCCAACAAATATCCCAACCGGCAAGCTCAAGACAGTTGATGGCAAATTATACCTATCAGGATATTTCTGGAAAAATACTTCCTGAGGATATTAAGATAGTGGCAGAGGAAAAAGGGGAATTAACCACTATAGATTTAAGTTTTCGTAACTTGGAACTGGATAAATCGATGACCTTTCCCTATAAAGTGCCCAATGGATACGATAAAATTACATTAAAGTAATATGAAAGGTAAATTTTCATATTGTGCTTTTAGTCTGATAGTTATATTTTTTATGTCGACAAAGTCATTTGCTCAAACCAGTGAGCAAAAGGCGTTGGAGTCGAAGCGTGAGCGATTGCAAGAGGAAATTAAGGAAATCAACAGATTGCTCTTTGCCGAGCGTAAGGAAAAGGGAACTGTTTTGGATCAGATGGAAGCTTTGGACAACAAAATAAATGTCCGTCAAGAACTGATTCGTGTTACCAATCAACAGTCCAATTTGCTCAACAGGCAGATCAATGTCAATATCAGGAATATCAGTAAGCTCCGTGAAGATTTAAAAATCTTAAAGGATGATTACGCTGAGCTCATTCAAAAAACCTATCAGAACAAATCGCAGAACAACCGCTTGATGTTTCTGTTGTCATCGGAAAATTTCTATCAGGCATTTAAAAGGCTTCAATACATGCAGCAATATGCAAAGCATCGAAAGAAGCAGGGTGAGGGAATCGTCAAAAAAACGGAGGAACTTACCCAATTGAATCAAGACTTGGTACGTCAACGAAAGGAAAAGGACCAACTCATAGCCGAGAATCAGAAAGCAAAGGCCGAACTGTCCAAAGAAATTGAGTCACAAAGAAGCCTTTTAACGAGCATAAAACAAAATGAAGCCAAATACACATCTGCAATCGCAGAAAAGCAAAAGGAGGCCCGCAAAATTGACCGAGAGATAGAGAGAATGATCAAAAGCGCAATTGCAAGTTCCAATAAAAGCTCAGGAAACTCTGCAAGCAGTGCCACATTCGCACTAACACCAGAAGCGAAACTATTGGCCGATAACTTCTCATCCAACAAGGGAAGGCTCATTTGGCCGGTAGAAAAAGGTATCAAAAGCCAAGGGTATGGTGTGTATGCCGATAAATTGTATCCAGGAATAAAACATAGGAACAACGGAGTTACCATCACCACAGATAAAGGTAGTATAGCAAGGGCCATTTTTGAGGGCGAGGTCATCGCAATTTTATCTGTTCCAGGTGGAAACAAAGGGGTACAGATCAAACACGGAAACTACATAAGTACATACTATAACCTATCCAATCTGTTCGTAAAAAAAGGGGATAAAGTGGCCGCCAAAGAGGCATTGGGAGAAATAAATACCAATCGGTTGGATGGCACCACTAAATTGAAGTTCTATTTGTATAAGGATTCCAATCGTTTGAATCCCGAAGATTGGATTTATCAACTATAACACTATGAAAGAAATAACAGATTTACAAGGCTCTTTTGAATTGCACAATGGGGTCCAGATGCCCTATTTTGGATTGGGCGTGTATCAATCCGAGGATGGAAGCGAAGTGATCAATGCCGTAAAAGCTGCATTGAACCATGGTTATCGCCATATAGATACTGCGGCCATTTATGAAAACGAGGAGGGCGTTGGTACGGGTATCCGTGAAAGCAATGTGGACAGAAAAGACGTTTTTTTAACGAGCAAGGTCTGGAACACCGATCAAGGCTATGACGCTACTTTAAAGGCTTTTGACGCCAGTTTGGAACGTTTGGGAACCGACTATCTGGATTTGTACCTCGTACATTGGCCAAAGGGTGAAATTTCCAAGGAAACGTGGAAGGCACTGGAAAAGTTATACAAAGAAAAAAGAGTCCGGGCCATTGGCGTGAGCAATTTTTTGCAGCATCATCTGGAAGATTTATTGAGCTCTGCAGAGATTGTGCCTATGGTGAACCAAATGGAATTCCATCCGCATTTGGTGCAACAGGATTTGATCGATTTTTGTAATTCCAACGGAATTCAATATGAAGCGTGGTCCCCACTAATGCAAGGAAATATCTTTGATTTGGATATTATGAAGGATTTGGCCTCCAAATACAACAAGACGATTGCCCAGATTGTATTACGATGGGACCTTCAAAAAGGAGTGGTCACCATTCCAAAATCATCTAAAGAAGAGCGCATCATTGCTAATTCCGACCTGTTCGATTTTGAACTATCCGAAGAAGATGTGCAATTACTTGATGGATTGGAGAAGGGCAAACGGTTTGGCCCCGATCCTAATAATTTTGCTTTCTAAAACTTAAGCGGTAAAAAGCGCCTTAAGTTCCGTGGCATCTGCGGGTTTTAATTTGCCGGCAAGTACCAAGCTTAATTGCTTTCTTCGCAGAGCAGCGGCAAAACGTTCCTTCTCTAAGTCGGTTTCAGGATCCAAAGCTGGTACTTCCGTAGGTTTTCCAGTATCGTCTACCGCAACAAAGGTGTAAATGGCCTCATTGGCCTTGGTACGCTCACCCGTAAAGCGATCCTCTATCCAAACATCGATGAAAATCTCCATGGAGGTATTGAATGCACGTGAAACAGCAGCTTCCACGGTCACAACACTGCCCAATGGAACAGCTCGGTTAAAGGCCACATGGTTTACCGAAGCGGTAACGGTAATTCTACGGCTATGTCGTCGAGCAGCGATACTGGCAGCCCGGTCCATACGGGCCAAGAGTTCCCCGCCAAAAAGATTGTTGAGGGGGTTGGTTTCACTCGGCAATACCAAATCGGTCATTACCGTACGGGATTCACTGGGTTTTTTAGCGCGCATACCTTAAAATTTTGCGCAAAGATATTGAAGTGTGGAATGGTTTTTAAAGGAAAGCGGGATTATTTCTCGGAAAGCATCCAAGCATCTCTTGATTCCTTGCTTTTTACCTCCCTTAAAAATATAAGAGCTTCCTTGGGGTCATCAAAACTATCGTAGGCTACCTGATGCAATCCGTACTTGTTCACACCCAAATAAAATGCATTGTATCCCTTTTGTTTGAGTTGGTCCACCTTTTTGTCGGCATTTTGCTCTTCACGAAAAGCACCGGCAATAATGTGATGTTTGCCCAATTTCTTTTTGGTCACTTTAATGTTGATGGCGGGCAATTCCAATGGAGCACTTTCAAAAAACGTAGCTTCCTGGATCAAACGGGATACTTCTTGTTGCGCATCTTGTTGAGCGGCAACCTCTTTTTGTTGAAGTTCACCATAAGTGCGGTAAGATGTAGCACCAAAAGAAACGGCCAATAAGATAACTGCCGCATATTTTAACCAAGGTCTAAAGGAAGTCTGTTCCCTTTTCTCTGGAGTGATGATAAATGGAATACGCTCTTCCAATTCTTCTATCTCTTCTTTGATGACCTCACGTTGAATTGGAGTAGCGGCAAATGTGGATAGTCCAAAGGAAGAAGTCAAAAAATTGATTTTTTCTTCAGGTTGGAATTGAATACGTTGTTCACTGTTATGCCACAATTTTCCGATTCCAAAAAGTTCAATGCTATCTCCTTGGGCCAATCTGGTGTTCCAATTGTGAGCAATGTTTTCCACTTCCTGAAGCATATCCTCATACCCCAAATTCTTTTCTTTGGAGATATGGGACACCAACAAACCATCATTTTTGGACAGTTGAGCGTTAAAGGAAATGGTCTTGCTGGGTGGCACCAATGTATTGGTTGCCAAATCAATTTCTGCGGATTTACCATGGGCCAAGAAAGCCCCAAAACCTGGCACTACAACACAATTGTAATCGAACAACAATTTTTCTATGTATGAATCTATCCGCATGAGCACAAATATTGTAAAAAATGGGACAGTACAAAATAAGCCGGATAACTTTTTATTAACATTTGAAAATCTGTATTTTGTGGACAACTTTGACGCCCAAATCAAATGACTGAACCTGAAATTATTGCGGCTTTACGGCTGCAAAGCATTCCGAATATTGGAGATGTTACGGCAAAAAAATTAATTGCCCATTGTGGGAGTCCATCGGCCATTTTCGAGGACAAACTACAGCACCTTTTAAAAATTGATGGCATTGGAAAGATGACCTTAAAGGATCTATTTGATACCATCCATTTGGAAGAAGCCCAAAACGAGTTCGAATTTTTGTCCAAAGAAGGCATTTCCATCTCTTATTTTATGGATGATGACTATCCTGCCCGCCTAAAGCATTGTGTGGATGGTCCGATTTTGCTTTTCCAACGGGGAAACATTGATTTGAACAACCAAAAAATTATCAGTGTGGTCGGGACTAGGAACGTAACCAACTACGGGACTTCATTTTGTACTCAATTTATTGAAGAATTAGCCCCGCTAAACCCGATCATTGTAAGTGGCTTCGCCTATGGTGTGGATATTTCCATTCAAAAGGCGGCAATGGACCATGGATTGCAGACCATTGCCTGTATGGCACACGGGCTTAATCAAATTTATCCAAAGGTGCATGCCAAATATGAAACCAAGATGGAGAAAAACGGTGGTTTTGTCACGGAGTTTTGGAGCAACAGTCAACCCAATCGTGAGAATTTTCTAAAACGTAACAGGATTATTGCCGGAATCAGCGAAGCTACCGTTGTTATTGAATCAGCAGAGAAGGGCGGCAGTCTGGTCACGGCGGATATTGCACATGGATATCACCGGGATGTGTTCGCTGTTCCGGGCAGGGCGACCGATAAGTGGAGCAAGGGGTGCAATGACCTCATCAAATATCAAAAAGCACACTTATTGACCTCTGCAGCAGAGCTGGTTTACCTTTTAGGATGGGAAATTGAGGAAGAAAAACAGGAAAAAACGGTGCAAAAACAGCTGTTCGTCGAGTTGGATGAAACAGAACAGTCAATCTACTCCTACCTGCAGATAAACGGGAAACAGTTGCTGGATACCGTTGCTTTGGAATGTAACCTGCCTATTTTTAAAGTTTCGTCCACACTTTTGAACATGGAAATGAAGGGTGTGATCCGACCACTGCCCGGTAAAATGTTCGAGGCCGTGTGAGTACATAATTTTAAGTTCTAGGTGTTGAATTGATTAAAATTTGTGGGGCATAACCTTAAGTGACTAATTTTGAAAAATACGGGGTCACAGGTCTGAAAATCTTAGCATTTCAACCTAAATTCATTTTAAAAAAGTATCAAAACCACCTGAAAACAACCGTTTATCGCATGAAATGACAACAGAACAGTCACTCTGTTTTTGGGTGCAGTTCAACGGAAAGCAACCACTATAAATCGAGGATTTAGTTATTTCTGCCTAAAATAGGATGGTTCAATAAATTTCCGGAACTAAAAACGAACAGGCTTTTGCTTCAACTATTCGTTAAAAAGCTAGTAGCCCAACTTTTCACGAACCCTAATCAATACCTTATCGGCTACTTTACGGGCTTTTTCTGCCCCAAAGGCCAAGGCTTCGTCCACTTCGTTTTTGTGGTTCATGTAGTATTCAAACTTTTCGCGGGGCTCTTCAAACTTTTCCACGATAAGTTCGTACAGGGCCTGTTTGGCATGTCCGTAGCCATAATTACCGGCCAAATAGTTGGCGCTCATTTCTTCTACCTGTTCTGGAGTTCCCAATAATTTGTACAAAGCAAACACGTTGTCCTTGCTCGGGTCCTTGGGCTCTTCCATAGGAGTACTGTCCGTAACAATGCCCATAATCTGCTTGCGCAATTTTTTATCTGTTTGGAACAAATTGATGAGGTTTCCACGGCTTTTGCTCATTTTTTCGCCATCGGTTCCCGGTACGTACATGGTTTGTTCGTGTACTTTGGCCTCTGGCATTACAAAAGTTTCTCCCATTTGGTTGTGGAAGCGCGACGCCACATCACGCGTCATTTCCAAGTGCTGTAGTTGGTCTTTTCCTACGGGGACTATTTCTGCATCGTACAACAAAATATCGGCGGCCATCAACATAGGGTAGGTAAACAGTCCGGCATTTACATCTTCCAATCTGTCCGCCTTGTCCTTGAACGAATGTGCCAAGGTCAATCTTTGGTAGGGGTAGAAGCAGCTAAGGTACCAAGCCAATTCCGCCGTTTGCGGAATATCGCTCTGTCTGTAGAAAACTGTTTTTTCAATATCAAGACCAAAAGCCAACCAAGCGGCAGCTATGGCATATGTATTGTTGCGCAGCAATTCCCCATCTTTTATCTGGGTAAGCGAGTGCATATCTGCGATAAAGAGGAAGGAATCATTCTTTGGGTCCTGTGCCATTTCAATGGCCGGTGCAATTGCACCCAAAATATTCCCCAAATGTGGTGTTCCTGTACTCTGTATGCCGGTAAGTATTCGTGCCATGCCTAATTTTTGCCCGTAAAAGTAAGCATCCCTTACTTATAAAAAAAGTGGCTTTTAGTCTAAAAGATGGGACGCTATCAGAGCTAAATTTTGGAAATACTTTACATTTGGCGGATGCTTGGAGCAATCAAAAATGTGGGACATGTGTTGTATAGGGTCTGGTTCTATATTCTGGTTACCGTGCCCATTCTTTTGTTTTTTCCTATTCTTCTTCTGTTGACCATTTCGGAGAAGACCTATCACCAATTTTTTTGGCTTGCCCGGAATTTGTGGGCGAGGCCTATCCTATATGGAATGGGCTGTTTTCCAAAAATTCTGCGTCAACAGCGAATGGAAAGAGGTAAAAGTTACATGTTGGTGGCAAACCATACCAGTATGCTGGATATTATGTTAATGCTGATAGTTAGTCCTAATCCATTTGTGTTTGTAGGCAAAAAGGAATTGGTTAGCATTCCAATTTTTGGCTTCTTTTATAAGCGGGTTTGTATTCTGGTGGACAGGGATAGTGTAAAAAGCCGTACTGGTGTATATCGCCGTGCCCAGAAACGTCTTAACCAAGGGCTGAGCATTTGTATTTTTCCCGAAGGGGGCGTTCCGGAAGAGCATGTGGTTCTGGACAAGTTCAAGGATGGCGCGTTTAAAATGGCCATTGCCCACAACATTCCTGTGGTTCCGATGGCATTTTTGGACAATAAAAAACGTTTTTCCTTTACTTTTTTAAGTGGGGCACCGGGACCGATACGTGCCATTGTGCATCCATTTTTCGAGACAGGAATTTTAGCTGCCTCCGATACCTCAACGCTTCGTGAAGAGGTGAGACAGGTTATTTTGGAGGATTTGGTAAAGAATTAGAGGATTTTTAGGGGAATACGAACGATAACTTTTGTTCCCTCTGGATGATTGTAATCATCATATTTGTCCACTATGGTAATGGAATCTTTGTTTTTGCCTAATGATTGCAATCGTAGTTTGGTAACCTCCAGTCCCCTTGATTTTTTTTCATTCTGATAGATATGAAGCCTATCCTTTGCTGCCAAACGGCCTACTCCGGTGTCATCCACGATACATATTAGATTATGATTATCTTTCGTAAAACTAATATGGAGTTGTTTTGTTCCGGATTTTTTTGGCAGCAGTCCATGTATCAATGCATTTTCTACAAAGGGCTGTAAAATCATAGAAGGGATTTCTATTTCGCCGGGATCAAGACCTTCGTCCATGGTAATTATATAGGAAAAACTGTTGTCGAACCTCAACAATTCCAACGACAAGTAGTCTTCGAGCATTTTTATTTCTTCCGATAAAAGAATGTTGATTTCCATGGAGCTTTCCAGAACATTTCGGGTAAGCCGACTGAACTTGTTCAAATATTTTAAAGCACTTTCGATTTTTTTCACGGACACCAGATGTTGAATCGCGCTTAATGAGTTAAAAATAAAATGTGGATTTATTTGGGCCCGTAGCGCTCTTGTTTTTTCAAAAAGAGCTCTTTGCTGGAGCATCAGGTTTTCGCGGAATTCCAAATGGATTTTATAAAAAAGACCGAATGCAAATATGACCATCTCAATAGAACAACCAATAATTATATAGTAAAGCCCATCCAGCAGTAATCCATCTTCAGGGGTCGAATAAAATGTTCTAATCAAAGGAGCGGCACAATAGGCAGATGTGGCCAAGGCCATTACATAGGCCAAAGGATCTTTGCCCACATACATGAGATAGGCCAGGCCAATAAGTGCGGTAAAGTTAAGTATAGCATAGGCGTTTTGTGTAATAAAGATAAAACCTATGGTGTCGCCTAGCGCAAACAAAACACCAATACATATAAGGATTATACTGTTCAGAACCACAAGCACTTGTGCCAAAAAATGAACAAATGGGTATTCTTTTTTAGATTGAAGAAAACTTGCAAAAAAGAACAGATACACAATGTTGTCCACAAACAAGAAACTCTGGGAAACCCAGTAGGAGATGTAGTTATTGTTAAAGATGAACTCGTATATGCCAAACTTAAGTCCGCACACATACACAAAGGTCACCACAATGTAAATGGAGTACCACAAAAATTCTGATTTTTTGATGAAGAAGTAAAAGGACAATGTGGTAAAACACATGATAAAACAAAGCCCTGTAAAGAAATAGTAGGGGAGTTGGTCCTTATAATCCTTTTGCGAAACAAATGCATTGGGCGAGGCATTGCTAATGGTAAAGCCCCAATTCTGGACATCCTCCTTAAAGCTAATTCGCTTTGCTTTTATTAATAGATGCTCATTATCGAGCAAATTGCTCTTTCTCAACTTTAAAAATGAGTCGTAATACGAATGATTTACTTGGCTGCTCTCATTGTTTTTGTCAAACTTGCCTATTTTTTTAGAAACCATTTTATTTTGTGATTCCAGATATATGGTGGCATGATCAAATGAGTTGAAGGTCAGGTAAAAGTAATTGTCATTGGAACGGTTTGATACATGATCATACAAGTCCAACTGAATCCAATAGGTATCCTCAGGGGAAGTTTTTTCCGATATTTCTTCGGGTTTTACCAACTGACTTTTCTTGGTCAGGAAATCACTATAGGTCGTATCAGTTTGTGTTTTTAGAATTTTAAAACCTATCTCTTTTTTAAAAAAGGAACTTTCAAGGTTTTGGGAGAAAAGATTATTAGCGGGAAAAACGGCTAAAAAGGATAAAATAAACTTCACGTAAAATTTCATGTAGCTATCTTAAATTGGGGAGAGTAAGTGTTATGTTGCCAATCCATCTTTCCCCTATTTTATGGATTTTGCTTTCATTTTTAATATTGTACCCTTTTGCCGTATTGAGCAACTTGATTTGATCTTGCCATTTTAATATGCGTGCCCGATATTCTGGTGGCGTAGTGTTTTTTGAATCAAATTCCTGATATTGAATTACCAGTACAACTTCTGAGTTGGTGGATCTAAAGCTTATTTTAAAGTGTTGCCCTTTTTTTTGGTTGAACATGGAACGTTCGATTATATTTTCAAAAAGGGTGTGGGTAACAAATGAAGGTATTATGGCTTCTTGGAGTGTTTCGGAGCTTTTTTCCATGGCGATTACGTAGTCAAAGGAATCATCGTACCGTAGTTTTTGAAGCTTAAGATACCAGTGCAGCATATCAATCTCGTTATAGAGCGAAACGGTATCGTTCCCCAATTGCCTTAAATAGAACCGTATGAGTCTACTAAAAGTGGACAGGTATTCCAGTGCCAGTTTTTTCTTTTCGGAAGTAACAAAATATTGGATTGCGTTCAGTGAGTTGAACAAAAAATGGGGGTTGAGCTGTGAGTTGAGTGCCAATACTTTGAGTTCTAGCATCTCTTCTCGGATTTTTAAAAGTTTTTCTTGCTTTTTGAGCACTTCTTGGCCGGCCCTAACACTTTTGATCTTTATGGCACAGATAGAAGCTATGGCGGAAAGCATTTTTAAATGCCGTTCATTAAAATAGCATTTTTCGGGGTGCTCACAATCAATCACTCCATAAAGATGATTTTCGTCCACAATGGGAACGCATATTTCCGAGAGTCTATTGGCATCGTCCTCAATATACCTAGGGTCCTTTGATGTATCCGGAATCAATGCTGCCCTTCTCGTTTTTGCAACATTTCCCGTAATGCCTTCGCCCATGGAAATGGAAACAGGGTTGTGCAACGCCTTATCCTTAGGATTCTTGGGTCCATAAGCGGCTTTCTGAACAAGCAATTGTCTGTTTTGATCGACCAAATAAATAACACAGTCCACAAACCCCAGTTTAGAGATGCAGTTTTTGGCCAGATCCCAAAGGATGTCTTCTTCATTTTCTTTTCCCATCAAGGATTTGGAAAAGTATATGAGAATGTCTTCAAACTGTTCAGAGTTCACAGTATCAAAGGGTTAGTTAGTGTTTAGGTTTTGAATGTAAGAAATTTATTGATAGTTTTTGCAAAAGGTAAGGTTAATTGGTCCTTGGTTCTGTCGTAACTACACGACCTCATTAGCTATCAAACCTCCAAAGGAATGGATATGATTACTTCTGTGCCCAAAGGTTCATTAGTATCGTTCACTTTGTCCAATATTTCCACTTTACCGGAACCAAAATGCCAATTTTCCAACCTGTTGATAGTCACATCCAAGCCCCTTGCCTTCTTTTTGTTTACATATATTCCTTGGGATGGATGAGCCTGATTTCTGCCAACGCCCGTATCATTGATTATAATTTTTAGGATGTTTTCCTCCTCTTTCATGGTTATGGTCAGCTCTTTTTGGCCCGAAGTTTTTGGCAGTAAACCATGTATGATCGCATTTTCTACAAAGGGTTGCGAAATCATAAATGGTATTTCTATTTCGGAAGTGTCCAGTTGCCCATCTATATCTAAACTGTATGAAAACGCATTGTCAAAGCGAAGGGATTCAAGTTCCAAATAATCGTTCAACATTTCAATTTCTTCATCCAGTGTGCCGGTACCCTCTACGGATGCTTCCAGGGCATTTCTGGCCATGCGGCTAAATTTGGTCAAATAGTTTAGCGCGCTGTCGTTCTTCTTTTTAAGGATAAGATGCTGAATGGACCCAAGGGCGTTAAAGATAAAATGAGGGTTTATTTGTGCTCGGAGTGCCTTGTTCTCATTGGTAATGGCCTCTTGTTCAAAATAAAGACGCTTAAGGTATTCGTTGAATGCCTTGTAGGTAAGGCCGTAGGCAAAAAATATTATTTCGAGGATCGAGCCAATAATCAATACCAAAGAATTTCCATAAAACATGGGGTCGGAATCGGAACCTAAGTTAATGTAGTAATAGATGAAAATGCTTATCATATAACTGCTTCCGCCAATCAGGAAAATTGTACTTATCCTGTTCTTATTGTAAATGAACAAGTAAATCAAAAAGGAAATGGTTATCAAAAACGAAACGACCCTTAATACTTGTAAAAGATAGATATGCCCTAGATGATACCTAAATGCGAAAAAAAAGAGATCTGTAATCAAAAGAATTACGTGTGCATATATTCCAATTTTGATAAAGACATAGGTTCGGGGGTACTCTTTTTTTAAGTTAAGATAAAACAGAGCAAACATTAGGTAGAGTATGCCCAGAATTATGGCATTGGTATCCCAAAGCCAACTTATGATAAAAGAATTGTTCAGTTGGAGTCTCTCAGGTAAGATCAACTCCCCATGGAACAGATAGATTATAATGGACAAAACAAAAAGGGAGTATAGCAAAAACTCAATTTTTCCAAAGTAGATATAAAAAATCAGCATGGCTATGCTCATAATAAAACCAACTCCCAAGTATATATAGATGGGGATGGATAACTTGATGGCGCTCCATGTATATGCATTCTGATTTGAGCTCTGTTCTATACTGAATGTCCAGTTTTCTATTGATTCGATAAACTTTACACGCTTTACCTGCAAAAACAAAAAGCGATTGTTGATTAGAGCATTTTCGCGAATTGGAATTTCGCAGTGATATATGGAGGAGCTTGTTTTGTTGCTTAAGGTATTTTTATTGAACTGTCCTATAGGTTCATTAACTACACGCCCATTCTTTTGATAGTAAACTTTACCGTAATCAAAGCAGTTCAGCGTTAAAAAGTATTTTTCATTTTTTGATAAGGATTGCTCCAGCTTCTCAAAATCGAGCATAACCCAATAGGTCTCATCAGGATGGGTCTTATAGTGAATTTGTTCCTTCGGCAAGAATTTGTCCAAATTGCCGTAAGCCTCTTCAAAGGTCATTCGAGAATCCTTTGTTGGCAATACTTTAAAGGTGAGTTGCTCTTTGCTAGGGCTTTCTAGTTGTTGCTGTTGACCCAATAAATTGTTTGCTACCAGTAGGATGGGGCAAAAAATCAATAAAGCCTTGGATAAGGAAGCCAACATGTTCTTTTTCATTGAAATTACGTAAAATAAGGAAAAAAGCTAATCTCTGTAGGCAAACAAAAAAGCGTCCTGAAAAATGGACGCTTAATTAATTGCTTAAAGGAGCAATCTTCCTAACCAACTTCTTTTGTGCTAAAACTTAAAGGTAAATCCACTGTACACCCCTATAGAGTATGGTTGAAAATTACCGGAAACATTCGAAAACGTATTTAGCTGGTACTTGAACACAGGTTCCACATTAAACCTGAATTTTGGGGTAAAGTGATAATTAAGTCCCATACCAAAGTTTGCACTAAAGTTTAATGAGTTGATGTTGTTGGCCTCTCCCATTTCGGTAACCAGTTCATTGGATTCCAACAAAACCGAATTGTCTACAAGGAACAATGAGCTTACACCCCCTATTAGGTCAACCCCGAATTTTTTGTCGAGTAGGGCATAGTTTACTTCTAACGGAACCTCGATATAGCCCAATTGTTGGACCATTTTACCTTCCAAGCTAGGTACTTCATTAAAAGCAACTTCTTTGGCACCCAACACAGGGGAATTCTTTGCACTTTCCTTGCTCTGGACCAGTATGGTCTCGGAGTTTTGATCATAATCTATGTTCGCTATCCTATTGCTCGCCGCTGCCTGTAGGGTAGAGGAAAAGACCACATCATTGGTGTTGTAACCAAAGTTTACTCGGTGCACCCCTGAACGTATCTTAACTTTTTTGCCAACCTCATAGGCCACATTTACGCCATAACTCAAGTTGAGGTTCCCCGTTTTGGAGTTGGTGGCAAAATCCGCTCCAACGGGCGACCCATCGCCGGCACCATTAAAATAGACGGGAGCCAAAGATGGACCAACCGACCATTTTCCAGAGTTGTTTTTTGCAACCGCTTCCTCCAATTGTTCCTGCTCCGCAATGGCATCGTAAATGGACTGCTTCTCTGTTACGTCTTTTTCTGTAGTGTTTTCAGCAACCTGATTTTCGCTCCTTTCGGTTGATAAAATTGCTTTTCTTTTGGCAGATTCCTCCTCATCGATATTCATCACGATGGCACTGTTGTTCTTTTTCATCGCTTCTTTATCCTGAGAAAGTTTTTCATCCTTTGGTGCACTGTTCTTATCGATTTGAGCCAATTGTGAACCATTTTGGTTTGATATGGAAAAATTATTTCCAGTACTACTTGAAGCCTTGGTTTTGGTAAAACTGTTCTCTTCTGCTTGATTTTCCTTTTGATTCAAGGTGTTTTTTTCGGAGGTACCCACCAAACTGTTTTGCTCATTTTGGTTAGTAGTTGGAGGAATGAAATCTCGATTTATCTTCTCATTCGAACTTGTTTGATTTTCAGGAACTGAGATGTTTTCGACATCGGTTATAATCTGCTCCTGTTCTTGTTCTTCTCCGAATGGATTAATGGCCAGCAAAGCGATGATCAAAGCCGCCGCAGCCCCTCCAAGACCCCACCAAATAGGAACGGCCCGTTTTTTTTGCTTTTTCTTGTCCAAAGAAGCTTCGATAGAAGCCCAGACCTTTTCGTCCGGAACTTCTTGAAAGTCCTGAAAGCTTTCTTTGAACAATTGCTCTAAATTCTTTTTCCCCATTGTCTTTCTATTTAAGCAATGTTTATTTTGGCTTTTTCTATTTTTTCCCTCAAAATGGCCTTGGCCCTTGCCAAATTCGATTTTGATGTTCCAGTGGATGTCCCCAACATCTCACTGATTTCCTTGTGACTGTAACCGTCCAGCACGTATAGATTGAATGTTAACCTATACTTGTGCGGTAGCTCTTGAATGTATCCCAATAGTGTGGATAGGCTTATATCCGTGTCATCCGTGTCTATCTCCACCTCGCCCTCGGTGTTTTCCGACACTACGTTAAGGTGTTGGTCTTTTCTGTACTTTTGAAGCACAGTGTTTACCGTTATTCTTTTGATCCAACCTTCAAAAGACCCTTTGAAACCGTATTGGTCAATTTTGTCGAATATGGTCATAAAACTGTCGTGCAGACTATCTTCCGCCTCCGTTTTGTTACGGGAGTACTTCAGGCACATACCGAAAAGAATACCGGAATATCTCCGGTATAGTTCAGCCTGTGCCTGTCGGTTGCCCTTTTGACAGTTATGTATCAATTCTTCAAGATCCAAATGTTGGTCAATTTTGGATTGTTGCTATTTAATTTGTCGGTTCACCTTCTTCCGCAATCGGAACCGTGTATTCTAAAAATTTAGCATTTCCTTCTTCATCATCCCCGGCATAAAAACGGAAGGTGTAGTCCTTGGTGTAAATTACATTAAATTTTAAGGTGGCCACTACTTCTTCCACAGCTTCGGTGCAGGCCCTGTCCTCATCGGTGAGCACGGAACCGACCACTACGACATCACGACCCGTTTCTGCTGTTTGCGACACATCGAAACCTTCAAAAAATGTACAACCATTAGGTCTAAGGTAGGTTACTTCAATATCGTAAGTTTTTCCAAACTCGAACGACTCTGGAACTTCGGCCTCCACGGTAGTAAGGGCGGTAAAGTAAAAATTGGGGGAATCATCATCCACCTCACAAGAGATGAACCATGAGCATGCCACAATTAACATAAAGGGCATTAACACTTTTTTCATAATAAAAATCCTTTTATTCCCTAGATGTGCAGTATGCGTAGGGGTTGCGTAGGATTTTCACAACCAAAAGTTAAACTCCCTAAAAAATCGATAAAAGGTTTATTCGCTTAAGGCGGTTATGGCTTCCTTAATTTTGCTTTCCAATTCTTCGGATAGCTCTGGGTTGTCAACAAGAAGCGCTTTTACGGCATCTCTTCCCTGTCCCAGTTTGGTGTCTCCATAACTGAACCAAGAACCGCTCTTCTTCACGATTTCATAGGCAACTCCCAAGTCGAGGATTTCTCCGATCTTGGAGATTCCCTCGCCGTACATAATATCGAACTCAGCGGTTTTGAATGGAGGGGCCACTTTGTTTTTTACCACTTTTACCCTGGTCTTGTTCCCTTGGACATCGCCATCGGTACTTTTAATTTGAGTGGAGCGTCTAATGTCCAGTCGGACGGAAGCATAGAACTTAAGTGCGTTACCACCCGTTGTGGTTTCGGGGTTACCGAACATTACGCCGATTTTTTCCCTCAACTGGTTGATAAATATTACGGTACATTTTGTTTTACTAATGGTAGAGGTCAGTTTTCGCAAAGCTTGGGACATCAAACGGGCATGCAATCCCATTTTGGAATCCCCCATTTCTCCCTCGATTTCACTTTTAGGTGTCAATGCCGCAACGGAATCCACGATTACGATATCGATGGCCCCGGAACGTATTAGGTTATCTGCAATTTCCAATGCCTGCTCTCCATGATCGGGCTGGGAAATGATCAAGTTATCAATATCCACCCCTAATTTTTTGGCGTAGAAACGGTCAAAAGCATGTTCAGCATCGATAAACGCTGCAATACCTCCTGCTTTCTGCGCTTGTGCAATGGCGTGCAATGTCAATGTGGTTTTACCGGAAGATTCCGGACCATATATTTCAACCACCCTTCCTTTGGGGTAGCCACCAACACCGAGGGCAATATCCAATCCCAAAGAGCCAGAAGGAATTACTTCTACATCTTCAACAACGCTATCGCCCATTTTCATGACAGCACCTTTACCGTAGGTTTTGTCCAACTTGTCCAACGTAAGTTTTAGGGCTTTTAATTTTGCTTCTTTCTCTTTGCTCATGGTAAAAATTGTTAGGAAGGCTAAAATACCATTTCTTTCCACATGAAAAAAAGGGCACGCAACCTTTTTAATAACAATACATCTTAAGGACACTAACTCATCTCCATAGGGCCATTTAGGGCTCGCAATTGCTATGAGGAAGAAAATTCAGCTATGAAAACGGTAATGGATTAAGGGGGCCTTCGCGGCCCTTTTAATTTACTCTCCCTTTAATTTTTATCTTTGCAGAAATTTTAGAACCATTCTTTAACTTAATTAAGTATAGCATGCAACTGTACAACACATTAAGTGCAAAAGAAAGGGAAGCTCTTATCGAGGAGGCCGGAAAAGAACGGCTTACCATCTCTTTCTATCAATATGCACGAATCGGCAATCCGCAAATTTTAAGAAACCATCTTTTTTTGGCTTGGAACGACATGGAAGTTCTTGGAAGGATTTATGTCGCACACGAAGGGATAAATGCCCAATTATCCGTACCCGCAGAAAACTTTAATGTATTCAAGGAACATTTGGACAGCATTGTCTTTTTAGAAAATGTACGTTTGAACATTGCCATAGAGCAGGACAACAAGTCTTTTCTAAAATTGAAAGTAAAGGTCAGGGACAAAATTGTGGCTGATGGATTGAACGATGACACTTTTGATGTGACCAACAAGGGAATCCACGTTGGTGCGGAACGGTTCAACGAACTTATTGAAGATAAGAATACGGTTTTGGTGGATATGCGGAACCACTACGAAAGTGAGATCGGACATTTTAAAAATGCCATCACGCCCGATGTGGACACCTTTCGGGATTCTCTTGATATTATAGAACAGGACCTTGCCGAGCACAAGGAGGACAAAAAACTGGTAATGTACTGTACCGGGGGCATCCGTTGTGAGAAGGCCAGCGCATACTACAGGCACAAAGGCTTTAAAAATGTATATCAGTTGGAGGGCGGTATCATCGAATACACCAGACAAGTGCGTGAAAAGAAATTGGAGAACAAGTTCTTGGGAAAAAACTTTGTTTTTGACCATAGAAGGGGAGAACGTATTTCTGAAGACGTGATTGCCCACTGCCATCAATGTGGAAAACCTTGCGACACCCATGTCAACTGCGCCAACGAAGCCTGTCACCTGTTGTTCATACAATGTGATGAATGTGCGGAGAAAATGAACAATTGCTGTTCGGTGGATTGTATGGAAGTACATGCATTGCCCTATGAAGAACAAAAACGTTTGCGCAAGGGCAAGGGAGCTAGCAATAAAATTTTTAAGAAAGGGCGGTCTCCGGTTCTTAAATACAAGAAGTAGTATTTCAATGCTGCAACAAATTGTGTTATATTTACAACTAGTAATTTTTATGAACCCTTTTTAGGGAAGCCCATTAAGTTTCCTTAAATCAAGATATTATATATGGCGTGTAGCAGTTGTTCAACCGGCAAGGATGGACAACCGCGTGGTTGCAAGAACAATGGTACTTGCGGCACTGATGGTTGTAACAAGCTGACAGTCTTTGACTGGCTTTCCAATATGTCGTTGCCCAACGGTCAAAAACCTTTTGATTGCGTTGAGGTACGTTTCAAGAATAGTAGAAAAGAATTTTATAGGAACACGGAGAATCTCACTCTGTCCATTGGGGATGTAGTGGCCACACAATCCAAATCTGGACACGATGTTGGCGTGGTTACCCTTACCGGCGAATTGGTACGTATTCAAATGAAACGCAAAAAAGTATCCATCGACGACAAGACTATCCCTAAAATTTACAGAAAGGCAACACAACGGGATATTGACATCTGGCAAAAATGCCGGGATAGGGAAGAAGAAATAAAAAAACGTTCTAGGGAAATAGCCATTTCGTTAAAGCTCGAAATGAAGCTCAGCGATGTGGAATTTCAGGGAGACGGTTCCAAAGCAACATTCTACTATACTGCTGAGGATAGGGTTGATTTTAGACAATTGATCAAGGATATGGCCAAGGCCTTTGGAATCCGTATTGAGATGCGTCAAATCGGTTACCGACAAGAAGCCCAGCGATTGGGTGGTATTGGATCGTGTGGTCGTGAGCTTTGCTGTTCTACTTGGTTAACGGATTTCAGGTCCGTGAGCACGGCATCGGCACGTTATCAGCAATTGGCCTTGAACCCTCAAAAGCTGGCTGGGCAATGTGGAAAGCTTAAATGTTGCCTCAACTATGAGTTGGACATGTATCTGGAAGCATTGAAGGATTTCCCACCTTCTGACAGTAAGCTCAAGACCCAAAAAGGATTGGCCTTTTGCCAAAAGGCAGATATCTTTAAAGAAACACTATGGTTTTCGTATAAAGATGAACCAGCAACTTGGCACACACTTTCCAAAGACCAAGTTTTGGAAATTCTGGAACTTAACAAGAAAGGCGATAAGGTTGCCAGTCTTGAGGAGTACGCCGCAGATAATATAGCGGAAGAAAAAACTACTTTCGAAAATGTCGTAGGCCAAGACAGTCTTACCCGTTTCGATAAACCCAAGAGTAAGAAGAGAAGAAAGAAGAAGCGTAGAAAACCAAAATCTAAAGCACCCCACAATGCAAAATAAATTTTTGTTTCTCTTGGTTGTGATTCTTACCCTGTCGTCTTGCAACGAATTGTTGGTTTATTCAGATTATAAACCGGTTAAGGAAGCAAAATGGGAGATGGGTCAGAATGTTGACTTTCAATTTTCTGAACTGGATTCTACCCAAACCTACAACATGTTCATCAACATTAGAAACGATGATAATTTTGCTTTCAGCAATCTATTTTTGATAACCGAGTTAGAATATCCGAGCGGAAATACCGTTAAAGACACGTTGGAATATAGAATGGCGGAGCCCAATGGTGAATGGCTTGGTAAAGGAATGGGCAGTATTAAAGAAAATAAACTTTGGTTCAAGGAAAACATCGATTTTCCCGATTCCGGCGTATATAAGGTGAATATTTCCCACGCCATGCGAAAAAATGGCGATGTGGAGGGCCTCCATGTTTTGGAGGGAATAACGGATGTTGGTTTGGAAATAGAAAAAGCACCAAAATTATAATGGCAAAGAAACGTCAACAAAAAAAGCAGCAGAATTTTTTCCCTTTTATCAAGTGGTTTTGGATTATATTCGGAGCAGGCGTCCTATCCGTAGTACTTATTTTTCTATTGGCCTCTTGGGGAGTGTTTGGGGAAATGCCAACCTTTGAGCGTTTGGAAAACCCCGAGACCAACTTGGCCACCGAGTTTATCTCCTCTGATGGCGAAACCTTGGGGAAACTATACTTGGACGACAACAGAACTTGGGTAGATTACGAAACCCTTCCTCAAAACATTGTAGATGCCTTGGTAGCTACCGAGGATGCCAGATATTACGACCATTCCGGTATTGATGCGCGTGGTTTCGCAAGGGCATTGGCCTTTTTGGGCACAAAGGGTGGCGCAAGTACCATTTCGCAGCAATTGGCGCGACAGCTTTTTGTAGGGGTTAGATCCAGAAACCTATTTGAGGCAGTTACCCAAAAAATTAAAGAATGGGTAATAGCTACCCGTTTGGAACGGAACTATACCAAGCAAGAGATTATCGCCATGTACCTTAACATATATGATTTTGGGTACAATGCGGACGGTATTCGTTCTGCTTCCAGAATTTATTTTGGAAAAGAACCTGCCGATCTCAAAACCGAAGAATCTGCTGTTTTAGTGGGCATGCTCAAGAACTCTTCGCTGTACAATCCAATGCGGCGGGAAGAATTGGTATTTAACCGTAGAAATACCGTGCTTGGTCAAATGGCAAAGTATGGATACATCAGCGAAAAAGAGAAGGACTCATTGCAGAGCAGGGAGATGAAAATCAATTTTAACCCTGAATCACACCGAGAAGGATTGGCCACCTATTTTAGAATGTACATGCAACGCTATTTGAACCAATGGGTTCGTGAAAACCCAAAACCAGATGGCGAAACCTACAATATTTATTTGGATGGACTAAAGGTGTATACGACCATCGACTCCAGGATGCAGCGTAATGCGGAAGAAGCCGTACAGGAACACATGAGTAATCTGCAGGCGGAATTCTTCCATCAAAATACACCAGATCGCAACCCTACCGCTCCTTTTTTAGATTTACGAAAAGGAGAAATAGATACTATATTGCGAAATGCCATGAAGCGTTCTGCAAGATGGCGCCATTTGAAGCGAGAGGGATTGTCCGAGAAGGATATCGAAGCCACTTTCCATAAACAAACGGAAATGACCGTTTTTGATTGGAACAGCGATTCCTACGAAAAAGATACCATCATGACCCCGATGGATTCCATCAGATATTATAAAACTTTCTTACGTACCGCCATGATGTCCATGGAACCACAAACAGGGCATGTGAAAGCTTGGGTAGGTGGAATCGATTATAAACATTTTCAGTATGATAATGTAATTCAAGGTTCAAGACAGGCAGGTTCTTTATTTAAGCCTTTTGTATATGCCGCTGCCATTGACCAATTACGATATTCTCCCTGTTATACCCTTCCTGATAACCAATACAGTATAGAGCCAGGAAAGCATGGGAACATGTTGGCTTGGACTCCAAAGAATTCTGATGGAAAATACTCAGGTGAAGATATGACCTTAAAGAACGCATTGGCCAATTCGGTAAACACCATCACAGCTCAACTTATTGACAGGGTGGGGCCAGGAGCGGTAGTTTCCATGGCAAAAAATATGGGAATCACTAAGGAAATCCCTGCAGTGCCATCCATTGCACTCGGTACTCCAGATGTGAGCGTTTATGAAATGGTGGGGGCTTTCGGAACCTATGCGAACCAAGGAGTGTATGTGAAACCAGTAATGGTTACCCGTATCGAGGACAAAAATGGTACTGTGCTGTTTGAATACAAACCCGAAACCAAGGATGTGCTGAGCAAGGATGTTGCCTATGCGATGATCAACCTTTTGGAGGGTGTTACACAATACGGTTCTGGGGGACGTCTAAGGCATACTTACGGAAAGAACAACACCGTATATAAGGAAATTATAACTGGCTACCCATACGAATTGACAAACCCGATAGCAGGTAAAACAGGAACCACACAGAATCAGAGTGATGGTTGGTTTATGGGAATGGTACCAAATTTAGTGACCGGTGTGTGGGTAGGTGGAGAAGATAGGTCCATCCACTTTAACCGTTTGTTATACGGACAAGGTGCAGCCATGGCTCTGCCTATTTGGGGACTTTACATGAAGAAGAACTATGCCAACGAAGAAATTGGGGTCTCAAAAGATGCTTTTGAGGCGCCTGAGGAGATGTCCATTAATTTGGATTGTTCACAACTGCAAAAAGATGAAAATGTCGATACAGATGATGATTTGGATGACCTAGACTTCTAGTCCGTCCAATCCGTTTTGATAAAATAAAGCTCCAAGCATATCTTAATTTGCTTGGGGCTTTTTTATTTAAATCGTAATTTCAGGGAATATTAATACGAATGCTATGATCAATAAAAAAGTTGCCAATGTATCCGATGCCTTGAAGGGAGTAGAAGACGGAATGACGTTCATGTTGGGTGGGTTTGGCCTATGTGGAATACCAGAGAACGCCATAGACGAACTCGTGCGATTGGGCATTAAAGACATCACTTGCATATCCAACAATGCCGGAGTGGACGATTTTGGACTTGGACTGCTGTTACAAAAACATCAAATCAAAAAAATGATATCCTCCTATGTGGGCGAAAATGACGAGTTTGAACGTCAAATGCTCAGTGGGGAACTAGAAGTGGAACTCACACCTCAAGGAACGCTTGCAGAGAAGTGTAGGGCAGCCCAAGCGGGTTTCCCTGCATTTTACACCCCAGCCGGTTACGGAACTGAAGTGGCCGAAGGCAAAGAAACTAGGGAGTTCGATGGTAAAATGTATGTTTTGGAGCCCGCATTTAAAGCAGATTTCGCTTTTGTCAAAGCTTGGAAAGGAGATGAGGCAGGCAATCTCATCTTTAAAGGGACAGCGCGTAATTTTAATCCTTGCATGTGTGGTGCGGCTACAATTACCGTGGCCGAGGTAGAAGAACTACTTCCGGCAGGAAGTCTGGACCCTAACCAGATTCACATTCCCGGAATATTTGTACAGCGTATTTTCCAAGGCAGGAAATATGAGAAGAGAATTGAGCAACGAACAGTGCGAAAAATGGAATCAATGTAATAAATGAACTAATGGTTAAAAGGGAAAATATCATCGTTACCAAATCCGTTGATTTTGCCTTGATGATAATTGATTTTTGTGAAGTTCTGGAAAATAGAAAAAAATTACGTTGTTGCCAATCAGTTATTAAAAGCTGGCACCAGTATTGGAGCAAATATCCATGAGGCGCAGAATGCAGAAAGTAGAGCGGACTTTATCCATAAGGTGAAAATAGCCCTGAAAGAATTGGAAGAAGTAAAATATTGGTTGACCCTTTGTGAAAGAGCGGAAAGTTATCCTTTTGAAACCAGTTTAAAGGAAAATGTCAACGAGTTGGGATTGATTATGTATAAAATTATAAGTACGAGCAAGAGGAATCTTAAGAAGCACAATTGATTCATTGCTCCATTAATAGAATTAGAACATTATTTATATGTTGGATAAAAACGGAATAGCAAAGCGTATAGCAAAAGAAGTTAAGGACGGATACTACGTGAACCTTGGTATAGGAATACCGACTTTAGTGGCCAATTTCGTGCGGGACGATATCAGTGTAGAATTTCAAAGTGAGAATGGCGTTTTGGGCATGGGCCCTTTCCCGTTTGAAGGAGAGGAGGATGCGGATATCATTAATGCAGGAAAACAGACCATTACCACATTGCCCGGCGCTTCGTTCTTTGATTCTGCAACCAGTTTTGGCATGATACGTGGACAACATGTTCACTTAACCATTTTAGGTGCCATGGAAGTGGCCGAGAACGGTGATATTGCCAATTGGAAGATTCCCGGAAAAATGGTTAAGGGCATGGGAGGCGCTATGGATTTGGTAGCATCTGCGGAAAACATCATAGTAGCAATGATGCACACGAACCGCGATGGCGATTCAAAACTTTTAAAAAGATGTATGTTGCCCTTGACTGGTGTAGGATGTGTAACCAAAATAGTGACGAATCTTGCCGTGTTGGAAGTAACGGACCAAGGATTTAAACTTTTGGAAAGGGCACCAGGCGTTTCCGTGGAGGAAATCAAGAAAGCAACCGAAGGTAGGCTGGTTGTGGATGGAGACGTTCCGGAAATGAGGATTTAATAAATATGCACCGCATTTTTACAACATTTTATAGCTATTACACAACAATAGTTTTAGAATACCATTCATCGATTATATATTTGGTTATATCGAAATTTTTACCCAAATTAACACCACCAAAACCGATTTGACCATGGCCCTAAAAACACAGACTACAATGGACGAGAACGTCCAAGTTTACCGAAACGATTTTTTCACAGGATTTATGCTTTTGATTAAAAAGCTTTTTATGCTTTAAATCAGTTACATCCCCCTGAAAAATTTGGAGCCAACACCTTGTTCGGCTCTTTTTTTTGCTATAATTTTAAGGCAAACCATTCACATATGCCGCTTCACTTTCGGGAATGCGAGGGTGCCGATTTGGATACTTTGGTAAATATATCAAAAAGCACCTTTTCCGATGCCTTTGAAAAGGACAATGACCCTGAAGATTTCCAGACCTATATCAATGAGGCTTTCCATTATAAAAAGCTAGCCGCCGAACTCGCAAATAAGGATAGTCTTTTTCATTTTGTTTATGATGATGAGACTCTGGTGGGTTATTTCAAACTTAATATTGAAACCGCCCAAACTGATATAAAAGACCCTGATTCTGTGGAGATTGAACGTATTTATGTGCTGAAAGAACATCAAGGTAAAAAAATCGGCTCGTGGATGCTTAAGAAAATAGTGACCCAAGCAGAATCATTAAAGAAGAACTACATTTGGCTAGGAGTTTGGGAACACAATCCAAAAGCCATTCAATTTTACCAAAGGCATGGCTTTGCCAAGTTTGGGGAACACCCTTATTTCATTGGCTCAGATAGGCAGACCGACTGGTTGCTCCGGCTAAATATTTAGTAGTCCACCCAGATAAACATTATCCCCCTCGGCCTGTAGTTTATACGCCACGGAATTTTCAAAAGCGGCATGCATCAACAGAGAGATTGCCTTTGCGTTTAATTTTGTTAGACTATTTGTTCTGTATACTACATCACGAATGGTGGAAAAGCTTACGTTGCTCTGTATGGCAATATTGGCCAAATCGTTTTTAGAAGTGTTTCTACGTAAAGTCTCAGACAGTTTTTCACTAATCGGCTTGCCGTAATCTTCATCTTTAAAGATCAGTTCGGTTTTAAGGAGTGGCCCAAGGCCTTTTATAGAACCCATATATAATTCAAGTTTAAATAATTATATGTCGGGGTCAGATCCTATTTTCTATATTTGGCTTGTAACCCAATTACAGAAAACTAGATAAATTGCTGCGTCGAGTGCATATTGCGTAACAATATTACACAATATAGAAATAAATGTATATAATTAAGCAGTTACGAAGAAAAAATAATATAAGTCAATCGCAATTGGGCAAGGAAATCGGCGTGAGTCTTCGTACCATACAGCTCTACGAACGCAAGGATGCAAACATCCCGATTAAGAATCTAACCAAGATAGCCGAATATTTTGGCCTTACCATTGCCGAGCTGTACATGCACGAGGTGAACGATATGGGCGAGGCTTATACCAAACGTCAACCATTTACCAAGCATGGAAGTGTTTTTTACCCATTGGAGCATGGTAAATATTTGGTGATGGCTCCTTTGATATTGGTAGAATGGCAAAAAAAATATATTGAGAATTTACGGAAGGACAACTTCAGCAATCCATTTCAGGGTGGTTTTATCATTGATTTTTTAACGGAAGAACCCCACCGTATATTCGAAGTATCCGGTGATTCCATGAACGATTCCAGTGCTGAATCCATTCCGAACAAAGCATATGTTCTTGGACTCGAAATCAAAAAAGAATTGTTGACCCGAAACGAAACCTTATGGCACCAGTCCTATATATTGGTTTGTGCGGATAGGATTATCTGTAAGCAGCTTACAGGGTATAACAAGGAAAAAAAGACCTTACAATGTCACAACCTGAATACTTCACCGGAGTTTCAGGATTTTGAGCTATTGTTAGAAGAGGTACTACAGGTATTTAAGATTGAGAAAAAGCAGTTTTGACCTCGTTTAGATGGGTGAGTACCTGTTCCAAACATCCATCCAGATTCTTTTTTACCTCGGTTTCCCAGAATCGGAATACGGTGTACCCTTTATCCTTTAGGGCTTGATTCACCTCTTCATCACGTTGCATGTTACGTTCAATCTTTGGAATCCAGAATTCACGGTTGGTCTTGATTTTTTCTTTTCGTTCTTCCCAATTATGGCCATGCCAATATTCCCCATCAATAAATATGACGGTCTTATACTTTTTAAGGGCGATATCCGGCTTTCCAATGAGTTTTTTGTAATCGATGCGATATCTATAGCCCGATTGCCATAACGCCTTTCTAAAGACTAATTCTGGCTTGGTGTTTTTACCACGGATTTTTCCCATGATCTTGGAACGCTCCGGTGTCGTATAGAAACCTGATTCCTCATTGAACCGAGGGACTTTGATGCGTTCTTTTGGGTATTCTTTGGGCATACCGTAAGATAACAAAAAACCCAAACTCCTATTGGAATTTGGGTTTTGTATATAGAAATATGATTTGCTTATCCTTTTAGCGTAGCGGATAAATATTCACGGTTCATTCTAGCAATGTTGGTCAATGAGATACCCTTTGGGCATTCCACTTCACAAGCTCCGGTATTGGTACAGTTACCAAAACCTTCCAAATCCATTTGGCGGACCATGTTCTGAACGCGCTCGGTAGCTTCAACCTGACCTTGAGGCAACAGGGCAAATTGCGATACTTTAGCAGATGTGAACAACATGGCACTTGCATTTTTACAAGCGGCCACACAAGCTCCACAGCCAATACAGGTAGCAGCGTCCATGGCTTCGTCCGCAGCATGCTTATTGATTGGAATGGAATTCGCATCGATGGTATTTCCGGAGGTGTTCACGGAAATATACCCGCCAGCTTGCTGTATACGGTCAAAAGCGCTACGGTCCACGATCAAATCCTTGATAACGGGGAATGCAGTGGCTCGGAACGGTTCGATAACAATGGTATCCCCATCGTTGAACTTTCTCATGTGCAGCTGACAAGTGGTTACCAATCTGTCCGGTCCATGGGGCTCTCCATTTATTTGAAGCGAACATGTTCCACAGATACCTTCCCTGCAATCGTGGTCAAATTCTACGGGTTCCTCTCCTTTGGAGACCAATTCTTCGTTTAGGATATCCAACATTTCCAAGAAAGACATATCTCCTTCTACACCGTCAAGTGTATAATCAACTATTTTTCCTGGTGTGGATGCGTCC
Source organism: Muricauda brasiliensis (assembly GCF_003057865.1). Taxonomy (NCBI): domain Bacteria; kingdom Pseudomonadati; phylum Bacteroidota; class Flavobacteriia; order Flavobacteriales; family Flavobacteriaceae; genus Allomuricauda; species Muricauda brasiliensis. The sequence continues at coordinate 317,281 of NZ_QBTW01000011.1, read as the reverse complement.
TTTTGACGCCATATTTTTAGATATAATTTCATAGCTTCTTATTTGTAGGATCTTGTCTTCAGTTCAATGTTTTCGTATACCAAATCCTCTTTGTGCAATTCGGCATCCTTGGGCTCGCCCTTATATTCCCAAGCGGCCACATATTTAAAGTTTTCGTCATCTCGAAGCGCTTCTCCCTCCTCGGTCTGGTATTCTTCACGGAAGTGGCCTCCACAAGATTCGTTTCTGTGTAGGGCATCTTTTGCGAAAAGTTCGCCCAACTCCAAGAAATCGGCAACGCGTCCAGCTTTTTCCAGCTCTTGGTTTTTAGATTCGATACTTCCCGGAATTTTCACGTTCTCCCAGAAATCTTTTCTAAGGTCGGAAATCTCCTTGATGGCTTCTTTCAATTCCTTTTCGTTACGAGCCATACCACATTTGTTCCACATGATCTTGCCCAGTTTCTTGTGATAATAATCCACGGAATGGATTCCTGAACCGCTCATCAACTTTTCCATTCTGTCGCGAACCTGTTTTTCAGCTTCGTCAAACTCTGGAGAATCGGTTGGTATTTTTCCGGTTCTGATATCTTTTGACAGATAATCCCCAATGGTATAAGGCAGTACAAAATAACCGTCTGCCAATCCTTGCATAAGGGCAGAAGCACCCAAGCGGTTGGCGCCGTGGTCGCTAAAGTTGGCCTCACCGGCAGAGTAACAACCAGGAATTGTGGTCTGTAGATTATAATCCACCCAAAGACCTCCCATGGTATAGTGTACAGCGGGATAAATCATCATTGGGGTCTTATATGGATTTTGGTCCACAATTTTTTCGTACATCTGGAACAGGTTGCCATATTTGGCCTCAACAACTTCCTCTCCCAATTTGGTGATGGTCGCCTTGTCTGGGTCTTTAAGACCAGAGGTCAAGGCCTTTTCTTTTCCGTAACGCTCTATAGCGGACGCGAAATCCAAGAATACCGCTTCTCCGGTTTTGTTTACGCCAAAGCCGGCATCGCATCGTTCCTTGGCAGCTCTTGATGCCACATCACGGGGAACAAGGTTACCAAAGGCAGGATACCTTCTCTCCAAATAATAATCCCTGTCTTCTTCGGCCAGTTCTGTCGGTTTCTTTTTGCCTTCCCGTATGGCAATGGCATCCTCCATTTTCTTGGGGACCCAGATTCGTCCATCGTTTCTAAGGGATTCCGACATCAACGTCAATTTGGATTGATGGTCACCCGAAACAGGAATACAAGTTGGGTGAATTTGAGTGAAACATGGGTTGGCAAAGAAAGCTCCTTTTCGGTGCGCTCTCCATGCGGCCATAACATTACTCCCCATGGCGTTGGTGGAAAGGAAGAATACGTTTCCGTACCCTCCTGTTGCCAGAACAACGGCGTGGGCACTATGCCTTTCAATTTCGCCACTTACCAAATCCCTAGCGATGATACCTCTTGCTTTTCCATCGACCAAGACCAAATCCATCATTTCATGACGGTTAAAAGCTTGAATCTTACCACGGTTTATTTGACGGTTCATTGCGGAATAAGCACCCAACAATAATTGCTGACCGGTCTGTCCTTTGGCATAAAAGGTCCTTGATACAAGTACCCCACCAAACGAACGGTTGTCCAACATACCACCATACTCGCGGGCAAAGGGTACCCCTTGTGCCACACATTGGTCGATGATGTTTCCGGAAACCTCGGCCAAACGATAAACGTTGGCTTCGCGTGAACGGTAATCCCCCCCTTTTATGGTATCGTAGAAAAGACGGTAGTTGCTATCCCCGTCCCCTTGATAGTTCTTAGCTGCATTGATTCCCCCTTGGGCAGCAATGGAGTGTGCCCTACGTGGAGAATCTTGATAGCAGAAGGTTTTTACATTGTAACCCAACTCGGCCAAAGTAGCTGCAGCGGCACCACCTGCAAGTCCTGTACCTACAACAATGATGTCAATATTCCTTTTGTTGGCTGGGTTAACTAGATTGATGTCATTTTTATGCTTGGTCCATTTGTCGGCCAACGGCCCAGATGGAATTTTAGAATCCAATATGCCCATACTTAATGTGTTATTGGGTTAAGGTGGTGGTACAAGGCGATAAAAGCGAATGCCAAGGGTACCACGACCGCAAATATTTTAGCAAATTTTGTGAATCCAACGGTGTACTTGTTATTGGCACCCATGGATTGGAAAGAGGAAGCGAAACCATGCCACAAGTGCAAGCTAAGCAACACAAAGGAAACCACGTAAAGAATGGTTCTCCAGAAAGGAGCAAATTTCTCCACCGTTTCATGATAGTAACGTGTTGGGTCCTCAGGATTGGCCTCCACATATTTGTAGACCATTTCGTGTACCCAAAAATCATAGAAGTGCAACGCCAAGAAAGCAAGGATGACCAGACCTGAATAAATCATGTTTCGAGAAACCCAGGGCGCATTTGCACTACCTTTGTACTTAATATAGCCTACATTCCTGGCCTTTTTGTTCTGAATCTCCAAAACAAAGCCCATCACAAAGTGTACGATGACACCTGCAATTAGAATTGGTTGCATCAAGAACTGAACTATGGGGTTGTAGCCCATAAAGTGGGATGCTTCATTAAAAAAATCAGGGGAAAATACCGAGGCCAAATTAATGGTCACGTGAAGAATCAAAAATGTGACCAAAAAAAGACCCGATAGGGCCATAACATATTTTCGGGCCAACGAAGATTTTATCAAACTCATTAGAAGTTAGTTTTTACACAAATTTACGGCACGAATGAGTTTTTAACAAGTAATAAACAAGTAGACCCCCCTTATTTAGAAACATTATAGGGAAGGGGCAAAGCTTTGAAAATGATATATTAAAACTGCTAAAAGGGACTTGGGCTAAAAATTTTATTGCGTTGAAAAAGATAGAGCTGGCGGAAAATGGTAGCAAAGGCAGCTATTAGGTATTTAAGAATATCTGGATTGGAGTTTATTTTGTTTTGAACACCACTTGAAGGGAATAGATGTATTCATTGACCGGGCGATCATAATATATGGCCGTTTCCACCTGCTCGTTCAGATGTTGATTGTCTTCCACAGTAACTACATCACCGAGTTCCTTGCCAAGGGCCAAGGCGATCAAGGACGCTTTTAGTTTAGCATCTTCCATTGCTTTACCATAGAGCAATTTTGCTCCGTTCTCATCAATTTTTAAAACTGCCACACTGTTTAAACGCTGAAGCCCCAAAGATTTTATGCTCAAAAAAATTTTCATTTTTTCGATGGAGGGAGTTGAAAACTCATAAATAACACCTTCCTTGTCGTATCCCATGGTTTCAAAGCCAAACTCGTGTGGATTTTTCTTGAGCTCTTCCCAAGCAATACCGTTCAGTTCAAGGGCTTTTTGGTAGAGAGACCTCAGTTCCTCGAAATCCATGCCGTCCGAAGCATAGCTAGAGTATGCAGGACTTATTGAAACCGTGGCTTTATAGGTGGGAGAAGAATCTGTGTGGATGGCCCTGGCCAATACTTTAATGGTAGCGCTTTGTTCTTGGGCGGCCATTGAAATGGACATCAATGCCAAGAGAACGTATAATAATTGTTTCATCTTTATATCGGAGCTTAAATAATAGGTATGTTTTGAATTAGGGGGAACTTTATGATACCTGATTATTCAGGAATGTTGAAATATTCGATGACTTGTTCGTAGCTCATTTTAGAATAATCCACAGCACTTGAAGCAGATTTATCAGGAGCAGATACCCCGCCGGGAATGAGTACATACCTGAAGTCATCAAAATAGGTAAACACGTTGGTTCCTCCATCAGAGGTCACTGCTTCTGCATATAGTGCTATGAAACCTGAACCTTGGTTTAATCTATACCTATATATTTCATTTTGGGAAACTAGCTCAAAGGGCAATTGATAGACCTCGTTTGATATTACATTGATTTCATGTCTTCCATAGACAAGGAGAACGTCGTTTGCATTGTTGAATTCAGCTAATCCAAAGGAAACCAACAATTGGTCGGATTCTTCGGCTGCAGCAAGACCACCAAATTCGGATGCTATCCAATCCGAGTATATCACATTGGCAGTACCTGTTTCCCCTTGCTCCCCTTGTTCACCTTGGGCTCCGGCAGGCCCTGCGACTCCTTGTTCACCTTGAGGCCCTTGAGGTCCAACGGCACCATCCTCACCATCTTCTGATGAGCAAGAGACGATCAATGCGACCGACATTGCTGTTAAAAAGAATGTTTTAATTGATAATTCACTTGTTTTCATGTTTAAATTTTTTGGGTTTCAACTGGCAAATTAGAATGGATTGACCAGCTCAAGAACTCGCTCCTTACTATATGTATGTATGATTATGCTGATCGATGGTTTTCTGTTACCGATGGAGTATTACATTCTTTTTTAGGTAAGTTTTACCATCTGTACAGCATATATGCATCTTATACACCATTTTATGTTAAACATCACTATAGGTGGGTTTTATAACGATTCAAGTTATAATTTGGAACAAAGAAGAAACCATCATGAGGGTAATTATTGTGGATGACGAGTTGGCTGCCATCAATAGCCTTTCTTGGGAATTGAGAAAACACTCGGACTTTATCTCGATCATTGAAACGTTTACCTCCCCGGTAGAGGCCATATCTGGAATCAACTATTTAAAGCCCGATTGCGTTTTTTTGGATATTGAAATGCCCGAAATGAGCGGGTTTTCCCTTTTGGAAAAATTGGAATACCGCAACTTCGCCGTTGTAATCACTACAGCGTACAATCAATATGCCATCAGGGCAATTAAAGAGAGTGCGGTGGATTACCTTTTGAAACCGGTAGATCAAGATGATATTTTGGGCGTTGTGGAAAAGCTGAAAAAATTGAACGGTGCACAAAATTTTAAACACCAATTTGAACAGACTTTTGAAGCCCTTTCCCGGGCAAGTTCACCACAGATTGTTCAGATTCCTGTAAGTGGAAAAATCTTGTTCCTGCGTGTGAACGAAATCGTGTATTGCGAATCGGACGGGAATTATTCAAAAACCTTTTTGGAATCGGGAGAAGAGTTGTTGGTATCAAAAAAATTGAAGGAGCTGGAGGACATGCTTCCCAACCGAATGTTCTTCAGGGTACATAATTCCTATATTGTTCATTTGCTCAAGGTGAAGGAGTATTTACGGTCCGATGGATATTTGGTATTGTTGAACCAAAAGAAAATACCCGTTTCTAGAACCAAAAAAGAGGCTTTTTTAAACAAGATGAGCTAAGATGACTTTATGCTGAAAAATTTGACAGACTTTTTCAAGGAAAGTAACCAGAATGGATTTGGGTTCCTTGTGGTTTCCGTACTGTTCTATCTTTTTGTTTTCTTTCTGATTCAGTTTTTTCAGCACAAGAAGCGGTTTTACCTTTTTTACTCCCTATATGCCTTGGTTACCGGCATCACCTTGATGAAATATGTGGAAGGTGTCTTTTTCTCGGAATTTTTCCACAGGTCTGCAGGAAGAACTTTTGTAGCATGGGTACATTACCCCACACAATTGTTTGCCTCTATGCTGTTCAGCTTTTTTGTCCTGGATATCATGCAGCTCAAGAACGACCATCCAAAATTTGTTAAATGGGCATACCGGGCCTATTTGGGGGTCGCGCCGTTATATTTGGTCTTATGGGCCGTCCAATTGATGAATCCCAGGTCTTATTTAATCGATTATTTCCATGGATTCTTCTTTTTGCCCATGAGCCTGATCGTTTTTGTGGGAGGGTTCTATTTGGTTCTCAAACAAGACCGTATCATCAAGTGGTATATTCTCTCGGGCATGTCGGCGCTTTTTGTTTCGTATCTTATCATCACCCTGTATTCTTTTGAAGAAAGTAGGGCCAGCGACGAAACATTGTACATCTTTTATCTTGGTGTACTGCTTGAAAGCTTATTGTTTGCCCTGGCCATCGGACTGGAGCAAAAAATGGTCTACAGGGATAAGGCCCATGTACAGAAAAAATATATTGAGCAATTGGAGGAAAACCAAGTGATCAAGGAGAGTATCAACCGAACCCTATCGGATGAGCTCTTACAGACCAAAGCAGAAATAGAGGGTCTTAGTTCGGAGGCCCAAAGGGAGCGGACCGAAAAACTTACCATGAAAATGGAAAATAGGTTCGCACAGCTCAAGCTCGATGCTTTACGAAGTCAAATGAACCCTCATTTTATTTTCAACGCGCTCAATTCCATTAAATCCTATCTAATAGAAAACGACCAAGAGAAGGCCATTTATTATCTGGGCAGGTTCTCCAAACTGATACGCGGCATCTTGGAAAGTTCAAGAAAAGACCTTGTGACCTTAAAAGAGGAGTTGGACATTATTGAAATGTACACAGAAATTGAAAGTGACCGATTCAAAAACAACATTGAGTACAATGCTGAAATTGATGAAGGAATAGCTCCAGATGATATTTTAATTCCCTCCCTCATACTTCAACCCTTTGTGGAAAATTCCATTTGGCACGGACTTACCACAAAAAAAGGCAAAAAACAGTTGGTCATTAAAGTCCAAGAAACCGATGAAGGGGGTTGTCTTACGGTTATCGTTGAGGATAACGGTGTTGGGCGGGAAGCATCCCGTCTTAAAAACCGCCAAAATCCCTTGAAGGGGCAATCCTTGGGATTGACCATCGTTCAGGATAGATTGGATTTTTTTTCCAAAAAATACCACGAGGATTTCAGCTATACCATTTACGATATAAAAGACGAAGAAACTGGAAAGGCACTGGGAACAACGGTAATTATGAACCTGCCTAAACTTACGGTATAACCCTCTTGCATCAAAAGAAAAACGGCTGGTAAAAGGAAAATCCAAATAATTGTTCGAATTTGGATAAAATTTATAATATCAATGGACATTGCCCTACTTTCCGTAAGCCTCAACGTGTATTCCACTTCCAGGATTGCCGAGGAGTTTGAAAAAGCAGGCCATTATGTGGAGCATATAGACCACACCAAGTGTTCCGTACAGTTGGGAGGAGAAAAGCCCCAGATTTTTTATGAAGCCGACAACATTACCGATGAGTTTGATGCAGTTGTGCCAAGAATCGGAACCACAGTTACAAGACATGGTGCTGCGATAGTGAAGCAATTCGAGATGAACAATATATTCAGTACGGCAAAGTCTCTTGGAATCATTCGGGCCAGGAACAAGGTTTCCACTTTGCAAATGATGTTCAAGAAAGGAATTCCAGTGCCAAAAACGGTGTTTTCCATCAACCCCAATAATGTGGAGCACCAGATTGAGCTTTTGGGCGGAGCCCCGGTGATCATCAAACTACAGGAAGGCACCCAGGGCAAGGGTGTTATTTTGGCCGAAAGCAAAAAATCTGCCAAGTCCGTCATAGATACATTGTATAACATGAGCACCAGTATTTTGTTGCAGGAGTATATTGAAGAGGCCAATGGGGAAGATCTCAGGATTGTGGTCGTGGACAACAAAATTGTGGCCAGTATGAAGCGGACCAGCGGTCTGGACGATTTTAGGTCGAATGTGCACCGTGGTGCCGAGACTCAAAAAGTGCAGTTGACGCCCCGTGAAAAATTCATCGCCATCAATGCTACCAAACATTTGGGGCTGGGTGTGGCCGGAGTGGATTTGATCCGTTCCAAAAACGGCCCTTTGCTTATTGAGGTAAACGCCTCGCCGGGCTTAAAAGGAATTGAGGCGGCCACTGGTGTAAACGTGGCCAAAACCATTGTTCAATTTGTGGAGAAAAATGCAAAACGAGGTAGATAGTGAAAGGGTTCTAAGCAGATAAGTCTATTTCATCGCTCACTTTGGCCAGACTCCATTTAATGGCGTCTTCAAGATTGGAAAACTGACGTATTTTATCCTTAAAAAATAACTTTTCTAAAATCACGCTCGTCAATCCACTATTGTTGTAGGCTACAATGGAATAAAATTCCAATTTGTGGCGATGTTTATAAAACTTTAGCCAATCTGTGGGCACTACCGAATAATTATGGATGCGATTACTGATATAGGCAATGGGTTTGTCCTTTCCCAAAACTTCGTAAGCAACTTTAATTATGGTTTCCGCTATGTCCCAATTAAAAGTTTCACCTTCGTTCATTTCTGAAATGACCAAACCATCGAAAAAATAGAAGGTCCCAAACTCATACTCCCTGATCTGTTTTATTTTTTTGAAAAACTCCAACTCCCTAACGCGCTGCATAATCTTTCTCTATATTATGTATAAAATTTATGCGCAAAAGTAGATGTAAGCAGAAGTTTTATTTGAATCGGGTTTACCAATGACCCTTTAGAATTGGTACAAGGCCCTTTTCAATTGACGGTTGATTTTTAAGCACTGAGCGCACGAAGAAGTATTCCTACACACCTTGTTTAAATAGCTTATTATTTTTCCATATTCTTCAACTGAATGCCAAGGGCTTTGGTAGAAAGTTGAACCTCTAAAAGTGAGAGAATCAGCGAAATCATGAGAAAAATCAGACTTATACCAAAAATAATGTTGGCCCAAACCTCCATCTCCACATATACAAGGAACATCGTGACCGCCGCCAATAAAAAGCTGATAATGGCCGAAGCTTGCATGTTCTTTATAATGCTTAGCCGGTTTCTTAATTGATTGATCTGTTGTTTTAAGGGCTGGGCAGAGGTTTCTTCGAACTGTTTGTGCAATTGCCGGATGAGCGCGGCAATGGCCAAGTACCTAGCATTATAGGCCAACATGGTCAAGGAAATAGCGGGAAAAAGTAAGGCAGGTATGCTTAGGTTGAGTTGCATTTTTTCAATTTGATATGGAAGGTAAGAATTTGTCTTCGGTAACGCAATTACCTAAATTTGGGGAAATCAAAATACAACTATGAAATACTTCCAGATAGACAGTAATCTTTTTGTGAAAAACCGTAAGAAATTTATGGCCCATATGCGGCCCAAGAGCATTGCGATATTCAACTCCAACGACATCTACCCCATTGGGGCCGATAGCACCTTGCCGTTTGAACAGGACCGTGATCTATTTTATCTGAGCGGTGCGGACCAGGAAGAAACTATTTTGTTATTGTTCCCCGATGCTATGGACTCAAAACATAGGGAGATTCTGTTTGTTAGGGAAACCAACGACCATATCGCTGTTTGGGAAGGCGCAAAGCTTACCAAGGAAAAAGCCACCGAGGTATCGGGAATACAAACCGTGTATTGGCTCACCGATTTTGACAAGATCTTTTTTGACTTGATGACAGAAGCGGATACAATATATTTCAACACTAACGAGCATTACCGCCAAGCGGTGGAAACGCAGACACGTGAAGATCGTTTCATAGAAAAATGCAAGAAAGAATACCCTGCGCACCAATTGGCAAAGAGCAACCCCATTTTGCAGAGTATTCGGGGGGTAAAGGAGCCGGAAGAAATAGAGTTGATGCAGAAGGCATGCGACATTACAGAGAAAGGATTCAGGCGTATATTGGAGTTTGTGAAACCGGGCGTTTGGGAGCACGAAATGGAAGCCGAGTTCCTGCATGAGTTTGTCCGTAACCGTTCCAAAGGTTTCGCATATAGTCCGATTATCGCTTCTGGAAACAATGCAAACGTTCTGCACTATTTGGAGAATAACCAAGAAGTGAAGGATGGTGACATGATTTTGTTGGACCTAGCGGCGGAGTATGCCAATTATTCCAGCGACATGACTCGGACCATTCCCGCCAATGGAAGATTTACCGACAGGCAAAAAGAAGTATACAGCGCCGTGCTCCGTGTTAAGGATGAAGCCACCAAAATGTTGGTCCCGGGCGCCATTTGGGCCGAATACCACAAAGAAGTGGGAAAATTGATGACTTCCGAATTGATAGGCTTGGGCTTATTGGACAAGGCCGATGTGCAGAATGAAAACCCAGATTGGCCAGCGTACAAAAAATACTTTATGCACGGCACCAGTCACCATATCGGTTTGAATACACACGACTACGGCGAATTAAAAACACCGATGAAGGCCAATATGGTGTTTACGGTGGAACCGGGAATTTACATTCCGGCAGAGGGAATGGGTATCCGTTTGGAGGATGATGTGGTCATTCAAGAAAGTGGAGAACCATTTAACTTGATGCGCAACATCCCCATCGAGATTGAGGAGATAGAGGAGTTAATGAACAAATAAATAGTCATATCGAGCGCAGTCGAGATATTGCTATTCATTGCATGCTCCAAAGGACAAAAAAGATACAATATGAATCTAATTTGGTTGATTCAACAATCCGATATTGAAAAAAAGATGGAGGAAGCTCCCGACAGTGCCTACGAAATAGGTGTGGTCATCGGGAGCTATCTCCCTTTTGTGGTTTTGGTGGTTATCGCTTACGGCATATACCATTTCAATAAGAAAAAGCGGGGCTCTGAATAATTTCCTTGAACATTGTAACCTTTTCTGACAAAGTGCCGTCATACCTTACAAATCGAAAAACGTAAGGTAAAAATGAAAATCGGAATTTGTAAGGGAGCGGGGCTTTTGTGGTTTATTGTTTTAGTAGGGTCTCAATTAAGTTTGAATGCTCAAGACCTATCGTACCAAATAGACAACAAGCTCAAAGAGAAATTTACTGATAATAATCCAGGGGCCGTTTTTTTGGTAGCTAAAAAAGGGGACATTATTTACAAAAAGGCTTTTGGATTGGCAGACCTCGAACTTCAAGTGCCGATGGAGACAAATAATGTTTTCGAAATCGGTTCCATGACCAAACAGTTTACCGCTATCTCCATTTTAATGTTGATGGAAAAAGGAAAGCTCCGTTTGGATGATGAAATAACCAAATACATCCCTGATTATCCGACCCGGGGCCATAAAATCACTATCCACCACCTGTTGAACCATACTTCGGGAATAAAGAGTTTTACAAGCGTCAAGGGACTCAATGCCATTGCCAACGATGATATGGAGCCCTTGGAGGTAATCGATTTTTTTAAAAACGAGCCAATGGACTTTGCTCCAGGCGATCAATTCAAATACAACAATTCAGGTTATGTCATTTTAGGATACATAATTGAAAAGGCTTCGGGGATAAGCTATGGCGATTTTGTGGAACAGCGGATTTTTGAAAAATTGGGAATGTCTTCATCCTACTATGCGAGCCACTCAAAGGTGATACCTAACAGAGCTTCGGGTTATCGTAAAGGAAAGACATATACTAACTCTAGGCATATCAGTTATTCTATACCCTTTGCATCCGGTTCGTTGATGTCCACTGTGGATGATATGCTCAAATGGGAGGAAGCAATCAAAAACCATGTATTGCTCAGTAAAGAAACTATGAACAAAGCCTTTGTCAATTATAGGTTGAACAATGGAGAGCAAACCGATTATGGTTATGGATGGCATGTTGAAACTTTGAACGGTACAAAAAGCTTTGAGCACGGCGGGTCTATCTTTGGATATAAATCTATGGGAGTTTATTTGCCAAAGGAAGATATTTATGTGATAGGTTTGAGCAACTGTGATTGCAACTCACCCACAAAAATCACACGGGATATAGCTAAAATGGCCATGAATAGTAGGGATTCCGATAAGTAGTCGAAAAACATTTGATTTTTGTTCCTGAATCCCGGAAATTCATGGTCCCTAAAGAAATGATAACCGAAACATTTCCAATGACCCAAGATGTAAAATTGTATAGAAGTGCGTTTGCCTTGGCTTTGTTCACCATTTTTTATAACGTGGCTGAAGGCATAGTTTCCACATATCTCGGTTTTGAAGATGAAAGCCTTGCCCTTTTTGGTTTTGGAACGGACAGTTTTATCGAGGTCATCTCGGGATTGGGCATTGCCCATATGGTGCTGCGCATCCAAAAGAACCCAGAGAGCGATCGCGATAGGTTCGAACGTACAGCCTTGAAAATTACAGGTACTGCCTTTTATATTTTGGTCGTAGGTCTTGTCGTATCGAGTATATACAATATTTGGACAGGTCATAAACCACTGACCACTTTATGGGGTGTCATCATTTCCTCCATATCCATACTCATTATGTGGATTTTGGTATGGTGGAAGAGAAAAGTGGGACGGGAGCTTGATTCTGCACCGATTTTAGCTGATGCCAATTGCACCATGGTCTGTGTATACATGTCCATTATTCTTTTGATGAGTAGTGGCGTATATGAACTTTTCAAAATACCCTATATAGATAGTTTGGGAACCTTGGGCTTGGCCTATTTCGCATTTACTGAAGGGAAGGAATGCTTCGAGAAAGCTAACAGTGACAAATACTGTTGTTGTGATTAAGAATAATTTACCTTTCAATTAAAAAAGCTAAGGGCCATTCATTGCCCAGTGGGCATTATAGGTCAATTTATAAACCTTAAACATACCTGAACAGAATGGCGGGAGAATTTAAAGGAGGGGCAGCCTAAGACCGATGTGGACAATGTGGCTGACAGGTTTGAATATTGGGCGACCTTCTAACTTTTCTTACCTAAATTTCCGAGGATAAAAACAATCAATGCAGGCAAAATCCATCCCATTTGATATTGTCCCAAAGGAACCCAATCAACATAAGGCGAAACGTATTTGCCCAGTCCGATACTTCCCAAAAAATCAGGAATACTGAATAGGATTGTTGTGACAACGACCCACTTGAACACTTTTTCGGAAGCGTATCTGTCAGGGGCAAAGTTCAACACTATCAAAATAATGGTAATGGGATAAATGAACATCAATGCGGGTACCGCCACATCGATGATGTAACCAACATTGAACTGTCCTATCAAAATGCCTAGCACGCAACCTATAAAGGCTGTAATTCTGTATGCCAATAAAGAATCGTTGAACCGACTTTTTATAAAATCTGAAGTTCCTGTTACAATTCCTATAGCAGTAGTAAAACAGGCCAGGCTTACCAATATGCTCAATAAAAGATTGGCTGTTTGGCCTAAGGTGTTTGTGCTAATTCCACGCAAGAGTGCTGTTCTGGTTATTTCATTATCAAAAGAGTTCCCAAACAAGGCTCCGGTGAGGATCAGTCCTCCATACACTAAAAATAGACCGGCACCAGCCCAAAGACCTGCCTTTCCTATAAGTTTTCGCTTTTCTTCATAAGATGCAGATTTTTCTTTGATGTTGACCGATATTATGATTACGGCACCAACCACAACGGCACCGATGGCATCAAATGTTTGATAACCCTCCAAAATACCCGAGCTAAAAGGTTGACTCATATGAGAAGGGGCAAAATCAAAATCCAAAGTAAATATGGCGGTCATGATAATGAACAAAAGGATGATAAGGATGCCAGGGGTCAATATTTTGCCCAGAGCATCCAAAACTTTGGTTCTATTTACGGCAAAAACAAAAACCAACATAAAGTAGATAAGGCTGGTAAGTAACGATGATGAGTCCCAAAAGGGCTGGATGGCCATTTCGTGCGTAACCGATGCTGTCCGTGGTGATGGCAAAGCAATGGAAATGGCGTAAATCAAATAACAATACACAACACTAAAGGTCGGCGATACTTTTTTGGCAAAATCGAATAAGGTTCCTTGTAGTTTGGAATGGGCCACTATCCCTAAAATAGGCACAAGCGCTCCCGAAATACAGAAGCCCAAGGCCACCAGCCACCATAAATTACCCGATTTAAATCCCAACAATGGTGGCAAAACCAGATTACCCGCTCCAAAAAACAGGGAAAAGAGTGCAAATGCAGTGACGGTTAACGATTTTTTATCGATGGGTTGTTGATAATTTGTTTTCAATACAGTATCTTACAAAAGCGTTTTTGGACGGAAAAAGGCAACTTTTAATCGATTTTAAGGTATTTCATCGAAAAAAATGTTATCTCGATACATTCACAAAATAAAAAGTTATCAACATCCGTTCCTGTAAAAAGTTGAATCTCAAAAATAATTTATATAACAAAAAATTACCATTAACCAATGTAAGCATTTTTCGAAGCCCCATTTCGTAATACAATGCTTTTCTCCAAAAACCACCCGCCTATGAAAACAACTACTACGCAACATGGCAACAAATTTTCTTCATTCTTTTGCAGCTTGTTCGGACACCATTACACGGTTTCCAAGAAAGTGACTCATCACATAAAGGAGTACAAATGCATTCACTGCCAAAAACAAGTTACAACAGATGTTAGCGGAAAGCTCTCCGCCCTGACACCTCAAATGCAAGAGATAAACAGTACACTGGAAGACATGTACAGAAAAAGACAAAGTAGGGTAGTCCACCAAGTGGCATAGCCCTTTTTTGTTTTAGGAAAAGGCCCAAATCTTATCCCGGAAACTTAAGTAATTACCTACTGCTAATGGTTGCGTGCCCCAATGCCATGATGTAGGGATGCCCTTGATTTTCGGGATTTTTTTATTTGTTAAAAGAATTCCATCCCTGAGCCGTAATAGGAATTTTGGTCTCTGCCCTTGTAATCAAATGAACGCCTTCGCTCTTTTCGGTCATGTGACCAATCACCGTTAAGTTAGGATTCCCTTTTATTTTTGGAAAGTCAGCCTGGTCAATAGTGAACAATAGTTCATAATCCTCGCCACCGCTCAATGCAATCATTGTGCTGTCCATCTTAAATTCTTCGGATGCAGAAATCACTGTGGGGTCCAACGGAATTTTTTCTTCAAAAACATTGCAACCAATATCGCTGTGCTTGCATAAGTGAATTACTTCGGAAGAGAGCCCATCACTTATATCTATCATAGATGTAGGTTGTACCTCCAATTTTTTGAGTAGCTCCACGATATCCTTTCTGGCTTCTGGTTTTAATTGGCGCTCCACAATGTACGAATAGGGTTCAAGGTCGGGTTGACTGTTCGGGTTTACCTTAAAGACTTCTTTCTCTCTTTCAAGAACTTGTAGGCCCAAATAAGCTCCGCCCAAATCTCCGGTGACGACGAGCAAATCATTGGGTTTGCTTCCTTTGCGATAAACAATCTCATCTTCTTTTGCCACGCCTAGGGCAGTTACGCTAACAATCATCCCCCGAGTAGATGAGGTGGTGTCTCCACCGACCAAATCTACGTTGTACAGTTTGCAGGCAAGGGCAACACCTTCATAAAATTCTTCGAGCGCTTCCAAAGGAAACCTGTTGGAAATGGCCAAGGAAACTGTGACCTGTGTCGCCATGGCGTTCATGGCGTAAATATCGGAAAGGTTGACCATTACCGATTTATAGCCCAAATGCTTCAAGGGCATATAGCTCAGGTCAAAGTGAACCCCTTCCACCAGCATGTCTGTGGAAACAATGGTTTTATTCCCATTGTAGTCCATAACAGCGGCATCATCGCCCACCCCGATAAGGGATGATGGTTGTTTGAGTTCAAAATTTTTGGTAAGATGGTCGATCAGGCCAAATTCGCCCAATTCTTCCAAAGATGTACGTTCTTGATTCTTGTCTTCTAGCATTTTGCAAAAATAATGAGGATAATCGTAAATTCTGGTGTCCGGAGGGGTATAAAATTTTTTTGGGGAAAGCGTATCAAAAATCATAGTAAATTGTTGGGAATACGCCATTGATGCGACTTACCGTAAATCAGCTTTGTTTTCCATAAGAAACACCTATGGAATCATTCGTTATAATAATGTTAGTTGCCATGGTAAAACCCTACATATACAGTATATTTGTAGGCTATTTAGATTAAATTCAAGTAAGATGATTAAGGTTTCAGAATCAGCAAGGCACAAAGTGGTATCGCTTATGACCGAGGAAGGTTTTAATGCTACCAAGGATTATGTGCGTGTTGGCGTAAAGAGCGGAGGGTGCAGTGGATTGTCTTATGAATTGACGTTTGACAATTCTGCAACGGATACAGATAAGATTTTTGAAGATAATGATGTAAGAATCATTGTCGACAAAAAAAGCTTTTTGTATTTGGTGGGCACTACATTGGAATATTCTGGAGGTTTAAATGGAAAGGGATTTGTGTTCAACAACCCCAACGCCCAAAGAACCTGCGGATGTGGAGAAAGTTTTTCACTATAAACATTGACAAAAGGCCTGTAATTGGCTAACTTAAAGATATATGGCTTATACAGAGGAAGAATTAAAAAAAGAACTGGAGACCAAAGAGTACGAGTACGGTTTCTATACCGACATTGAATCGGACACCTTTCCCAAAGGATTGAACGAGGAAATCGTTATTGCCATCTCCAAAAAGAAGGAAGAACCCGAGTGGATGACGGAGTGGCGGTTGGAAGCTTTTCGTGCTTGGAAGGAAATGGAAGAGCCGGAGTGGGCCAACGTAACCTACAAAAAGCCGGACTTTCAGGACATCTCCTACTATTCCGCACCCAATAAAAAACCCAAGTACAATAGCTTGGACGAGGTGGACCCAGAATTGTTGGATACCTTCAAAAAGTTGGGAATCTCCGTGGATGAGCAGAAAAAGCTGGCAGGTGTTGCGGTGGACATCGTAATGGACTCTGTTTCCGTGGCCACCACTTTCAAAAAGACATTGGCCGAAAAGGGAATTATTTTCTGCTCCATTTCCGAAGCCATTCAGGAACACCCTGAACTAGTCAAAAAATATCTCGGAACCGTTGTGCCGCAAAAGGATAACTTTTATGCAGCATTGAATTCAGCAGTATTTTCCGATGGGTCTTTCTGCTACATCCCTAAAGGCGTAAGGTGTCCTATGGAACTTTCCACCTATTTCCGAATCAATCAAGCGGGAACAGGCCAGTTCGAGAGAACCTTGGTAGTGGCAGAAGAAGGCAGTTACGTGAGTTATTTGGAAGGATGTACCGCACCTATGCGAGACGAAAACCAATTGCACGCAGCCGTTGTGGAACTAATAGCTTTGGACAATGCGGAAATCAAATACTCCACCGTTCAAAACTGGTTCCCTGGCAACAAGGAAGGAAAAGGAGGGGTGTACAACTTTGTGACCAAACGTGGATTGTGCGAAAAGCACGCCAAAATTTCATGGACACAGGTTGAGACAGGTTCTGCGGTAACATGGAAATACCCATCGTGTATTTTGAAGGGGGATTATTCTATTGGAGAATTCTATTCCATCGCAGTGACCAACAACTTCCAACAAGCGGATACCGGGACCAAAATGATTCATTTGGGAAAGAACACCAAAAGTACCATCATTTCCAAAGGTATTTCCGCAGGTCAGTCGCAAAACAGCTACCGCGGATTGGTGCAGGTGAACAGTCGTGCGGAAAATGCAAGGAATTTCTCCCAATGCGATTCCCTGTTGATGGGTAACCGTTGTGGAGCACACACGTTCCCATATATAGAAGTCAAAAATAAATCTGCACAGATAGAACACGAGGCCACCACCAGTAAAATTGGGGAAGACCAGATTTTCTATTGCAACCAAAGGGGAATCGATACCGAAAAGGCCATTGCCCTGATCGTAAACGGATTTAGTAAGGAAGTATTGAACAAACTTCCAATGGAATTTGCCGTAGAAGCCCAAAAGCTATTGGAAATCAGTTTGGAAGGATCAGTAGGATAAATTACCACCATCATAAATAATATTTGAAGAAGAACAGCATGCTAGAAATCAAAAATTTACACGCAAGCGTAGACGATAAAGAAATTCTTAAGGGAATTGACCTAAAGGTAAACGCAGGAGAGGTGCACGCCATAATGGGCCCCAACGGTTCCGGTAAAAGTACCTTGGCCGAAGTAATTGCAGGTCAGGAAGAGTTTGAAGTAGGAGAAGGAAACATTCTTTTGGAAGGAGAGGACTTGGAAGAACTATCTCCAGAGGAAAGAGCCCACAAAGGAGTGTTCTTGTCATTTCAATACCCAGTGGAAATTCCAGGAGTATCGGTGACCAACTTTATGAAAACTGCCATCAACGAATCAAGAAAGGCGCAAGGTCTGGAGGATATGCCCGCCAACGAAATGCTTAAGAAGATTCGTGAAAAGTCCGAAATGCTGGAAATCGACAGAAAATTCCTTTCACGTTCCTTGAACGAAGGGTTCTCCGGAGGTGAAAAGAAACGTAACGAAATCTTCCAAATGGCGATGATGGAACCCAAACTGGCCATCTTGGACGAAACCGATTCAGGCTTGGATATCGACGCACTTCGAATAGTTGCCAATGGTGTAAACAAATTACGTGGCAAGGACAACGCTATCATCGTGATCACGCACTACCAACGTTTGTTGGACTATATCGTTCCCGATTTTGTACACGTATTGTACAACGGGAAAATCGTAAAATCCGGAACCAAGGAATTGGCCTTGGAATTGGAAGAAAAAGGATACGATTGGTTAAAAGAAGAAGCTGCGGTATAAAAAAAGATGTAAGACTTCAGAAGTCAGATTTCAGAACACGTATTGCTGAAAGCTGACAACTGATAACTGAAAAAATATGGATTTAAAGGAAAAATTAGTCTCCTCTTTTATGGCTTTTGAAGATGGCCTGGATTTAGACCATCCAGTACATGAGGAAAGGTCCAATGCCATGAAAAATTTTGAGACCAAGGGCTTCCCTACCAAAAAGGACGAAGCTTGGAAATATACTTCGTTGAAAGGCTTGCAAAAGATAGATTTCAGCATCTTTCCAAAGCAAGAGACCACTTTGGAATACAAGGATGTAAAAAAATACTTCCTTCACGAGATCGATACCTACAAGATTGTATTTGTTGATGGGGTTTATAGTTCATACCTCTCCGAAACAACACACGATGGAGTTGATGTTTGTTTGATGAGCTCTGCCTTCAGTAAGCCGATGTTCAAACAGGTGATCGAGGTATATTTCAACAAAGCGGCCTCTAAAGATGAGTCGTTGACCTCGTTGAACACAGCGTTCAGTAAAGAAGGAGCGTATATCTACATCCCAAAGAACAAAATGCCCAAGAAGCCTATCCAAATCTTGCATTTGGCCACGGGCAATGAGGCAGCCTTGATGTTGCAACCCCGTAACTTGATTGTTGCGGAGGACAACGCTGAGGTGCAGATTATAGAACGTCACCAAAGTTTGACCGGTAATGAAGTCTTCACGAATTCCGTGACCGAGATTTTCGCGGGCAAAGATGCCATCGTGGACTACTACAAAGTTCAGAACGATGCGCCGACCGCTTCTTTGGTCGACAACACCTATATTTCTCAAAAAGATAGTAGTGTAGTAAGAGTACATACCTTCTCTTTGGGAGGAAAATTGATTCGAAACAACCTGAACTTCTATCAGAACGGGGAGCGAATCGACTCTACCCTGAAAGGCGTAACCATTTTGGGCGACAAACAGCACGTGGACCATCACACCTTGGTGCACCATGCACAACCCAATTGTGAGAGCCACCAGGATTACAAAGGCATTTTCGGCGACAGTTCCACAGGAGTGTTCAATGGAAAGATCATTGTGGACAAAATTGCCCAGAAAACGGATGCCTTTCAGCAGAACAACAATATTTTGTTGAGCGATAGGTCGACCATCAACTCAAAACCACAGTTGGAAATCTTTGCGGACGATGTAAAATGTTCTCACGGATGTACCATTGGTCAGCTGGATGAAGAAGCAATGTTTTACTTGAGATCAAGGGGGATCCCAAAGAAAGAGGCCAAAGCATTGTTGATGTACGCTTTTGCCAATAATGTATTGGAGAGTGTTCGTATTCCCGAGCTAAAGGTGAGAATAAATAAAATTATCGCCGATAAATTGGGTGTACGCATGGGGTTTGACCTTTAAGCAGAACTATTTTACCTCAACTTTACAATGATAGAGACCACTTTGGACATACAGGCCATTAGAAAAGACTTTCCCATCCTCCAAAGAGAGGTCAATGGGCAGCCTTTGGTGTACTTGGACAACGCAGCTACCTCTCAGACACCGCAGCAGGTAATCGATGTCATTGTGGATTATTACCAAGGGTACAACGCCAATATCCATCGTGGGGTACATACTTTGTCACAAGAAGCGACCGATGCATACGAAGTGGCACGCCAAAAAATCCAAAAGCACTTTAACATTGCGCATTCCCATGAGGTAATCATGACCTCGGGGACCACCCATGGTATTAATTTGGTGGCTACCGGTTTTATATCATTCTTGAAAAAAGGCGATGAAATCATCGTTTCGGCCATGGAGCACCATTCCAATATAGTGCCTTGGCAAATGTTGTGCGAACGTACTGGTGCAGTTCTCAAAGTGATTCCCATGAACCTTGAGGGCGAGTTGGTGATGGAGGAATACCACAAGCTTTTGTCAGATAAGACCAAGTTGGTCTTTTGCAACCATGTGTCCAATGCGTTGGGAACCATCAACCCGATAGAAGAAATTATTGATGCCGCCCACAAAGTGGGAGCTGCTGTATTGGTAGATGGTGCACAAGCTGCGCCGCACATCAAAGCTGATTTACAGGCATTGGATGTGGATTTTTATACTGTTTCCGCCCATAAAATGTGTGGTCCAACAGGTGTTGGAATGCTGTATGGTAAGGAGGAATGGCTTAAAAAACTGCCTCCATACCAAGGAGGTGGGGAAATGATCGCTGAGGTGACTTTTGAAAAGACCACCTATGCCGATTTGCCTCATAAGTTTGAAGCTGGAACCCCCAACATCTGTGGAGGTATTGCCTTTGGAGCTGCATTGGATTATATGAACAACATCGGATTTGATGCCATTGCCCAGTATGAAGATGAGCTCCTGCAATATGCCACGGAGCAATTGCTCACTATTGATGGATTAAAGATTTATGGGACCGCAGCGCACAAAACTTCGGTGATATCCTTTAATATTGAGGGTGCCCATCCCTACGACATAGGAACCATTGTGGACAAATTGGGAATCGCCGTTAGAACAGGGCACCACTGTGCACAGCCCATCATGGATTTCTATAAAATTCCGGGAACGGTAAGGGCCAGTTTTAGCTTTTACAACACCAAAGAGGAAGTGGACAAGTTGGTAGAAGGGGTAAAGCGCGCCAGGAACATGTTGTTATAAGCGGACAAGTTATCTTTATCATAAAGACTTGAATGGCAACTTGCCGAGTTGTACTTTTGAAAAAACCATCGCATGACCATAAAAGAGATACAGGAAGAGATAGTAGACGAGTTTTCCATGTTCGACGACTGGATGCAGCGTTACGAATACATGATAGAACTCGGAAAATCCCTTCCATTGATAGAAGTACAATATAAAACCGATGACAACCTGATAAAAGGTTGCCAGAGCAAGGTATGGGTGCATGCCGAATTGGATGGCGATAAACTGATTTTTACGGCTGATAGCGATGCCATTATAACAAAGGGAATCATAGCCATTTTGATCAGGGCGTTCAGCGACCAAAAACCACAGGATATTATCGATGCCAATGTGGGGTTTATTGATCAAATCGGTCTAAAAGAGCATTTGTCACCAACACGTGCAAACGGATTGGTAAGTATGATCAAGCAACTAAAATTGTATGCAGTTGCTTATCAAACACAGTTAAAATAAATTCAGAATGAGCGAAGAAACCACCATAGATACACAAGAGCTGGGCGAAAAGATCGTTAAAGTGCTCAAAACCATATATGATCCAGAAATTCCTGTGGACATTTACGAATTGGGATTGATTTACGATGTGTTCGTCAACGAGGAATACGAAGTGAAAATCTTAATGACCCTTACCTCTCCCAATTGCCCTGTGGCGGAAACCTTGCCAGTAGAAGTTGAGGAGAAAGTAAAATCGATCGACATGTTGAAGGATGTAGAGGTTGAAATCACCTTTGACCCGCCTTGGACCCAAGAACTGATGAGCGAGGAAGCAAAACTGGAACTGGGACTGTTATAAAAGATGTTAGAATTTAGTATTGAGAAGCTAGACAATCTCAATACTCAAATCTCAATACTCAAATCCAATGAGCGAAATTGTAAACAGAGTAGCCCAAAGCAAGTTGATTACCTTCAATCTGGAGGATTATTATCCAAAAGGGGAGCGCAAGGTACTTGACATTAAGGATTGGCTTTACGAAGGCTTTATATTGCGTGAAAAAGAGTTTCGCGCCCATGTTGAAGAGCATGATTGGTCAACGTATCAAGATGCTTATGTGGCCTTACAATGTTCTTCGGATGCTATTATCCCAGGGTGGGCCTTTATGTTGATTGCCTCCAAATTGCAACCTTACGCTAAAAAAATAGTTCAAGGAAATTTAGAAACCTTGGAAACAGCACTTTACCAATCCATTTTGGAAAACTTGGATGTAAGCGAATTCGCTGATAAGCCGGTAATCATAAAAGGGTGTTCCAACAAACCTGTTCCGGAAAACGCCTATCTCATGGCGGTGGCCAAAATCCAAGAAGTTGCGAAAAGTGTGATGTACGGTGAGGCATGTTCTTCGGTACCATTGTTTAAGCGCAAGAAGTAGTTTTTTTGTAGTCAGTAGTCAGTAGTCAGTAGTCAGTAGTCAGTAGTCTGAGGTCAGAAGTCAGAAATCAGAAATCAGAAGTCAGTAGCCAGTAGCCAGTCGCTGAGTGGAGTCGAAGCGACACAACACAATCGGTGTCATTTCGAACGGATGTGAGAAATCTTGTAATGGGAGGGGCAAGGGAGATTTCTCAATCGGCGCCCCGCACCTCATTTCGAAATGACAAAAGTTGCTATGAAGAAATGAAGCCTTGATTCCACCCAACCCGCCCATTGTTAATTGATAATTGTTTATCGTCTACTGAACCGACACGAATTCCACGAATTTCCACAAACCTTTATACTGATTTCTGATCTCAGACTTCTGACATCTGATATCTTGATTCTTAGCTCTTTTATCCCACATCTCAATACTATAATCTCAATACTCCCATCTAATATCTACCAAAAAGAAAAGCCCCCCGCTCGCACGGAAGGCCTAATCTTATAAATGGTTAACCCACCTAATTATTCCTTAAGGAAAACGGAGTATATTCTAGCAAAATCATCTATTTCGTAACTGTAAAACTGCTCGCTTATCGAATACGTAAAAGCGGTATTGTCCGAACTATATCCACCTGAAAAATCGGTTCCAGAGGAACCTATATAAACAGAAGTGAAGGTACTCAACAAAGGAATTGTAAATGGATTAAAAACCAACAAAAAATCCTTTGAGTAAAATCCATAGTTATTACCGCCTTTGTTTAGATAGCCCACCACATAAACATTATTGTCATGGACATAAATGGAATTGGCAACGCTAAATTCCTCCCCGTCTACCACATCTTCATAAGCAAGCTGTGCCACGTTATCAACCCAAACCGTGGCCTCTCTGCTGTTTCCGCTACCTAAATAGCCTGCCATATAAACGGTGTCCCCGTCCACATATAGCGAGTTGGCACCGGAAGCCCCTTCTTCAAAAAAGCTGATTTCACCATCTTTCCATAATACGGCACTCGATACACCTCCATCTGAGAAAGTCCCGGCTACGTATACATCTCCGTTGCTCACAAATACGCCCTTTGCCACACCCTTGCTATAATTGTTGTCTAGCTCTATGTCCATCTGTACGCCATCTTTCCACACTACGGGGTCACCATTAAGATACTCTCCTGCTACATAAACCGATCCATTGTCCACATAAACGGAATGGGCGGCTGAAGATGAGGAGGAAGCACCCTCTAGTTCCACAGGTTTACCGTTCACCCAAAGCCTGGCCATAAATTGAGAAGTATCTGGATTTAATTCTATTCCCGCAACATATACCTTGTCATTCACGAAAATCGAATTGCAAGAACTGACATTTTCACTCAGCTCGTAAAGTACCTCTCCATTGTGCCATACCGTGGCGATATTCTTTTCGCCATTGTTCAAGTATCCCGCGGCATAAGGGCCGACTTCTGCTGGCAAAGGCTCCAAAACAACCACAGTTGCAGTTGCACTTGCATTGTCCACGGTAACGGTAATGGTCGCCTGGCCCTCCGCCACGGCGGTAACGTTGCCCTCTTGGTCCACAGTGGCCACATCGGTGTTGTCCGAGCTCCAAACAGGCGTGCTTGTCTCCTCTACGTCTGCCTCCAGTGCAAAAATGGAGAGCTCCCCGATATCACCGACAATGAGCTCCATCCCCTCCTTGTCCAGTTCCAGTTTGGTCACCGGTCCGTCCACTACGCTTACGGTACAGATGGCTTCCGCTCCGCCCGCGTTTGCGGTAATGGTAGCTTCGCCTATTTTCAATGCGGTCACTACGCCGTCGGTGTCCACGGTGGCGATAGTCTCGTCGCTGCTGCTCCACGCCACGGTGTTCTCGCCTATGTCGGTGGTCACTTCCAACATAGCGGTATATTTGGGGTAAGGATATAACGTCACTGCCTCTTCGTTGAGGGCAATGCTCAATGGAACATCCTCGGTAAAGGTGAAGGAATCGCTACTGGTAGCGGTCTTCCCGCCCACGGTAACGGATATCTTGGCGGTCTCTGCGCCCTCGGGCACCTCGGCCACGAGCTTGGTGGCACTGGCTGTGGTAACGCTGGCTGCCACGTTTCCGAACTTTACGGTGTTGTTGGATTTGGTGGCATCAAAGTTGGTCCCGTTGATGGTAACCAAAGTGCCCACGGTGCCGGAAAGGGGCGTAAAGCTGGTTATCGTCGGGTTTTCATCGCCGGTCTTGGGCGTGTCAGGGCTATCGTCCTTGCCGCAGGAAAGCGCGAACAGGCAAACCGATAGGGCCGCAACGGCCCAAATACTGAATTTTTTCATTGGAATTCCTTTTTTAAAGTTATCAATGCCAACAAAGTAAGGGCAAGCGAAGGTGTTTTAAGGGCACCAATTGACGGATGCCCCATTTGAATTGACGGATGGGGGTTTTGGGTTTAGGAGAGGTGAGATTTTAGTATTGAGAAGTGAGAAAACGGGGTGGGTTCAGCTATCAGACGTCGGTTGACGGTCGCTGAGCGGAGTCGAAGCGACATTTTACTGATTGTACATTAATGGACACGAATTACACGGATTATCGCGAACTATTGGCCAAAGGGAAAAAGGTGAAGGGTAAAAGGTTCCGAGTGTCATTTCGAACGGATGTGAGAAATCTAGTGATGCGAAGTGCAAAGGAGATTTCTCAATCGGTGCGCTGCACCACATTTCGAAATGACCAACCAGCTTTGAAGTTTTGACTCTTTTTTATTAAAACTATCATAACTCACTTGATTGCTTATTGCCCATTGGTGATTGGTCATTGAAAAGACACGAATTACACGGATTATCACGAACTTTATATGGGGAGATCAGATTTCAGATTTCAGAAGTCAGAGGTCTGATTTCTGACATCTGATGTCTTGGTTCTTGAATCTTTATTCTCTTTAATTCTTGTAAAACTTGGTGCTTTTAATACCGGAATAATCCTGAACTACCAAAACATACAACCCGGATGATAAGGATGATACATTGATGGAGCCTTCGGTCTTCCCTTTTTTGATCACATTGCCGGAGGTCGTCACGATGGAGAACTCTGCATCTTGGGATAGTTCTGCCTCAACATTTAGATAGTCCACAGCAGGATTTGGGAATATGGAGATGTTCAATTCTTGGGGAACAAACATGGGCGTATTCTCTATCAATACGGTTTCTTCGCCGTTAAATTCAAACTCGATGGTTTCAGAAAATTCGGAAACGGCATTTTCAGTACAAATGGAACGTACTCGCGCCTCGTATACTTTGCCTTCTTCCAAAGTGGTAAGTTCAAAATTGTTGTCCCAAATCAATTCGTTCGACCAATTGTCAGCATCAATACTTTTGTACTGGATCTCGAACAATGTTTCCTTTGCTTCTTCCCATGTAATAGTGGTACTCTCATTGGTTGAATTTTCCAATGCAACATCAGAAGGAATATCGATAGAGCAATTGGAGATCTGGGCTCCCGAAACTATTAGCGAAAAATCCTGAAAATCGTTCTTTAAGCTGCCCTTGTGGGAGATTGTAATGGTGTAGGTGCCTTTTGCATTGTCTACCTCAACTCGTTCAAACGGGTCAACTTTATTGTCGCCCTTGGTAGCAGCATCGTTGGCTTTTGCAGGATTCAACTTCCAAGGAAAATAAGTTTCTCCGTTCTTGGTGATCCTAATATCCAGATCGTTCACCAAAGCCGCCTTGGAACTGTTGAGTTCTCCGCGGTTAATGGTTTCGGATTCTGGGTCGGTCCAAGAAATCGAAGCCACCAATGGAACACCATCAGTTGCATTTACAGTTATGCTATAGGTGTCACCGTTTGATAGGCTTTCCTCGTTCACTAAAGCGGTAAAATCTTTATTCTGAAGGACTTCTGCCGCAGATTTGGCATTTATTACTCCCCAGCCCATTTTGTAGTCGGGTCCCTTTGCATCAACATCGTCGGCAGTATGAAGCGCAAGCCCCTTTAAGGTCGCCGCTTTCATATAACTGCCAAAAAGCTCTTCGTGGTACTGCTGCAACAACAACAATGATCCTGTTACCCCCGGTGCAGCCATTGAAGTACCGGCAGAAACCTGGTAACTGCTATTGGTAGCGGAGCTTGTGGAGAGAATGTTTCCGCCATCGCCGGCAAGGTCTGGTTTTATACGCCCGTCATCAATAGGTCCAAAACTACTGTAGTTGGCAACAGAGGCTTTTTTAAGTTCGCCATTGCTGCCTATTTCAGTATTGGCCCCGGCGACCGTCAATCCGTTTTTTGTGGTGGTAAAGCCCAATAGTAGATCAAAACCATCAGCAGTTTTGCCATAAATTGGAGATTCGTTGTCGTTGGAGGTTCGGGCATTGCCCGCTGCGGTCACCATCAAATAATATGGAGCGTTGTACATGATCTTGTCCCAGTCCTGTGTGACTTTAATATAAGCCCCAAAATACCAATCCGGCACCCTGTCCGACAAAATCCCATAGGAATGGTTGCTCAAGAGCATTCCGTTCGCGGCGGCTTCGGCAACTTCAATCTTATCCCTGCTCCAATCGTGGGTCAGGGCTTGGGCCCCGTATGCAACTCCTTTTGCATTGGGCTCGACACCGGCAGAAATCAAGTTTCCTGTGACCAAAGTAGCGTGAAGGCTCACCTCAACAGCATTATCCGCATTAATGGCCCGTGTATCAAATTCTTGATGCGATGTAAGCGCAACCCCAGAATCCCATACGCCCACTTCCATACGGGTGCCGGTAAGTCCCAAGTTCAACAGACCTTTGTCATAAAGGGTATGTGCCCTTGATGTTTGGGAGGCTGGATCGTTAAGCGTGGTGTAGTATAGGGGTGTTCCATCGGTACCAATGTCCTTTAACGCGATTTGTGTACCGTTTGTTTTGTTTTCCATGGCACTGATGCCTTTGGATTTTATCAACTCACCTATTTTTTTTAGTTTGGACTGATGCTCCATTTCCATTTCGGAAATCAAAGAGGACATTTTTCCTTGGTCGTAGGAAACGCTGATCTTTTTTTTGGCAGAATCAGATTGTGCAAGGATGGAGGTTCCGCTTATAAGCGAAAGTAAAATAGTGAAGATCACTCCTTTGGCCCCTAAAGGAAATCTGTAATCCATAGTTAAGTTAAGGTAAGATTTGGACTACGAATATAATTTGAGATGTAGGATTCATCGATAAAATTCCTACTTTATTCGATGAAATGCATAGTGATTTACCGCTTTATGTTGTGAAAATTAACTTTTATGTGGTGTAGACTTATTCCTACTCTTAGGTTTTGTTCTCATCCATGAGTATGTACACGGGAAAATGGTCACTATACCCACCTAAATATTTGTTCCCAGCATAAGTTCTAAATGGATTACCCTTATACCTGCCTTTCCACTCCTTTAAGAAACGGGGAGCAAAAATGTCTGCCTTTACAAAACTATGGGTGTTTACTTCGTAGTTCAAAAAACTGTGAGAAATAAGGATTTGGTCGAAAAGACTCCATGCTCTCTTGTAATTGGCGCTACCTGTGACGGGCGACAGAAGTTTTTTCATTGGGTTTATCAATTGACCGGTATCCATGAGGGTTTGAATACTTTCAGAATTTGGTCCATCGTTAAAATCGCCCATGATAATAATATTTGGATGAGTTTCTTGGATTCGGTCAATTTTTTCAAGTATGGTGTTAGCTGCCTTTATGCGTTTGTAGCTTGTTATTTCTGCACCCTCCCTCCGAGATGGCCAATGGTTCACGAATATGTGAACCTCCTCTTGGTGCAACTTTCCACGTACATAAAGAATATCACGAGTAAGGTCGCGCTCGCCGTTGGTGTTCTGTACTATCAAGGGAATGGTTTCGGCACCGATTACCCCAAAATGTTTTTTATGATAGATAAGCGCCGTATCTATCCCACGTTCATCGGGTGAATCAAAATGCACAAAATCGTAGTCGATATCTCGTAGCTGTTTTGATTTCAACAAGGATTTTATCACATTTTTATTTTCAACCTCCGCCAAGCCGATCAAAATCGGAGGAGAATCACTTTCGTTCGAGCCTATCGCCGAAATTGTCCTTGAAATTTTGTTGGCCTTGTTCCAAAATTTGGCTTTGTTCCACTTCTTAAACCCGTTCGGCGTAAAGTCATCATCCAACAAATACGGATCGTTTACGGTATCAAAGAAATTTTCAAGGTTATAAAATGCTACGGTGTATCTGTTTTCCTGTTTTTGCAATGAAAAAAGTATAAGGGTTGACAAATAGAGAAGGCAAAGTACAAAAATAGCTTCCAAAACATTACGTAAATTTGTAGTCTAAATCCATTTGATGCTAGAAAAGAAATCAATAGAATATGAAAAGGCGGTACTTATAGGTGTTTTGAACCAGTACCAAGATGAGGACAAGGTAAAGGAATACTTGGATGAACTTGAATTTTTGACGTATACCGCAGGCGGCGAAGTTGAAAAAAGGTTTGTACAGCGAATTGATGTGCCCAATCCCAAAACCTACATCGGTAGTGGTAAAATGGAAGAGGTACGCCAATTTGTAAAGGAAAATGAAATCGGCTCCGTTATCTTTGATGATGAACTATCCCCTGCACAACAGAACAATATAGAAAAGTTATTGAAGTGCAAGGTTTTGGACAGAACCAGCCTTATTCTGGACATTTTTGCCCAACGTGCCCAAACAAGCTATGCCCGTACCCAGGTGGAACTGGCACAATATGAATATTTATTACCGCGATTGACCGGTCTTTGGACACACTTGGAGCGTCAACGAGGGGGTATCGGTATGCGGGGGCCTGGTGAAACGGAGATTGAAACGGATAGACGGATTGTGCGTGACCGAATTGCCCTTCTAAAAAAGAAATTGGCCAAAATAGACCGCCAAATGGAGACACAGCGAGGCAACCGTGGGTCTTTGGTCAGGGTTGCTTTGGTGGGGTATACCAACGTTGGTAAATCCACTTTAATGAACGTGATCAGCAAGAGCGAAGTGTTCGCAGAGAACAAGCTGTTCGCCACTTTGGACACTACGGTCAGAAAAGTGGTGTTGGGCAATCTTCCTTTTTTGCTAAGTGATACGGTAGGATTTATTCGAAAACTGCCCACCCAGTTGGTAGAAAGTTTTAAGAGTACGCTGGACGAGGTACGTGAAGCTGACCTACTGTTGCATGTAGTGGATATTTCCCATCCGAATTTTGAGGAACATATCGACTCCGTAAATCAGATTTTGGACGAAATTGACAGTTCGGACAAGCCCTGCATTATGGTGTTCAATAAAATCGACCAGTACAGTCCGGAGGAGATAGATGAGGATGATTTGGTGACAGAACGCACTTCCGCCCATTTTACCTTGGAGGAGTGGAAGAAAACTTGGCTCAATAAAATTGGGGACAAAGCACTTTTTATATCGGCCCTCAACAAGGAAAACATGGACGAGTTCCGAAAACGTGTTTATGATGCGGTTCGCGATATCCATGTAACCCGATTTCCGTACAACAACTTTTTGTACCCGGAACATTTGGACGAGTATTGATTCTGGCGACATCTTCGACGAACTACAACTTAATATTTGTTTCACAACAGTTTTGGGACACTTCACAACAAAAGTTTAGGCAATCACCACCCATGGCCTACTTTCACATTGTTTTTAAGTCATTTTAGTGTCGAACGCAGATCTTAATCGATCTTAACCTACTTAGACCATGGTCTTGAAAACATAAAAAACATTTTCACCCCACAAAAAAGCCACCGTTTCGGTGGCTTTTTTTATGCTTCGTATTTAAATCAGAACTTATAACTAAGCCCTAAAGTCCAGTAGGTCTGTAGTTCGTTATCTATAGTATCGAAGGTAGCATCTGGATTGGGGGTCGGGGCATTGTTCACGATATAGTTAAGCGTCTCTTGCTTGTTGTTTCTCAAACCAAAATCAAAACCTACTCCTATCATTTTCCATAATTTATAGCTGAAGGAGTTGGTCCAGGTCCAGTTGCTCAGGTCGCTGCTTTCATAGCTTTGGAACAGGGATAGGTTACTTTTAAAGCTCACTGCACCAAGTTGTTTGGTATAGTCCGCCACAATCTTGGCACCCATGGAAGATTCAAAAATGGTATCCTCACTACTGAATACAAAGTTGTAGTTGAGTGGATGCATTACTACCACCAAATCCGGTATCGGTGTCCAAGTGGCACCCACACCAAGGTCTAAATAGCCAGGATCGTTAAAGTTGCTCAGTATCGTGGTCCTATATTCTGCAAGACCGGAAATAGCAAACTTTTCGCTCAATTTTCTACCGTATAAGGATGAAATATTGAACACATCCGTAGCTTGACGAAAGCTATCATCATCTGTAGGGTCATCCTTATCGTCCAATTTTACCCAAGAAAGGTTGACGTTGGCGGCATTTCTCCAAAAAAACTTTTCTTCTTTAAGATTGGCAAAGGCATTTACCGTAAATCCGATATTGCCTGATGAATTGTTGGGAATTCCTTGAGCAAACCAATTGTTGAACTGGGACAGGCTCCCGCCGATGGTCCCGAAAGCACCTATTTTCCACCCGGGAAGGGCGTCTAACTGAGCTTGAAGGGCATTCACCCTTTTTTGAATAGCTGCAATGGAATCTTTTTTAGGTCCCATTTCGGCCTTGATCTCCTCTTCTGTCTGGGCCGAAGCCATCGAAACAACAAAAAAGGACAAAGCAATAAAAAGTAGTTTTTTCATAGTATGGAGTTTTCTCTTTAGAACCGTAAAAGTAAGAAATGTCACCGCTTTTTCAGTTAAGAATGCACAATTACCAATTAACAATGTGATAGGGTTGGGTGGATTCAAGAACCAAGATATCAGATGTCAGACATCAGCAGTCAGACCTCTGAAACCTGAAATCTGATCTCCCCATAAAAAGTTCGTGATAATTCGTGTCCATTCAATGTACACTCAATAAAATGTCGCTTCAACTCCGCTCAGCGACCGTCAACCGACGTCTGATAGCTGAACCCACCCCGTTTTCTCACTTCTCAACACTAAAATCTCACCTCTCCTAAACCCAAAACCCTTATCCGTCAATTCAAAAGGGGCATACGTCAATTGGTGCCGGATCGCCCCAAAACTTTGACATTTCTTTGTGATGAATTAATAATCCCATAAAATTTTTGTTATGAAAAAAGTATTGTTGCAAGCATCGCTTGCTTTCTCAATTTTTATAGTTGCTTTGGCGTGCAGTAAGGACGACGCTCCCGCACCTATACCCGCTCCCTCTATCACCAATTTTACCCCGTCTTCCGGTAAAGTTGGAACCAATGTTACCATTAATGGTAAAAATTTTGGGAATACCAAAACCAATAACACGGTTAAATTTGGAAACATTGCCGCAGAAATAACCACCGTTTCCACCACTAAACTTGTGGTAACTGTTCCTGTTGGCGCAATTACTGGAAAAATATCCGTAACAGCCAATGGAGATACGGCAATTAGTACCTCCACATTTACCGTGGAAGAGGATGCCCCAGTATTGGCGTTGAACAAAACAGCCTTGGAACTTTACACCTTGGACAACGAAATCCTTGTTGCCAGCGGAAATGGAGGGGCAACCATTAACTGGACCTCCAGTAATCCGGAAGTGGCCATGGTAGATGCCAATGGTAAAGTAACTGCCATGGGAGCCGGAAATGCAACAATAACAGCTACGGTAGGAAGTCAATCTGTAAATGCAGTTGCGACTATTGTGCCCAATGTGTATATCGGAGGATATGAGAGCAATGGAACCAACAATGTGGCGGCCATTTGGAAAAATGGTACAAAACAGGGACTCAGCACCAGCAGTGACAATTCACAAGTGAATTCCTTGTTCGTTGTGGGAGCTGACACCTATGCAGCCGGTAATGACGGCAATGTGGCCATGGTCTGGAAAAACGGGGAAGAACTTTACCAGCTTACCAACGGCGCCAATGGGGCACGGGCCAATGGAATATTCGTTGAAGGTTCCGATGTATATGCTGTAGGCGAGGAAAGTGTAGACGGGTTTTTTGTAGCTAAGGTTTGGAAAAACGGCAACCTTTTAAAAAACGTAACCAACGGGGTTACCAATGCCTATGGTAAATCGATTCATGTGGACGGTATTGATATATACGTAGCCGGACATGAGAGCAACGGAGAGCTAAATGAAGCTAGGGTGTGGAAAAACTTTCAGGTATTGCACGATCTTTCAGATGGCAGCAACCCTGCGGAAGCATATTCCATGGTTTGGGATGGGACCGATGTATATACTGTTGGAACGGAAGTCGAAGAAGGAAAATTTAAAGCTCAAATCTGGAAGAACAATGTGCTTGCAAAAGAACTTACCGATGGAAGCAACAATGGTTACGCACAATCTGTTTTTGTTGATGGTGACAATGTTTATGTAGCTGGAAACGATGGCATTGCTCCGAAGATATGGAAGAATGGGGAAGTATTATATCAACATCCTGATGGTGGAAACTACACGGAAGCCAACGCTATCCACACCAATATTGGTAATGTGTATGCATCCGGGTTCGCAGCCTTAGGTGGTAAAAATGTGGTCAAACTATGGAAGAACGATGAGGAGATGACCATTACTGATGGTTCCCAAGATGCCAAATCTTTTGACTTGATAGTACAATAAATTTTATTTACTCTAATTTTTATTTGGTTGAACAGGCCCTCGCTTTGGTGGGGGCTTTTCTTTTTGGTAGATATTAGATGTTGGTATTGAGATCTGGGATAAAAGAGCTAAGAACCAAGATATCAGAAGTCAGAAATCAGACCTCTGACTTCTGAAATCTGAGATCTGCCTCTCCATAAAAAGTTCGTGATAATCCGTGTAATTCGTGTCTTTTCAATGACCAATCACCAATGGGCAATAAGCAATCAAGTGAGTTATGATAGTTTTAATAAAAAAGAGTCAAAACTTCAAAGCTGGTTGGTCATTTCGAAATGAGGTGCAGGGCACCGATTGAGAAATCTCCTTTGCACTTCGCATCACTAGATTTCTCACATCCGTTCGAAATGACACTCGGAACCTTTTACCCTTCACCTTTTTCCCTTTGGCCAATAGTTCGCGATAATCCGTGTAATTCGTGTCCATTCAATGTACAATCAATAAAATGTCGCTTCGACTCCGCTCAGCGACCGTCAACCGACCTCTGATAGCTGAACCCACCCCGTTTTCTCACTTCTCAATACTAAAATCTCACTTCTCCTAAACCCAAAACCCCCATCCGTCAATTCAAACGGGGCATCCGTCAATTGGCGCCCCTAAAATACCTTCGCTTGTCCTTACTTTGTTGGAATCGACAACTTTAAAAAGTAATTGATATGAAAAAATTCAGTATTTGGGCCGTTGCGGCCCTATCGGTTTGCCTGTTCGCACTTTCCTGTGGCAAGGACGATGGCCCTGACACTCCCGATACCCCCGACACCCCCAAGACAGGCGATGAGGCCCCGACGATAACCAGCTTTACGCCCCTTTCCGGCACCGTGGGCACTTTGGTCACCATCAACGGGACCAACTTTGATGCCACTGCCTCCAAGAACACCGTAAAGTTCGGCAATTTGGCCGCCAGCGTTACCACTGCCAGTACCACCAAGCTCGTGGCGAAGGTACCCGATGGTGCAGCGACCGCCAAGATATCCGTTGCCGTGGGCGGAAAGACCGCCACCAGTACCGAAACGTTCAAAGTTACAGAAGACGTCCCATTGACCATTGCCCTGAACGAAGAGGCGGTGACGTTATATCCTTATCCTAAATATACCGCATCGCTGGAAGTGACCACCGACATCGGTGAGAACACCGTGGCGTGGAGTAGCAGCGACGAGACCGTGGCCACCGTGGACGCCGACGGCGTAGTGACCGCATTGAAAATAGGTGAGGCCACCATTACAGCAAACGCGGGCGGAGCGGAAGCCACCTGTACCGTAAGCGTGGTGGACGGGCCGGTGACCAAACTGGAATTGGACAAGGAGGGCATGGAGCTCTATACCGGCGATACCGGGGAACTGTCCATTTTTGCACTGGAGGCAGACGTAGAGGAGACAAGCACGCCCGTTTGGAGCTCGGACAACACCGATGTGGCCACCGTGGACCAAGAGGGCAACGTTACCGCTGTTGCAGAGGGCCAGACCACCATTACCGTTATCGTGGACAATGCGAGCGCGACCGTAACTGTGGTGGTTAATCCCAATGTTTATGTTGTAGGACGAACTAAAGAACAACCTTTGGGATCCATTGCAAAGATGTGGGTCAATGGAAATGTCACCCAACTGACTGATGGCAGTACTAGTGCTAACGCAGCCTCCATGTATTTGTATAATGATGATGTATACATTGCAATGACTGATAGCATTGCCCCAAATTCTGTAATTAAGCTCTGGAAAAATGGGAATGTCAGCAACATAACACAACCTTCCGAAACTTTTGCTTATGCAGCCAACTCGATATTTGTTGAGAATGGTACTGAATATATTGTAGGAAATATCAGAAATAACAATGACTTAAACAATTCAAAAAATGCGGTACAATGGGTGAATGGACAGGTGCAACCACTGAACTCAATGGGTTATGATACATCCGATGCATTGAATGTTGCAGTTGGAAATGGAAAAACATATGTTGTTGGCTACAGAGGATTGAACGGTAAATCTGTGGCTACTGTATGGGAAAATGGCGTACCAATAACTTTAACCGATGGAGAGGGTATTGCCGAAGCTACGGATGTGTTTATAGATGGCAACGATGTTTATGTTGTAGGTTTCGAGATCAAAAATTCTTTGGCAGCAGGAAAATTATGGAAAAATAATGCGTTAATAGGTAGTTATCTTGGAATATCCATACACACCGTTTTTGTAGATAATGGTGATGTGTATGTTGGTGGCAGAATAAAATCCCAAGACCATTATCTGGGAGCTATTGTCAAAAATGGATCTGATTATACATTTTTGGGAGAGCCAGATACTTTTACAAACATAAGATCTTTATTTGTTAAAAACGGGAAAGTATATGCTGTTGGAGTAACCGAAGATTCTCCGACATTATGGATTGATGGGGTCAATCAAAATTTAAGTAATATTTATGGAGTAGCTAATGATGTTTTTGTAAAATAAATTCATTTTCTTCAAATTTAATGGTTAATTATTGAAAGGCCTTCCGTGCAAGCGGGGGGCTTTTCTTTTTTAGCTTTCAGAAGTCAGAAGTCAGAAGTCAGAAGTCAGAAGTCAGAAGTCAGAAGTCTGAGGTCAGAAATCAGTATAAAGGTTTGTGGAAATTCGTGGAATTCGTGTCGGTTCAGTAGACAATAAACAATTATCAATTAACAATGGGCGGGTTGGGTAGAATCAAGGCTTCATTTCTTCATAGCAACTTTTGTCATTTCGAAATGAGGTGCAGAGCACCGATTGAGAAATCCCCTTTGTTCCCCACATTACAAGATTTCTCACATCCGTTCG
The DNA here is from genome assembly GCF_003057865.1 of Muricauda brasiliensis. NCBI lineage: Bacteria > Pseudomonadati > Bacteroidota > Flavobacteriia > Flavobacteriales > Flavobacteriaceae > Allomuricauda > Muricauda brasiliensis. Next base: position 281,587 of record NZ_QBTW01000011.1, on the reverse strand, counting down.
AAATGACACTCGGAACCTTTTACCCTTCACCTTTTCCCTTTGGCCAATTTTTGGTGCGATTCGTGTCGCTTCGGCTCCGCTCAGCGACCAAAACGTTTCCCGAAACACGGCCACTCATCGGAATGGATGATAACAGAACAGTCACCCTGTTTTTGCGTGCGGTTGAACGGGGGTTTGCCGCAACAAATCGTAGGAATAGTGGTTTTTAGTCGAAAATCAAGGATTTGTATCACTTTTCAAATAATAGCACCTACCGGCTTTCCTCGCAAAATGCCGATAACATGCAATGTCGCTTCGGCTCCGCTCAGCGGCCGAGTTGTTATACTGAGCGAAGCGACCATTTTCTCATTACTCAATACTGCCTACTGACCTCCGACCTCTGATATATGACATCTAAACTCACACCTTTTTGATTTCATCTTCGGTTAAAAGTTCCTCGTTGCGCATGCGCAAAAATACCTGAGCGGTAGTGACTACGTCTAGTTCGCAATAATCGATAATCCTGTTGATATCCTTTTCCTTGTAGAACACATCTTTCACCATACTGCCATCCATATCCTCTTTTGGGGAAGGGATTCCAAGTATATGCGCCAATAACTTGAGCGAAGTGTAATGTTTGTAATCGCCGAACTTCCAAAGTTCCATAGTATCCAAATGAGGCACTTCCCACGGTTTTTTACCGAATAAATCTAGCTTGTAGGGCAGATTAATGCCGTTAATCACCATTCTGCGGGCGATATACGGAAAATCGAACTCCTTGCCATTGTGCGCACACAAAAGATGTTTTACGCTGCTAAAATAATCTATGAGCAGTTGTTTGAACTCTTTGAGGATTTTGGCCTCATCACCATAAAAGGAAGTGGTCCTAAAATTTCTGGTCTCGCCCTGCATTTTAAAATAGCCCACCGAGATGCAGACAATTTTGCCGAACTCGGCCCAAATACCGGCACGGTCGTAAAATTCCTCGGGCGAGAACTCGTCCTTGCGTTGGTACTGTGTTTTTAGCTCCCATAACTGTTGGGAAGTTTCATCCAGATGGGTGAAATTTTCATGTAGGGGAACGGTCTCGATATCCAAAAAAAGGATATGCTCCAGGTTAAGTTTATAAAGCATGGCAATAATTTAAAAAAGAGTCGTCTGCTTTGCAGGACTCTCGTGTTCCAATAACCATTTTTTTCTATGCAGTCCACCTGCATAGCCTGTGAGGTCTCCGTTGGTTCCTATTACACGATGACAGGGAACCACAATCCAAAGTGGATTTTTGCCATTGGCCGAGGCTACTGCACGAATGGCCTTTACATCACCGAGTTGTTTGGAAAGTTCCAAATAAGAAATGGTTTTTCCAAAGGGAATTTGCAATAAGGCATCCCACACCTTTTTCTGAAAATCGGTCCCCGACGGATTTAATTTTAGGTCAAATACCGTTCGGTTTCCATCAAAGTATTCTTGAAATTGCTGAACAGCATCCTTCAGAACCTCTGGAATTGTACTGTTTGGTTTTTTTTCTTCCAAAACAGTGATTGCAGCAAGTCCATTTTCATCCCCTTTTAATTCCGCTGTTCCTATAGGTGTCTGTACGTAAGCGATTTCCATTACTCTATTTCGTCTTCTTTTTCAATAATTCCTAATCGCTTTGCACGTGCATGCCAGTTCTTTCTGGCGAGCTTTTGAAGGTCTTCTACGTTGTCGCTCTCGTCCATAATCTCGAATCCGAGTAACGTTTCGATTACATCTTCCATGGTCACCAGACCACTTACCGAACCATATTCGTCCACCACCAAAGAAACATGCTCTCTCTTCTGCACAAACTTTTTGAAAAGCTCGTTAATGGATTTACTTCGGTTGGTGACCAATAATTCCCTTCTGATGGTGGCCAAGGTTTCGTTTCCTTTTTTGTTGATGATGGCCTCCAACAATTCATCCTTTAAAAAGAAGCCCGTTATATTGTCCATACGATCCTTGTACAATGGAATTCTGGAAAAACGTAGTGGTCTGTTCTTTTCAAAAAATTCTTTTATCGGGGTGTCTTCCGATGCAATTTTCATGACGGTTCTTGGTGTCATCACATCGCGGGCCAGAATTTCATCAAAATAGAGCAGGTTCTTGATCATCTTGGATTCCGATTCCTGAAAAACGCCTTCTTCATGTGCGATTTCGGTCATGGCACTAAAATCCTCACGGCTCAAAACACTGCCATGTTCCCCTTTGGCGCCAACAAGCTTGGTAAAAAGTTGCAAAAGCCATAACAATCCAGTCCACTTTAAAATAAATACCATGATATTTAGCGCTTTGCTGGTAAAGTTGGCCAGTTGCTTCCAGAAAGTAGCCCCAATCGTCTTCGGAATAATTTCTGAAGCTACCAGGATCAATATTGTCATAAGTGTGGATACAATTCCAACCATAAGGTCTTCGGTCAAGGTAAAACCAAATATGGTTCGCTCTGTGCTTCCATACATTTCTGCATAAGCTACTTTTGCCTGTACACCGACCAAAATTGCACCTACGGTGTGGGCAACAGTGTTCAAGGTAAGAATGGCGATCAGAGGTTTGTCCACGTCCTTTTTAAGGGATTCCAACGTGGCGGCATAATCTTTTCCCTCTTGCTTTTTTACATTGATAAAGGTTGGGGTAATACTTAGCAATACAGCCTCCAAAATGGAGCACAGAAATGAAAAGAATATGGAAATAAGGGCATAAAATATAAGTAGTCCCATAGAATGGCAGAATGTTTAGTACCAAGATAGGGAATAGGAATTAATTTTGGACGCTTAATGTATCTGCTTTATAAAAAACATCTTGTAGCGCCTGTCTAATGTCCAAACTGTAAAGTTTTCGGTGGTCTCTAGAGGGATAAACCCGATTGGAAAGAAAGATGAAAGTCAAATTTTTTACCGGGTCTGCCCAAACAAAAGTGCCGGTAAATCCGGAATGGCCAAAACTTTCGGGCGAAGCCAAAGGAGAGGGGTAGGCTTCTTCCAAAGGAAGTTCTGAATTGTTCAGGAGAGGTTTGTCAAAACCTAAGCCCCTGTAATTTTCATTCTCGGGATATTGTATGGTAGTAAACTCTTTTACGGTTTCTTTTGAGATGAGCTGTTTACCATCTACATTTCCATAATTCTGATAGAACAGCATCAATTTGGCCAAATCATCTGCCGTGCCAAATAGACCGGCATTACCAGAAACCCCTCCCTTGAGCGAAGCATTTTCGTCGTGTACCCAACCTTTCACCAAGGTCTTTCGGAAAAGAGAATCCACTTCGGTGGGAACTATGGCATTTACGTAATTGTTTTCCATGGGAAGATACCCCAAGGTGTGACAACCTAATGGGCCGTAGAAGTTTTCATCCAAATAGGTTTGGTAATCGGTTCCGGTGAGTTGTTCTATCAACGTTGGAAAAATCAAAAATGTAAGTCCGGAGTATTTGTACTTTTTTTCATCCGAAACTTTGGATCGGTTGATGATTCGGTTCATTTTTCGTTCAAAACGATGATTGATGAATAGCCCATTATATACCTGCCCTTGATATCGTTTGTCTGATGAATCGTGCACGAATCTTTTTTTGATTTCTCCGTTTTTGCGAAGCACTTTCTGCAAGAAAACTATATATGGTATTAGCCCTGCCTGATGCGCCAGTATTTCACGAAGTGTTAGGTCTTTTTTATCCTTTCTTCGTTTCCATGGGCCCCAATATATACTGAATGGTTTATCTAGGTCCAGCTTGCCTTCATCCACCAGCTTCATCAATGCGGGAAGTGGCCCCGATATTTTTGTTACGGAAGCCAAATCATACAAATCGTTCAATGCAACAGGTTGAATTTCATCATACGTATGGAATCCGTAAGCTTTATGGAAAATAACAGTATCGTTCTTGGCGACCAACAATTGTGCTCCTGGAAATGCTAAACTATCAATTCCCATCTCCATAATGGAATCCACTTTTTGGTCGATGAAATTTTCATTGAAACCCAAAGTAGAGGGAAGGGCATGGATGAGCTCACGTTGGGAAAACCCAAAGGGCATCACTAAAGTGAAAAGGAAAAATGAAACCGCTAGTTTTTTCATTTTGGTTTTAGGTTTATCCCAAAGTACGGATAAAATCCTTCGCAAAATAACTGGCGATGATATCGGCGCCTGCTCTTTTAATCGCTGTCAATTGCTCTAGCATGACTGCATCGTGGTCCAACCAACCTTTTTCCGCTGCTGCTTTTAGCATGGCATACTCCCCAGAAACTTGATAAACAGCAACAGGTACTTCAACTTCATTTTTTATTTCACGGACGATATCCAAATAGCACAACCCTGGCTTTACCATCACAATATCAGCCCCTTCGTCGATATCCATTTGAGTTTCTTTAATAGCTTCATACCGATTGGTATAATCCATCTGATACGTTTTTTTGTCCTTCGGCACATTGGCAATGTCAACGGGTGCAGAATCTAGCGCATCCCGGAACGGGCCATAAAAAGCACTGGCATATTTGGCGGAATAGGCCATAATTCCGGTATTAAGAAACCCTTCGTCTTCCAGAGCTTCGCGGATGGTGAGGATTCTACCGTCCATCATATCGCTGGGGGCAACAAAATCTGCCCCTGCATTGGCATGGGAAACGCTCATTTCTGCCAACAGCTCTGCAGTTTCATCATTCAAAATTTGCCCTTCGGCCACAATACCATCATGTCCATAGGATGAAAATGGGTCAAGCGCCACATCGGTCATCACCAACATCTGTGGACAGGCATTTTTTACGGTTTTTATAGCGCGCTGCATCAACCCATTGGGATTGAGTGCCTCGGTTCCCTTATTGTCCTTAAGTTTGTCATCGACCTTCACAAAAAGAAGTACGGAACACAATCCCATTTTCCATAGTTCTTTCACTTCTTTTTCCAAATTGTCCATACTCAACCTAAAGTAGTTGGGCATGGATGGAATCTCTTCTTTGATTCCTTTTCCTTCGGTCACGAAAAGTGGAACCAAAAAGTCATCAGGGGTCAAAGTGGTTTCCCGAACCAATCTTCTAATGGATTCGGATGCGCGAAGTCTTCGGTTTCGTATTAATGGGTACATGTTGCTAGTTTTAAGTTATAAGCCTTAAGCTTAAAGCGATGTTTTTATAGTTTTGATTAATGCCGCAAGCATTTTCTTGATTTCATCTATTTCTGAAATAGTGTTTTTGGATATTTCTGATTCAATATAACCCAAGTCGGAGGCTAAAAGCAAAAGATAATCCAATTCGTGGGCAGAACCAGAAGCGATATAAAGAAATCGAATAAATTCTTTTTGAGTTTCGCGTCCACACCCTTCTGCAATATTTGTGGGAATGGAGACAGAAGCCCTATTCATCTGGGAGATTAAATTGTACTGTTCCGATTTTGGGAAATCCTTGGTCAAGCCATAAATGTCAAGTACGAGTTGATGTGATTTTTCCCAGACCTTGTAATTTTTATAGTTTCCCATGGCTTAGAGCTTACTGCTTAAGGCTTATCGCTAATATTAAATATCAATTTCTCCTGTTAGATAAAGCACGGCTTTCCCCGAAATTTTTACACGCTCGCCCAAATACTCGCAGACCAAATCGCCACCTCGTTCGGAAAGCTGTTTAGCTGTCATTTTGGTTTTGCGAAACACCTCTGACCAGTAAGGGGAAAGCGATGTATGGGCCGAACCGGTTACTGGGTCTTCAGGAATACCGCAAGAAGGGGCAAAGAAGCGGGATACAAAGTCAACTTCGTTGCCTGGAGCGGTAACAATGACCCCTCTAGCGTCCACTTGGTCCAAAAGGAAGAAGTTGGGAGAGAGTTCCTCAATTTCCTTTTGGGATTGGTAAACCAGCATGTAATCGCTTTTTCCCTTGTATGTCTTTACCGGGGATTTTCCCAATGCTTGGTCGATTTCATCAATATTTTTGATGGCGACCAGCGTATCTGCTGGAAAATCCATGGTCAACCAGTTGTTGTCGGCCTTGTTTACATATAGGTTGCCACTTCGGCTCGAATAAAACTGAATGGTATTTTTGTCGAGTTCATAAAAATGAAATATAACAAAGGCGGTCGCTAGAGTGGCGTGTCCACATAGGTCAACCTCAACTTCAGGGGTGAACCATCGAATTTCGTACAGGTCATCTTTCTTTACTGCAAAGGCTGTCTCCGCAAGATTGTTTTCTTGGGCTATTTTCTGCATCAGCTCTGGACTCAACCAAGATTCCAAAATACAGACCGCTGCCGGATTGCCTCCGAAAGTTTGGCTCGTAAATGCGTCTATTTGATAAATTTTCTGTCTCATTGATTTGGTTTCTGGACAAAATTAAGCATTAGGCCCAATCTTTTGGGTTTTGTAGTACCTCTATCAATTTATCTTCGTCGCTACCTTTTTCTGGATGATGGTCATACTTCCATTGCACGTGCGGGGGCAAACTCATCAAAATACTTTCAATACGTCCGTTGGTTTTTAGACCAAAAAGGGTTCCTTTATCATGTACTAAATTAAATTCTACATAGCGCCCGCGACGAATTTCTTGCCAATCACGCTGTTCTTGTGAATATGGTAAATCTTTTCTTTTTTCAACTATAGGAGCGTAGGCCTCCAAGAAACTGTCCCCGACCTCGGTTACAAAATTGTACCAATCTTCCATGCTGGTTTCTTCGGTGGCTTTGCAATAATCGAAAAACAGTCCGCCTACGCCACGAGCTTCGTTCCGGTGCGCATTCCAAAAATAGTCGTCGCACTTCTTTTTGTAGTTGATGTAAAATTCTGGATTGTGGGCATCACATGCTTTTTTACAAATGGAATGAAAATGTGCCGCGTCTTCCTCGAATAAATAATAGGGGGTAAGGTCTTGTCCGCCACCAAACCATTGGTCAACGATGTTACCTTCCTTGTCGTACATTTCAAAATAGCGCCAGTTGGCATGGACTGTTGGCACCATTGGATTTTTGGGGTGAATGACCAAGCTCAGTCCACAGGCAAAGAAATCCACATCTTCCACCCCAAAGTAGTTTTGCATGCTTTTGGGCAAGGGTCCGTGCACCTTGGAAATGTTGACCCCTCCTTTTTCAAAAACAGCTCCGTTCTCTATAACTCTTGTTCTCCCGCCACCTCCTTCTTCACGCTCCCAAAAGTCCTGTTGGAACATGGCCGTGCCATCCAATTCTTCCAATTTGGAGGTGATAGTATCTTGTAATTGTTGAATGTATGCGTAGAATTTATCTTTCATTGTTCTAAAATATGTACCATTCGGTTTTTATATTCGGAAAGCACTGAACTCTCATCAATTTTGATGGATTCCAAAGCCATTTCCTTTAATAAATGCACAACTTCCTGTTCTGATTTTTCCATATACTGTTCAAAAATGAAGCGGCCAACTTCATTATTGTGCAAATCCATTTCCCGTGGTAACTTTTTGTTCGGAAATGAGTCCTCGTGCCAATCGGTTACTTTTTTGACCCAAGCCAAGACCACTTCTTCATTGTTTTGCCATTTGAAACATCTTTTAGCAATCAAATAGTTCCAAAAGGCGTGTCTGAAGGCATTGGCAGGACCATTTTTATGATGCTGCTTGCCATAGTTTTTGGTCGAAATGGAAATACAGTCCTTAGTAGCATTTATGGTTGGCAAAATAAAGTGCGGGCGACTCATACCAATAAATATACCCTTAAGTATATTTTTAAAATCGACCCGTTTTAGTACCGCAAATAGGTTCACTCCTTGTATTCTTTGACGGCATCAATAAATGCTTTTGCATTTTCCACAGGGATATGCGGTAATATACCATGTCCCAAGTTCACAACATATTTGTCCTTGCCAAAATCACGGATCATTTGAACAACCATTTCCTTGATTTTCTCTGGTGGCGAAAGCAGACGGGCTGGATCAAAATTACCTTGAAGGGTTATATTGCCTCCAGTTAAGTATCGTGCATTTTGAGCGGAACACGTCCAATCCACACCAACGGCAGAGGCGCCCGAGTTGGCCATTTCCTTAAGTGCGAACCAGCATCCTTTTCCAAAAACGATTACGGGAGCTTCATCTTTTAATGCATCCACAATCTGTTGTATGTATTTCCAGGAGAATTCCTGATAATCGGTTGGAGACAACATCCCGCCCCAAGAATCAAAAACCTGAACCGCGTTTACACCGGCTTTAACCTTTGCTTTAAGATAGGCGATGGTCGTATCCGTAATTTTTTGAAGCAATTCGTGCGCAGCCTTTGGCTGGGTAAAACAAAATCCTCTTGCTTTATCAAAACTCTTGCTGCCCTGACCTTCCACGCAGTAGCAAAGTATGGTCCAAGGGGAACCTGCGAACCCTATTAATGGAATGTCATCGTTCAGTTTTTCCTTGGTCATGGTAATGGCGTCCATCACATAGCCCAGCGTATCCTGAATATCCGGTACGATTACCTTGTCCAGATCCGCTTGTGAGCGGATTGGGTCGGGCAAATAAGGACCAAAATTTGGTTTCATCTGTACCTCGATGTCCATGGCTTGTGGAATCACCAAAATATCGCTGAATAAAATAGCCGCGTCCATGCCGTATCGGCGAATGGGCTGCACTGTGATTTCCGAAGCCAATTCCGGGGTCTGGCAACGGGTGAAGAAGTCGTATTTTTTACGGAGTTCCATAAACTCTGGCAAATAGCGCCCTGCTTGTCGCATCATCCATACGGGTGGACGTTCAACAGTTTCACCTTTTAAAGCTCTTAGGAACAAGTCGTTTTTTATCATGGGTGTCTATAATGGTTTATCGCCTGGACCAACACATTCTCTACGGTCGGTTTATTGGCAATGATTATATTTTTAGAATATTTCTTTGCTTCAGAAGCCGTAGTTTCTCCAATACAAAATAAAGTGCTGTTTATCAAACTGTTTTCCAGTTGATAGCTTCGGATGCCACTTGGACTAAAGAAAAGGATACCATCAAAATCGCGTTGAAACTTTTTCGAATTTAAGTGGGTGCGGTAAACTTCTAACTCCTTATACTGAACGTTATTTTTTGACAAGAGTTCTGGAAGGTCGTCCCTTCTTTTATTGCCACAGAGGAACAAAAAAGTTTTATTTTTATAGCGTTCAATCAGAATTTCACCTAATTCTGATGCATAATGCGCTGTTTCTACCACTTTAAGGCCATTTTCTTGTAGAAATGATTTTGTTTTTTCCCCGACACAAAATACACTGAGGTTAGATGTGTCCAAATCCTGAGCCTGTTTCAGGAAAGCTTTTACAGCGTTTTTGCTGGTAAAAATTAACTTGTTGTGGTCGAACGGGATTTTTACATCCAACAGTTCAATTTTAAGGGCATCGTACTCCACCAATCCCAGACCGGAATTTAGAAAAAGCTCCTTTTGGGACAAACTCAATATTTTAGTGGACAGTACTGTTTTCATTTCTGATTTCTTGCATCAATTTGTCGCCTCCTTTTTGCAATACTTCAGCGGCGCAGGTTTTTCCAAGACCTATGGCATCGGACAGCTTTACTTCTTTTTTGATATCGATTTTCTGCTTTCCATCCAAGGAGAAAACAACGCCTTCAAAATATACCATTTTGTCTTTTATAAGAGCCAAGGCTCCTATGGGTGCGGTACAACCGCCTTCCAGCGTTCGTAGAAACTCACGTTCAATGGTTGTTGCCAACTCCGTTTCCGGGTGGTTTAGGTTCCCCAGAGCTTCTTTGGCAAAGTCATCTTCTTGCTTGGCGACCACGAGCATGGCACCTTGCGCGGGAGCCGGTATCATCCAGTCCAGCTGAACGGCATCTTTGGGCAATAATTTGATGCGTTCCAATCCTGCCTGTGCAAAAATGGCTCCTTGCCAATCGTTTTCAATAAGTTTCAGTAGACGAGTGTTTACATTTCCCCTAAGGTCCACTACTTTGTGGTTGGGATATTTGTTCAACCATTGGGCCTTTCGTCGTAGACTTCCGGTGGCAATAGTGGCAGGTTGGTCGCTCTCCAAAAATGATGAACCTTTGTGGACCAATATATCGTGGGTTATGGCGCGTTCCAGAACGGCTGCCTGTACAATTCCCTTTGGTAATTGAGTGGGTACATCTTTCATGGAATGTACCGCAATATCAATATCCCCTTTGAGCAACGCGACATCCAAGGTCTTGGTAAAGATTCCAGTTACCCCAAGCTCGTACAATGGCTTATCCAACACTTGGTCTCCCATGGATTTGGTAGGTACCAAAGTAGTGTCGTACCCCAATGCTTCCAACTTTTGTTGCACGGTGGTTGCTTGCCACAGCGCCAATTCGCTGTCGCGGGTCCCAATGCGGATTATTTTGCTCATTTGGAGTGTAGTTCTAGCTGAAAAACTTTCTGAATAAGTTCCAGGCTGTCATCGGTATCGACCTCGTTGCTTTTTAGGTGGTTAGCAAACTGTTTGGTTATTTTTTGAATGATACGGTCGGAAATGATTTCTGCCTGCATTTGGTCGAAACCTTCAATTTTTTTGGTCTGAAAATCGATTTCTTCGGTTTTCATAGTGTTCAGTTTGTCCTTAAGTGCATTGATCACAGGGGCAAACTTGCGGGTTTCCAACCATTTAAGGAAATCCTTTTTTACTTTTTCTATAATAGCTTCCGCCTTGGGAACATATTCTTTTCTTTTGGCCAAGGTCTCATCGGTAATCTGGGAAAGCTGATCAAGATGCACTAGAGTTACATTGTCCAGTTCCTTTACATCGTCCGATACGTTTTTGGGAACGGACAAATCAAGCACCAATAATGGCTTTTTAGGGTAGATCAATGCTTTGGAAACCGTTGGCAATTGAGCTCCGGTGGCCACAACCAGAATATCCGCTTTTCGGATTTCCGTTTGTAGATCGCCATAGTCCTTTACGTTCAATTGAAATTTCCCGGCAATGTCCTCCGCTTTTTCGCGTGTTCTGTTGATTAAGGTAATGTGGGAATTATTGGAATGCTTTACCAGATTTTCACAGGTATTTCTCCCAATTTTACCAGTTCCGAACAACAAAATGTTCTTTTTGGAAATATCGGTTACGTTGTCCAATATGTACTTCACCGAGGCAAAAGCCACCGACGTAGCTCCCGAAGACAGTTCTGTTTCGTTTTTGATACGCTTACTGGCCTGAATCACTGAATTGCACAAACGTTCCAAGAACGGATTGGCCATATCATGCTTTTTGGCACGGTAGAACCCTTGCTTTATTTGGCTGATAATTTCAAAATCACCCAAAATCTGACTGTCCAGACCGGTACCAACTTTGAACATGTGGGAAATGGCATCGTGGTTTTTATACACGTAGGCCACTTCCTGAAATTCTTCAACGGTTCCATGCGTTTCGTCGCAAAGAAGTTTGATGAGCTGGTAGGGGTGTTGTGCAAAACCGTAGAGTTCTGTACGGTTACAAGTGGAAATGGCCAATAGACCATCAATTCCTATTTCCTTGGCCTTGCCCAAAATATGGTCAATAGCAGGAACATCCAGACTGAACTTTCCTCTAACCTCTGCATCCGCCTTCTTGTAACTCAACCCAACGGCATAGAAGGAATTATGTTTTGAAATGTGGTAGTCCCTCATAAAGGATTATAAATCGCAGCACAAAAATAACAGGCTTATAGGTCAAAAAATAACGCTAGCGGAACTATAAATGACCAATGCTGTTATTTTATTGTTTATTTTTATTGAAAATGACGTTAGACGTTGCTATTATTGATAAATTTGATTATTGAAATCACAATTTAGAGTGATTCTAAATTAATTAAAAAACAAAGATTGATTAAAATCCGATATGAAAAACATCGCTAGAGGTTCTTACGACGAAATTTTGGTCGAGGATGGAATTTACATACTCAAAATTCAAAATGATGCTCAGGAGGCAAAGCTTATAGAGCGGGATATTGATAGTTCTTATATTCAATTTCATTTTTGTCTGAAAGGCAAATCCAAGTTCAATTTTAACGAAGGGAACTACTATTTGGAAGTGAACGAGGAAAATTCCTTGTTGCTCTACAATACCCAAAAGGATTTGCCACTGGATTTGGTGGTTTCACCCGGGTCTTGGTTGCTATCGGTGGTGATGACCATCAGGAAGTTCCATTCGCTGTTTTCCGACGAAGCAGATTACATTCCGTTCCTAAGCGAAGAGAACAAAGAGAAAAAATACTATTCCCAAGAGATGGTATCCCCGGCCACGGCGGTCGTTCTTAGTCAGTTAATGAACTACAACCTACATCCATCCATCAAAAAATTGTATCTGAAAGGCAAGGTCTACGAGCTGATTTCCCTCTATTTCAACAAAACCGAGGATGCCGATTTGGAGCAATGCCCCTATTTGGCCGATGAAGATAATGTTAGACGTATTCGCATGGCAAAGGAAATCATGATTTCCCGTATGGCCGAGCCACCCACTTTGGCCGAGCTATCGCAAGAGGTTGGGCTGAGCCTAAAAAAACTGAAAGAAGGCTTCAAGCAAATCTATGGGGATTCCGTATTCGGATTTTTGTTTGATTATAAAATGGAGTATGCCCGAAAAATGCTGGAAACGGGCAAGCACAATGTAAATGAAGTAGGGTTAAAGGTTGGTTATAGTACTGCAAGCCATTTTATAGCCTCCTTTAAAAAGAAGTTCGGTACTACACCAAAAAAATACTTAACTTCAAACGTCTAAACAAACAACATATGAGAATCTTCACATTGTCCCTGCTATCCATTTGTTTTGTATTTCAGATGGCAGCACAAGATACACCTACAACCGAAACTGAAGCTCAAAAAATGCCGGAACTAGTATTGGCTTTCACCAAAACCAAAGGTTGGCGGCATAAATCCATTGAGAAGGGAATACAAACCCTGAGGGAATTGGGTCGGGAGAATGGCTTTATTGTACTTCAAACAGAATCTGGAGAGGACTTCACAACCTCAGACCTAAAAAATTATAAACTCGTCGTTTTTCTGAACACCACTTTGGATGTGTTGAACGATGCACAACAAAGGGCATTTGAGTCTTATATTAAGGGAGGCGGTGCTTTCTTGGGGATACATGGTGCATCCGATACCGAGTATGACTGGCCTTGGTATGGTAAATTGGTGGGCGGCTACTTTGTAGACCACCCCAATGACCCCAATGTGAGGGAAGCTAAAATTGATGTAGTGAGCAAGGCGCATCCGTCCACAGAGCACTTGCAGGATTCTTGGACAAGAACCGATGAGTGGTACAACTTTAAAAATCTAAATCCGGACGTTACCGTTTTGCTCAAATTAGATGAGACTAGCTACGAAGGTGGGACCAATGGTTCCAATCATCCTATTGCCTGGTATCACGAATTTGATGGTGGCAGGGCCTTTTACACAGGGGGAGGACACACCGAAGATTCTTATGACGAGCCCATGTTTCGTCAACATCTTTTAGGTGCTATTGAGTGGTGCTTAAAGCGAAAGTAACGTCGGCCTTGCTACAATAATACCAATATTGCTTTTGATGTTTTTCAGGTAATCCGCCAAGGGCAATTCGGATATTTCTACCTCACCATTTTTGCTGGAAGCATGTAATAAGTGCAATCTTCCATCTGGTTGATGGATAGCAATCCCCGTATGGGTCACATCCAATCCTTTTATGGAAGTGGCCAAAGCAAGAATATCCCCTGATTTGATGAGATGTTCCTTGCTTTCGATTTGATCTTGCGGCAAATAGCAGAGTTTTTCTTTGGCTATTTCTTTTTCTACGGCCAACATGGCATCAAAGTTCTCGTCGCTGGTCAAAAATGGGTACAAATCTCGATGAGTTCCCATAAAATTGATAGGTTTCTCCAGCTCCACACCGCCCAGTTCGGCCGTAATATCCTTTACCAAACCTTTTTTCTCGTTGTTGCGTATCCATTCGGTAAAGTAATGCAAGCGTGAGGGGTATCCGTTTAAATCCCCGTTTCTATACCGAACGGTTTCAAGATTTTCAGTGAAATCTTCAAAATTCTTTTGTTGTTCTTTAAGCATCAAACTAAAGGCCAAAACATTTTCTACAAACGTGGTGCAGTCCAGCCCTCCAAAATTTACGACCAAGGTTTCCGTATCGCCAACTTCAAGCGTTTTTTCCACGTAAGGTGTCCCCAAAAAAGACTGACCGACCAGGGCAATAGTATCACCTAAACTGGAAGCTCTGGTTTTTTCCATCTCGGAAATTTTGGTCTCGAAAAGTGATATATCCTCTGGAGAACAGGTGATTTGCTGGGAAAAGGTGGTAGATGGTATTCCTAGAGTGAGGAGTATGAAAAAGCATACCTTAATGTTTAAATCTAAAATATTCATGGGACTTATAGTATGTTTTTAATTCTGGATTAATGAACTCGACCTGTAAAAGATCAGGATATGTGATGAAATCCAGATGTAAGGTTGTTGAGGTTAAAATTAAATCATCAATCCTTAAGTTGGGATAGGATGATTGTATTTCTTCTGGAATTTCTCCTATCGTTCCCGAAAAATCAGGAGCCGAAAACACATTCCAAGTTGTTTGAATCAAATCGACATATATTTCACCTTCTTTAACTTCCCACAGTATATCTTTCATTTGAAAACCAAGATTGGTTTCAAATTGATAGTTGGAAATGGATTCATCTGAAACCGTTATTGCCGTATCGTTAGGTATGGATATTTCGTTTGGCTTGTCACCAAATTTCACTAAGCTATAAGCATAGGTGTTATTGTTCAATGATAAAACGCTGTGATATTTAGAATAGGCATCCAAATATCCAAGCTTTAGTGGGTCGGTGGAATCTGAATCAACAATGTCAATAATAAAATAGAAGTGAATACCATTGGACACACTTATATTTTGATTTTCTTCAAAGGTGTTCACCACAGCCAATAAATTGTGTTGAGCACCATCTTCTGGGAGGTCCACCTCAAGATAGCTATCATAAGACTGGAAATCTGAATAATCTAAAATGATTTCATCTCCGTCCGAAACATTTTCGATTGAATAATATTTCACTTGGTTGTTGGAGTCATAGAATGAGTAGAACAACTTTTGTTCTTGATAAATAGAAATATTTTCATTGAAAATATTTTGTGTGACACCTTCAAAATCCGGACCGTAATCGGATTGAATAAAACCTCCTGTGTCCGAAAAGAACTGATATTTGGGTGATATGGCATCGTTCACCGTTATGTTCACGCTGCCAATTGGGCTTCCCCTTTGAACTTCGTTGTTTGCTTTAGCATTAGGAGTATGTTTCCAATTTGATTCCGCTGATATATTTGGATATGATTTAATTGTATGCAACATTTCACCTTCAATTGAATTTTTGTAGTTGAATAGTGTAATGGTGAAATTATTTGGTTGGGGTTCTTCTTCTAAAACCTGAAATTCAAATTTGTCTCCAAACTCGAACGATTTAAAATCCAACAAAACGCCATTTTCATCATGGATGATAACCCAATCATCCGTATCACCAGTGTTGGTTAAAGCCTCAAATGTGAAATAGGTCACCATTTCTGGCTCTTGTTCTTCTGGGTTCTCAGTGGTTGGTTCTTCTGGTTCATCCTCTCCCGTAGGATTGGGATTAGGTGGTTGTGATTCATCTTTGGAGCATCCATAACAAATAACAAGAATGCCCATTAACAATGGGAATAGGGTTTTCATGTGCATAGTTTAGTTGCGCTAAAGATAACTATCTCAATGAGAGTCAGAAGAAAATTCTGTCAAATGGCAAAAAAGGAAGTTGAACTTAGGAATCCGTTTGGTTTTCATTTTCATTCTGATGCTCAACCTTTAACCTAGTAGTTCTTGCGATACTTTCAGGATAATTCTCCTGAAGAAATACAATCAGCTTTTCCCGTACATGTACACGCAAATCCCATGCAGTGGGCGAATCCTTGGCGCTTAACAACGTTCTGATTTCGACATAGTTTGGCTTGGTGTCGGTAACTTGTACCACGTCGACCTTACCGTCCCATAAATCGGTGTTTTTTAATATTCTAGTCTGTTCCTCACGGATTTTATCGAACGGCACGTTGTAATCCACATATAAAAAAATGGTTCCCAATAGGTCTGAAGAAGTCTTTGTCCAGTTTTGGAAAGGTTGGTTTATAAAGTACGGGGTAGGAACTATCAAACGTCTTTTGTCCCAAATGCTCACCACTACGTAGGTCAGTGTGATTTCCTCGATTCTGCCCCATTCCCCTTCCACGATTACAACATCGTCCAACTTTATGGGTTGTGCTATAGCAATTTGTATTCCAGCCAATATGGTACCGATAAATTGTTGGGCCGAAAATCCGATAATGATACCCGCCACACCTGCTGAAGCAAAAATACTGATGCCAACTTCCCGGATTTCTTCAAAACTCATCAAAATAAACCCTATTCCCAACAGTATAATGATGAATATGAAGATGCGTTCCAATATGGTAAATTGCGTATATACTTTTCTCGCCTTCAAATTATCGGCAACCCCCATATCGTAGTTTTTGATAACGATTTTCTTGGCAATTTTCAAAATCGCGATCATTACCCAGGCCATCGCAAAGATAAAAAGCAAGGTGCTGGCTTTTTTAAACCAGTACTCGGCATCTTCAAGGTTCAGAAGGTCACGTAGCGCCTTCATTCGTAGGAGAACAGATATAAAAATCAAAACCAATGGGAAGGCCAAGCGCCGAAAAGCACTTTTAGGAAGAAGATATTTTGGGTTTTTGCCCAAACGTTTTAGTACAACGGAAGTACTCCAATACAGTACGATGAGAACAAAAAGGGCAACCCCCAAATAAATAAGTGATTCTTTGGAAACATTGTCGTAGAAGGACTCCATATCAACAAAAATAAGGTAGAAAACCCAAGGAAGGAAAATCGGTCAAACAAAATCGAGAAACATTATTTCACCATAAGAAAGTATTTTGATTAGGAAAAGGCGAAGTCCACTTGGTGTTGTATTTTAGCGGCCTAAACTAAAAAGCCGTGAAAAAAGGAGTTTTATTGGTCAATTTGGGATCTCCCGATAGCCCTACCGCTAAAGATGTGAAGCCATATTTGGACGAGTTCTTGATGGATGAGCGCGTTATAGACGTGAACCCGGTTTTGCGGAACATCATCGTTCGCGGAATCATTTTGAATACCCGACCCAAAAAATCGGCCGAGGCCTATTCTAAAATTTGGTGGGAAGAAGGTTCCCCTTTGATCATTATTTCCGAAAGATTCACCGAAAAAGTGCAAAAGCAAACCGACCTTCCGGTGGCTCTTGGTATGCGTTACGGTTCTGGGTCCATTAAAGAAGGTTTACAAGAATTGAAGAAGAAAGGTGTCGATGAGGTGTTCTTGGTACCCTTATACCCTCACTATGCGATGTCATCCTATGAAACGGTGGTGGTAAAAGCACTTGAGGTGCAACAAGAGGATTTTCCCGAAATGCAAGTGACAACATTACCTGCATTTTACAGTAACCCCAATTATATCAAAATATTATCAAAAAGTATCGCCGAAGGTCTACAGGGGTTTGATTACGACCACATACTTTTTTCTTATCATGGGATTCCCGAGCGGCACGTTAAAAAATCGGACCCGACCAAGTTTCATTGCCAATTAAATGGGGAATGCTGTAAAACCAATTCTGTGGCCCATCATACCTGTTACCGTCACCAATGCTACGATACTACCGAACTGGTGAAAAAAGAATTGGGCCTGCCCGAGGAAAAAGTAAGTACTTCGTTTCAGTCTAGGCTAGGGAGCGACCCTTGGTTACAGCCGTTCACGGATAAGGAGTTTGAAAGGTTTGGAAAAGAGGGCATCAAAAAATTGGCCGTGATCACTCCGGCATTTGTAAGCGATTGTTTGGAAACCTTGGAAGAGATTGCCATGGAAGGCAAGGAACAGTTCCAAGAAGCAGGTGGAGGTGACTACATTCATGTTCCCTGTCTTAACGATAGAGATGATTGGGCCGAACTTATGGCCAAATGGATCAAGGAATGGGAAGAAAATGATGTATTGCCCGAAACCAACATCCGATAAATTCCGTAGAAAGAAGAGAATAAAAGAACTGCTATGAAAATTGAAAATTTGGAGCAAGAGCTTCAACTCCTTCGTGAACAACTAAAAAACCATCCGCTTTACGCTCAGTTGGAGTCGGTCGATGATATTAAAACTTTTATGGAAAGCCATGTATACGCCGTTTGGGACTTTATGTCTCTTTTAAAAGCGTTGCAGCGTCACCTTACCTGCGTGGACCTGCCTTGGCATTCGGCCCAAGATACGTCCGTGTCGCGTTTTATAAATGAGATTGTTTTGGAGGAAGAGAGCGATTTCAACGAAAAAGGAGAGGCCAAAAGTCATTTTGAAATGTACTTGGATGCCATGCAGGAGGTTAAGGCAGATAGGCTTAAAGCACAAGCGATCATAGCCTCCTTTACTAGTTTGGATAATATTTGCAACCAAATTGAGGCGGCAGAACTCAACAAAGCCGAAAAGAATTTTCTTCAATTCACCTTTGATGTCATCAATACCCAACAGCCCCATATAATTGCGGCGGCATTTACTTTTGGTCGCGAAGACCTCATTCCCGATATGTTCCTAAGTATTATTGAACAATCTGGCGAAAATGGCCCAAGCAAGTATAAAAAGCTGGAATATTACCTAAAAAGACACATTGAATTGGACGGTGATGAACACGGTCCGCTTGCCTTACGAATGATCAAGGCCCTATGTGGTTCCAATGATCAAAAATGGAACGATGTTTTGGGGTACAGCAAACAAGCACTCCAATACAGAATAGCACTTTGGGACAGTATCGCAGAAAAATTGGAGGAGAACAAAGGGAATTTGGTGAATGCGTTGTAGCTTTGGGTTACAACATTTCAAGATTACCATAAAACTCTAGAATACCCGCTTGCATGGCCAAAATCACTTCTGATGAACTTGGGCAGGAACCCATTGGCAAATTACTGATCAAACAGGCCGTGCCAGCCTCTATCGGTATTTTGGTAATGTCCTTAAACGTACTGGTGGATTCTATTTTTGTGGGCAACTGGATAGGGTCCATCGCCATAGCCGCTATTAACGTAGTGCTTCCCGTATCCTTTTTTATTGCCGCATTGGGAATGGCCATAGGGATTGGAGGGTCCAGTATTATTTCACGTGCCCTCGGAGCGGGAAACCGAGAAAAGGCTCTAAAAACTTTCGGCAATCAGATTACATTGACACTTTTGGTCACCGTTACCATGGTGGCATTGGGACTCTATTATGTAGATGCCTTGATTCCGGCCTTTGGAGGTAAAGGTTCCATTTTTGATCCGGCAAAAATCTATTACACCATCATTTTGTACGGAGTTCCCTTTTTGGCCCTCTGTATGATGGGAAATTCCGTAATCCGTGCCGAAGGCAAGCCTCGTTTTGCCATGATTGCCATGATTATTCCCTCCATAGGCAACCTGCTTATGGATTATGTATTTATTTATGTGTTTGATTGGGGCATGCACGGAGCAGCTTGGGCCACCACAGTAGGATATTTACTTTGCTTTCTTTATGTCCTTTACTTTTTCCTTTCTAAAAATTCAGAATTAAAGATCGATGTCTCCCATTTTGGATTGGACAGGCCCATTCTTCGTGAAATCGGTTCATTGGGGTTTGTTACTTTGGCCCGACAGGCCGTGACCAGCATTACGTATTTGCTGATGAACAATATATTGTTCAATTTGGGAGGAGAGGCCATGGTAGCGGTTTATGCCATAATAGGCAGAATGTTGATGTTTGCCCTTTTTCCCGTTTTTGGGGTCACGCAGGGATTTTTGCCCATCGCCGGGTACAATTATGGAGCACTGAAATATGACCGGGTAAAGGAATCTATCTACACTGCGATTAAATATGCGGCTTTGGTCGCAACCCTTGTTTTTGTGGTTTTGATGGTGTTTCCTTCGGAAATAGCTTCTCTGTTTTTAAGCAACCGACCGGAGTTATCACCCGAAGAGATAGCAACTAATAACTTTGTTTTGGAACACACTCCTTTAGCAATGCGATTGGTATTCGCTGCTACCCCGATTATCGCCATTCAGTTGATAGGTGCCGCATATTTTCAGGCCATTGGTAAGGCTGTACCTGCTTTGCTGCTCACATTGACCCGACAGGGCTTCTTTTTTATTCCTTTGATTTTGATTCTTCCCAGTTTTATGGGCGAGATAGGTGTTTGGCTTTCGTTTTGTATCGCGGATGTGCTATCAACTATTGTAACAGGATTTTTTCTTCAGAAGGAAATTAGGACCGAACTTTCTTAAATGCTTCCAGTTTGATTTAGAATGTTTAATTTGTGTGGCCTAACTAAACATTCATGAAAAAAATTATTCTAGCGGGTATGGTTGCTGTTTTAGCAATCGCTTGCGCTGAAAAACCTCAAGAAAAACCCATGTACACCCTATTTGTTGGAACCTACACCGATGGCGATAGCGAGGGCATCTACACCTACACCTTTGATGCAAATACGGGAGAACTTTCCAATCAAAAACTAGCCGCCAAATTGACCAACCCATCCTATTTGGCACTTTCGGAAGACAAAAAGAACCTTTATGCCGTTCAGGAAACCGCAAATTTTGATAGTTTGGGAGGAGGGGTTACAGCCTTTAGTTTGAACAAGGATGTATTGGAACTTCAAAATAGCATGGGGACACAAGGAGCGCACCCCTGCCACGTTTCAGTTTCCGGGGATGGGCATCTGGCCGTTGCCAATTACACTGGGGGAAATCTTTCTGTTTTCGCCTTGAATGAAGATGGTTCCTTGGCGGATAATCCTCAAGTAATAGATCATAAGCCACTCGATACCGTGAAAACATCGCACGCGCACATGGCCCAATTCGATGCTTATGGACTTATGGTCACGGATTTAGGGCTGGATGCCATAAAAAGATATGTAAAAAAGGAGGGGACTTTTGTACCTGCAGAACAACCTTCCTTACCATTCGTTGATGGTGCTGGACCAAGGCATTTTACCTTTGGAAAGAATGGAAAAATGCTGTACGTAATCAATGAATTGAACAGTACCATTTCCGTTTTTGAAAATGTTGAGAATGGAAATTATGTAGAAATTCAAGTAGTTCCCACCTTGGACGCCAATTTTGATGGGGAAAGCTTTTGTGCCGACCTTCATTTGTCGCCAGACGGCAAATTTTTGTATGGTTCCAATCGTGGAGAAAACACCATCGTAATTTTTGCTGTGGATGGAGATTCAGGTCAATTGGAGTTGGTAGGAAGGGAATCGGTACACGGGGATTGGCCCAGAAATTTCTCCATGGACCCTGCTGGCGAGTTCTTGTTGGTGGCCAACAAAAAGACCAGCAATATTGTGGTTTTCAAAAGAGATGAAGCAAAGGGGACCTTAACTTTTTTGAATGAGGTTGAACATCCAAACCCTGTTTGTTTGGTGTTTTTGGATTGATTATTTCTTGGACAGAACTACAATTACTCCTATTACCGCAAGGACAGCCAGCACGGCAAAGAATATTTTCCAGAAACTGTAAGGCCTGTTACCGGAAATGCTTCCGTTTTCTCCATTGATAAAGAAGTTGTATTCCTTTCCATTGTATCGGTAGGCACTTACATAAACGGGCAATAATATGTGCTTAAAAGTTTCTTCGGAAAGCTTCATGTTCATGGAGGTTACACGTTGTGTGTCGCCGCCTATATCGCGTCGGCACCAGGTATCAGCTATACCTTGTGCCACTTCTTTGGAATGCAAATGCCCTTCGTTAAGGGTGATGGTATATTTTTCGGTAACAAACCCAGATAGAAATCCGCTATCAAAAGGTTGAAGCTTTTTTAAATCCCAATAGGCAATTTTACTGGGGATTCTTCCGGCCTTTTGGTGTGATGCCTTGATCAACGTATCGTCCACAAAACCCGAAACTTCTCCAGCGGCAGGGTACCATCTTGTTTTGCGCACCCTTTGTGTTACCATTTTACCATTGGAATCACGAACTCGTTTTGTTTCATAATAATATTCGCCCCGCTGACCTATGTAGGATGCGTACAATTGTGCATCAAAAGTCCAATAGGGAAGATAAAGGCCCTTTGTAAATTGAGGGTCAAGAGCCGCTTTTTTTAGGTTGTTGGGGGCAAACCATAATCCTTTCACCCAATTTTTAAAGATGAGAAAGGATTTATTTTTATCAATCTGGAACGGTAAGACCGCTCCTGGAAGAATCCACTTTTCCTTGTAGGCATCCTCAAGAACCAAGGGTTGTCCACAATACACACAGTGCAGCGATTTATAGTTTTCCTCCACATGTTGGTCGGCACCACAATTTTTACAATGTAGCATGGAGATTTCCTCACTGTGCTTTTGCCCTCCCATTTCTTGCAGATAGGGATAAAGCTCAAGTTCTTGGAATCCACTTTCATTTATTGAGATGGCTTCCTCATGTCCACAATACTCGCAAGTGATGCTTGTGGTACCGGGTTTGTATTTAAGTTCGGCACCGCAATTGGCACAAGCTTTTTTAAGTTCGGATTTTTGGATTTTTTGTTCTTCCATAGGTTCATTTCCATATGAGCGGAAATTGATGTCAAAATTGAAGGACTGTCATTTCGAAATGAGTTGCAATACAACTATTGAGAAATCTCATTTTAAAGTTAGATTTCTCAGTCGCAAGCTCCTTCGAAATGACATTAATAAGATTACTCCGTTGGTAACGGTGGTGGCGTATTGCCCCCCAAGAACGATTTCAATTCTTCCACTTCTTTCAAGGCTGTCCAAGCCGACATGCCTTGTTTCCAGACCAAGCTATCACGGTTAATGGCTCGGGAAGCAAATAAGGCTTGCATCTGCTCAAAGTTCACTGGGCCATGTTGCACCCCATTGGAAGCGTAATAATACATGGTCTGGGCCGGCATTGGAGGCGGTACGGCTCCTCCGGTGGGTTGTGCCGCTTGTTGTGGGGCTGCTTGGGTGTTTCCGCCCATCATGCCACCCATTTGTTGGGCCAGCACAAAGCCCATGCCCATGCCCATTCCGGCACCAGCTGTTCCGCCTTCGTTCTGGGCAGCGGCCTCAATAGCTTTGGCAGTTTTGAATTTGGTCAATTTATCCAAGTCCAGTTTATCGATACGGCTGTATTCGAAGATTTCCTTTTTAAGGTCTTCCGGCATGGAGACGTTTTCGATATAGAATTTTTCCAAGGAAATCCCTACGCTTTCAAACTCGGGTGACATAACTTCGCGGCATGTATCCGAAAGTTCGGTGGTGTTAGCGGCATACAATTCAATCGGTAAATTTGCCTGACCAACGGTATTAGTAAACCGCGTAGCAATCAAACTTTTCAAGTGCTCGTTGATTTCAAAATTGGTGAAGTTGCTATCGGTACCAACAATATCCTTGATAAATTTTCCAGCATCGGAAATTTTGAAGGCATACGTTCCAAACGCTCGTATCTCTACCAGACCAAAACGGTCATCACTAAGGGTGATCGGACTTTTTGTGCCCCATTTCTCATCTGTGAAAAGATGGGTGTTCACAAAATAGACCTCGGCTTTAAACGGCGAATTGAAACCATATTTCCATCCCTTCAACGTGGCCAAAATGGGCAGGTTTTGTGTGGTAAGGTCGTAGGTGCCCGGACTGAATACATCGGCCAACTGACCTTCATTGATAAAAACTGCGGTCTGTCCTTCGCGGACAATCAGTTTTGCTCCGTTCTTTATTTCGTTTTGATAGCGCTCGAACCGGTGTGCAATGGTATCGTCCGTATAGTCGAGCCATTCAACAATGTCAATGAACTCGTTACTGAGTTTTTCCTTGATTTTTCCAAAAATATCCATGGTAGCGTTTTTAGTTTATTTGATGCTTAATTTATAAAAAAAAGAAAATTACTTCCGTTAGATTAGTGTGAAATGCATCGGGTTTGTTACAGTTGGAAAATTTTAAAGGACAGAAAAGAAGGTGGCAGATAGTTTAGTGCCAATGTTTTCTTTGGGCTTGCAAACTATCTGCCACTTTCTTCAAGTAGGAATCATTACATTTCCAGAAATATCAAATAACTAAATGATTCGAGACGCTTTTTAATAAGCTCAAAGTCCTTATGGTTTTTCACGTGTTCCATTTTTAAGAGCTTTATTAAATCATCGTTTGACAAACCAGAACCTATTCCTTCTGAATCTTGGTTGATTACATAAAGGAGCGTTTCGGTAAAGTCAGTTCTTTTTGATACTTCCGGGTTCATAAAGGATTGATAACAGAAATCAGCTGTGTACTCATGAAAATCACAGACTCCGTCCATAATGCCACTTTCATGGAGTGCTTCTTCAAACTCGAACTCATCCAAGGAGTCCACTTCAGCTTCTGAAACTCCAATACTTACCAACAATTCTTTTCCTGAAGGGGTTAAATCGATTATTTTTTTAATGGCTAGACTCCATTGTGGACGGTTTATTGCTTCAGTAGAAGAGAGTATTCTCGAAGTAAGCTCTTTTAGCGTTACGAGATGGTCGTGAAAATAACCTCTTTCGTGGTCGCTGTTATGCACTGCTTCATCAGTTGGTGTTACGAAATCAATTTTTTCAAGTATCTTGTTGATTTCATCAAACCATTGTTCATCAGATACATCATTTCCAATTTTGTTCCATTGAATGTTTTCCATAATAAGTAGGTGTTAAGTTTTGGGGCAGCGTATCCAAATCTATATAATTTTTCTTTAACCTAAAGAGCCATAGGAGAATATAATTTAAAATCGGGCTACCGATATCTTACATGGAATTGTACTGATTTAAAAAACCTCTTGATTTTCCTTAGAATTCTTCTATAAATTCTATATTGATAAGCCCCAAGACGATGAGGGTAAAAAAAAATGGAAAATCATAAATATTGGCTCTCTGATTGAAGAAAAACGAACCAATATTGTTACAGTTGGAAAAATAATCAGTCGATTTTACCTGCCTCTTTCAACATTTCCAACACTTTTTCCTTAGGTAGCGCCTCAATTTTATGTCCATCCCGGCCAATCAAGGTTTCTCCTGCAAAAAGGGAATTGAGGATGGCTTCTTCGGTCGCTTCGATGGTAGCCAAAAATAGAGCGGTCATGGCCTCATTTCTCAAGGTCGGAACATTTTGAATTGGATTTTCACTCTCATAAGGAATTCGACATGCCTCTGCCGTAGAAACGGCAATCACATAATCTCCGCTGCCATTGCTTGCAATGCCGCCCGTGCGCGAAAGCCCTAACATGGCCCGCTTGGCCAAGCGTTCCAAATTTCGGGAATCCAATGGTGCATCGGTGAGAACTACCATCATGCAAGATCCATCGGGGGAATATTTAAAAGTATCGGAATAGTGCTCCAGTTTTTTTCCCACCTCAACTCCTGCCACTTGCAATACACCGCCAAAATTGGATTGTACCAAAACACCAACGGTGTAGCCTCCGGATTTTTTCGGTAATATTCTGGATGAGGTGCCAATTCCGCCTTTAAATCCAAAACAAATGGTTCCGGTACCGGCTCCGACGCTACCTTCGGTCATGGCTCCGTTCTTAGCATTTTTGATGGCTTGGAGTACATCGGCTTCGGTTACATGTCGTCCTCGAATATCGTTGAGGTAACCGTCATTGGTTTCGCCGATTACCGCATTTACGGAACGCACATTTTCGTTTTTGGGTAGATTGAGCGTATATCCAATAACTGCATTTGCAGCTGTGGAAACACTCAATGTGTTGGTCAGAATGATGGGTGTTTCCAAGTTGCCCAACTCTTTTACTTGAGTATATCCTGCCAACTTGCCAAACCCATTGCCCACGTAGATGGCAGCAGGGACCTTTTCTTGAAAAATATTTCCGGAATGGGGTAGAATAGCCGTTACCCCAGTTCTTATATTTTCTCCTTCATTACGAGTGGTGTGCCCGACCTGAACGCCGGGTACATCGGTAATGGCATTTAAAGTTCCGGGTTGAAGCACGCCAATTTCAACCCCATAATCTCGAAGTCGGTTTTGTGATAGCATCAGTAATGGAATCAATAGGAACAAAAAACTAAGACTGGATTTGGGTTTACTCATTACGAAACAATTGATCTTTTATGGCACTCGCCGTCACCAATAATTGCCCAACGTGCCTCTGGCTATGCTCTGCGGCATGGAACAACAATCCGATTACCGTTGAGGGCAATTTTTTGCGCCCCACAAAACGTTCTTCAGTTAGTATGGATTCTGGTGTATTTTTAAAATAGTCCAGAGCTTCGTTCACTTTTGATTCAAAATCAGCTATTAATTGTTGGGAAGATGGAGCTCCTTCTCCATTGCCCTCATTTTTGAGATAATGAAATTGTTCCTCGGTCAATCCTTTGTTGTCCGCATAGGTGAGCATACGGTCCAGGACACCTGTAATATGGCGTAAATGAAATCCGACCGAAGCGCTACCAAATGGATTTTCCCAAAGATGGTCTTCGGGAAAATCCGTTAGATAGGTCTTTATTTCACGAACCGATTGCAACAGGGCGTGCGCCGCAGGTTGCAAAAGAGGAGGTATACGGGGCACCGGGCCACTTAACCAATATTCTTGGTTTGTTGGCATTATCTGTTCATTGTCTTTTTAAAAATCTCGATAGTCTCCGGACAAATATTTGTTTGCCTTTTCTTCTTGGAATTGAGCCGTTTCTGCATTCCAATGCAAGGTTTCCCCTGGGAATCTTCCTGCAATGGTCCCTAAAAGAATGGTTTCGGTCAATCTGGCGGCATAATCAAATGGTGCCGTGGTTTCCCCCTTGCCCAAACAAGCATCTACAAATTGGTGGTAGTGCTTTGGTCCTTCCGTGCCATAGTTTCTGATCGGCTCGCCCAAATTATGCTCTTCGGATACCTTGGCAATTTCTTTGGAGATGTCCACATATTTGCCACGAACAATCTTTTTAGGCAACTGCATAAAGTGGGGCAACAACAAACGTCCTTTCGTCCCTACGAACATAGCCCCTTGTTCTGGCAATTCGTTTTCGCCAGCTACACCTGCATCCAAGGAAATATTGGTTTCGCTTCCTTTCTTGGAGGTATCTTTATCTTTTTTCATTTCCATACCCGGCAACAAAAGGTCTTCGTGCATTTCTGGTGCTCCGGGGCCATCATACCAAACCCATTTTAGGGATTTTCCGGTGTATTCGGTTCCTGGAAACTCGTATGTTACGGTATTTTTTTCAGGGAAACCGAATCCGTTGGTCGGTCTGCACTCTGTTTTAATGGTTCTGGGCACATCCAGATTAAGGGCATTGTAAGGAGTGTCAAAAATATGAACTCCCATATCGCCTAAAGTGCCACAGCCGTAGTCCATCAATTTTCTCCAATTTCCGGGATGGTACATATCAGCTTTATAGGGACGTTGTTTTGATGTTCCCAGCCATAGGTTCCAATCCAACTGGTCTGGTACGGGGTCTTCACCTTCGGGCAATGGACCATCGTACCCCCAGTTTTTAGGGGACCAAGCATGTACGGTGTGTACTTTTCCAATGATACCGGATTGAATCAAAAGGGTGGCCAATTTGTAATCGTAAAAAGAGTGGACCTGAATGCCCATTTGGGTAATCAAACCTTTTTCGGCGGCCACTTTTTTCATTTCCCTGGATTCGGAAACGTAGTGGGTCAGTGGTTTTTGACAATACACAGGCTTGTTCATGTTCATCGCCATCAAAGAAGCGGGCGCATGTGTATGGTCAGGGGTGGATACGATTACTGCATCGATTTCATCCCCCATTTCCTCCAACATGGCACGGTAATCAAAAAAGATACGTGCGCCAGGATGCATTTTGTGGGCCGTGGATAAATTGATGGCATCCACATCACATAACGCAATGACCTCAACGGCGCTGTGGGAAGAAACCGCCTTTAAATCCTCCATTCCCATGTTACCGACCCCGATATGGGCGGTTCTAAGTTTATCTTTTGGGAATCCTGCCTTTAAAATGGAAGGTGCCAGCATTATACCAAGCGCACCTACACTACTTTTCTTTAAAAATTCTCTTTTGTTCATCGTTTGGAGGTTATAGTTTTTTAATTTTTATGTTTCTGAACCAAATGGGGCTCGAATGATCTTGAAGTGCAATGTAGCCTGTTTTAAATTTTCCGTAATCAGGGGCGTTGTCCCATTTGCCCGATGATTTTTTAGTATTCCATTCTTCTGACCAAGGGACAAACTCCAATAATTTTTTGCCATTGAGCCAATGTTCCACCTTTTCGGGAGTAAATATGATTTTTGAAGAATTCCATTCACCGACGGGGTTTAAGTTTTTCTGGGATTCATCAGCCGTGTGCATGGCGTAATCGGCCCCTGTTTTTTGCCAATCTTGGAGCAGTTCCGGGTGCTCTGCACCAAATTGAGAGTTGTACCCGGTCAAGTCGTGGATGTTGGCATAGTTTTCATCATCTATAATTTGATATTCCGGTGCAACCACGGGAGGACCATCATACCCTTCTTTGACATGATAAAAGATCCCGCTATTGGCCCCTTCGGGAATTTTCCACTCCAGATATAGTTCAAAGTTATCGAACTCTTCGGCTCCGTAAATAATATCCTTTCCACCGGTATAGTCCTGTTCCAGTCCAAGTTCGGTATCAAAAGTGAGGATACTGTCCCGTATGGTCCATCCAGGGGGCAGGGAGTCCATCCCGTACCCTCGCCAGCCTTCCAGACTGGAGCCATCAAAAAGATAGGTCCATTCTAATTCTTCCTTTTCGGGCTCTGGGATTGCTGTTTCTTCTTTTTTGTTTGTTTGATTTTTGCAGGCGGTTATCGCCAGAATCAAAATGGCGACCTTTAAAAATTTAAGCATTGTTTAGTTTTAGGTTTAAATAAGCTGGGTTAAAGTACAAAATATTGAAGAACTTTTTTTGTGTCTTTTTCACTACATTTAAAGCCGACTAACTCAACACTTTAAAAATGAAGACTTGCTTTTTCAAAATTGGTATGCTTTTGCTTGCCACCACATTATTTATTTCCCCTGCTCATTCTCAGCGCAGGAACAAGAAACAAAGTTCGCCCGAATACCCCGAAGAACTTTATTCAAGTTTAGAGTATCGATTGATAGGACCGTTTCGAGGAGGACGTTCCGGAACAGTTGCCGGTGTGCCCGGTGAACCGGATCTTTATTATTTTGGAGCTACAGGAGGTGGTGTCTGGAAGACCATGGACGGTGGACTTACTTGGGACAATGTCTCCGATGGTTATTTTGGAGGAAGTATCGGTGCCGTTGAGGTGGCCCAAAGTGACCATAACGTAATCTATGTAGGTGGCGGGGAACAGACCGTTCGTGGTAACGTATCATCCGGATATGGTGTATGGAAATCTGAGGATGCCGGAAAAACATGGAAATCGTTGGGCTTGGACAAAAGCCGTCACATTTCCCGAATGAGAATCCATCCAAAGAATCATAATATTGTGTATGCTGCTGTAATGGGCAATCTATATAAACCTACCGACGAAAGAGGTGTATATAAAAGTACCGATGGCGGAGAGTCATGGAAAAAAGTGCTTTTTGCCAACAATATGGCAGGAGCGGTCGACTTGACGTTTGACCCAAACAACCCAAGAATCATGTACGCCTCCACATGGAGAATAGAGCGTACACCTTATAGCTTGAACAGTGGGGGCGAAGGCTCTGCTCTTTGGAAAAGTACCGATAGCGGTGAAACCTGGACCGAAATTTCCAAGAATGAAGGTTTTGCTACCGACACTTTGGGAATAATAGGTGTAGCCGTATCCCCTCAAAATAGCAGCAGAGTTTGGGCCATGGTGGAAAACAAGGAAAAAGGAGGGTTATATCGTTCCGAGGATGGAGGTAAGACCTGGGCGCTAATCAATAGTGATAGGAGCCTAAGGCAACGTGCTTGGTACTACACAAGAATTTATGCGGATACCGAGAACGAAGATGTTGTGTATGTATTGAACGTAAGTTATCACAAAAGTACCGATGGTGGAAAAACATTCGAATCATCCAATGCGCCGCATGGAGACCATCATGATCTATGGATTGCGCCGGAAGACTCTAAGCGTATGGTAATGGCCGATGATGGTGGAGCACAGGTAAGTTATGATGGAGGTGAAACATGGAGTACCATGAACAACCAGCCTACGGCCCAATTTTACAGGGTTACCACTGATAATGCGTTTCCTTATAGAATTTACGTAGCCCAGCAAGATAACTCGACCCTTAGGATCAACTACAGAAGTGACGATGGTTCCATAGGTGAGGATGATTGGGAGGAAACAGCGGGAGGCGAATCGGCGCACATTGCCGTTGATCCGACCAATGACGATATTGTTTATGGTGGTAGCTACGGCGGATTGTTGACGAGGGTCAACCATGCCAAAAATACAACACGGGCCATTAACGTGTGGCCGGACAACCCTATGGGCCATGGTGCCGAAGGGATGAAGTACCGTTTTCAGTGGAACTTCCCTATTATGTTCAGCAAGCATGATCCCAATAAGCTTTATACCTTTTCCAACCATGTCCATATGACGACCAACGAAGGACAAAGCTGGGAATTGTTGAGCGATGACTTGACTCGTAACGACCCTACAAAATTGGTGTCGAGTGGTGGACCTATCACACAGGATAATACAAGTGTAGAATATTACTGTACCATTTTTGCAGCTAATGAAAGCCCTTTGAAAGAAGGTCTGCTTTGGGTAGGGAGCGATGATGGTCTAATACATGTTACCAAAGATGGTGGACAGACCTGGGAAAATGTAACCCCGCCAAGTATGCCGGAGTGGAATATGATCAACAGCATCGAGCCCTCCGCTTTCGATGAAGGAACTTGTTATGTAGCCGCAACCCGATATAAATTGGGTGACTTTACACCATATCTTTATAAAACTACCGATTATGGTAAAACTTGGACCAAAATCACCGATGGAATCGAAGATGAGCACTTCACCCGTGTGGTAAGAGAGGACCCTAAAAGAAAAGGGTTGTTGTATGCTGGAACCGAAACGGGAATGTACATTTCTTTTAACGATGGGGCCCATTGGGAAAAGTTCCAAATGAACTTGCCCATTGTTCCAATTACAGATTTGACCATTAAGGATGATAATTTGATAGTGGCTACACAAGGTAGAAGTATCTGGGTTATCGATGACCTTACGGTACTTCATCAGTTGGATGATGCAAAAAAATCTGCCAATGCCATTTTGTACAAACCAAGGGATAGCTACAGAACTAAGGGAAGAGCAGCTAGAAGGCCGTCAAAAACAGAAGGTGAGAATTTGGAAAACGGTGTAATCACCCATTTTTATTTGAAAGACTTCTCCGAGAAGGACAGTATTGCTCTGACCTACACAAAAATGAACGGGGACACCTTGGAAACCTATAGCACCTATTCTAAAGAAAAGGGCAAAAAATTGGAAGCCAAAAAAGGAGGTAATACCTATGTTTGGGACACGCGCGGTAAGGGTGCCGAACGATTGGACGGTATGATTTTGTGGTGGGCCAATTTGAGTGGACCAAAAGCGGTGCCTGGAACATATAAAGTTACCTTGAATGTCAATGGTGACACCCAAACGGAAAACTTTACCATTCTTCCCGACCCAAGGGCGGAGGTCACCGCTGCCGACATGCAAAAGCAGTACGACTTCATCACCGAAGTGAACGAGACCGTGGACAGGGCTCACCAATCCATCAAAAAAATAAGAGCCATCAATGGTAAGTTGGATGAGTTCATCAAAAAGTACAAAGATGATGAGGCAACCAAAGCTTTGGTAGAGAAAGCCGAAAAAATGAAGGAAGAATTTGGGTCGATAGAGAAGGAACTCTATCAAACACAGAACAGAAGTAACCAAGATCCATTGAACTTCCCTATTAAATTGACCAATAAGTTGGCTCACTTGAACAGTTTGGTTTCCATAGACGATTTCCCGCCAACGGAGCAGGACATTGCAGTCAAAAATGAAATGACAGCTAAGATCAATGAGCAGTTAAGTACTTTTGATACCTTGATTGATCAGGAGATAGCTGCGTTCAACAACGAATTCAATCAACTCAAATTGGATTATTTGAGCATCGAAGAATAATTTTACAAAGCCCTTATGTTTTCATAGGGGCTTTTTCACTTTTACCGATTGCACCAATTTATTTACAACCAACCATCACCATGAAAAAAGGATTTCTTTTTTTGCTGAGTGCGGTTCTTGGAACCCTCACTTTTGCACAGACCGCCAACGATTATTTTGAACCCATGAAATTCAGGAACATTGGCCCATTTCGAGGTGGGCGTTCCGTAACCGCAAGTGGTGTAGTGGGCGACCCTTTGACCTATTATATGGGCACTACGGGAGGCGGTCTTTGGAAAACCACCAATGCGGGTGGGCAATGGGAAAATATCTCGGACGGATTTTTTGAAATGGGTTCCGTGGGTGCGGTCGCCGTGTCCCAGTCCAGTTCCAACATTGTGTACTGTGGCATGGGCGAGCATGCCCCGAGGGGAGTAATGACCTCTTATGGAGATGGCATGTACAGAT
The DNA here is from genome assembly GCF_003057865.1 of Muricauda brasiliensis. NCBI lineage: Bacteria > Pseudomonadati > Bacteroidota > Flavobacteriia > Flavobacteriales > Flavobacteriaceae > Allomuricauda > Muricauda brasiliensis. The sequence continues at coordinate 249,182 of NZ_QBTW01000011.1, read as the reverse complement.
CCAACGATGCAGGAAAAACATGGATCAAGTTGGGCCTTGAAAAGACACAGCATATTTCGCGGATCATAATCCACCCGAACAATCCTGATATTGTTTACGTAGCTGCTCAAGGGGCACTGTACGCGCCAAATGAAGAACGAGGGGTATACCGTTCCGTGGATGCTGGAAAAACGTGGGAGAAGATTTTGTATGTGGATGAAGGTACGGGCGCCGTAGAACTCTCAATGGATGCTAACAACCCATTGGTACTATATGCTGCCATGTGGGAACACCAACGCAAACCTAACAAAGTAATAAGTGGTGGACCCGGAAGTGGTTTGTATAAAAGCACCGATGGCGGAAGCACGTGGAAAGAGATGACCAATGGCCTTCCGGAAGAAAAAGGTAAAATGGCCATAGCGGTAAGTCCAGCAAATTCAGATAAAGTGTATGCACTGATTGAAAGCGACTCCAATCAAGATAAGGGAGGTCTATTCGTCTCCAATGATGCAGGGGATAGTTGGCACATGGTAAGCGGAGATAACCGCTTGGTGCAGCGCGCATGGTATTATATTGAGGTTTTTGTAGACCCCAATGATGAGGATACGGTGTATGTTTTGAGTGCATCCATGTTCCGTTCCGAAGATGGTGGCAAAACTTGGGAGACCATTTCCGTTCCTCATGGAGACACTCATGACCTATGGATCAATCCGGATAATTCCAAAAACATTTTGTTGGCAGATGATGGGGGAGCAACCATTTCTTTTGATTACGGAAAAAATTGGACGCTTCAAGACAATATGCCTACGGCCCAGTTTTACCGTATCAATACGGACAATCTTTTTCCTTACAATATCTACGGAGGACAGCAGGACAACACTTCCGTAAAAATTGCAAGCCTTTCCGTAGGTCGATGGAGCATCAACCAAGAGGACTGGCACTATTCTGCTGGGGGCGAGAGTGCGTTTTTGGCCTTTGACCCAGATGATCCACGGTATGTAATGGGCGGAAGTTATTTGGGAACCATTGAACTGTTGGACATGGAATCCAAAATGTCCAGCAACGTGATGGCGGCCCCCATTCAATATTTGGGACGCGACGCTCGCGACATGAAATATCTGTACAATTGGAATGCGCCCATCATTTGGTCCAAGCACGAACCGGGAACGTTTTATCATGGAGCGCAATTGGTGTTAAGAACTAGGGACAATGGGGTTACTTGGGAGGAAATCTCCCCAGATCTGACCAGAGATCAGGACGAATTACAAGGAAAAGGTGGTGGCCCTTACACCAACGAAGCGGTAGGCGCTGAAAATTATGGGACATTGGCCTATATTATTGAATCTCCACATGAAGCTGGAGTCCTTATTACGGGAAGCGATGATGGCTTGGTACACATTACTAAGAATGGTGGAGAATCATGGGAAAACATCACGCCCAAAGGATTAAAGGAGTGCTTGGTAAATGCCATTGAAGTTTCTCCCCATAACCCGGGAACCATTTACATTGCCACTACTCGATACAAATTCAACGATTATACTCCCGGACTGTACAAGAGTACCGATTACGGGAAAAGTTGGACCAATATCAGCGAGGGAATCCCCTATGGGGCCTTTACTCGAGTCGTTCGTGAGGATAAGGAGCAAAGAGGGTTATTGTATGCGGGTACGGAGAAGGGACTTTACGTGTCATGGAACGATGGCAAAAAATGGGAACCCTTACAATTAAATTTACCCAAAACATCCATTACGGACTTAAAAGTGCATCAAGGTGACCTTATTGTGGCAACATCGGGAAGGAGTTTTTGGATTTTGGACAATATCAATCTGCTTTCTCAATACAAGGGAATCACTGATGAATTGAAAATTTATAAGCCAGAGGAAGCGATTCACGGGAATTGGGGAAGTCAACTCAATAGTTCTTCAAAAAGTGTGACCGGAACCAGTTCTTTTGAAGGTGTCAACCCGGCCAATGGCATGGTGATTTATTATAACCTTCCGCAAAAAATGGATTCCACGGAGGTAACTATGGAAATAATCGATGCACAGGGCAAATTGGTCCGAAGCTTTACCTCCAAGAAAGATGAAAATTATATCCCGCACAATGGAGGAGGGGCGCCTCCAAAACCGGTTTTGGGAACGGATAAAGGGCTTAATCGTTTTGTTTGGGATTTAAAAACCCCTATTGTCCCTGGTGTGCCCGGGGTATATATTGAGGCAGATTTTTCTGGACATAAAGTTCCGCCAGGAATTTACACTATGCATCTTAAGGCAGGTGATAAAGTTGTTACTACCCAAGGAAGTGTTGTTCCTATGCCGAACACCGATGTTCCCCAAAAGCGGTTTGAAGAGCACCATGATATCATGATAGATTTTGAAGCCAACCTGACCGATATGCACAACAAAGTCAATAAATTAAAAGAAGCACAGGGTCAACTGGAGAAACTTTTGAAGGATTTGGATAATCAGGAATTGAAAGAAGAAGGCCAAGCTTTGCTCGATAAATTAAAGGAATGGGACGGAGAAATGGTGCAACGAAAATCGCAAGCCTATGACGATGTAGAGAATTTCCCCAACAAGTTTACGGCAGAATACCTGTTTGTAATGAACCATAGCAATAGCGCCTTGCCACAGATTAATCAACCATCAAAAGATAGAAAAGCAGAGCTGGACGCACAATGGATTGTATTAAAAAGAAGAGCGGAGTCCCTTATGAATACAGAAATACCTAATTTTAACGCCAAACTTTGGGAGAATGGCATAGGTGCCATTCGGATGTAAATTGTAAAAACCGAGCAATTGTTGTATCCCTATATAAAATCGTTGCATCTCATATTTGTGGTGACCTGGTTCGCGGGTCTGTTCTACATTCCCAGACTGTTCATCTACCATATCGAAGCTTGGAAAAAGCCATCCCCCGATAAAGAGATTTTGTCCGAACAATTAAAGTTGATGACCAAGCGGCTTTGGTACATCATTACATGGCCATCGGCCGTTTTGTGTACGATTACCGCAATTTGGTTGTTGATTTTGATGCCAGGATGGTTACAGCAACCATGGATGCATGTCAAACTGGTGTTTGTGCTCTTGCTGTTTGTGTACCACTTTAAATGCCATCAAATTTTTAAGCAATTGCAGCGCAATGAGGTCAAATACACCTCCAAGTTTATGCGGATATGGAACGAGGTGGCCACTATAATCCTTTTTGCTGTGGTTTTTTTAGTGATTCTAAAAAGTGCTTTCAATTGGATTTATGGGATAGTGGGCATGTTTGCCCTTATGATTTTGTTGATGCTGGGCATAAGGTGGTACAAAAAGGTACGGGATAGAAACCCCAATGCTTAAACTTTTTTGGCTCGATAATTGCTTAAATTTAACTCTAAAATCTAGCAAATTTGTTAGGAAAACTCTCCTTACGTTCCCGCATATTTGTCGCCATGATCACTTTGGTGGTGGTCGCTTCTGTATTGATTGCAGGGGTAACGGTATATCAGTATAAGGAGCAAGGCAACGATTACCATAACGAAAGACTGGAGCGTAAGGAAGAGCAACTCATCAAGAGTATCAATTATACACTCAAAGAGACAACTTACCCGATCTCAACGGAAAACCTCCATCTTATTTTTAGCGAGGATATATATAAGATTGCCAGCATTCAAAATGTGAACTTCAACATTTATGATTTAGAAGGAAATTTGATTAAAAGCTCCAGACCTACTTTCGAATCCAATTCAATCGCTACATGCCTGGATGCCGAAGTGCTGAATTATTTAAGGGAAAGTGGGGAAACCAAGTTCGTTGAAGAAAAGAGAGCGGCGGGGGACAACTATCAGGCCATCTATACGTATATCTACGACCTTAAATTTAAACCCATCGGCATCTTGAACCTTCCTTATTTTGAGGATAATACCTTCAACAATATGGAACTCAAGGAGTTTCTTTTTAGGCTGGCCATGGTCTATATTTTGATGCTGCTCGTGGCCATTATACTGGCTTATTTTATATCAAAATATATTACCCGCTCACTTCAGACCATATCGGACAAGATGTATCGTACCAACCTGACCCGTCAGAACGAGAAAATATATTTGGAAAGCCCTGGGGAGGAGATTGGTAAACTGGTGGACTCCTATAACCGAATGATAGATGAGCTCGAGGAGAGCGCGGTAAAACTGGCCCGTAGCGAGCGTGAGCAGGCTTGGCGTGAGATGGCAAAGCAGGTGGCACACGAAATTAAAAACCCGCTAACACCTTTGCGTCTTACCGTGCAGAGTTTCGAGAGAAAGTTCGACCCCACCGACCCGGAAATTCAGAAAAAGGTAAAGGAGTTCTCCAAGACCTTGATCCAACAAATCGATACCATGAGCAACATTGCCACGGCTTTTTCCAGCTTTGCGGATATGCCCGCCCAGCAGAACGAGACCTTGAATGTGGTAAAAGTGGTAAAGTTGGCGTTGGAAATTTTCAATGAGGATTACATTCACTTCATCACGGACGAAGAGGAGGTGGTGGCCAAATTGGACCGCACCCAATTGATACGGGTGATTACCAATTTGGTCAAGAATGCCATCCAGGCCATTCCGGACGTGGAAAGCCCACGAATTTTGGTAACCGTGGCAACCGTGGGCGATAGGGTAAAAATTTCCGTTGCCGATAACGGACTGGGCATTCCAGATGAGAACAAACATCGTATTTTCGAGCCTAAATTTACCACCAAGTCCAGTGGAACCGGTCTAGGTTTGGGCATGGTAAAGAACATTGTGGAAAACTATGGAGGAACCATTACCTTTACTTCAAAGGTTGGAAAAGGGACCGTTTTTACGATAGATTTTCCAAAGGAACAGAAGAAATAACGGCAAGAAGTATACTTGTCACCCCAAATAGCAATCGAAATGGATTACGAAAACATTTACATTGAAGAAGAGAACAATTTGGCCACCATTACCATAAACAGGCCCAAAAAGCTTAATGCACTCAATAAAAGGACTATAGAAGAGCTACATGTGGCGTTCAAGGAATTGGATGAGGATCCGGAAACCAAGGTCATCATAATTACCGGAAGTGGCGACAAGGCATTTGTAGCAGGTGCCGATATTTCAGAGTTCGCAGATTTCTCTGTAAAGGAGGGGCGGCAATTGGCCGCAACAGGACAACGGACTCTGTTCGATTTTGTTGAAAATCTGTCTACCCCTGTTATTGCGGCAATCAATGGGTTTGCACTTGGTGGGGGATTGGAACTGGCCATGGCATGCCATTTTAGGGTGGCCAGCAGTAATGCCAGAATGGGACTTCCCGAAGTATCTTTGGGTTTAATCCCCGGATATGGGGGCACACAGCGCTTACCCCAGTTGGTAGGTAAGGGCAGGGCCATGGAAATGATCATGACGGCCGGGATGATAGATTCCGATAAGGCGTTTGGATATGGATTGGTAAACCATGTGGTGGCCAGCGAGGAACTTTTGCCTTTTTGCATCAAGATAGCGAGCAGAATATCGAATAATTCTTCCATTGCCATAAAACATGCAATAAAAGCGGTAAATGCTGGTTTTAGGTATGACGCTGATGGCTATTCGGCGGAAATTGATGCTTTTGGCACTTGCTTTGGAACCGATGATTTTAGAGAAGGTACCTCTGCATTTTTGGAAAAGCGCAAAGCCGATTTCCCTGGATCATGACCATTGGCCTAACCAAGCCTAATCATGAAAAAATACCTGCTTCTTCTATTTAGTTTTGTACTGACAGGCATGGCCGTCAATGCGCAAAAAATGCCCGTTTCTTACGATTTTGGTGAAAAATATAAGGACCGTTACCGCTATTCGAACCTAGTGGCCATCGAAGAGGATGATTCCGGGGGTTACATATTGGTCCGTGCCTATTACCAAGGGCTGATTCTGAAACCCAAGGGCTATCTTATTGAAAAATACAATCGCGATCTAGAGCTCGTCTCTGAGTACAATTATAAACTCAAGGACCTGGATTTTGTGGACGGATTCCTTAAAAATGGCCAATTAAACCTATTGTTTCTCAATTATAACGCCAATAGGGGAGAATACGAATATTGGGTACATACAAGTCCCGTTATCAATTTTAATTTTCAGGAGAAGAAATTGCTATCCATTGCTTCGGATCCGGTGGATGATCCCGTAGGCAAAAATTACTACAACCGTGATTTTTCCAGAGGGTTTACCACTGCCATCCTCTTTAATGAAGCAAAAACAGGCTTCGTAATCAGCACCCATCACAAAAAAGGAAAGAGCAACAAGCATATGATCCATATGTTTGATACTGCCTTAAATAAAAAGTTCGAGTTCGATTTTTCTGATGAAATCGAGGAGAAGAACTATGCTTTCGAAAATGTTACTTTTTCCGAGGACCTTCAAACAGCCTATATTGTTGGTAAAGCCTATTTTAAACAACGAAGATTTAGGGTGGACGAAAGAAAGTATCAGTATGAATTGATCAAAGTATCACAAAATGCCAGTCAAACTCAGTCTTTTGTGGACCCCGGAAAGTACCCAGAAGCTTTGTACCCCGTTTTAATGGGAAACAAACTGGTCTGTACTGGTTTTTATGCCGATAGAAAGGACAACAGGTACAATGGCATCGTTTATTTTGATGTACATCCTGGCACTTTGGATATTCGTTCCCAGAAATACAATCCCTTTTCGCAGCAGTTCATGGACGATAAGTTTGGCCGGGAAGAGGACAAGGACATCAAGAACCTTGTTTTTAAAAATGTTGAGGTCACTGATAATAACGAAATATTCTTTAATGCCGAGGAGTATTTTGTAACCACGGGACTGGAGACTACAGGTGCCGGACAACGGGTGAGAATCGAACGCTATCACCATAACGACATTGTAAGTGTAAAGCTCAACACCAACGGAGACATGGAATGGGCCAGGAACATAAACAAAACAGAGGTGACACAGGGAGACGGTGCTTATGCTTCCTACAGTTCTTATTGTAAGGACGGCAACACATACTTTTTTATTTGTACAGCAGCAGAAAATCCCCAATTGATCAATAACGAACGTTTGATTTTTAAACAAGGATTTAGTCGTAACCGAAATGTGTTTATGATTTCGTTGGACGAAAATGGGGTCATGGATTATGAAAAAATCATCGACCAACAAGAAGCAAGGTTGCCACTTATGGTTTCCAAACCTTTAAAAGATGAAACCGAGGACAAGATGTTGTTCTATGCCAAAAGAGGGGGCAGAAAACAACTCGTTAAGGTAGATTTTAAATAATGAATATTTACCCGTTCCGACTAAGAAGCCTCCATTTAGGGGGCTTTTTTATTTTCCCATCATATTATAAGTGAGAAAAACCTTATAAGTAATTTTGACTATCAATTGAATTGGGCCATTCATCAATTCATAACCTGCATTGGTGAATTAGGGCAAAATACAACCGCGGAACCACCATACATTTGGAGCATTAACCCTTTAAAAAAATTCATTATGAAAGTATTAAAATTATGTAGTATCGCCATGTTGGCCCTATCAATAACGTTGATTTCCTGTTCTGGTTCAGATGGAGAAACCGGTCCAATAGGTCCTGCAGGTCCTCAAGGAGAGCAAGGAGAACAGGGTGAACAAGGAGAAGCTGGAAATGCAAACGTATTCCAGACTATTTACCCAATTGCAGAAGATTTTAGCAGTCACTTTATCGAGGAGAATTTGCCAATAGATATACAATCCTTTGAAAATTATTCATTTTTGTTTTATATCAAAAATAATAGTGGAATTGTTTACTCAATCCCGGGTTCACTGAATAAGAATACCCACTATGCTAGAGTTTTCTATAACGAGAATGAAAGTCTTTTTGCGATAAATTTTTATGATCAAATAGATGATTCTTCATATGCAATTGCTGCGGGTGATTATACTGAAGTTATTGTATTGTCAATCGAGTTTAACCCATCTACTTCAAAAAGTAGTGAAAACATCATGTCCGAACTAAAATCTGCAGGAGTTGATACTTCTGACTATAATGCAGTTGTCGATTATTTTGGATTGAAGTAAGCTAAAAGTCCCTCGGGACAACCTAACCATTAGCTGTAAAAGTCGGGCATTGCCCGGCTTTTTTTATGTAATTTTTTATTTCATAAAAAGGAAATAATCCATATATTTGGAATAAATCCAAATATATGCCGTCCAACGAATTCTTGAAGGGAAGGGGAGCTCAAAAAAATACCGACAATCGGTTTTTGAAGCATGTATTCGAAATGCGGGACGACTTTTTGGAGTTCTGCCGATTGGAAGGTGAAGAGCACGAAAGTAATAAGACCCAGTACACACCCATCTTTCCAAAGACCATCATAAACAAAGTGGACAGCCCGGATGTGGGTATGGGCTATTCCATGAATCCCTACCAAGGTTGCGAGCATGGTTGTATTTATTGTTATGCCAGAAATACACACGAATATTGGGGCTATAGCGCAGGACTCGATTTTGAAAGAAGGATTTTGGTAAAAAAAGCCGCACCACAACTTTTGGAAGCCAAGATCAAGCACAAGAACTGGAAAGCGCACACGATTGTTTTATCGGGTAACACCGATTGTTACCAGCCAGCAGAGCAGAAGTTCGAGATTACCAGAAAGTGTTTAGAGGTTTTTTTAAAGTATCGACATCCTGTGGGCATCATCACAAAAAATGCCCTGGTATTGCGTGACCTCGATATTTTAAGTGAACTCAATGAAAATCAATTGATAGGTGTCAATGTGTCCGTAACATCATTATCCGAAAAAACTAGACGCAAGCTAGAACCTAGAACGGCATCCATTCAAAAAAGGCTCAAGACCATACAAGTGTTATCGGAGAATAAAATTCCGGTAAACGCTATGTTGGCACCCATGATTCCGGGAATAAATTCACATGAATTATTGCCGTTGGCCAAGGCAGTGGCGGACCATGGAGCCCTTTCATTCGGGTTAACCGTAGTGCGGCTCAACGGGGCGATCGGCCAAATATTTTCGGATTGGATTAGGAAAGCCATGCCGGATAGGGCAGAAAAGGTGCTGCACCAGATTCAGGACTGCCATGGAGGAACAGTTAATGATAGCAGGTTTGGTACAAGAACCAAGGGTGAAGGTGTGATTGCAGAGCAAATACACGAAATGGCCCATATCGCTAGAAAACGTTATTTCAATGATAGAAACTTCCCTAGTTTAAATACAGAACTTCACGAACAATACAAGGACGGCCAAATGAGATTATTCTAAAGATTCCAATTGTTGGAAACAAAAAATGGCCCATTAAGGGCCATTCTTGGTGTGTATTTTTCAAGAGAATTATTTCAACTCCCAACCTGAGCGGTAGTCACGGGTCACCCAATCGTTGGCTTTCTCGTAGTTGGTAATCTTCATATTATCGCCATCCCAGAATAATTTTCTTCTTCCAGGGGAATTGTATGGATTCCAGTCACTTGGAGTTTTACCTTCCTGCAATTCTTTGTATTGATATGCCTTAACTGCCAAGTTGCCCATCAATACGGTTTCGGTAAGCCTTCCTGCTTTTTCAAAGTTGGAAGAGGTCGGTGTTCCGTTCTGGCAACCATCCACAAAGTTGGCAAAGTGCCCTTCGATTCCGCCAGGTACCCTATCATATTTTGGGGCCGGAGCATTGTACAGACCCATCATTTCGGAAGGGAGCAATCTAGCGTTCCTGGAATAGGTATCGCATACCAAAATACCCTTGTCACCGTAAATAACGCTTCCACCACCGGAATCACCAATGGTCTCATCATCTTTTAGTTCGTCGGGTAGGTCTGGCTTAAGTCCGCCATCGTACCAATTCAAAGCAATATCACCATGTTCTTCGTGCTCAAACTTTAAGTGGATTTTGGAAGAAGGAGGACAGGAGTGGCTATAATCAGCCTCTACAAAGTCATCTACCCAAACAGTTGTACAACTAGCTTCCGCCTCTGTTGGATACCCTAGATCAAGCACGCTAAAAGGTGTTTCCATGATATGACATCCCATATCGCCCAACGCTCCGGTTCCAAAGTCCCAGAAACCTCTCCATTTAAATGGTAGATAGGCATCGTTGTAGTCCCTCATTTGGGCAGGGCCCAACCAAAGGTCCCAATCCAATCCTTTTGGGATACGGTCTTTTTCTGTAGGCAAGGGGACCCCCTGTGGCCAAACAGGCCGGTTGGTCCAACAATCTATCGTATGTACTTTTCCAATAATCCCGGATTCTACCCATTCGCGGGCAATTCGGCTACCATCACTGGAAGCACCTTGATTCCCCATCTGGGTTACAATTCCCTGCTCTTTAGCTACTTGGGTCATCAAGCGAGCCTCATATATATTATGTGTAAGTGGTTTTTCCACATAAGCATGCTTTTTCTCGCGCATAAATGGCAAGGAGATGGTTGCGTGGGTATGGTCTGGACTCGCTACGGCAATGGCATCTATGTCCCCTAGATGTGCATCAAAAACCTTTCTAAAATCTTTATATCGTTTTACATCGGGGAACTGCTCGTAGGTTTGTTGCGCGCGGCGGTCGTCCACGTCGCAAAAGGCAACAAATTTTACTCTTCCGGTATCGTTGAGGCCGTTCATTACAGCATTTCCCCTTCCACCGACTCCAAATCCGGCTACATAAAGGGTGTCACTGGGAGCAACGTGGGTCTTTCCCAGAACATGACTGGGTACAATCGAAAATGCGGCCGATGCAGCGGCGGCATTTTGGATGAACTTTCTTCTTTGCATTATGTTTAGTTTGATATTATGTGAGTCCCCAAGATACAAAAAAGGTAAAAAGAAATCCTAGGTTTTACGATTCCCCGTTCCACTCTCTGTAAAACTGGTCGAGATAGTTCAACATAAATTGATGGCGTTCTTCGGCCAGCTTTTTTCCGGTAGTGGTATTCATCCTATCCTTGAGCAACAGTAGTTTTTCGTAGAAATGATTAATGGTGGGCGCTTTGGATTTTTTGTATTCCTCCTTGCTCATGTTGAGATTGGGCGGGACATCCGGATTATGTAACTCTCTGTTTTTAAAACCTCCGTAGTTGAACGCCCTGGCAATGCCTATGGCGCCAATGGCATCCAATCGGTCGGCATCTTGTACAATTTGAAGCTCTTTAGATGTAAACGAGGTTCCCTTCTCCAGGCTATTTTTGAAGGACATATGCTTGATGATGTTCACTACGTGATCAATGGTCTGCCCATCAACGGAGAGGGATTCTAGAAAGTTTTTTGCGGTTTCCGGGCCAATGTTCTCGTTTCCTCCATGGAATTTTGGGTCGGCAATATCATGAAGCAGGGCAGCCAATTTTACGACCGTGGCATTTCCCTCTTCCTGTTTCAATAATAAATTCGAGGTATTAAAAACACGTTCGATATGGAACCAATCGTGCCCGCCCTCTGCATCTTGGAGCTCTTTTTTTACAAAATTGATGGTCCGTAATATGAGTTGTGTTTCCTCCATTAGTTGTTGTTGACACCTGCCACGATGGTACTTTCTATTTGGGCAATAAGTTCATCGACTTTGCCTTCATTTTCAATTGGAGGATGCACCTCGAAAGTAACTTGGGAACCCAATCCCATGGGAAACTTTCCGTAGCGCAACAATTTCCAGGAGTTATTGATGCTGATGGGGACAAGCAAAGCTTCGGGTACATTTTTCAGCATTACTTTGAGACCGGTTGTCCTGAATGGCTTGGGCACTCCGTTCCTGCTTCGGGTACCTTCCGGGAAAATAACGGCACTTCGGTTGTTCTCATTAATGTACTTGGCCAATTTTTGAAGCTCGGAAATGGATTGTTTAGGATCTTTTCTATCGATCAAGGCCGAGCCACCATGCCTTAGGTTATAGGAAACGCTCGGTATCCCTTTTCCTAGCTCTATTTTACTTACAAACTTTGGGTGGTACTTTCGCATATACCAAATAATCGGAGGAATGTCGTACATGCTTTGGTGATTGGTAACAATAATAAGAGGCCTGTCCGTTGGGATATCCTGATTGTTCTTGAAGCTGTACCGAGTTCCCAGAACGTTGGTACATCGCATAATGAACCAATTTAATATGGAAACGCTTTTTTTGTGCGCATTGTACCCGAACACTTTTAGGCAAAACCATTGTATGGGATGGAATATGACCAGAACCAGACCAAACAGCAAAAAGAATAAAACGGTTAGGGGGTATGACAACAGTTTTAGCACGGATACAGGTTTAAATTTTGGTAAAAATAAAAAAACCACCCATTTGGGTGGCGTGTTCATATCTTAATTTGCCTGATTTTAGCAATGCTCGTTGTATGCTTCCATCAAGTTTTCTGCGATCAGCTCGGCAGGTCTACCTTCAATATGATGTCTTTCAATCATGTGAACCAGTTCGCCATCTTTAAAAAGGGCCATACTTGGTGAAGAAGGAGGAAACGGGACCATATGGTTTCTTGCCGTGGCAACAGCTTCCATGTCCACACCGGCAAAAACTGTTACCAAGTTGTTCGGAGTTTTGCTGTTATGTAAGCTCAATTTAGCGGCTGGCCTTGCATTGGCTGCGGCACAACCACAAACCGAATTCACCACTACCAAAGTAGTGCCATCCTTTTTTAGGGCTTCATTTACGGCTTCACTTGTATGTAGTTCTTCAAACCCGGCACTGGCCAAGTCTTCGCGCATAGGTTTTACCAATTCTTCTGGATACATAGACTTCTTTTTGATTATGTTACAAAGATACGGTATTGTTAGGATTTTTTCATCACCGTTAACATTGCATAAAGCTTTGTTTCTTAATCAAACCCCTATCTTTGCGCTTTAAATTTTCAAACATGATCAAGTGGATAGCCGCCTTGCTCGGTTATTTTATGTTTAGATTTCCCGGTGCGGTATTAGGGTTTATCGTAGGGACCTTTCTGGATAATTTTGGAGGTTCAGGGAAAAGGTCCGGCTCCATTTTCGAAAATGTGACCAGGCAATCGGTCTCCCCGGCCGATTTTGAATTGAACCTACTCTCACTTTGCTCCATAATTATTAAGGCAGATGGACAGGTGAACCAAAGGGAGCTCGATTATGTACGGCAATATTTTTTGAGCACGTACGGGAAGGAAAAGGCCAATGCCATCTTCAGGACTTTCAACGATGTGATCAAAAAGAGGGAGATATCGGCGCAGCGCATCTGTACTTTTATGGTGCAGCGTACCCGGTATGAGGTTCGCTTGCAAATGCTTCATTTTTTGTTCGGTATTGCCCAATCCGATGGGCAGGTTAGCAAGGCAGAAATTCAAAAGTTAAGGGAGATAGCAGGGTACTTTCGGGTAAATCAGCACGATTTTGAAAGTATTATGGCGATGTTCATCAAATCTACCGACAACTCGTACAAGATTTTGGAAATCGAGAAGACTGCTACCGATGATGAAGTGAAAAAGGCTTATAGAAACATGGCCAAAAAGTACCATCCCGATCGGGTGGTGACGGAAAATGAGGCCATCCGTAAAGGTGCCGAGGAAAAATTCAAGGAAGTTCAGAAAGCCTACGAATCCATTCAAAAGGAAAGAGGTTTGTCCTAAGCGGTGGCCAAACTTTTTCTTCGCTTGCTCTTCTTTTTAAGTTTGTTAATATAAATGATAGTTCCCGTGATGGGCAAACTGGTCGCGATCAAGCAGGCCAAGAAATATATCCATTTGCTAAATGTTCCGTAAATGGTACCCGTATGGATTGGCTTGATGGCCGAAGCAATTTTAACGTTTAGCGGTTTGTCCGCATAGATCTCTTTGCCGACCACCTCCCCGGAAGTATGGATCTGTAGCCTATCTTGGGCAACTGTGGACCAAGAATTGTCCGCCAGTTTTCTGAAACTGTAGATGGGGTTCTTATCGTTGGGCAGGCTTACCGATAGTTCTCCCTCATAGTTGAGCTCTTTGTTGGCCAAGGCTATGGCCTCTTCCAAACTGATTGATTTTTCACTGTCGAAGCTTTCCAAATCAATTTCCGGACCTCCACCTCGATTGCCGAATACTTTGGTACCCATAATGGCGCTTAATCCGTCGCGGTAGCCTTCAAACGACCAGCAAAGACCGGTAATTCCCATGATTAGGATTAAAATACAAGCATAAAATCCTAAAGTATTGTGGAGGTCATGGTTGATGCGTTTCCAGTTGGCATTGGTCCTTATCTTAAAGCCAGCTTTCACGGTTTTCCATTTTATCTTTTTGGGGAACCATAGCACAATTCCGGAAATGGCCAATATCATAAAAATAATGGTGGCAATGCCCACAATCGGTCTTCCCCATTTAATGTCCATCATTAACCATCTATGCATACGGAACATACTGAACATAAACTTGTCTATTCCCGTATCTTCCGGGGCTAAAAGTTCCGCGGTGTAAGGGTTTATATCGTATGTTGTTCCCCTTCGCTGCTTGAGGTCTTCTTTAATAGAAAATTCATACGGAGAGGTTTCATCGGTTGGAATGGTGATGGATGTGAGAATTCCTTTTTCTTGGATTGTAGGGTCATTTATCAAATTGGAAATTGACTTTTTGGTTCCTACGGCCTCAACCTTCATGTCCTCTTTGAACCAGCCCTCGATTTCTTCCTCAAAGGTCAGAATAGTTCCGCTAAGGCAGACCAAGAACAAAACAATACCGCTAACGAGTCCCAACCAAAGGTGAACGTCGTTGATAAAATCTCTAATTCCGTATTTCTTACTTTTTCCCATACCGATTGTTAAGCGCTCATATTATTTCAACTGGATTAAATGAATCAAATTCCGGTATACGACTGCACATCTGTTCAATCGTTTAATTGATTTAATGTAGAAATCCAATTTTCGCAAATATAATGGCTGGTCCCTAAAACAAAATCATTATTTGGATTAATTTAAAATAAATTCCATGGGGTTTGCCCGCTTTTGGATGAGGGAATGTTTTTTATTGGTAAATTTGAAAACAAAACTTCATGCAAGAATTTCTGTTCTACATAAAATTGGGACTTAGCCATGTTTTGGATTTTGGAGCCTACGATCATATCTTATTCTTGTCGGCCCTTGCAGTTCCGTTCACTTTTAAAAGTTGGAAAAAAGTACTTGTCTTGGCCACTATTTTCACCATTGCCCATTGTACATCGTTGGCATTGTCTGTCTATGAAGTCGCAACGGCAGATGTTGGTCTTATTGAGTTTTTGATACCGGTCACCATTTTGCTTACGGCCTTGTTCAACTTTGCATATGTGTTCAAAGAATCCCTGGACATTGGTCTTTTTCTGCATATTTTGGCGACAGCTTTTTTTGGTTTGATACACGGTTTTGGATTTTCCAACTATTTTAAGATGTTGATGGCTGAAGAAGAGGACAAGATTACTCCTCTATTAGGTTTTGCGACCGGTATAGAATTATCGCAAGTGACCATCATATTGGTTGTGTTGGCTATTGCCTATGTAGTTTTAGGTTTTTTGAAGGTAAAAAGGTCTATTTATATTGCGGTCGCTTCAATTTTGATTATAGCCATTACAATACCCTTGCTCATAGCTACGTTCCCCATATAGGCCCTTAGTTAAATTTTATTGAAGATGGTTGTGAGGGTCTATCAAAGCAGGTATATTTATTTAATTATCAGCATTTTTTTGATTTATGAAGGCGAGCAAACAAGAAAAGTACGATAAAGCCTATTTGAGGATGGCCCAAGAATGGGGGAAATTATCGTATTGTAAAAGAAGGCAGGTCGGAGCAATTATAGTTAAGGACAGAATGATCATTTCCGATGGGTACAATGGGACTCCTACTGGATTCGAAAATTTTTGTGAAGATGAGGAAGGGTACACCAAATGGTATGTCCTTCACGCTGAGGCTAATGCAATTCTCAAAGTCGCCTCCTCTACACAGTCTTGTGAAGGTGCAACATTATATATCACATTGTCCCCATGCAGGGAGTGTAGCAAGCTAGTGCACCAAGCTGGCATAAAACGTGTGGTATACCAGAGTGCATATAAAGACGACTCTGGAATAAAATTTCTGGAAAGGGCAGGTGTGGAGATTGTTCATTTGCCAGTTCTGGAAGAAATGGTTTAAGACCATATTGCTATATGAAAAAGATTAAAGGATATATTTGGCCCACACTACTTGCTTTGGCAGTAGCCATAGGTATTTTTATAGGGGGCAAACTCCATTTTAACGATTCCCCGGAAAAGCTCTTCTCCACCAATTCAAAAAAAGACAAGCTCAACCGGCTTATCGATTACATTGACTACGAGTATGTGGATGATGTGGATACCGATAGCATCGTGGATGTAACGGTCAATAATATTTTGGGCAAGTTAGATCCTCATTCAGTATATATTCCAAAGGATGAAATGAAGGATGTTGCCGAAAATATGAAAGGGGACTTTGCGGGAATAGGTGTTAGCTTTTATATGTACCGTGACACTATAACTGTGATAAGAACTATAAAGAACGGCCCTAGTTATATCAGTGGTATAAAACCTGGTGATCGTATTCTTATGGCGGACAAGGATACACTTTACGGAAGAAGAATCGCCAATGATGATGTGGTCTCCACCCTAAAGGGTAAAATTGGAACCAAGGTCAATTTAAAGGTTTATAGAAAGACCGATAACCAGATGATGGATGTTTCTGTGGTCCGTGACCGGGTGCCCATCAGAAGCGTTGATGCCTACTATATGATGACCAAGGATATGGGCTATATTAAAATAAATCGTTTTGCCGAATCCACTTTTGATGAGTTTAAAGATGCTTTGCGCAAATTGAAGCTAAGAGGTGCTGAAAAACTGACCTTGGACCTAAGGGACAATCCTGGGGGGTATTTAGGCATAGCCGAAAAATTGGCCGACGAGTTCTTGGGGGACGATAAGCTTATTCTCTTCACAAAGAACAAAAAAGGAAGAGTCAAAAAGGCTTACGCTACTAAAAAAGGTGATTTTGAAGATAGAGAGGTATATGTGCTAATCAACGAACGCTCGGCATCTGCCAGTGAGATCATTGCAGGAGCTTTACAGGACAACGATATAGGTACCATTGTAGGTCGCCGTTCCTTCGGAAAAGGATTGGTACAGCGAGAAATGGATTTAGGAGATGGTTCGGCTGTTCGTTTGACCGTTTCACGCTATTATACACCAACGGGGCGTTCCATCCAAAAATCCTATAAAGACGGGAACCATGACTATTACCAAAGATTCATGGAGCGCTACGCCAGTGGTGAGCTTCAATCGGCAGACAGTATCAAGGTGGCGGACTCATTAAAGTTTGTTACGCCCAAGGGCAAGGTGGTATATGGCGGAGGTGGAATTATTCCAGATGTTTTTGTTCCGATTGGAAGCAATCAGGAAGAAGCTATTGAGAGCATGGACGATACCTATCAGTTTTTTGCACGTTTTGTTTTCGAGCATTTGGAAGAAGACAGAACCATGTACGATGGATATGAGCAGAACCAATTTTTGGACGAATTCCAAGTAGACGATATCCTTTTTGACAACTTTATCCAATTTGTGCTGGACCGTAAGATAAAACTGGATTTTTACGCCTACGAGGACAAGATAAAGGCGTTCATAAAGGCGAATATTGCGGAACAACTGTATTCGCCAAACCTATCGGCCCAAATAAAAGGAGAGTACGACCCAATGCTCAAAAAAGTAAAGGCTTTGGACAAGGCCAAGATTGATGAATCCCAACTAGGGGCAATAGACATCAAGCCTTAACTTATTTCTTCAGTTTTTTGTCAATCTTTTTGGAAGTCATAAAAATCAACATCAATACAATGGCACTTAAAGAGGCAACAATCCCGATCAGGGCGATTGTACTGTCACCTTGTATTGGATTTTCAAAATCTACCAAGGTCACATTGTAGGCAATAAGACCCAATGCGAGTATAATTAAAACTAAAGCAAATGTCTTGTTCATATCAATGTTTTAAGCAGCGTGCGATAGTAGCCCGTTTATATTGGTCACAAAAAGCTTTACGGCTATTGCCATAAGAATAACCCCAAAAACTTTTCGGATAATGTTGAGTCCGTTCTTTCCCAAGATGCGCTCAATTCTGGCACTGGATTT
The DNA here is from genome assembly GCF_003057865.1 of Muricauda brasiliensis. Lineage (NCBI taxonomy): Bacteria > Pseudomonadati > Bacteroidota > Flavobacteriia > Flavobacteriales > Flavobacteriaceae > Allomuricauda > Muricauda brasiliensis. The sequence continues at coordinate 231,184 of NZ_QBTW01000011.1, read as the reverse complement.
AAGCACGATGTATACAAAGATAACGTTTATAATAATGGCCACTATAATGTTCTCCACATGGTATTCCGCCCGCAAGGACAATATAGAAGTAAGTGTTCCCGCACCCGCGATCAACGGGAACGCAATAGGTACAATCGAGGCGGTCTCAGGTTCATCATCCTTGTAAAGGGATATTCCCAATATCATTTCAATGGCAAGGAAAAAGATGATAAAGGCCCCGGCGACAGCAAAGGAATTTACATCGATGCCTATCAAAGAAAGAATGCTTTCACCAACGAACAGAAAGGCAATCATAATCGAAATGGCCACAATGGAGGCCTTTTCGGATTGCACATGACCCACCTTGCTTCTGAGCGATAAAATAATAGGGATGCTTCCTAAAATATCGATTACAGCAAACAATACCATTCCAGCGGTCGCTATTTCCTTAAAATTAAAATTCATGGTGTCTTTTTTTTTGGACGGCAAATTTACGGGTAAAAAACACTTTTGGATCATATAAAGTGTTTATAAATCATCAATTTTTTGGTTTTGATTTACCTTTGCCCAAAAAGTAAGGACATATTATGTTCCAGATAGGAAAGACCATAGTATCCGAAGAGATACTGGAAAATGATTTTGTTTGCAATCTGAATGCTTGCAAAGGAGCTTGTTGTGTGGGTGGCGAGTATGGTGCGCCGTTGGAGGATTCCGAGACGGACAAGTTACTCAATATTTATGATGAGGTGAAGCCTTATTTGCGCCCGGAAGGTATTGCTGCCATTGAAGAACATGGGGTTTTTGTAAAAGGAGAGGATGGTGAATGGGAAACCCCTTTGGTGAACAATAATGAATGCGCTTATGTGATTTTCTCTGATGACGGGATAGCCAAATGTGGACTGGAAGCTGCTTATGAAGCCGGTGCCACCAAATGGAAAAAACCTATTTCGTGCTATCTGTATCCGGTTCGTACAAGGGAATATTCGGAGTTTACCGCAGTCAATTACCATAAATGGGAAATCTGTGACCCGGCTTGCTCCTTGGGTAAGGAATTGAAAGTCCCTATCTACAAGTTTGTAAAAGATGCTTTGATCAAAAAGTTCGGAAAGGCCTGGTACAAGGAATTGGAGGAAGTAGCTGCAGAAAAGACTAGATAGTGGGGATGTCCAGTACAACTTTGGTTCCAATGGGATCACCGTTCTCATCGAACAGATCCAAGATATCCACATCAAATTTGTTTTGATAGTCCTTAGCGAAATTTGCCAATCGTTCCTTGGTAATGCGAATACCCAAAGACTTTCTTTTTAGTACACGGTTTTCCTTGTTAAGTTCGGCCATTGTTCTTCCCACGCCGTTGTCCACAATTTCAATCGTGACATGTCCCCTGTCCTTGTGCTTTACATTGATCTTTATTTTCTTTTCACCTTCTTTGGGAGATAGCCCATGCCATAGGGAGTTTTCGAGAAAAGGCTGAAGTGTCAAAGATGGGATTTTGATATTATCTATATTGATGTTCTTTTCTACTTCTATTTTAAAATCTATTTCGTTGGAGAACCGGATATTTTCGATATTCATGTATAGCTCCATGGTTCCCAGTTCTTCGGATAGCGGGATTTCCTTTTGGGAAGATGCTTCTAGAATTTTTCGGACAAGTTTGGAGAACTTGTTCAGATAATGAACGGCATTTTTTTGTTCGTTGTTTATAATATAAAGTTTGATCGAGTTCAAGGAGTTGAACAAAAAATGAGGATTCATTTGGCTACGCAGCATTTGTTGCTCCAAAGTGAGTACTCTTTTCTCGTTCTTGCTCTGGTATTGCCGGTAAAGAATATAGAGTATGGATGAAATTAGCCCCACGATCAGTGCACTTACCAGAAGAGTTGTCTGATTTTTTTTAAGCCTTAGCCGAACGATTTCGTTTTCTTTTGCCAAAACCGCGATCTGGCTGTTCTTCTTGTCGTTTTCGTACCTAACGATAATATCGTTCATGTACCGTAGGTTGGTTGCACTGGAAATTTCCTTTTCGTATTCACTGGCCTTTTTATAGGACTCATAAGCTTTTTTAAAATCTCCTTTGGCGTTTTCTAGATCGGACATCTTTTCATACGCGTACAAAATATTACTGGGCATATTTCGGTTTTGCGCCATTGTAAGTCCTTTTTGGATAAAGGTTTCGGCTTCATCATAGTTGCCCAATTTGGTATGCGCCCATCCCGTATTGATATAGACTAGGCCCGTTACGGAAAAGTCCCCGATTTTTTCGGACTCCGAATGTAGAGGCTCTAAAAGGACCAACGCCAAATAGGGCATGTTCTGTTTAAGATAGATTTGCGCCAGACTGTTCTTGCATATAACACGGCCTACTTCCGAATCGATTTCCTCGTTATAGGCCAAGGATTTCCTGTAATTTTCCAAAGCCTCTTCCAAATCGCCCTTTTCCTCTAGGCAATGCCCAATATTTTGATGGTTTATGGCCAACCCCAATTTGTTGCCCAGTTCCTCTTCCAGTTTCAATGCCCTTCTAAATTGTAATATGGCCAAATCGTACTGCTCCAAAGTTTGGTACAGGTTTCCAATGCCATTGAGGGCAACATTGATACTTCTTTTAATATGGTTGGATGGGTTCTCGATTTGTTCTGCCAGTTCAAGTGCCTTTTGGTGATAATCCAATGCGGTCTTTATCCCATCGGTACGTCTGTAGACTACCCCCAGCATATTTAAACTAAGCACTTTAAAATCAATATTGTTCGCTCTTTCCGAGGCGGCCAAGGCTTGTTCGTGCAATGCAACGGCTTTCTCATATTCGGAAAAGTTCCGATACTTCATACCTAATTGGTTCAAGGCATAAGATTGTCCTTCCAAATAGTCGTTTTCTTTACTAAAGTTGGTAAAATATCTTAATAGTGTGGTGTCCCTTTTTTCGGAATATAGCTCTTCATCGAGTGCTTCGTAGGTCTTGGGTTTAAGTTTTACCAGTATCTCCGTTTTCTCAATAAACTCGTCGGTAAGGTTTTGAGCATGTAAAGAAGATAAAAAAGAGAACAGCAAAAAGGTGACCAGAGACCCGGTTCGCGCTCGAGGTAGGTTTTTAATAAGGAGGAACTTTACTATAGGCACAGGAACATTTTGAGATTATAGCATATCCAAAAAGTCGGATTTTTTTTGCCGGGAGACTGGGATTTTATGATTGGATTCCAGAACCACATAACCGTCGGTTTTGAGGAATTCTTTTATTTTGTTGAGATTGATAATATAAGAGTTATGTATTCTAAAAAAGCTACTTTCTGGCAACAGGGCATTGACTTCCTTCAATTTTTTCGTGAGAAGGATTTTTTGTCCATCCTTTAGAAAAATAGTGCTGTAATTACCGTCGGATTCTGCATACAGGATTTCATCGCTGTTCAAAAAGACCAATTTACCATCCGTATTGATGGTTATTTTTTTGCTTTGCGATTCCGAATTAAAATTAAGAAGAATTCTTTCCAAGCGTTCAACGGTCAAATTTTTGGCGTTGAACTTTTTTATTTTGGCTATGGTTTCCTCCAAGTCATCCGAATCTATCGGTTTTAGGAGATAGTCGATGGCCTCATTTTTTAGGGCCTGCAGGGCATATTGGTTATAGGCTGTAGTAATGACTACCGGAAAATCCTTGTTTTTCAAGTTTTTTATAAACTGGAACCCGTCCATTGCGGGCATTTCAATATCCAAAAATAGACAATCGGGAGTGTTCTTTTCCAAATAGTCCAAAGCTTCCCTGGCATCTGTAAAAGATGCAATAATATCCACTTCATCGCTCAAGTTGGTAAGTTCCCAGCTTAGGCTTTGGAGGGCTTTTATCTCGTCATCAACTATTACTGCTTCTAGCATAATCTAATATAGGTTATACCAAATTTAGAATTATTCTCTACATGGCAATAAAATAATGTGTTAATGGATATTTAGCACGTATAACTGGTATAAAAAGGGGAATCAGGTGAAAAATCACTGGTTTTTTCTGTTTTGGGCTTTAGTTAGCAGGAAAGCTAAAGCTGGTTTCCCATACGCAAAAACCAATTATACATAAAACAGAACAGTTTATACATAGACATTATATGCGTGAAATTTAGTTGTCTATATTCGGCATGTCAAAAATAAGAGGACAATTTTGAAATAGCCAGAAAATGAAAAAATGTGCAATATTGTTTTTGATTTTGATAGTGGCATTGTTTTTTGCCGCGTTATCAGAAAAGAACAACGCCCAATTGGGAGGCGATTGGAATAAGGTTGTTGCGAAGAAATGATTTTGTAACACATTAGCTCTTAAAATTTTTGTATTACCAAATAATTGTACGGCCACGGCAACCAATCTTTTGATTGTATAAACCGCTTGCACAATTAACTTCTGTTTGGCCATAATCTGGATTTGGTTTTAGGTTTCGGGGGAACTACCTAGGACAAAAAAAGATTTAGTAAGGCTCAATTGAAGAGGCCGTACTCTTTGGTAATATTTGGCTCTTTGGCCGGTTCATCGTAAAAGCAAGACCAGGTAAGCATACTTCTATGTTACTTGGTCTTTTGTTTTTACAGATTTTGTAAAGTATTGCTTACAAGGCAAGTCTGTGCCTAGATTTCAACATTTTGTGTTAAAAACTTTAAGGGTGTTTTTAGCGTTGAATCTTTAAAAACTCAAGGTATTTTTAAATCTTTGTCTGTGTTGACCGAAAAATTCAATTTAGGTAGACTTCACTCGCTGTAAAGCAAAGAATTCTCGAATTGTTTTTTGGAAATCTTCAACAAATTACTGTGCCGATAATACAGTTATTGCTGTACTGCATATACAGTTATTTTGTGCCTTGAATGGCAAATGTGATAGTGTTTATTGATTTTATGCCTCGGATAAGTTTACCCCACAGTAGAACCATCCGAGGTATTTTTTTGGTAACCGTATATAAAAAAACCCCCAGTATTGGAGGTTTTTGATTTTATGGATGTTAATTAAAGCTTAGATAGACCAAGCCTTGCCGCCTGTCAAGGTTTCAAGGTCGCCACAACCGATATATTCACCAGGAATTGGCAAATAAGCCAATACTTCCTCACCCACATATTCTGAGGATTTGTAGGCCCAAGTGGCCAAATCCCTCAAGTCATTGGCAAAGGAAAAACGGGCAATATCATCATCCAAACTACCTTCTCCACTTTGCATAATGGCTTCCATGTAGTTCATGATGGCTTCGGAATGTGCTTCTTCCTCTTCATCCGAACGTTTTCGTAGGTATGCTTGCAAAGCTGGCTCTATATCCGCGGCTTCCAAATCCAATAGAGATTCTTTGCCAGAATCGGCCAATACCTTGTCATAGAACTTGTTCATTTTCATGATGACAAACTCTCTTTGGTCCAAAGGCATTACTTCGTCCAAATAGGCATCGATAAATACATGAACATTTACCTCGGTTGCAGAAGGAGTATCCGTTTTGGGAAGAATTACATCCACGGTCTGCGCTAAGGCATACCCTTGCTCCTTGCTCAAAAAGCTGGGGGACCACTCCGAATATGCGGGTTTGTCCTTACAGCTTTGCAATAGCGATAACAATGTCGGGGTGGCCACGGCATAACCGAAGGCCAGTCCCATATTTTTAAGTGCTGATCTTCTTTCCATTATATATTTCCTTTTTTAAGTTCTTGGGCGGCATGGTTGGCTGCCCTTGCGGTAAATGCCATATAAGTCAACGATGGGTTTACGCAACTTGCAGATGCCATAAAGGAACCATCGGTCACATATACGTTCTTACATCCGTGTACTTGGTTGTTCCCATTGACTACGGAAGTTTTTGGGTCAAGCCCCATACGGGCGGTACCCATTTCGTGGATTCCCAGACCCAATGCATAAGGGGCGTTGAAAGCGGTGATATCTTTTGCACCTGCTTTTTCGAGCATTTGAACCGCTTGCTCTTGCATATCCTTGCGCATGTTGTGCTCGTTTTCACCGATTTCGGCATCAAAGGTTACAGTAGGGAGTCCCCACTTGTCCTTTTTGTCGTAATCCAAGGTCATTTTGTTTTCGTGGTAAGGGAGGGTTTCACCGAAAGCATTGATGCTAAAGTTCCATCCACCGGGAGTCAACATTGCATCTTTATATGCTTTTCCGTAAGCTGCTTCGGCGACCAATTCTTCGTAATTGCCTCTGCCCGCACCTCCTTGGTACCCATAACCACGTTTAAAGTTTTTCATATCGGAATCACCGCCAAGGTTTCTAAATCTTGGAATGTACACTCCATTGGGCTTTCTGCCCTTGTAGTATTTGTCTTCGTAACCATCAAACTTACCGGATGCACCTACTAAAAAGTGGTGGTCCATAATGTTGTGGCCCAATTCTCCGGAGTCGTTTCCTAAACCGTTAGGGAACCTATCCGATTTGGATTGCATCAAAATGGAAGTAGAAGCAATGGCAGAAGCACATAGGAAAATAACTTTTGCTTTGAATTCAAATTCTTCCTTGGTTTCTCTATCGATAACCTTAACGCCTGTAGCTTTCTTGGTGTTAGGGTCATAGATTACCTCGTGTACAATGGAATCTGGTCTAAGGGTCATGTTTCCTGTAGCTTCGGCAGCTGGCAACGTAGAAGAAACGCTGCTAAAATATGCTCCGAAAGGACATCCTCTAATACAACGGTTCCTAAATTGACAACGAACCCGACCGTCACCATCAAACTGTTTGTCACTGTTTATGTGGGCCACCCTACCTGCAGTGATAACACGGCCACCAAAATGTTCGGCGACCTTGCCTCTTACGTGGTCCTCTACACAATTGAGTTCCATCATGGGCTCAAACTGTCCATCGGGAAGTTGAGGCAGACCTAAATTTTCACCGGATACACCGATGTAACTTTCAACTTTATCGTACCAAGGGGCTATGTCCTTGTAGCGTACTGGCCAATCCACGGCGATTCCCTCATTTTTGTTTGCAGTGAAATCAATGTCGCTCCATCTGTAGCTGTGTCGTCCCCACATAATGGAACGTCCACCTACGTGGTAACCTCTCATCCAATCGAAACGTTTGGTCTCGTTGTAAGGATGGTCCAAGTCGTTTACAAACCAATGTTTTGAGGCTGCACCAGTGGTGTAACCGGTTCTGGATTGTTTCTCTTGTTGCTTAACGTCTTCTCGGGTTGCTCTGCCCGCATGCTTAAAATCCCAATCGTCCATATTGGCCGTAGGGTAATCTTCACGGTGTTTTACCATGGGGCCACGCTCCAAGACCAAAGTCTTGAGACCGTTTTCGCACAATTCTTTTGCAGCCCAACCACCGCTGATACCCGTACCTACCACAATGGCATCGTAGGATTCCTGCTCCTGATTGTAATAAAATTTACTCATTTATTCGGATTGTTTATTTGCTAAATGTATTAATTATTAAATTAATTTTCTACATTTAATCCCTATGTTTATTGAGAATTCAGCACTATAACGTTGTAGTTTTTGGATTCCACACGAAATTAACTAACGTAAAAATATGAACAGAAGTAGTTTAGCACAGAAAAGTATTGTCACACTTATTGCCGTGGCTTTTTTAGGATTTTATTCCTGTAAAGAGAATTCAAAGAAGGAAACAGCGGAGGAATCTGGTACCGAGGTAGTAGCAGAAGATGAGCCTAAACCGGACATTAAGCTTTCTCTGGCACAATGGTCCATTCACAAAATGATTTTCGAAGAAGGCGTTGATCCTTACACGTTTGCGGAAAAAGCAAGCAAATGGGGTTTTGAGGGATTGGAATATGTGAGCGCTCTTTATTATAAAGAACTGCAAGCTGCGAATTTTTCCGAAGAGGCCATGAACAAATGGGTGGAAAAGAGTAAGGCCGAAAGTGAAAAATATGGATTGAAGAATCTTTTGATCATGGTGGATGGACAAGGCGACATCGCGGTTCCTGATGAAGCCGAAAGAACAAAAGCAGTGGAAAACCATTATAAATGGGTAGATGCGGCCGCAGCTTTGGGTTGCCACTCCATCCGCGTTAACCTTAACGGAAGCATGGAGCCAGAAGTATGGATGCCTGCATCCGTTGCGGGGCTTACCCAATTGGCCACTTATGCCAAGGACAAAAACATCAATATTATTGTAGAGAATCACGGCGGGCCATCTTCCAATGCCCAAATGTTGGCAGACGTTATGGAAAAAGTGGGCATGGACAATTGTGGTACATTGCCGGATTTTGGAAACTTCTGCATCAAAAGGGAAGCAGGGGATTACTATTCATCAGAATGTTTGGAAGAGTACGACAAATATAAAGGGGTAAAAGAATTGATGCCTTATGCCAAAGGTGTTAGTGCCAAATCCTACAGTTTCAATGAAGAAGGCTATGAGACCAGAGTGGATTATCCTAAAATCATGGATATTGTATTGGATGCTGGATACGAAGGTTATGTTGGGGTAGAGTACGAAGGCTCTGAACTTAGCGAAGAAGAAGGAATATTGGCAACCAAGAAACTTTTGGAAAAAGTACTGGAATAGTCCTACTTAATATAAATGGGTAGATGAAGGGATTTTTACAACAGCTCTTCGATTACAATTTCTATTGTAACAAAAAAATAATTGAACAATGCAGTGGTCCGGGCCAGGTTCCGGACAACTGCATTAGACTTTTTAGTCATATACTAAATGCCCATCATATTTGGAACCAAAGGATACTGGAATACCCAACTGAATTTGGAGTCTGGGACCTGCATGAGGTAGATACATGGGAAGACATTCATTACGAAAATCAACGAACTTCCTTTGAAATTGTATCCAGCACGGATACTTTTGATAAACGAGTGGAATATACCAACAGTACAGGAAAGAATTTTTCAAATAAACTGGAGGACATCCTTTTTCATATCATCAATCATTCCACGCACCATAGGGGGCAAATTATGATGGAGTTGAGAAATGCGGGGATAGTGCCCGAGCCTTTGGACTATGTGCATTACAAACGATAATTACTAATTTTTGAATACCAACAATGAATATTAAGACCAAATTCCAACTCTCCTTTATGATGTTCCTCGAATTTTTTATCTGGGGAGGTTGGTTTGTTACCCTGGGAACATTCCTAGGGAATAATCTAGAAGCAACAGCAGGGCAATCCTCGATGGCTTTTTCCACCCAATCATGGGGTGCTATAATAGCTCCGTTCATTATTGGACTTATTGCTGACAGATATTTTAATGCCGAACGAATTTTGGGGGTATTGCACCTTATCGGTGCATTTTTAATGTACCAGATGTATCAATCGGACGATTTTGCCGCCTTCTATCCATACGTATTGGGCTATATGATTTTGTATATGCCAACATTGGCTTTGGTGAATTCCATATCGTTCAATCAAATGAAAGACCCAGCAAAGGAGTTCTCGAATATCCGTGTGTTTGGTACCATTGGTTGGATTATCGCAGGGTTGGTAATAAGCTACCTTTTTGTTTGGGACTCTCCAGAAGCCTTGGAAGCGGGAATGCTTAAAAATACGTTTTTGATGGCAGGAATCGCTTCGGCAATTTTGGGACTTTTCAGCTTCACATTGCCAAAGACACCGCCAAAGGTGGACAAAAGCGAAAAAGTGACCATCTCCGATGTGTTGGGACTTGATGCATTGAAACTGTTGAAGGATAAAAACTTCTTGGTGTTCTTTATATCATCAGTATTAATTTGTATCCCGTTGGCTTTTTACTATCAAAATGCCAACCCGTTCCTGTCAGAAATAGGATTACCAAACCCAACAGGTAAAATGGCTATCGGTCAAATTTCCGAAGCACTTTTCATTCTGGCACTACCTTTCTTTTTCACCAGATTTGGATTTAAGAAGACCATATTGGTAGGTATGCTGGCCTGGACGGTTCGTTACCTATTGTTCGCCTATGGTAATGCTGATGAATTATCTTTTATGCTGATTCTTGGGATTGCACTGCATGGAATTTGTTATGATTTCTTCTTTGTATCCGGACAAATTTATACCGATACAAAAGCTGGTAAAAAGTACAAAAGTGCAGCACAGGGCTTGATCACATTGGCCACCTATGGAGTGGGAATGTTAATAGGTTTTTGGATCGCAGGACAGATTACCGATTCACTTACTATGGAAGACGGCGCCCATGCTTGGGAAAGTATTTGGATTTATCCAGCAGCATTCGCGGCAGTAGTATTCGTGTTGTTTGCATTAATATTCAAGAACGAGAAAGTAGAATATAAATCTTAGGTAATCGGGAATGCACATGCTCGGACACCCTTTGATTTAAATATGATCAAAATAGGACATAAGATTATAGATACAACCAAAATTAACTGAAACAAAAATGAAAAACGTAAACAAGAATCAGCTATTTCTGGCAGCCTGTATATCGCTGGTGGTTACATCCATGACCTTTGCCATTAGGGCGGGTATATTGACCCAATTAGGGGAGGAATTCATGCTTTCCAATCAACAATTAGGTTGGATAAACAGTATGGGCTTTTTTGGATTCCCTATTGCCATGATCTTTGGTGGATTGCTCTACAATAAAATTGGGGCACGTAAACTCATGGTAACAGCATTTGTCTGCCACATGCTTGGATTGATCCTTACTATAATGGCAGGAGGGTTTTGGACATTGATTATATCCACCTTCTTTATTGGCTTTGCCAATGGTTCGGTGGAAGCGGCCTGTAATCCAATGATCGCCGATATGTTCACCAAGAACCGTACAGCCATGTTGAACAGGTTCCACGTATGGTTCCCTGGAGGAATTGTAATCGGCTCCCTTATCTCCAAGTTTATGACCGATTTTGGAATGGGTTGGCAATTGCAGATCGCGGTAATGTTGATACCTACGCTTATCTACGGATATATGTTCTTTAAGCAACAGTTTCCAGAAAGCGAACATATCGAAACGGACACCACAAAGAACATCAAAGGTCTTGCAGACCCATTGTTCATTTTTATCATGTTGTGTATGACCCTCACCGCAATTTCAGAATTTGGCCCTCAACAATGGGTGGAACGAATTTTGGGTAATTCTGGGGCAAGCCCCATGTTGGTCTTGGCCATGGTGACCGGTATTATGGCCATAGGCCGATATTTTGCCGGGCCCATTGTACATAGGCTTAATCCTATTGGGGTTTTGGTGATGTCCGCCCTGATAACTACCGCAGCAGTGTATAGCATGAGTGTTGCCGAAGGCTCCATGATTTATTTGGCAGCCGTTCTTTTTGCGTTGGGAGTTTGTTATTTTTGGCCTACCATGATTGGGTTTACTTCCGAATACCTTCCCAAAACGGGAGCATTGGGAATGTCCTTGGTAGGTGGGGCAGGAATGTTCTCCACGGCCATATGGCAACCCGTGATCGGCGGTTGGTTGGACACAGCAAAAGAAACAGCTGTTTCATCTGGACTTGCCGATGAGGTGGCGGAATTGGCAGCAGGAAAGGCAACCTTGGGGAAAATGATGTTTTTTCCGTTGGCAGTGTTGATTCTGTTTTCCATTTTGTTCCTGTTTCGTAAGAAATTGGAAGAAAGAAGAGTGCCTCAGGGCCATACAGCAGAAGAAGTAGTATAATTGAAAATAAAATAATAAAAATGCCTAAAAAGATTAGACTCGGAATTCTCGGAGGAGGAGGGGATTCGCTTATTGGTGTGCTGCACAGGGTGGCAGCCTTTATTAATGATAATTACGAGATTGTTGGTGCTGTGTTTAACCCAGACCATGATGAAAGTATAGCTTTTGCCAAGGAAATTGATATTCCAACCAATCGTATCTATAAAGATTTTGATACATTGATAGAAGAAGAAATGAAGCTTCCAGAAGACGAACGTATTCAAGTTTGCTCCATTCTTACGCCTAACTTCTTGCACTTTCCAATGGCAAAAAAGTTATTGGACAACGGATTCCACGTCATTTGTGAAAAACCGATGACCACGACATATGAAGAGGCCAAAATCCTTCAAGAGACCCTTAAAGAAGTCAAAAAGGTATTTGCCGTAACACATACATACACAGGTTATCCGATGGTGCGACAAATGCGCGAGATGATAAAGGACGGTGTTATTGGGAAAGTACACAAAGTTGATGCGCAATATTATCAAGGTTGGATGAACCCTATTATTCACGATAAGGAAAAGCGTAGGACCGTATGGAGACTCGACCCCAAAAAAGCGGGAATCAGTTCTTGTATGGGAGATATCGGTGTACACGCCTTTAACATGATAGAATACACCACCGGTCTGCAGGTGCAATCCTTGCTCTGCGATTTCAATTATATGTATGATGACAATGTCATGGATATGGATGGTACCGCCCTTATTCGCATGGGCAAAAACGTAAAAGGAGTCATTAGGGCCAGCCAAGTGGCCACAGGTGAGGAGAACAATCTCACCATAGCCATTTACGGTGAAAAAGGAGGATTGAAATGGGAACAGGAAAACCCAAATTACCTCTACAAGTTGAATGATCCAGAACCGTTGCAGGTATATAAACCAGGGCATCAGTACAATTCCAAACTGTCTTTGGACGGAACAAAGTTGCCCCCTGGACACCCAGAAGGTATTTTTGACTCTATGGCCAATATCTACCTAGGTGTTGCAAGGGCCATCCGTGGTGAAGAATACAATGATGGTGAATTCCCTACAATGATGGACGGTGTACGTGGACTTAATTTTATAGAGAACACGGTAGCTTCCCACAAACAAGGAAATATTTGGGTGGATATGGATTAAATCCTTATGTATTCAACAAAGAATAGGTAATGGCTGCCAATTGGCAGCCATTATTTTTTATAAAGCATCTCAAACTGCTCAAACACCACAATCATACTTTCGGTAGGTTTGGTTTCTAACTCAGATAATTCCCGGGTATAATAATCCCAATGGACCTTTTTCCAATGGTCGAGGCTTTTATCTCCTTCACCCTCCAAACGGGCATGCTCTTCCCTGATGCTAAAGTAGGGGAGAAGCTTAACCGCGGTGGTCCGGATAACACATTTGGCATTTCCGTTCCAATCCGTGACCACATAAAAATCTCCTATTTTGGGCAAAGCTTCATTTCGGAGCTGTATTCCCTTTAGCGAATGGGTAGTGGCTCTTTTGGTTTCTTTACAGATTAAATCCGCGCATAGGTCGGCATCCTTTTCATTGTCAAAAAAGTATATGACCTTCGGAGCGTCTTCAGAGGCAAACTCTAAATGAGCATCCAAAAAGTCGCCCCAAAGATTTCGGGCAGAAGCATTTTCCATAAGTAGGCTTTTTAAGCAAATTTATTCTGTTTGAATTGTTCCGCGGCATGGTTGGCGGCCCTTGCCGTAAATGCCATATAGGTCAAAGATGGGTTTACGCAACTGGAAGAGGTCATAAAAGCCCCATCGGTAACATAAACATTGGGTACTGCATGCAATTGGTTGTCCTTGTTAAGTACAGAGGTTTTTGGGTCGTGGCCCATTCGGGCACCTCCCATTTCGTGAATACCTAGACCTGGTCCTGTCTCCATATCAAAAACGGAAATATTTTTAAAGCCGGCCGCTTTCAACATAGCCTCACCTTCTACCTTTATGGCTTCTCGCATATTGTATTCGTTTTCTTTGAATTCAACGTCAAAATCCAGTTGGGGCAGTCCCCATTTATCCTTTTTGTCCTTGCTCAAGGTTACTCGGTTGTCGTGGTACGGTAACATTTCACCAAAGCCGCCCAATCCAATTTCCCAGCCTCCAGGCTTTAAAATGGATTCTTTTAGCGCCTCTCCATATCCCATCTCTGCAACCATTTCCGACCAATCGGTTCTGTTGGCCCCTCCTTGATACCCAAAACCACGAAGGAAATCGGGGCGTTTGGTTTTCTCGTCCAAATTAACAAATCTCGGAATATAAACCCCGTTGGGTCTTCTGCCCTTGTAGTATTTGTCCAAATGTCCATCGACCTTGGCAGATGCGCCCAATTGGTAGTGATGGTCCATAATGTTTCTGCCTAGCTGGTCGTGTTCGTTGCCCATTCCATTGGGAAACCTGTTGGATTTGGATTGTAGCAGAATACCCACCGATGCCATGGCGGAAGCACATAGAAAAACTATTTTACTGTTGAATTCCAGTTTTTCTTGCGTTTCTGCATCTATAATTTTTACACCTGTGGCCCTGTTGCGGTTTTCATCATATACCACTTCGTGAACAATGGAATTTGGCCTCAAGGTCAAGTTTCCGGTTCTTTCCGCAGCGGGCAAGGTAGATGAATTACTACTAAAGTAACCTCCGAAGGGACAACCCCTCCAACAACGGCTTCTAAATTGACAAGGTCCTCGACCCGTAAAATCGGTAGTGTTTTCAGTAATATGTGCCGCACGGCCAATAGTCAGCAATCGGCCATCATCAAATTCTTTGCTCAGGGATTCTTGAAGCTCTTTTTCCACGCAGTTGAGTTCCATAGGTGGCTGAAAAACACCATCGGGCAACTGCTTAAGTCCAAGGGCCTGCCCGCTAACGCCTATGTAGGATTCCACTTTGTCGTACCAAGGAGCAATATCTTTGTAGCGCACCGGCCAATCTACGGCAATACCCTCCTTCTGGTTTGCTTCAAAATCAATGTCGCTCCATCTATAACTTTGTCGTCCCCAGGTCAGGGATCTTCCCCCCACTTGATAGCCCCTGATCCAATCAAAACGTTTGGTCTCTTGGTAAGGGTGTTCCAAATCGTTCACAAAAAAGTGTTTTACATCTTCTTTGGGCGCCCACCCGACCCTAAGTTGTTTATGATATTTTTCTTTGTCCTCACGGGAAAGCTCTCCTTTAAAGGTATAATCCCACGGATCATCGTTCATGGTTTTATAATCTTCAATATGCTTCACCATTGGCCCTCGTTCCAACACCAATACGTTGAGTCCGTTTTCGCATAATTCCTTGGCGGCCCAACCGCCACTTATGCCCGTTCCTACAACAATGGCATCATAAACTTTGTTTTCAATCACTTTAATGTTGTTTTAATTGTTAGCTAATCCCTATATTTATGTTTTTCTACATGAGACCTAAAAATAGCATAGTTTTTTTCTTAAATATAAAAGATAAATCCCAATTAATTTGGGATTTCCTAATTCCTTAAATTTTAACTAAATGAAGACAATTAAAGGACCGGCCGTATTCCTAGCGCAATTTGTGGACAATCAACCTCCCTTCAATACTTTGGACGGTATGTGCAAATGGGCTTCAGATCTTGGATACAAAGGGATTCAGATACCAACGTGGGAATCCTTCTTGATAGATTTGGACAAAGCGGCCGAAAGCCAAGATTACTGTGATGAACTCAAAGGAACGATAAATTCCTATGGTT
Organism: Muricauda brasiliensis; assembly: GCF_003057865.1. Classification (NCBI taxonomy): domain Bacteria; kingdom Pseudomonadati; phylum Bacteroidota; class Flavobacteriia; order Flavobacteriales; family Flavobacteriaceae; genus Allomuricauda; species Muricauda brasiliensis. Next base: position 215,915 of record NZ_QBTW01000011.1, on the reverse strand, counting down.
TGGAGATCACCGAGCTATCTACCCACCTCCAGGGGCAGTTGGTAGCGGTTCATCCTGCGTATGATATCATGTTCGACAACTTTGCTCCCGAAGCATTGCATGGCAAGCCAAAAGAGCGGACAAAATGGGCCATTGAGACCGTTAAAAAGGCCGCTACGGCAAGTAGAAGACTTGGACTAAAGGCGCATGCTACATTTTCAGGGTCCTTGCTATGGCACACCGCTCATCCATGGCCCCAAAGACCTGCCGGATTGGTAGAGATGGGTTTTGAGGAGCTGGCCAATAGATGGATGCCCATCCTTAACCATTTTGATGAAGAAGGCGTGGATGTTTGTTATGAAATCCACCCCGGGGAAGACCTTCATGATGGTGATACTTTTGAACGCTTTTTGGAAGCGACAGGTAACCACAAAAGAGTGAATATTTTGTACGACCCGAGTCACTTCGTACTTCAGCAGTTGGATTATATTACCTACATTGACCACTATCATGAGTTTATAAAATCTTTCCACGTGAAGGATTCCGAGTTTAATCCAACTGGGAAAAAAGGAGCCTTTGGTGGTTATAACGATTGGGGAGATAGAGCAGGTAGGTACCGTTCTTTGGGAGATGGACAAATAGATTTTAAGACAATCTTCTCCAAACTGACCCAATACGGATGCGATGTATGGGCAGTAATGGAATGGGAGTGCTGTATTAAGAGCCCTGAACAAGGAGCTCGCGAAGGAGCCAAATTTATTCAAGATCATATTATAGAAGCAACCACAAAAACATTTGATGATTTCGCCGGAGCGGATATCGATGAACAAAAACTTAAAAACATATTAGGATTATGAAAAAACCATTGTTGTTTATAGCTCTTGCAGCAGTATTTGCCTGCAAGGACAAACCAAAGGAAAACAAAGAAGAAGTTCAAGAAGAAATGACGGAGGTAGTTGAAGAAAAAGAAGCTGAATGGACCACCTTGTTCGACGGGACAAGTTTTGATGGTTGGCACATGTACAATGGGGGAGAGGTAACCGAACCTTGGAAACTGGAAGATGGGGCCATGGTGTTTTACCCAATGGAAGAAAGACCCGAAGGAGCCAACTACAACTTGGTTACCGATGAAGAGTTTACCGATTTTGTACTGACCCTGGATTGGAAGATCGCCGAAGGAGGAAACAGTGGATTCTTTTGGGGCGTAAAGGAAGGGGAGGAATATGGCCAGCCATACGTTACCGGTCCGGAAATTCAAGTTTTGGATGACGAGAGACACCCTGATGCAAAAAATGGAGAAGATCGTTTGGCGGGATCCTTGTACGACATTGTTCCACCATCTGAAAAAGTGGTCAAACCAGCGGGCGAATGGAACTCCGTGGAATTGATGATCAATCACAAGACCAACCAAGGTCATGTAATTTTGAACGGGACCAAAATTGTGGAGTTTCCGTTGGAAGGTCCGGAATGGGACAAATTGATTGCCAATTCCAAATTTGCCGACTGGGAAGATTTCGCCGCTTTTAAAACAGGTAAGATCGGATTGCAGGACCATGGGAATGTGGTAGCATTCAGGGATATTAAGATTAAAGAGTTGTAGAATGAAAAGATTGAAATATACTTTGGGGATAGTTGCCGTGATGACAGGTTTATTCGTTAATGCTCAGGAAGTAGAACCCACAAAACCTGAGGCGACCGAATTATATAAACCTGTTCCGCCAAAAGTGACCCCTGGTGAGAATGGTGCACCGCCAAGCGACGCCATTGTGTTGTTCGATGGCACATCTTTGGACAAATGGGTAAGTGCGGCAGACAGTACAGAGGCCAAATGGATTTTGAACAAGGATGGCAGCATGACGGTGAAGGATAAAGCAGGAGACATTCAAACCAAGCAGGATTTTGGTAGCGTTCAGTTGCATATTGAATGGAAATCACCTGCCGAAGTACAGCGGGATGGTCAGAATAGGGGAAATAGTGGAATCTTTCTGAACGGACTCTACGAGGTGCAAGTGTTGGATAACAATGACAACGATACCTATGTTAATGGGCAAGTCGCCTCCATTTACAAACAACACACTCCTTTGGCTATGGCTTCCGTGCCCACAGGGGAATGGAATACCTATGATATTATTTATCACGCACCGGAGTTTGAAAAAGGTCAAAAAGTAAAGTCCGGTACCCTTACCGTGATACATAATGGTGTTTTGGTGCAAGATCATGTAGAGATCAAGGGAACCACCCCTTACATTGGTTGGCCTAAAAACCCTCCACACGGAAAGGGACCTCTTAGACTTCAGGATCATGGGGACAACAGTAGGGTAAGCTATAGAAATATTTGGGTAAGGGAGTTGAATTAACTCCCTTTCACCGTTTGCCAGATAGAATCTTTAAAGTGCCAGTAACCTATTTTGGTTACCTTTGGCAAAATTTATCATACATCTATGATTCAATCCATGACAGGCTTCGGGAAGCATATTGTGCAGCTTCCTTCCAAAAAAATCACTATAGAGCTCAAATCGCTCAATAGCAAGAGTTTGGACATCAATGCCAGACTTCCGCAATTCTATCGCGAAAAGGAACTGGAACTACGCAAAATGATAGCTGGAGCTTTGGTGAGGGGCAAGGTTGATTTTAATCTTTATGTTGAAATAACAGGAGAGGAGACTACGGCAGAAGTCAATCAAGGTGTGGTTCGGAATTATATGGATCAACTGGCCAATATCGTCAAGGGAGACGACATTAAACTCCTGGAGATGGCCCTGCGGATGCCGGATACGTTAAAAACGGATAAGGATGATATTGATGAGGAAGAGTACAAATCCATAATCGAGGCTATGAACGAAGCCCTTTCCAAAATCGTCGAATTTAGAAATGAAGAAGGAAAAGTTTTGGAAGAAGACTTTGTAGCAAGGCTCAACAACTTGAACGATCTATTGGAAAAGGTGAATACCATGGATCCCGAGCGACTTGGAACAGTACGTGAACGATTGGAGAAAGCGGTGGCCGATTTAAAGGTGGAGCTGGACGCCAATAGGTTTGAGCAGGAACTCATCTATTATTTGGAAAAATACGATATCACAGAAGAAAAGGTAAGGTTGGCCAACCACCTGAAATATTTTGAATCGACCCTAAACTCCGATGATTCCAATGGAAAAAAACTAGGATTCATTTCCCAAGAAATCGGAAGGGAAATCAATACCATTGGTTCTAAGGCAAACTATGCCCCCATGCAACAATTGGTAGTGCAAATGAAAGACGAATTGGAAAAAATCAAGGAACAAATGCTGAATGTGTTATGACGGAAGGCGGTAAACTTATCATTTTCTCTGCACCATCGGGCAGTGGAAAAACGACCATTGTGAAACATTTGTTGAATCAACCCGAACTCAACTTGGCATTTTCCATTTCTGCCACTTCACGTCCACGTAGGGGCAAGGAAAAGAATGGTGTCAACTACTATTTTATGTCCGTTTCCCAATTTAAGCGGCACATCAAGGACGGTGACTTTTTGGAATGGGAGGAAGTGTACAGGGACAATTTTTATGGCACCCTTAAAAGCGAAGTGGAACGACTTTGGTCAGAAGGAAAAAATGTAATTTTTGATATTGATGTGTCCGGTGGACTAAGAATCAAAAAGAAATTTCCTGAGAAGACTTTGGCGGTATTTGTAAAGCCACCCAGTGTTGATGAACTTAAGATCAGGCTCAAAAAGAGAAGTACCGAGAGCGACGATAAGATCAATATGAGAATTGCGAAAGCTTCAGTGGAGCTTGCCACGGCCCCTCAGTTTGATAAAATCATCAAAAATTATGATTTACCTGTTGCGTTAGACGAAGCTCATAAATTGGTGGCAGAATTCCTCGGTGTAGAGATACCTCCAAAAGAAAACTAGACCATGAAAAAGGTAGGGCTCTTTTTCGGGACCTTCAACCCCATACATATTGGTCATTTGATCATTGCGAACCATATGGTTGAGTTTTCCGATTTGGATGAGGTTTGGTTCGTAATTACCCCGCAAAGCCCGTTTAAGGTCAAGCAATCGCTTCTGGACAATAATCATCGGTATCAAATGGTTTTTGAGGCAGTACAAGAGTATCCCAAACTAAAGCCCAGTAAAATAGAGTTCGACCTCCCACAGCCAAACTATACCACAGATACATTGGCCCATTTGGATGACAGCTATGGCAACGACCATCGTTTTTCACTGATCATGGGAGAAGATAATTTGAAGAATTTCCATAAATGGAAGAATTATGAAACCATTTTGGAGCACTATTCCATTCATGTCTATCCTAGAGTTTCAGAAGGCGTTGTGGAACATGAATTTAAAGACCATCCCAAGATCACTCGGGTCGATGCCCCGATTATGGAAATTTCCTCCACTTTTATTCGTAAGGCACATAAGGCAGGAAAAAATATCCGTCCGTTATTGCCATATACGGTTTGGAAGTATATGGATGAAATGAATTTTTATAGGTAGGCTATTGTGCCTCTTTTGACAAGGTATCGGTGCCCAAATATTTATCGTCCTTGTTCATGTACCACGCTCTTGTTTTTGGCATTTTTATCCCCTCAATGGTTTCCAGTCCCTTTAAAATGATGTACTCTCCATCATTTTTGCTTTCATCATGGTAAAACTGATATACTTCCATGGCATAGGTGGTAGGGTCAAAGTAAAAATACCAAGTATCCTTTCCGATTGTTGCATCATAAGTTACCTTTAGAACAAGATAATCTTTGCCTTTGAATGTTTTCTTTTCAGCTTTTGGTTCCAAGTTGGTTCCTGGGTCGTTCAGCTTCATGGGGAGTCCGTAGAGATAGGTATAATAGTCTTTCATGAAATTGCCGCGTTCACAGTTCAATTTGAACTCTTCAGCTTTCTTTTGGGTGTATTTTTTACTTCCGTTCAAGGTAATCTCGCAGGATGTGTTTTCAATTTGGTAGGAATACGTATTATCTCCTTGGGATACATCCAGATTAAATTCCTGTTTTGGAAAGTCCACCTTTATAATGCTGGTTCTCTCTGGGCGGTTCGGGGTTTGCATCACAACTTTAAACGTAGTCTGTAAGTTCTGCCAATTTTCGTTGGGATCGTGAAAAGCAATGGCCTTTTCTAGAATATTTTCCGCAGGAAGGGATTGTGAATGCCCGGAAGCAGCGGATAACAGACTAAAAACAAGTAGAGCTAAACAATATCTTTTCATCCTATTAAAATTAATGAGGACGAAAAGATACCGTTTTTATTTTTTTTCGATAGTGGCTGGTTGAACCGTACTATCGTGTTCGCGATAGTATTGTTCCAAAAGGTTCATCATAGCGGTAATCAAGTCCCTTGTTTCGAGCAATAGGGAGAAATATAGCGTGGTGTTCTTTGGGCTCGATTCCTCTGTTCTTGTTCGGGACACTTGGATGTCTATCTTTTGGGAAACCAAATCATAAAGTTCTTGCTTGGAATCCAATATGGCGCCTATTTGCTCAAAAGATTTTTCTTCGAACGCCTTTTGGGTACTGTTGAAGATTTCCTCCAATTTATGGTCGATTTCCTTGAGCTCCTTTATTTGATTGTACTTTAGCTTTTTATGGTTGTTTTGAACGTGATTGTAACTCACTTTTCCAATGTATTCCAAGGATTGGGACATATCTGTCAGGTACCCCATTATGTTTATGTAGAAGTTACTGGCTCCGATATGGGCCTCTTCCAAGTTCTTGATGAAATAAAAGGTGTGTTCCCTGAGGTCTTCTATTTCCAATGCAAGTTTGTTTCCTTGTTTTTTGTTCTTTTTTAGGGAATCCAAAGCCTGCTTCGCAAGACCGTTAATAGAATTGGAATAAATCTTATTGCTACGCTTTACCACATTGGCAATGTTGGCCGCAGTCTCTTCAATAACACCTTGTATGGAGCTGCTTTCAGCTCTTCTCAAGCGATCTTCGACCTTGATTTCCTTGGATTTTTTGTTGTAGGATATATAATTTCTTACCAAAAGAAGAACCGCTGCGAACAACAACATGGCTATGGCGGCACCTTTCCCAAAATTAATAAGGGACAAGACCACTCCTGAAGCAATAAAAGCAATTATGGCCGTACTGAACCATCCTGCGATTACGTTCAAAACCCCAGCAACCCTGTAAACAGCACTTTCTGCACCCCAGGCCCTATCGGCCAAGGAAGTACCCATGGCCACCATAAAGGTGACATAGGTAGTTGAAAGGGGGAGTTTGTAAGATGTGGCAATGGATATTAAGATACCGGCAACCATTAAGTTCACCGAAGCCCTTATCATATCAAAAGCAGGTAATTGAAGCACTTTTTCCTTTGAAAGGTTCACGGTGGGCTTTTCAAACCGTTTATTGATTTTCTTTTGTATTGAGTCGGGAACTATGGAGGAAGCCCATGTAGACAAATTGATGGAAAACCTTACCAGGCCTCTTGATAGAAAGTTTGGCTGAAACTTTTCCTTGGCCTCACCTTCTCTGGATAAATTTATTTCGGTATCGGCAACATATCTGGCTTTTTTGGACATCCATAGAGTTGCCACCATAATCATTCCTGATAGGAACAACAAAAGGGTAGGTGTCTCTACAGTGTTAGCCAAGATTCCCATACTAAATTCAGAAGCATCCACTCCTGACCCCGACCATGCTACATAGGATTGCCAAGCAGCAATGGGCACACCAATAAAATTGACAAGGTCGTTTCCTGCAAAAGCAAGTGCCAAAGCGAACGTGCCAACCCCTATGATAACTTTGTAAATATTGACTTTGGCGAATTGTATGAGTACATAGGACAAAATAGCCCAAAAAGCAAAATTGATAAAGCCCACTTTGTAGACTTCTGTCTCCAAATAATCCTTAATGGTTACACCTCCTATAAAACCGTATGTCTGGTCTGCAAAAGGAGTTCCCTTTATTCCTTTTAAAAGGATAAAATAAGAAATGGCGGACAGCGCGATTCCTGCAAAAACGGCGCCGACCCAATTCGCCTTTCTTTGAAATTGATAGGAAAGCAATACCCTGGATACCCATTGCACGAAGGCACCAATGGAAAATGCAATCACAACTGACGATAGTATTCCTATGATTATTTCAATCGCCTTGTCCGTATTGATAAAATGCACAATATCGGAGAAGCTACCATTTACATTTGCTATTTTTAGGATGGCCATTGCAACAGCGGCACCCAAAAGGTTAAAAACTATGGAAACCGTTGTTGATGTGGGCATTCCTATGGTATTGAAAAAGTCCAATAGTAGTATGTCAGTGATCATCACGGCCATAAAAATGAACATGATCTCATCAAAATAAAATTCACCGGGGTTAAAAATACCTTTCCTTGCAACTTCCATAAGACCGCTAGAGAAAATGGCTCCACAGGCTATGCCCACGCTTGCCACAATCATGATGGTCTTGAACGATATTGCCTTGGAACCAATAGCAGAATTCAGAAAATTTACCGCATCGTTACTAACGCCAACAACAAGATCTGCAATGGCCAGAATGCCCAAGGCCACAAGGATTAAAAAGTAAATGTTGTCCATAATTAGAAATCAAAAAAATTTTTCAAATATCAAGAGAATACGCTTTTGATAAGTTATGTTAAGGTTATTTTTTAAAAATGTACATCTACCTGTAGACGGTACATCAGCTCATTCAAACCATTGTCAATATTTAAATAGCTAAGGTCTGTTTGAACCTTTAGTTTATGTCCTACAATATATTTTGATAGCCCTAATGTATATTGTTTTTGCGGATTTTTACCTGTAATTTCCATGTCCAATTCAATGTTGGTGAATCGGGCCGATACCTCCCAATTATTTTTGAACAAGTAACCCGATTGCAGGTTAAGTCCATTCCCTACCTGCACAACGTCTCCCGTAGGAGTATTGTCGGAGTTCAATGCCACTGGTTCACCGGCATCGCGATGGGCAAACTCTCCCATAAGTGAAAAACCCCTGTATTTGAACATAAGGTCAAGGAACAGTGTATAGATGTTGGTTTCGTGGAACCCAATATCATTGGACATATAACTGCCCATATTGCTCCTAGTTTTAACCGCATTGTTGTTTATGTCATAAGTGGTTCCGAACATTAGTTTAGGCGTTTGCTCCCTGTTGAGATCGGCAGCTCTGTAATCACCTTTTTTAACGAAATTCCCAAAGGGAAGCAGCTCAATTCTTGAGGTGTATTGGTGCCCTCCTAGATTACCCTGTGTAACGTTTCTTCCCTCACCTTGTGAGAACGCGAATTTTTCACGGACCAAAAACCTATTGCCCAAATAGAAATGATGTCTGAGTTGAAAGCCCATATCCCTGTCTATATTGAACCTACTGTTCAACAATGAGCGATCCACCTGTTGAAGATTTCCGGAAGAGATGACCCTTTCAATGTTGCCGGGCAACTTGGTTTGTCCAAACCAAAGTTCAAAGTTCTGGTAGAAATTCCAAATGACCACGGCATCAAGGATGTATCTTGGCGTATTGCCCGTAAACTCTGATGACCCCGACATATCCCTGTTCGACAGACCAAGCTCAATCTTGTATTTAAGTTTTGGGGAATAGGCAAAGCCGTTGAATTTAAGCCGTGCACGTCTTACCAAAAAATCCTGCTCTGGGTTGGCAAATTTACTTTGCCCTTCATCAGTCCAGCTAAAATTGGATAATAATTGCATTCTTGCTCCCACTTTCATGGACCAAGTGCTGTCTTTGCCAATAATGTTGAGCAATCCGTCACCAAAATGCGTTGGTCTAATTTCTTGAGAATAAGAAAAATGCGTGCAAGTGAATATAAAGATAATCCCAATGAGGGTTAACTTTGGGGTATTCATTACGGTACTAGTTTTTGTCGCTGCAAATAACCGTACCCAATGTTAAGTTAACATTTCCTGTATGTTATCTTATGGATGTCATTTTGATAAAAAAGGCTACCTTTTGAAAGGTAGCCATCAGATTTCGAAGAATAGTCGACAAAAACTAATATCCATAAAGAAATCCGCTTCAAAATTGGACTTTGAAAATTTCTTTACCGTAATTTTAAGTTTAAGTAATCATTAAGCATTGTAAAGCAATGTAAAGCCCCTATGTTGGTCTATGATTTAGGTTAAACGTATATTGCACCAATAAATCATTATGAACTGGGAACAGCTACTCTCTTTAAAAAGATACGGGGATACGGGAAAACGCCTTCGCAAGGAACAGAACGAAACCCGGCTAGGGTTCGAGGTGGACTACGATCGAATCATTTTTTCATCAGCATTTAGGAGTTTACAGGACAAAACACAAGTGTTTCCAATGCCGATTGCAGTAGGCTCGCAGAAAAATTTTGTACATACCCGCCTTACGCACAGCATGGAAGTGTCCGTGGTAGGAAGAAGTTTAGGACGCATTGCCGGACAGCAAGTTTTGTCGAAGTATCCGTTCCTGTCCGAAGTCCATGGTCATCATTTTAATGATTTTGGAGCTATTGTTGCCGCTGCCGCCTTGGCCCATGATATTGGAAATCCACCGTTTGGGCACAGTGGGGAAAAGGCCATCGGAAATTACTTTAAACAGGGCAAGGGAAAATTTTATGAAGATGTTCTCACAGTAGAGGAATATCAAGATTTGATTGATTTTGAAGGTAATGCCAACGGGTTTAAGTTGTTGACAGAATCCCGTGAAGGAGTGCCGGGGGGATTGCGGTTGAGCTACGCCACTTTGGGAGCCTTTATAAAATACCCCAAAGCTTCCCTGCCCAAAAAACCATCGAGGAACATTGCCGATAAGAAGTTTGGTTTTTTCCAGTCCGAAAAAGAGTTTTTTAATGAATTAGTTAGGGAAATAGGTCTTTTGCCCAATCCTGCCCACCCGAAAACAGGATTTTTAAGACATCCATTGACCTATCTGGTGGAGGCTGCGGACGATATTTGCTATACCATTATCGATTTTGAGGACGGCATCAATTTGGGATTGATACCCGAGGAATATGCCTTGGAGTATCTGATCAATTTGGTAAAGGACAACATCAATACCAAAAAGTATAATGCCATGACCACCTCCAGTGATAGATTGAGCTATTTGAGGGCGCTTGCCATCAGTACCTTGATAGGGGATGCAGTAGACGTTTTTGTAACAAACGAGGAGAAGATTCTCAATGGTGAGTTTGATGCGTCTTTATTGGACAAAGGAAAATATATAGCCCAAGTTGATGATATCATTAAACTGAGCGTGGAAAAGATATATCAATCCACCGAGGTTGTGGATAAGGAATTGGCCGGATATCGGATTATTTCGGACTTATTGGATATGTACACTACGGCCCTTATCAATGTAAAGGAAGGGGAGGATACCAATTATGACCGATTGCTCATCAAAAGTTTGCCTGAAAACTATAGGAATACGGATGCTTCCATCTATAAAATATTATTGGGCACCAGTTGTTTTGTGGCCAGTCTGTCCGATAGTGCCGCCGTTCATATACATGATAAATTAACAGGGCGAAAGGTTTAAAATGAATAGAGCAGTCCTACCCCCAGTAACTGCTTAAACTGGATTTTGGACACGCCCGGGCTGATTACGGTTCCATCTTCCGCAATTTCCTCATCAAATTTGATGTCATCATCAAAGATGATATGAGTTCCAATGTTTGCATTTAGAAAGTCGTTTACCTTGAGATTGAAGTTAAGCTCCCAATCCACATCTATGTTCCCAAAACTCCGAACATAATCTGTATATAGGTTGAGGCGATGGCTCATAAGAACGTTGTTGGTAATTTCGGTTTCCCAAGTATTCGTTACCAAAAAACCAAGTTCCAAAAACACCCTGTCTCCTTCTTCTACACCAAAAGCGCCCTGGTTGGAGAGATTCTCATCCAATACAAAGGTCGATTTCATGGTAGCGGGTGAAATATAAAGGTTGAATTGGTCTTTTGGGGGTATATATGATGTACCGACACCGACAAACAAATATCCAGGGGCCATGAACCTTGAAATGGGGGTCTCGCGATCAGGATATTTATAACCATTGGAAAATTGTGTCCGAATGTTGGCCTTTACCGAATAGTACCAGTTGGTAATGGTGTCCTTCCTAAAACTCAGAGTGGTGGAGAGTCGAATCTGGTCGTCCGTTTTGCGGAGTTTTCTTCCTTCTTGTGCATTGAGGCCATATCGAAGCTGGGCCTCATTGTTCCAACTTAGGTAACGGAATTTATAGTTACGGGCAAAATCAGCGCTCGCGAGAGCCGAAACAGAGTTGTCCCCCCCTGCATTCCAGTTGACAAATGAGACTTCGCTTACGTTGAGGCCAAATTTGTTGGTCTTCTTCCAAAAAGAAGTAGGCTTGAACCGATTGTACCATATACTCAAAGGCTTTACTCTGTTCAATACTGTACGAGGGTCGGTCAGTTTTGCATTCCGGGTAAGGTATTTGAGCTTTACATCCTTAATGCGAATTATCTTAAAGCTGCCATTGGTGCTATCAATTTCAAACGCCTTTAACTGGGTAACTTGGGCATGGGCAGATAGAAAAACGGCTAGAAATAAAATTAAAAAACAGTTTAATCGCATTGGTCTAAGGTTGATTGTATGTATGAGTGTATCGTATCAAAATCTATACCAGCCATTTGGTGGGTCTCCAAGACATCGCCATGATCCACAAATTGGTCCGGGATTCCAAATATTTTAACAGGTTTTGATAAACCTTCCTCGTTGATGAATTCGAGTACTGCGGAACCAAAACCACCCTGCTTTGTGCCATCTTCAACGGTAATAATATGCTCGTAAGTAACAAAAACGGTGCGGAGAAGATTCTTATCCAGAGGTTTTGCAAAGCGCATATCGTAGTGCCCCACTTCTTCGGTCCTATTCAGTTCTTGAATAAGTTCGGCAATTGTATTGCCAATATGTCCAATGGTCAGAACAGCAATTTTGGACCCGTTTTTGAGCTTGCGTCCAGTACCTATTTCTATAGATTCAAAATCATTTTTCCAATCTATGGTCACGCCACGACCTCTGGGGTATCTTATTGCAATAGGTCTATCCAATCCCAATTGTGCTGTATACATGATGTTTCGGAGTTCCATCTCGTTCATTGGGGAGAATATGGTCAAGTTGGGAATACAGCGCAAAAAAGCCATATCAAAAACGCCATGGTGCGTAGGACCGTCTTGCCCGACCAACCCAGCTCTGTCCAAACAGAAAATTACGGGGAGTTTTTGTAGCGCAACATCGTGTATGACCTGGTCATAGGCTCTCTGCAAAAATGTAGAGTAGATGTTGCAAAACGGGACCAGCCCCTGTGCGGCCATACCTGCGGCCAAGGTTACGGCATGTTGCTCCGCGATGCCTACATCAAAGGCGCGCTCTGGAATTTCTTCCATCATAAATTTTAACGAGCTTCCACTGGGCATAGCAGGGGTAATCCCTACGATTTTTTCATTTTCTTTGGCCAACTCCACAAGGGTATGTCCAAACACATCCTGATATTTTGGTGGTTGCGCTTCCTCCGATTTCTTTAACCGCTCCCCAGTGATCTTATCGAATTTTCCAGGGGCATGGTACACCACCTGGTCTTCTTCGGCCTGCTTTAAACCTTTCCCTTTTGTGGTAATTATGTGGAGCAATTTTGGGCCATCCACATGTTTTAAGCGTTCCAGTTCAGTGACCAGAGCTTGAAGGTCATGACCATCAATCGGACCTGTATAGTTCAGGTTGAGGCATTCAAAAATATTCTCGTCCTTGGCGGTTCCAGCCTTAACATTGGTAAGATATTTTTTTAATGCACCTACGCTAGGGTCGATTCCTATAGCGTTATCGTTCAAGACAATTAATGCGTTGACATCTGTCACGCCCAAATGGTTAAGTCCTTCAAATGCCATTCCGCTCGCAATGGAAGCATCCCCAACTACGGCAATATGTTGTTTGCTAAAGTCTTTGTTGAGTTTTGAGGCCATGGCCATGCCCAAGATGGCAGATATCGCTGTTGAACTGTGCCCGGTCCCAAAATCGTCGTATTCGCTTTCACTTCGTTTTGGAAAACCACTGATTCCGCCCAATTGTCGATTGGTATCGAAAATTTCTTTGCGCCCTGTCAAGATTTTGTGTCCGTAGGCTTGGTGACCTACATCCCAAATAAGTTTGTCATACGGTGCATTGAATACGTAGTGAAGGGCAATGGTAAGTTCCACAACCCCAAGACTGGCACCTAAATGTCCCTCTTTCGTAGAAACAATATCAATGATAAATTCCCTCAATTCCTTAGCGAGCTTGGGCAACTCCTTCAAGGTTAATTTTTTGAGGTCCTTAGGCGATTCGATATGTTTTAACAGTCTTTCCAATGAATAAAAAACAAAAGTATCGATTCTCTCCAAGATTATTTTATGTGTAGCTTAGCAATCTGTTGAAAAATGAGATAAAAATCGTGGAGAACCCTTTTGATGACAATTATTTTATGAAAAGAGCCATGCAAGAGGCAGAAATTGCCTTCGAAAATGGTGAAGTGCCTGTAGGTGCGGTCATAGTGGTGAACAACAGGATTATTGGAAGGGCCCACAATTTAACCGAACGGTTAAGGGACGTTACGGCCCATGCCGAAATGCAAGCGATTACGGCTGCGTCGAACTTTTTGGGGGGCAAATATTTGCAGGGATGTACGTTGTACGTGACCTTGGAGCCTTGTCAAATGTGCGCAGGAGCATTGTATTGGAGCCAAATTTCCAAAGTGGTTTATGGTGCTTCGGATTTGGAGCGCGGGTTCAGTGTCATGGGAGGGCACCTTCATCCCAAAACCGAGGTCGTAGGAGGTGTAATGGAAAGGGAAGCTTCGGAAATGCTCAAGCGATTCTTTATTCAACGGAGAAACCTCAATTAAAGAAAAAACCCCGGACTTGCCGAGGTTTTAAATCAAATCAAAATAAAATATTTTTATCCGATTACTTGCACGCGTGCAGCAACCACTCCTTTTCTTCCTTCTTCTTCGATGTATTCTACTTTGTCGCCTTCGTTCAATTCCACTCCGTTCAATGCTGTAACATGAACAAAGATGTCTTTTCCTGTGTCGTCGTTTGTAATGAAACCATAACCTTTGGAATCATTGAAAAATTTTACTGTACCAGTCATTAAAAAATAAATAAAATGTTAAAATACGAATGTAACTTTTTTTATGACTGATTGGATGAAATGAAGTTTAAATCTTATGAAAATTATTTGTTTTCAGTATTTTTTCGCTCTTTTTCCTGCATTTTCTTAATATTTTCCTTGGTAAGCATGTAATCTTTCATGTTTTTGACCTTGCTTTCTTTCCATAGGAAAAGTGGCATGGCTACCAAAAATAGACCAACTGTGCCTCCTCCAATGTATTTGGGTGCCTGTGGATGCCCTTCTTCCAAGGAAAGACCGTAGAATATGGAGCCAAGGGATGCCAGCATAATAAAAAAAACGATATGTTTGAGTTTTATCTTCATTGAGAGTAATTGATCAATTTTCTGCGATAGGCGGTCAACATTTTTGATTTGCTGATGAAGCCCTCATATTTGCCATTTTTGATGACGGGTAAGTTCCAAGCGCCGCTATCCTGAAATTTTTTCATTACCTGCTTCATGTTGTCCGTCTCGTAAAAGATAACCTCTGGCGGTGCATGCATCAAATTTTTAACAAAAACGGTGTCATATATTTCGGTGTCGAACATCATGGGCCTGATGTCGTCCAAGACGATAATCCCAATTAATTTTTTTTCATCATCCAGTACTGGGAAAAGGTTTCTTTTGGATTTGGATACGGATTGATGCAACATTTCGCCCAAGGACATTTTTGGGTGAACAGGCTTGAAATTCTTTTCGATAACATCATCCATTTCCATCAGCCCGAGCACCATTTGATCCTTATTGTGCGATAAAAGCGCTCCTATTTTGGCCAGTTCTTTGGTGTAAATCGTATAATCGAGGGCATTTTTAGTGATGAGGTATGAAATAGCAGCGGTTATCATCAAAGGAACAAAAAGTTGGTACCCTCCGGTTATCTCAGCTATCAAGAATATGGCGGTCAAAGGTGCGTGAATTACCCCGGCAATGAGACCTGCCATTCCAATCAATGTAAAGTTACTTTCCGATACCGAGAATCCCAATCCCAGATTATTGATGACCTTCGCAACCACATTGCCCAATGCGCTTCCCATAACCATGGTGGGGATAAATACTCCTCCAGCTCCCCCTGCACCGATGGTGGTGGTCATGGCAATAGCCTTGAAAATGGTAATGCCGAACAAGAGCGCAATAACCACCCAGATATTGTCCGTGAACGCATCAAATGGAGTGGTGCCCAAAGCTTTTAGGTGATTACCGTCCAATAGGTTGTTGATAAATCCGAAACCTTCACCATAGAGTGGGGGAATGGCGTACAACATGATGCCGATGGCGATTCCACCAACCAATAATTTATACTTTGGACTTTTCAATTTTTTGAATAGCGAGAGTATCCGAAAGTACATTTTGGTAAAATAGATGGAGGCAAAGCCGGTACCTACTCCCAACAAAACGTAAAATGAGGTGTCTTCCAGTTTAAAGCCTTCGGATAGCGAAAAGCTGAACAATACTTCGTTGCCCAAAAAGAAATAGGAGGTGAGTACCCCTGAAATCGATGCCAAAAGCAAGGGGAGCATGGACATCATGGTCAAATCCAAGGTAAAAACCTCCACTGCAAAAATTATGGCTGCAATGGGCGATTGGAAGATAGATGCAATTGCACCGGCCGAAGCGCAGGCCACCAAAAGGGTTCTCGTTTTTGCATCAATATGGAACAATCTGCTTAAGTTGGAACTTACTGCGGACCCGGATTTTACAGCTGGACCCAACAAACCAACAGAACCACCAAAACCGACGGTAAGCGGAGCAGTGATCAAAGGAGTGTAAATATCCTTTAGCTTGAGCAGCCCCCTCTTTTTGGAGAGTGAGAATATGATGGAGGAAACGGCGTGCTGTAAGGGTTCTTTGTGTACAAATTTGACATAGAGATAGACCAAGGTAAGTCCTATCGTCGGAAGGATGAAATACAGTTGGTTCTCCGAGAAAACGATTCCTCTTTTTAAGAGCGATTCAATAAAATAGGTGGAGTTTTTTACGGTAACCGCTACCAGTCCTGCCAAAAATCCAACGACCAAACTCATTAACTGAATAAAGGTTCTGTTGGAGATATTTCGATATCGCCATTTTAAAAAGCGGGTGAGCAGTTTTTTGTTGCTGTAGGGCATGGAGGTCCGTAATACCTATTAAAAGTATTAAAAAATCCCGCTTACAAAACGGGATTTTCTATTATTACAAGTCCAATTTTAAATGGAGTTCTTTTAGTTGCTCTTCGTCGATGTTCGCCGGAGCATCTATCATTACATCGCGTCCACTGTTGTTTTTTGGGAAAGCGATGTAGTCTCGAATAGTTTCCTGTCCGCCCAAAATGGCCACCAATCTATCCAGACCAAAAGCGATACCACCGTGGGGAGGCGCTCCATATTGGAAAGCATCCATCAAAAAGCCAAACTGTGCTTTTGCTTCCTCTGGGGTAAAGCCCAAATGTTTGAACATGGTCGCTTGGGTCTCTTTGTCATAGATTCTGATGGAACCACCTCCGATTTCGTTTCCGTTCAGCACCAAATCATAGGCGTTGGCCTTTACTTCTCCGGGTTTTGTGTCCAACAATTCCAATTGACCTGGTTTTGGGGAAGTGAAAGGATGGTGCATGGCATGGTATTTTCCGGTTTCCTCATCCAATTCCAGCAGTGGGAAATCCACGACCCATAAGGGAGCGAATTCATCCGCTTTTCTAAGTCCCAATCGAGTGGCCAATTCCATTCGAAGGGCACTCAATTGTGCGCGGGTCTCGTTGGTATTTCCGGAAAGCACACAGATAAGGTCACCCGCTTTTGCACCGGTGGTTTCGGCCCATTTGGCCAAATCTTCTTGGTCATAAAACTTATCCACGGAAGATTTGTAGGTGCCATCCTCGTTACATTTTACATATACCATTCCCTTGGCGCCCACCTGAGGGCGTTTAACCCAATCAATTAACCCATCTATTTCTTTTCGAGTGTAAGAAGCTGCTCCCGGCACAGCTATGCCAACCACTAATTCAGCAGTGTTGAAAACATTGAAATCTTTATGCTGCGCCACAGGGTTCAATTCACCAAATTCCATCCCAAATCGGATGTCGGGCTTGTCGTTTCCATACAATCGCATGGCATCATCGTAGGTCATACGTGGAAATTCATCCACTTCCACACCTTTAATTTCCTTTAAAAGATGTTTTGTCAAACCTTCAAAAGTGTTTAGGATATCTTCTTGCTCAACAAACGCCATTTCACAGTCAATTTGAGTAAACTCGGGCTGGCGGTCTGCACGAAGGTCTTCGTCCCTAAAACATTTCACAATTTGGAAATACTTGTCCATTCCTCCTACCATCAACAATTGTTTAAAGGTCTGGGGAGATTGGGGCAAGGCATAAAACTGGCCTTCGTTCATGCGGCTGGGCACTAAAAAGTCCCTTGCCCCCTCGGGAGTGGATTTTATCAAATAAGGTGTTTCAATATCGATAAAACCTTGGTCGGACAGATATTTTCTGACCTCCATCGTCACCTTGTGCCTAAAAATAAGTTTGTTCTTTACTGGGTTTCTTCTAATGTCCAGATAGCGATACTTCATTCTAATGTCCTCACCGCCATCGGTCTCGTCCTCAATTGTGAAAGGAGGAAGCAAAGAATTATTAAGGACAGTGAGTTCGGTCACCAAAACTTCGATTTCTCCCGTTGGGATATTCGGGTTTTTGGAAGCCCTTTCTATTACTTGGCCTTTGGCTTGGATAACGGTTTCACGTCCCAGTTCGCGAGCTTGCTCCAAAAGTTCTTTGGTAGTTCGTTCTTCATCAAATACCAATTGGGTTATGCCGTAACGGTCGCGAATATCTACCCACGCTACAAAACCTTTGTCGCGCAGCTTGTGCACCCATCCACTTAGTATTACCTCTGAACCTATGTCCGATGCCCTTAGGGCACCACAAGTATTGCTTCTGTACATTATGTTTGTTATGAGAGGGCAAATTTAATAGGAATGTGGATATTTTACAGTAGATAATCTCTTTTTCTCCTTGACCTGCTTTTTTAAATTTCAAAAATGACCTCAAGCAACATATCGCTTAACGTTAAATTAACATTGAAAGCGATTTTTCCATTGTAGTGGTTGGGGTATAGGGCAAAATTCTTCGATTAAATGGTCGTTTTGAAGAATTACAAAAATATTAACTAATTGAAATACAGTAAATTGAACATTTTAAGTTAATTTAATGTAAACTAAATGTTATGTAAATGTGTGATTAACGTAAAATTTAAGTAACTTTGATTCGTTATCATATTGATACTAATAATATTAAATCCCATCTAGATATGAAAAAAGCAGTATTATTTTTGGCGGTGATGTTTGCGGTTGGTGTGTCTGCACAAGATACCAAGCCTACCTTTGAAAAAGTGGGAGATATGGTGAAAGCCACTTATTTTCACGACAATGGTGAAATTGCCCAAACAGGTTATATGTTGAACGGAAAGTTGCATGGAGATTGGGTAATGTTCAATGTAGAAGGTAAAAAAATTGCCACCGGCCAATACGACAATGGAGAAAAAACCGGGAAATGGTTTTTTTGGAGGAACGATGAATTGAACGAAGTTGACTTTACGGATAACCGTATTGTGCAAGTAAAAAGTTGGAGCCAAGGCGATGCCGTAACGGTAAACCAATAATTATTTAAAATCAGTGTTTAAGCAAAAAAGCCCCGACCATTTGGTCGGGGCTTTTCTATTGTTTTTGTACTACATTATGTGGTAGCAGTTTCAATTTGTTCTTGTTTGCGTTCTTGCCTTGCCAACTTTCTTTTTCTAATCCTTAGCTTTAGCTTGTATACCAAGGTGAATAGAATAGGTACAACAATCAGTGTTAGGAAGGTTGCCACCAATAATCCGTAGATTACGGTCCAAGCCAACGGTCCCCAAAATATTACGTTGTCACCTCCAAAATAAATACCAGGGTCAAACTCGCTCATTAGGGTAAAGAAGTTGATATTGAATCCTGTTGCCAATGGAATCAAACCTAAAATGGTGGTAATGGCCGTTAGCAATACGGGACGCAATCTCGATTTTCCTCCTCTTACAACGGATTCCAAGAAATCATCAGGCTCCAAAAGCCCATCTTCATCAAGGTCTAATTTCACCTTCTTTCTATCGATTAGCAGTTGGGTATAATCCAATAGTACCACACCATTGTTCACCACAATACCTGCCAGGGATATAATTCCCATCATGGTCATCATGATAACAAATGCACTTCCTGTAGCAACGATACCTCCGAATACACCAATCAAACTCAAGAAAATTGCAAGCATGATAATGCCCGGTTTACTGATGGAGTTGAATTGGAATATCAAAATGAAGAATATAAGTCCAAGACCAGTGAAAAAAGCACCCATCAAAAAGGCCATTTGCTTATTTTGCTCCTCTATCTGACCTGTATAATCTATTTTGATATCATCCGGAAGATTTTCGAAATCGTTCATTTCTTCCTGGATTTTGCCCACAATGGCACCGGCATCCGTATAGCCCGAAGCCAACGCGGAATAAACGGTTACCACCCGTTTTACATCCCGGTGCTTTATAGCGCTAAACCCGGTGCTGTTCGTTTGCTTGGTGACCGCCGAAATTGGAACTTCCTTGATTTGTCCGCTGGATGGGTCCCTAAATGTGATGCGCTGGTTGAAAAGGGCACTGGTGTTGTACCGGTCCTCTTCGTTGAACCTCACGTAAATGTCGTAATCTTCACCACCTTCTTTGTAAATGCCGGCTTTGGAACCAAAGATGGAACTACGGAGCTGTTGGCCAATCTGACCGGTTGCAATGCCCAACTCACCTGCTTTTTTACGATCAACCTGTACCAACATGGATGGCTTGGACTTGTTTACATCTATCTTGAGCTCATCAATACCGGGTATGTTTCTTGAATTGATAAAATTTCGCATTCTTTCCGCGGTATTGATCAATTCGGTATAATCCTCTCCTTCCAATTCTATGTTGATGGGGTAACCGACGGGAGGCCCAACGGCGTCTTTTTCAACCGAAATGGCAACGCCGGGATACACATCTTTCAATGCCTCCTGAACTTTTCTCAAAAGTTCTTGGCTATCCGCACCTTCACGGTATTTGAATTCCCGTAAGGTGGCCGTGATTTTGCCCCTGTTTGGCATTTCTGCACTGGAACCACCATCGGTCTGGGGGTTACCGGCACCTTCCCCTACTTGGGATACGGCACTTTCGGTCATAAAGTTGTAGTCACCGTTCATGTAAGCGTCCGAATTGATGATGTCGTATACCCGCTCTTCAATGTCCTTGGTGATTTTGTTCGTCTTTTCTATATCGGTCCCTTCGGGGTATTCGATATAAACGATAATTTGGTTGGGCTTGTTATCGGGGAAAAACTCCACCTTGGTTCTTTGGCTACCTACGGAAGCACCAAAACCGATAAAGGCGATTATAAGCAGGACAAAAGTGGTAACTGCAATAAAAATGGGCCTTCTTCCAGCAAGGGAATAGCGTAGTGTCCTCTCGTAAAAGCTTTCCCATTTGGGAAGGATCCTATTTTGGAATATCCCGGCCCAGTTTCTTAGGAACAAACGATAAATCCATAACATAATCGCAGTTAGCACCATCAGTGACCCCAATGACCTATACGCTCCACCGAAGATGACGATGAGAATGCCGATTACGGAAATAATGGATGTGATGCGCACAATCTGTTTTAGGGGCATCTCCTTGTCCTCAGTAGTCATGTATCGTGATACCAGAACAGAGTTAAAAAAGATTGCCACAAATAGGGATGAACCCAAAACCACCGACAGGGTAATAGGGAAATACTTCATAAACTGCCCCATGATGCCCGGCCAAAGCCCCAAAGGCACAAAGGCTGCAACTGTGGTCAGTGTTGATATGATAATCGGGAACGCAATCTCACCAATACCTTTTTTCGCAGCTTCGATACGTGGCATTTTTTCCTCGTCCATAAGACGATAAATGTTTTCCACGACCACAATACCATTGTCCACCAACATTCCTAGCCCCATAATAAGTCCAAAAAGTATCATGGTGTTCATGGTGTAGCCCAAAACGTTGAGTATCATCAGCGACATGAACATGGACATTGGAATGGCGAAACCTACGAACAATGCATTTTTGAAGCCCAAAAAGAACATCAGGACGGTTACCACCAAGATAATACCGAAGATGATATTGTTTACCAGGTCATCTACTTGGCCAATGGTCTTGGACGATTGGTCGTTGGCTATGGTTACCGTAAGATCTTGAGGAAATTCATTCTCAATAGCATCGTCAACTATTACTTTGATCTGGTCCACTGCGTCGACCATGTTTTTACCGGAACGTTTTTTTACATCGAGCATTACCACGGGGTGTCCAAACTCCCGTGCATAGGTGGTCTTTTCCTCTTCCTTAAAGGTAACCTTGGCGATATCCTTAAGGTAGATCGGGTTTCCGTTTTCGGATTTCACCACAAAATTTTCCAGTTCGTTGGGCTCATCGATTTCTCCAACTATCCTAATGGTTCTACGTTGCCCACTGGCAATAAGATTTCCGGCAGAGGTAGTCAGGTTTTCGTTGCTGATACTGTTTATGACATCGTTGAAACTGACCTTGGCGGCCATCATCTTGTAAATGTCCACGGCAACTTCTACCTCTTTTTCCTGTGCACCACGAATATCTACTTGCTTGATTTCTTGAAGGCCTTCTATTTCGTCTTCCAAGTATTCGCCAAACTCTTTGAGTCTTTCAATAGGGTAGTCCCCGGAAATATTGATGTTGAGTATGGGTATTTCTTCTGAAAGGCTCAAATCGAATACATTGGGTTCCACTTTGGCCCCGTTAAAGGTGGGCCAATCCTCGCCGGCTGTTTTAGAGTCAACTTCGTCCTTTACCTTTTGAAGAGCAGCCTCCACCGAAATGTTCTCATCAAACTCCACGATGATCATGGAATAATCCTCTTGAGAGGTAGATGTGATTTCTACAAGATTGCTCACAGTCTTGAGTTCGTCCTCAAGTGGGTCGGTAATGAGTTTTTCAATGTCCTCTGCGGTGTTTCCCGGATAGATTGAACTGATGTATATCTTGGTCTCTTTTACCTCAGGGAAGCTTTCCCTGGGCATGCTGAAATAAGCCATGCCACCAAGGATAAGGATAACCAGGATCAGCACATACATTGTGGTCTGGTTATCGATGGCCCATGAGGACAGCCGAAACTCCTTGTCTACACTTTTCTTTTGTTTGCTCATAATTTATTTGCTTTGGCTGTCTAGCTATTTTTTATGTTGACTTTTTGTCCTTCTTTTACACTTCGGGCACCTTCATCGATAATGGCATCCCCTTCGTTTATTCCGGAAAGTACTTCAACGTAATCGCCTTGTGTTTTCCCTGTTTTGATCACCACTTTTTTGGCTACCGGATCATTCTGAATGGAATCGGCATCCACCAAATACACATATTGCTCGCCATCTGCGTTTTCTGACAGTACACTTTGCGGGATAAGGATAGCCTTCTCACTGGTATAATCATTGATCATCACCCTTGCCGTAAGGTTTGGTTTCACCTTTCCATCGAGGCTTGGTACGGGAATTTCTGCTGTAAAGGATCTATTGCTGGGGTTGATGAAATTTCCTGTTTGCCTAACCGTTGTTGTAACACTGTCACCTAGAACAGGGAAGTACACTTTAACGTCTTTACCAGGGGTAACATTGGGCAAATGGCTTTCTGGAACCTCAACGTTTATGTACATGTTGGACAGGTTCACAATTCGGAACACTTCGGAACCTGGACCTGGGCTAACTACTGTCCCTTCATCTTTTATAACATCGTCGATGATACCGGTAAACGGGGCACGTATGCTCGATTTACCCACTTGGCTCTCCATTTGCTTTACGGCACTTTGTTGTGCTTCGTAATTGGTCTTGGCCTGTAGGTACTGTATTTCTGAACCGATGTTCTGTTCCCAAAGCCTTTTTTGGCGCTCAAAGGTGGTCTTGCTCAATTCAGCCTGTGTTTTTAGCTGTGCCAACTGACTGGAAAGTCCACCATCATCAATAGTGGCCAATAATTGTCCTTTGGAAACTTTTTGACCTTCTTTTACATAAACGCGGTTCAAGGTCCCGGACATTTCAGGATAGATCAGTACATTTTGTTTGGTCATAACATCTCCTTGGAGCTCCAAGTAATGGTCAAATTTCTCTGGGTGTACCTCGATTGTGGTTACCAAAGGAAGTTTTTCGGACTTATCGAGCAGCGCAATGGCAGAATCCAAGGATTTTAATTGGGCTTCCAATGCTTTCTTTTGGCTGGAAATCTCAGCATGTTTGGAACGGATTGTCTCAATGTCCTTACTGGCCAAGGCTTTGTCCAGAGATTTGGAGCTATTGCCTCCACAGGAAGCTAGAACCGCTGCAGTTAGTGTTATATATATTGCTTTTCTCATGATGGAATGGTTTTCTCTTTTGTTATTTGTTTAAAATATTTTCCAGTGCTGTCTTTTTGTTGATGACATCTACCATGGACTGTAAATATTCTTGTTGGCTTGTGTACAATTGGGTTTGGGCCTGTCTCAGCTCAAAACTGGTTGCCAATCCTTCCTCGTATTTAACCTGATTTTTGTTTTCAATGCGTTCGGCCAGTTCCAAGTTTTCTTTGGAAGTTCCATACTGCTCTATGGCAAGGATATAATCACTTTTGGCACTCTCCAATTGAAGGCGAATCTGTGCCTGCGCCTCGGTGAACTGTGTCTTTGCCTTTTCTAAAGCTATCTTGGCGCGCTGGGTACTTGCGCTTCTGCCGAGAGAACTGAAGATGGGTATGTTAAGGTCCACTCCTAAAATGGATGACCCGAACCATTGTTGGCCGCTGTCCAAAAAGTTGAAATCATTGCTGAAAGAGTTTCCTCCGTAGTTAACAAAGGCGTTCAATGTGGGAAGCGCACGGCTTTTGGCCAATTTCAGTTCCAAAAACCGTTGTTCGTTGAGGTTGGCGGCCATTTTATAGTCCACATTGTTCTCAATATTGAATTCGGAATCAATTAATCCAAGATCAATCTCCTTTTGGGTAAGGTCATCCAGGTTTTCGGTCAAAACCGTTGGAGTCTCAATGGGTAGGCCCAGTACCAAGTTCAACATTTGAAGGGTAATCTCTTCCATTCGGCGGGCATTTTTCAGCTGATTGTCCACCGTTGAGAGTGTTATCTGTAATTGATCTACGCTTTCCTCATCACCAAGGCCATTTTCGTAGATTCGCTTGGTCTCGTAGAGGTTTTCTTCCAGTGTGGATTTGTTCTTTTCTGAAATTTGAACACTTTCTCGAGCCAAAAGCACATTTCCGTAGGCTTCCACAACCGATTTTCGGACTTCCAATTCCGTTTTTTCTTTATTGTTTTGGCTGTATTCCAAAAAAGTTTTGGTGGCCTGAACACCCACAATGTAGGAACCGTCAAATATTTGTTGCCTCAAGGTCGCTGTTGCCGACATGGATTGTGCCTGACCGAATACGACTTCGGCATAAGTTCCCGGCTCACCACCGAAAAACTCGGCAGGAATCTGCGAAACAGGCTGCTTTAACTGGTTTTGATAGTTAACGGCACCGTTGATCTGTGGAAGTCCGGTTGCAATGGTCTCCCATTTTTGCTTCTGTGCATCCACAATATCACGCTCTGCGTTTATGGAACTATAGCTGTGCTCCAGTGCATAGGCAATGGCCTGATCTAAGCTAAGGCTTGGTATGGTATCCTGGGCGGACACCAACCATGGTAGTATTAGTAATAGACTGATTAACGTTCTTTGCATTTATTCTTTATTTGAATTGATGATTGAGTTGAGTATTTTTCTTCCTTCTGGAGTTACAATGCCCCTTAAATGATATTCCAGATAATAATCCATTAGTTCCGCTTTACTGAAAATTTCCGTGGGAAACAGGCCATTGTCCTTTAAACTGGTTATTCCGGTAAAATAAATTCGAGAAACAAATTCCACGTTTAGGTTGTCCCTGTAAATTCCCATTTGCATACCACGCTTCACATTTTTGGCCACGCAACGATGGGTGCATTCAAATTGTACTTCCTTGAGGGACGTATAGATTTTTGGATAATATTTTTGTAATTGATACAGTGGTGATGATTTTTCATCTTTTAAATGAAGCATCACAAACCTTTTGATTTCATAAAGTTCCTCAATAGGATTTTTTTGCAAGGCTACGATATCATCTATGCCACATACAATAAAATCGGTCATTGACATGGCGGTCTGTTGAACCAGGTCTGTTTTGTTCTTAAAATGGGAGTAAATCGTTTTCTTGGATATCCCCATCTCATGTGCCAAATCGTCCATGGTAATACTCTTAAACCCAAGATTTAAGAACATCTCACCTGCTTTTTGAATAATCTTTTCCCTCATAATCAGGGGCAAATGTAAAGATGGAAACTTTAAAAACAAAAAAAGTTTCCATGGTTTTACAATTTTTTAACGAAGGATTTATCATTTATTTCAATGGGACTCTTTTGCATTGGCGAACACAGGCCTAAGTTGTGCATCTTTGTCGATGGTATCGCCATCAATGTTTCCCAATCGCCAAAAAAAGGGACTGAACTGGAGTAAGTATTTCTTCTTGCTGTTAGTTTTCTTCTGTTGTATCATGATTTTCGTTTTTGATTTTTCTCACATATGTTTTAAAAGCTTCTTCACCTTCCTCTTTCCAAAATTGGTCGTAGTGCTTCCATTCATTAAAATCCCTTCTCCAAGACCGACATTTATTGGACGATTTAATCTTCTTTTTGTGACTGGAGCCTCCTTTGCTTTTTCCTCCGCCGCCACCAAAGCCGAACAACAGTTTAGCTAAAATAAAGATGCCCAAAGCTTGCCAGTAAGTCACTGTCCCTACACCAAAAAGGTCTGGCATCAACCAGTTCCAAAGCCGCATCAGCAGATAATTGGCCAGGAGGAATATCACCACCCCCAATATGACCATGGCAATGACTTTAACCACCTTTTTCACGGTTCTCTCCACCTTCTTTTCTACGGCTTTCTCGAATTCTTTTTTATGTTCCATAACTAAGTTCTTTTAAATTCTCCAATGTTTTTGATAGTTCCGACATGGCCCTGTGCCTTCTGGACATTAAGGTGCCTTGTGGTATTCCTGTTCTTTCTGTTAACTGTTTGTAATTGTATCCTTCAAAATCGATGGCGATAATGATATCCCTGTACGCGGGTTTTAGATTTTCTACGGCTCTTTTGAGCGCTTGTTCCATTTCCTGGGAGTAGCGGTTGTCCGCATCCCCATAAAAGAACTCTGCAAATTCCCGCCATTGTTGGTCTATATCCTCACTAGGCAACTTCCTTTCTTTCTTACCCCGCATAATGTCTATGATCCTGTTTCGAATGGCATTGTACACAAAGCCGCCCACATTGGTGATTGGCAATGCATCATCCGACCGTGAAAACATCCGCAGCGCAACGTCCTGCACAATATCCTCCGCGTCCCTTTCCGATGTATCCCTGATCTTGGACTGCACATAGGAGCGCAGCGAGCCATACTCCTCGTTAAAGAAGTCGGTCAGGTTGTTGCGATTATCGGTTTTGGCTGCCATTCGGTCGAATCAGGTTGCTTTTCACTTATAGAGACGAACAAAAACTATTTCATTGCAGTTTTTGTAAAATTTTTTTCAAAGATTCAATTTTTGGAAGGTTGGATACTTTGTATCCATATTTTAAAACCATAAGCCCATCACAAATTGAATATTTGAATGTATTTTTGGTTCCATGTCAGATATCGATATCATTAGTCAGTATAGGGACCAGTTTGTTACGTACCTCAATAAAAGGAACCAGCTAGGGGAGCCCAAGAATCTATACGAGCCCGTAAAATATATTTTGGCACTGGGAGGCAAAAGAATGCGGCCTATACTCACTTTGATGACGGCCGAAGCCTTTGGAGGTAAGGTAGAGTATGCTATGGACGCCGCATTGGCAGTGGAGATGTTCCACAACTTTTCCTTGGTGCACGATGATATTATGGACGATGCGCCATTGCGACGGGGAAAAACCACCGTACATGAAAAGTGGGATGTGAATACTGGAATTCTATCTGGCGATGCGATGTTGATTCTATCCTATCAGTTTTTTGAAAGTTATCCGACCGAAACTTATGTTGAACTCACCAAATTGTTCAGTAAAACGGCTCTTGAGGTATGTGAGGGTCAACAATATGATGTGGATTTTGAAATCAGGGATGATGTGACCGTTCCCGAATACCTCAAAATGATCGAATACAAGACTTCAGTTTTGGTGGCCGCCGCTATGAAGATGGGCGCCATTGTAGCCAATGCACTCCAAAAAGATGCAGACGCTATTTATGAATTTGGTCGTAATCTGGGGATTGCCTTTCAGTTACAAGATGATTATTTGGATGCTTTTGGCGACCCCAAAACATTTGGCAAGCAGGTGGGGGGAGACATCATGGAGAATAAAAAGACTTATTTGTACTTAAAATCCTTGGAAAAAGCTTCCAAGGATGACCAAGAAGGGTTGTTGCACCTGTATTCCATTAAACCTGATGATTCTGCGGATAAAGTTGCTGCCGTTAAGACCATTTTTAAGGAAAGTGGTGCAGTGGAAGAAACCAAAAGCGCCATTAAAAGTTTTACGCAAAAGGCATTTGATGCCCTATCGGAAACCGACTTACCGGAGAAAAGCAAAGTTTTGCTAAAAAAGTTTGGGGAAAGTTTGATGGAGCGAACCATTTAAAATATTCGCTTAAGCAAAGCTTTGATAAAAGGCATGGGTTTGGGAGCTGTCACAATTTTCAGCTCTTCCCACAAATTAGTTTCGTTCTCGAGAAACTTTAAGATCAAGGAAGCCTTTCTTCGTTTGAACATGGATTCGAAAATTTCGTGACCCAAGTGGTTGTTCTCGTACAGAATGTCCAACAACAGCATATCGTAAAACAGGAATCTGTTCTTTTGGTGGAATTCGGTCAATGGTTTCCCGGTTTTTAAATATTCCACCAGTTTTGGCACTTGCCTACTTGTATTGTAGAAGGTATATCCAGTACTTGGCTTGGCCCATCCACCTGCAATACCAATTTGAAAAATTCTATTTGTATTATGTTGATGGAACGGATAGCAGGTCATCGGAATGCTTCCAAATTCCGTTTCTTCAACGGAGTATTTTATATCACCGTAGTTTTCTGAAATGTAGGTTTTTATAGCCTCTTCATATTCGTTTTTCTCCAACAGATGCTCGGAGAATAAAGTGTATTCTACCAATGCTTCGGTATCTGATAGTGGAAGCACATACATAAAACGTGTGTTGCCCTTTTGGGGCACGGAGAAATCCATAAAAGTTGCCTGATTCGAGTTAAATACCGACTGTTTGGTTTTTATTTGCCATCCTACAAAATGTTGTTGAAGAACAGGAAATTTATCTTGCTTTAAAGAGGTAGATGGGTCGTAAAGGCTAGAAAATACCGTTTGTCCCAAATATTTTTGAGAGGAAGTCGTAACCAAAACTTCGTTTTCCTTTTCGTCAATGTTTAGCACTTCTCCCTGTGCCCAGGTAATGTTCGGATATGCCTTTACCTTTGGCAAAAAGTGGTTGTAAAAGTCAATCCCCCTTAGCATCTTGTAATTGTATGGAGCAATGGAAGTTGATTTTTGAAGTTGCTGTCCGCCTACATAAATCGTATCCCAAGTTTTGAAGATAAGGTCATCAAATTGACCCTTACCGCGTTCCCAAAAGCACCAAGTACGGTCGTTTTTGGATTTATTGTCCTTGTCCAGTACCAAAATGGTTTTGGATGCAAAGAACTCATCCTTGCCCATGGCATCGGCTAACAATAGACCTGCAGCTCCAGCTCCGATAATAATGTAGTCGTATTTGGGCATGAGTAAAAATACATAAACAAAACAAAGGGAAGACATTTGTCTTCCCTTCATATCAATGTTTTTATTGGTGGGCTTTATTCATCTTTACCTGGAATTGAAGCTGGCCAAGAATCACGGTATTCGGTCATCGTTGTTTCATAACTTTTTGCCAATGATTCAGCTTCCTCTTCAGAATACAGCTTTTTTGCTTTATCAAAAAAGTCTTTTTCCTCATCTTCCAAATGGTGCTCTACTTTGTGAATCAATTTTTTTACGGTTGCCAACCAATGAGGAGAACTCATGTCCGTATCGTTGATTTCTTCGATAAGCTCATCCATTTCATGATGTTCTGCCATTCCGTGTCTGGCATCTTCTTGCATATCGTCGCTATCAACCAATGGAGAATAGAAATAGCGTTCTTCGGCTACGGCATGCACTTCCAATTCTTTTTTTAGTTTTTTCCAAAGTTCCCTTCGTTCTTCGGTATCACCCGATGTGTTGCTTATTTTATCACATAAATCCCGTTGGATGTCATGGTCCTTTTTAATTGCTTTGTAAATTTTCATATACCTTGATTTTGTTGTAATTATTTAATAACTAACCTTTTAGTAAAATTAAAGGTGATGCAAGGATATCATTGCTCCATTCGATTAAATTATTGATAGAATTGAACAGGTGTTATTGGTTTGGGGTCAAATCAATTAGATAAGAGAATCAGGTTTTAATTAAAACACTGTATAACGTAACCCAAAGAACCCTCGTATCCCTTGGTTGGGTCCATATACATAACTTGGATCAAAAGTAAGGGCGTATGGATTATTAGGTGTGGCTACGGCATTACCATTGCTGTCAAACGTCACTTCCCTATCAAAAGGGTCGTTTGCCCGTGCAATAATAAAAGGGTTGCCACGGTTCGGTGTCCAATCCAAAAGGTTTTTAATGCCTCCGTACAGTTCAAAATTATTCAATCCTTTATAGGTAAATTGGATGTTCTGGATGCTCCAAGTGGGAGAATATTCACTTCTAGGGTCCAAATCGCCCAATAGCGGTAAACGCATGGGGCCATATAAATTCCCTGTATAGTCGGTGGTTAGTTTTAGAGAGTGAAAGGTGTACGATAAGTTCCACGTAGCGGTAATGCTTTCAGTTAGGATCTGTTGTTGGCTAATCCCATTTTCAGTGCTGCTTACATCTTGCCATGTGGCCCCGACCATGATCTTAAAACTGCTGGGAAAGGCAATGTCGAAATTGGCGCTTACTCCTTGGGAAACCGATTTTCCATCTAAATTATCATAAATGATCTGGTTGGGATTCGTCTCATAATCGGGCAAAATCACATTCGAGAATCTTGTATAAAACGCAGAAGCATCCAATCCGATGAAGGTACCGTTATCGCTATATATTTTCTTTAAATAATTGATGTTGACATTGACAGACCGTTCTGGTTTCAATTCCTCGGCAATAACCACTTCTCTAGATCCTGTAAGCGCTGCATGATCTTCCGTAAATAAATTGACCACGCGGAATCCGGTCCCAGCATTCACCCGAAAAATATCATTGTTGGAAATCTTCCATTTGTAAGCGGCACGCGGGGTTAGAATGTTGCCGTGGCGTTGGTCATAATCATACCGCAGGCCTGCCAAAAAAGAATGTTTCGGAGCAAAGGAGTATTCATCCTGTGCAAAAATGCTGGGAATCCAAATATTATCAGCTTCGGTGGTCGCAGGGGTATTATCGTCGTAATAATTATAGCGTACCGCGCTTCCGAACAGTAAATCATGGTTTCCCACGGTTTTGTCCCAAGTCAATTGGGTGAAACCGATGCGCTGGTCCGCCAAATATTCTGTATCGCCATATACCGAGTTCTGGTTATGGTCATTGTAGGAGAATGATAAAAGTAATTTTTCTTTAACCGGCAGCTGATACTTTCCGAGTAACTCCCATCGTCTTGTATAGATACTTTCCCCATAGATTTCATCCCCGCCACGGTATTCCGGGGTCCATTGCATTTCTCCGCCCCATCGGTCCTCATAAAAAAAACGACCCGCCAAGGAAAACAATCGGTTATCCTTCCGTTCAAAATCCCATTTTTGGAATAGGGAAATACGGTCTTGAAGCGTCAAATCGGTAAAATTATCACCATTATTGTCCACGGGAACATCATAATTGAAGTAGTTGAGGCCCAACAGCAGGTTCGTTTTATCGCTTATAGCTATTTTACTGCCCACGTCCAAATTGTACTCGCCCCAACCCGTGGCAAATCCATCGGCAAAAAATTCTGGAGCACTCATCGCATTTTTAGTGATGATGTTGATCAATCCGCCTACAGCTTCGCTACCATAAAGTGAAGATGCAGGACCTTTTACGATTTCTATCTGCTCAATCAAGGAGTTTGGGATACCTGTAAGGCCATATACCGTCCCCAGGCCACTCACAATGGGCATTCCATCGATAAGAACCAAGGTGTAGGGACCTTCCAACCCATTGATGTGGATATCGCCCGTGTTACAAACGTTGCAATTAATTTGTGGACGCACCCCGTTCACATTTTGAAGCGCATCAAAAACGCTGGCCGTGGGATTCTTTTTTAAAAAAGTAGGGGAGTAAACCTCTACCGGAACAGGGCTTTCCAATCGGCTTACCGGTTTTAGGGTGCCAGTAACCACAGTTTCATCTAAACTTTGTGCTGAGGGTTCTAATTGTATGTTGATGGTTTTATGGGCTCCTGCCTCCAAACTGATTCTGGTTTGATAGGGCTGATACCCCAATGAAGTCACCCATACAACATAATCTCCGGGATGAATGCCGGTCAACTCGAAAGTACCATCAATATCCGTAGCGGTGCCAATTTCCGTGGTTTTCAATAATAGGTTTGCCAAGGCTAGGGGTTCCCCGTTGTCGGTCACCTTTCCGCTTAGGGATGCTGTCTGTGCAAAACAAAAACAACTGCTTACCAAAGCTATACATAAGTGGGTGATATGTCCATGAGATGGTTTCAATTAGCAAAAAATTAAATTTAGACAAATCTAAAAATAGATTTTGTCAAATAAAAATGTATTTTTGAAAAAATATTTTTTGATGACTCGATCAGAGGAGAATTATTTAAAGACGATTTTTCATTTGGGCGGTGGCGACTCCAAGTCCATTACCACCAATGCCATTGCTGAACAGATGGAAACAAAACCATCTTCAGTTACCGATATGGCCAAGAAATTATCGGAAAAAGGATTGGTGGATTATGTACGATATCAAGGTGTATCGTTGACCGATGCTGGGGTGAAAACTGCTTTGTCCATCATTAGAAAACACCGTCTGTGGGAAGTTTTTTTGGTAAAGAAGCTGGATTTCACCTGGGATGAGGTACACGAAGTAGCGGAACAGTTGGAACACATTAAAAGTGAGAAGTTGATCGATAAGATCGATGAACTACTTGATTTTCCCAAACACGATCCGCACGGAGACCCCATTCCCACCAAAGATGGAAAGTTCCAAGAGCGGGAGGAAAAATTGCTCAGTGAAATGCCCATCAATTCTCAAGGAGTTTGTGTGGGTGTCAAGGATTCCTCGGTACCTTTTCTAAAGTTTTTGGATAAGAACAAAATCGCTCTGGGTAATACCATTAAAGTATTGGACAAGGAAGATTTTGACAATTCCCTTCGTATTCAAATGGATGGAAAGGAAATGCGGATATCACATCAAATTGCAGCTAACCTCTATGTAAAAAAGAACGACTGATGGAACAAGTAATTCAATATTTTCAAGAAATAGACCCCGTATTGGCGGCATTGTACGCGACCCTTTTTACTTGGGGATTGACCGCGGCGGGAGCAGCTCTGGTCTTCTTTTTTAAAGGCATGAATCGTGCATTGCTGGATGGAATGCTCGGATTTACTGGAGGGGTTATGGTCGCTGCCAGTTTTTGGAGCTTGTTGGCCCCAGGAATAGAAATGAGCCCGGGCGACGGTTTCGTAAAAGTAATTCCGGCAGCAGTCGGCTTTTTGTTAGGTGCGGCCTTTATTTTTGGATTGGATAAGATCTTGCCCCACTTGCACATCAATTTTAAAATGAGCGAAGCGGAAGGGGTAAAGACTCCGTGGCACAGGACCACATTGTTGACTTTAGCGATAACCTTACACAACATTCCCGAAGGATTGGCCGTAGGGGTATTGTTCGGTGGCGTGGCAGCAGGTTTTGAAGGAGCCTCCATCGGTGGGGCAGTGGCCTTGGCCTTGGGTATAGGGCTGCAGAATTTTCCAGAGGGATTTGCGGTTGCAATGCCCTTGAGAAGGCAAGGTCTAAGCCGAACAAAAAGTTTCCTTTACGGCCAAGCATCTGCTTTGGTAGAGCCCATTGCAGGAGTTTTGGGAGCTTGGGCAGTGCTGACTTTCGAACCCATATTGCCTTACGCACTTTCATTTGCTGCCGGTGCTATGATCTTTGTGGTAGTGGAAGAAGTAATTCCAGAAACGCAACAAGATAAATACACCGATATCGCCACGATGGGCTTTATCGGTGGATTTATAATTATGATGACCTTGGATGTCGGTCTGGGATAAAATGATCTATCCGCCGATCAAATCAAATACACCCTTGGTCAAAAACTGATCTGTTTCGTTAAGTCCGGTGGATATGATTTCGGTAAACCCATCAAAGGTACCACCTTGTTTCACGGCTACTCTCTCAAAAGTGTAGTTGCCATCGGTTTGCTCTACCAGCTTAAGCACATAATAGTTGCCTTCGGATTCTATTACGGCTTCTTCGGGCAACGACCACGTTTTGGTTGTGTCGGTCATTATCATGGCATCAACGAACATTCCAGGTAAAAAGTTCCCCTCTTCATGCTCCAAATGTCCGTGCACCTTGATGGTTCTTTTGGCATCGTCAATGGATGTTCCCACCAAATGCACTTCTGCATTAAAAGCTTCTTCGGATGCTTCAGGAATCTTGAACTGTATTTTTTGACCTTTCTTCACTTTTAAAATATCCTTTTCAAAAACAGTAAGCTCTAAATGAACATGTTGGTTGTCTACAATTTCTAAAATTTCCGTAGCGGGTGAAACGTGGCTTCCTTTGGTCACGTTCATTTTTGTTATGCTTCCGGCAATGGGGGCATAAATAGCGGCTTGCGACGTGATGTTTCCTTGTTCCACCTTGCTAGGAGAAATATTTAGCATATGTAATTGTTCCCTAAGACCTTGGTATCGAGCTTGAGCTGTTTGATAGTTGCTCTTTGCTTGAAGAAAGTTCTTTTGGGAAGCGATTTTCTCATCAAAAAGCGTTTGGTTCCTTTCAAATTCTGCTTTTAGATAATCCAACTGATTGAAAACCTCAAGGTACTCCTGCTGCATTTGCACAAATTCTTGGTTTTCCAATACTACCAAAAGTTGTCCCTTTTTAACTCGGTCACCCACAAGTAGAGACGTCTGTTTCACAAATCCACCTATAAATGGGGTGACGCTGGCCCTGTTCTCTGGCGGAACATCTATCATGCCAGAGGTCTCGACCATTTTTGGGAAAGTCCTTTGCTCCATGGGACCGACCACCAAGTTGTTCGTGTCAAACTGGTCTTGTGTAACCACAATTCCCGATGGTTCTCCTTGTTCTTCCGTGGCGGATGCTTCTGTGTTCTTATCGCCGCAACCCACCAAAAGAAGGAATACAGCGGCTATTTGAAATATATTTTTCATTGTTATAATGTTATTGTCAAGTAATTAATGGCGATTACGGTTTGATTGTATTGATTGAGTACATCCAAATAATTGAGTTGAATGTCGTAGGCGTTCTCCAAACTTTGGATGTACTGGAAAAAGTCGATTTCCCCGTTTTGAAAGTTGCCAGAGGCTGCTTTCAAGATTTGATCGGAAAGTAGGCCACCCTCGTCCCCGTAGTAGGAGAGTTCCTTGGCCTGTTGTTCCAGTTGTCCTATCAAAGTTTTATAACGCTGGTTCATGGCCACGGTAATCTCGATGTTCTCCATCTCCGTAATCTTGGTCTGGATTTTGGACGATTTTACTTTACTGCTGTGTCCAAAGAAGAAAATGGGGATTCGTACCCCCAATTGAATGCCGTACAGCGAAGTGCCCAGAGTACTGTTTGTACCTTGAAAATATTCGAGGTTAAGGTCGGGCAACAATCTATTTTCCTCCAAACTCTTTTGGGCATTGCTCAGCTCTTGGCGGTTATCCAAAAATGAGGTTTCCGTTTGCAGCATTCCCTCGGAATTCAATACCGTCAACTTTTCTGGTTTTTCATCAATGATTTCCAAAGTGTCCTCACTTTGTACTAAGCTCACGATTTGTCCATAAGTGGTCAAAATCTGTTGCTTGACCTTCGAGTAGGTGTTCGTAATCTGACGTTGTTTAGCCGTTGCGGTTACTTTTTCCAGATAGTTGGTCTCGCCCAGTTCAAAGCGTCTATTGGCCGCATGGGCGAATTTGCTGTAAATACTGTCCAGCGTATGGTAAAGCTTTGCCTTTTGGTTCAGTGTCTGGTATTGATAGTACGCCTTGCTCAAAGATTGGTACAATTGCTTTTTCTTTATCTCAAAGGATGACTTCTGTAGCTCATAGTTCGACTTTTGAAGTCGGTTCTTGGCACCGTAAACCGTTGGGAACTCAAACTGTTGCTGTGCACCAAAAACTTTAAGAGGTTCTCCGTTGAACGCAAGGTTGTTTTCATCGTACTGGTAATAGATGTCGGTTTTATCAAACTCGAATGCGGTCCCCTTAAGTGCTTCGGCCTGGTCCACCATTAAGGAGCCAGCTTGGATGCCGTTATTGTTTTCCAAGGAGAGCGTCATCAAACCTTCTAGGTCCAATTTGGTCTGGGAGAACCCTGAAAATGAAATCAACATCACTATCAATGTCAATGTATTTCGGTTCATCTTTCTTTTTCTTTTGATTTTTCTGAACTTGATATTATGGGAATAGGCATAGAGAACGGGGAGTACTACCAATGTAAGCATGGTGGCCGTTACCAATCCCCCGATAACTACCGTTGCAAGGGGGCGCTGTACTTCGGCCCCCGCATTGGTGGAGACCGCCATGGGTAAAAAGCCCAATGCAGCCGCGGAAGCGGTCAACAATACGGCCCGTAGTCTATCCTTGGTCCCTTGCTTGATGAGGTCTTCCATGGATTCAAAGTCCTTTCCCTTAAGCTCTTTAAAGTGCTCTATCAATACAATTCCGTTAAGAACGGCAATACCGAAAAGAGCTATAAACCCTACACCTGCCGAAATACTAAATGGCATTCCACGTAACCAAAGCAGAAGTATACCGCCTACGGCAGATAATGGAATGGCGGAGAAAATCAGTAGTGCTTCCTTCACAGACCCAAAAGCAAAATATAGCATGATAAAGATGAGCAACAGCGCTATGGGCACGGCGATAAGTAGCCTTGCCTTTGCTGATTGCAGATTTTCAAATTGCCCGCCATAACTGATAATGTAACCTGGGGGCAATGTCAAATTCTCGTCGATTATCAATTGAATGTCATCCACCACCGACTGAAGGTCGCGGTTCCTTACGTTGATACCTACAACAATACGGCGTTGGGTATCGTCTCGCGAAATTTTCGCCGCACCTTTTTGATAGGTGATCTCTGCAAGCTCGCTCATGGGTATCTTGCCTCCATTTGGGATATCCACGTACAGATTCCTTAGATTGGAGATATCCTTTCTGTTTTCTGAGTCGAGCCGAACGGCCATATCAAACTGGCGTTCACCTTCGAATACGCTTCCGACGACCTTCCCTGCAAACCCCATGGCGATCATTTCGTTGAGGTCGGCAATGTTCAGTCCATGACGTGCAATCTTGGCACGATCAAAGGAAACGTTCATTTGTGGGAGGCCTTCCACTTTTTCAACAATAATATCCGAAGCTCCTTCCACATCTTGGATTAGGTCTTTGATCTGGTTGGCTTTTTTGTTCAGGATTTCGAGGTCCTGTCCAAAGATTTTTACCGCAATGTCGGCACGTACCCCAGTAATCAATTCGTTAAAACGCATTTCAATGGGTTGGGTGAACTCTAGCTCAATACCTGGAATTACGGCCAGCGCTTCTTTGAACTTATCGGCCAATTCATCTTTGGTCTCGGCAGATACCCATTCGCTTTTTGGTTTTAATGAGATGATCACATCGCTTTCCTCCATCGACATTGGGTCCGTTGGCACTTCTGCGGCACCGATACGGCTTACCACTTGCTTCACTTCGGGAAAATTGTCCAGTAGGATTTGCTCCATTTTGGTAGTGGTCTCCACAGTTTTGGTCAAAGTAGTTCCTGTTTTGAGCACGGGTTGAATCACAAAGTCACCTTCGTCCAAAGTGGGAACAAATTCACCTCCCATCGAGGTAAATAATAGTATGGCCCCGATTAGTAGTGCGGCGGCAACTGAGAGCACCAACTTTTTACTTCGCATTGCCCATTCGATAACAGGCTCATATCTTCGGTTGATCCAGTTGACAAGGCGCGTAGAGATGCTTTTCTTGGATTCTTTGGATGGCTTTAGGAACAATGCCGAGGCCACTGGAACATAAGTAAAGCACAATAAAACCGCTCCCAACAAGGCAAAACTGAAGGTCAGTGCCATAGGTTTGAACATTTTGCCCTCTACACCGCTCAATGACAGAATGGGTATAAAAACAATCAAAATAATAAGCTGTCCAAATACGGCGGAGTTCATCATCTTGGTGGCACCCTGTAAGGTAATCTCATCTTTAATGGACTGTGTTTCAGTCTTGCCAAGATTGGCGAGCTGGGCCTTTTTCTGGGTAATCTGAAAGGCAATGTACTCCACAATGATTACAGCACCATCTATGATTATTCCGAAATCGATGGCACCAAGGCTTAACAAGTTGGCGTCTACACCAAAAATGTTCATTAAGGTGAGCGCAAATAGCAAGCACAATGGAATTACAGAAGCGACCACAAGTCCAGACCGCCAATTGCCCAAGAGCAGGACCACCACAAAGATTACGATCAAACAACCCAGGACCAAGTTCTCCGTAACGGTAAAAGTGGTTCTGCCGATAAGTTCGCTACGGTCCAAAAACGGATTGATGTAAACCCCTTCTGGAAGCGATTTAGATATGGAGGCAACACGTTCTTTAACAGCTTCGATTACCCTTTTGGAGTCGGCATCCTTCAACATCATAATTTGGCCAAGAACCTTTTCGCCCTCCCCATTTCCGGTAATGGCCCCAAAGCGTGGAGCGCTGCCAAACCCGACTTTCGCTACATCTTTAATATAGATAGGAATTCCGTTACGGTTGGTGACCACGATGTTCTCGATATCCTTAAGGTTGCTCACAAGGCCTTCGCCCCTAATAAAATAGGCTTGGTTTACTTTTTCGATATAACCGCCCCCGGATACACTATTATTCATTTCCAATGCAGTGAACACTTCTCTTGCGGTAATGTCCAGGGCATTGAGTTTTTGTGTTTGGATGGCAACCTCGTATTGTTTAAGGTGGCCTCCCCAAGTATTTACTTCGACGACACCTGGAATTCCGGATAGTTGACGTTTAACGATCCAATCCTGAATGGTCCTAAGCTCCGTGGAATTGTATTGGTCCTTGTACTCGGGCTCGACATCCAAAATATATTGATAGATTTCGCCCAGACCAGTGGTGATAGGTCCCATTTCTGGGCTACCAAAACCCTCCGGGATACGACTGGATGCTGATTTTATCTTTTCGGCAATGAGCTGCCTTGGCAGATAGGTGCCCATATCGTCCTCAAAGACAATGGTGACCACCGAAAGGCCAAATTTAGAAACCGACCTTATTTCTTTTACACCGGGCAGGTTCGCCATTTCCAACTCAACGGGATAGGTGACAAACTTTTCCATATCCTGTGTGGAAAGTCGATTTGATGTAGTTAAAACCTGTACTTGGTTATTGGTGATATCGGGTACAGCTCCGATAGGTATTTGTGATAGCGAATAGAGGCCGACAAAGGCGA
This sequence comes from Muricauda brasiliensis, assembly GCF_003057865.1. Taxonomy (NCBI): domain Bacteria; kingdom Pseudomonadati; phylum Bacteroidota; class Flavobacteriia; order Flavobacteriales; family Flavobacteriaceae; genus Allomuricauda; species Muricauda brasiliensis. The sequence continues at coordinate 177,032 of NZ_QBTW01000011.1, read as the reverse complement.
TAAACGCGGTGAACAAAAGAACAATAAACTTGTTCTTAATGCTAAAGTTTATAATTTTTGAAAACATGATTCATAGAGAATGATAGCATTATTAAATAGAATAAAGCTTGAGAAAAGTGTCCAGCTGCGCTGGAATACTATGAATTATGCGTGTTTTGGCGGTTGAAAAGGGCCATCTCCCCATACTAGGGAATAAGAAAATTGATAATGGAAATTTCCTTTAACGACCAAAGGAATCTCAGAATAGGAATTGATAAAATTATCCGCTCCAAGAACAAAAACATGCGGTTGCGAACAATGGGATTGATGCTGAAAAGGCAGTTTTTCGTGCTCTTTTTGTTCTTCTTGGTGTTTTTCGCTGTGCTCGGCTTTGAGCTCTCCGTAGTGTTTGGAAACAAAGACCATAAAGTCATCACCATACTCCTCGTTGTGGAATTGGTAGTGCTCAATAAGCTGCCCAAGTTCTACCAAATCCTTAAAATGAATGTTGGCTCCTTGGAGCAGAATGAGGAAGGATATCCCTATGATAACTATTTTATTCATCCTGAAGCATCAAAATTACGAATTAAACAGGCTTTACGATAATTGGCATCATAATTTGTAATCAATTTAAATTCTCCTTAAAAATATCTTGTGATAAATAAAAACATGCCCTTTTTGAGGGCATGTTTTTTATAGAACTTAACTGTTGCAGTCCCTTTATTCAGAACTTATGGGCTCCATTCCTTCTTTTTGAAGGACCGAATTTACCTTGGCCAGTTTATTTTCCAAAGCGCTGTTCAGTTTGTCCATATGGGTCTCCAATTCTTTGCTCAGTTCATCGTATACAACATATGCTGCATCCGATGGTTTGGCATCACCATTTTCGATGCTGCGTTGCAGTGCATTGAATCTGTTGTTCAATTTAATGGGGAAGTTCAATGGATCTTGCCCAGATTGATTTTTGGTTTGATAGAGGTCATTCTCTATTTCGGTCAGCGTTTCCATTAGGTCTTCCGATGCTTTCTTGAAGGGTCTGCCACTGATGGTCTTGCCCAAGCTGTCTATTTGTTTACGTATATCCCTAATCTGGATAACCGCTTCATTGGCAACAGTGGCTTTTTTGGTGATTTTTGATGCCAATTCAAATTGTTTTTGAAGGTCTTCCGCTGTTATCCCTTTCAGGTTTGGGTCCATTTCAATCTTAAATGGATAGCTTTTGATGACCTCTTCACCAACTTTCATTTGGATGGTATAATCCCCGAGCGGTGCTTTGGGACCCGTGGTGGCCGATGCCCCCCAAATAATGATCCCATCAAAAGTTGTGGGGCCGGGGTATCTAAGATTCCATGTAAAACTATTGATGCCCTTGGCCGTGGTTGGTTTGGTACTGCTGAAACGACTCCACCATGACGAACCGCCAGTTTCTTCATATTTTGGCTTGTTTCCCCCAAAGGCTCCTATCAAATTGTTGTCGGCATCAAAAACAGAAAAGGTGACCGAATCCACTTCCTCTTCCAAATAATATTGAAACTTGGCATTGTAGATGCCTCGGATGGCATTTGTCGGCTTGAACAATACGTTCTTCTCATTTTTCAGGTCTTCGGAATACTCACGCAACGGCTGGATGTCGTCCAGGATCCAAAAACCTCTTCCGTGGGAACCTAATACCACATCATTGTCCTTGATCACCAAATCCCGGATTGGCGTGTCCGGCAGGTTTAATTGAATCGATTGCCATTCCTCACCATCGTTTATGGAGAAATATACACCGTGCTCTGTGGCCAAGAACAATAGGCCTTCTCGTTGATGATCTTCGCGGATGGCCCTTGCGAAATGTCCTTTTTCGATACCGGTTATAATTTTTGTCCAAGTTTTTCCATAATCATGGGTCTTGAAAACGTAAGGCTCCCGGTCATCTACTTGGTAACGGTTTGCGGCAACGTACAATGTTCCCGGATTGTGGACGGATTCATCTATGATACTTACCCTGGAATATTTGGGTAGGTCCTCGGGAGTGATATCTTCCCAGTTTTTACCGCCATCACGAGTAATGTGAATTTTTCCATCATCGGAACCTGCCCAGATTGTGTTGATATCGTGATTAGATGGCGCTAGTGCAAATACGGTCGCATAAATTTCCGGACCGTTCATGTCCATGGTGATCACACCACCTGTTTTTCCTAATGTTTCCGGGTCGGCATAGGTAAGGTCTGGACTTATTTTTTCCCATGTTTGTCCATCGTTTGTTGTTTTCCAAACATGTTGTGAACAGGTGTACATCACATTGGGGTCTTTTGGGGCAAACATGATTGGGAATGTCCATTGCCATCTTTCCGGTAAGGCGCTTGCCGGTTCACCGGAGAAAAACCTTGGATATACCTGAATATCGCGGGTCTGCCCATTGCTTCTGTCAAAACGGGTTAAGAGTGCACCTTGACTTCCTGCATAAAAAATATCTGGATTGGTAGGGCTTTGTGTGATCCAGCCGCTTTCTCCGCCACCAACTTCATATTGCCATTCGGCATCTGTTCCTCCGGCAAGTTTAAAATCCCAACCATCGCTGGGCATGGCCAAGGTGGAGTTATCCTGCTGAGCCCCTGCTACGTGGTAAGGAACATCGCTTGTCGCCATCACGTGGTAGAACTGAGCTGTTGGATAATCTTGTTCGGTCCAAGTTTTTCCTCCGTTGATGCTGACTACGCCACCGCCGTCGTTGGAACTTATCATCCTGTCCGGATTGTTTGGGTCTATCCACAGATCGTGGTTGTCGCTATGTGGTGTATCTATTTTTTCATCAAAAGTTTTTCCTCCATCGGTAGATTTAAAGAATCCTACATTAAGACCATAGACTACATCCTTGTCCTTTGGGTCGGCGTAGATTCTGGAGTAGTAAAAGGCACGTTGTCTCAGTTTACGTTCATTATTGGTCAGTTCCCATGTTTTACCACCATCATCCGAACGGAAAACACCACCTTCGTTGGCTTCTACAATGGCCCATACCCTGTTGGAATCCGCAGGAGAAACGGTTACCCCAATTTTACCTATGGGGCCTTCTGGCATGCCTTTTTTCTCGGTCAAGTCCGTCCAAGTTTCACCACCATCCGTTGATTTCCAGAGTTTGCTATCGGGACCACCGCCCCACATTTTCCAAGCTTTACGGTATACTTGCCATGTGCTGGCATACAGCACATTTGGATTATTTCTGTCGATGATCAAGTCTGCGGCACCCGCTTTGTCGCTCACGTAGAGAACTTTTTTCCAAGTTTTCCCTCCATCTACGGACTTAAAAACACCGCGTTCCTCGTTTTCGCCGTATGGATGTCCCAACGCGGCAACGTATACAATATTTTCGTTGGTGGGGTCTACACGGACCCTAGAGATAGCTTGGGTCTCCTCCAATCCTAGATGGGTCCAAGTCTTTCCACCATCAGTTGTTTTGTACACACCATCACCTTGGGTAATACTTCCCCGCAATTGGGTTTCTCCCATTCCAATATACACGACATCGGGATCGGTTTCTGCAACCGCAACGGCTCCGACGGAAGAACTTGTAATCTGTCCATCGGTTACACATTCCCAGGTGATCCCACCATCAACGGTCTTCCATAGACCACCTCCGGTAGCTCCAAAATAGTATTCGTTTGGTCGTGTTGGGCTTCCGGATGCGCCTAAGCTTCTGCCACCACGGTCAGGTCCCAGATTTCGCCATGTAAAACCACTGTAAAAACTGGTATCGATTTTTGTGGTGGATGCATTTTGGGCATTGATAAAAAGGGTCGAGAAAAACAGGGAAAGAAGTGTCCACGTTTTCAGAGAGGTTGTTGGCATTCTCATGATGTCAAGGTTGGTTATGAGTAGTTATAATAAAGTCACAATTTACTCAATATCGATGAGAAATTTTAATCAAATTATCCAAATCCTTGAATATTTTGAGTCGTTCTAAAACATTTACTGCATTTTATTGGCCAATCAATAATGGAGTTCTTCAAGAATCGACCCGTAATCATGCTGAAGGTCTTCATGCAGCAGGGGAATTTTCTTTTTAATGTACTCCAATTGTCGGGTGTACAGATTTTTAAGGGTGGTGTTTCTGTTGATGGAAGGCCGAAACGATTTCAGTTTTTCACAGAAGTACAGCAACAGCTCCACCTCAGTGGCCTTGTTGCCCGAATAGCGAATATATTTTTTGATGGTTCGTAGAATTTTACGAACACTTTTTTTGATGTAGAAATAACTGTTCACATTGATTTCAGAGAACATCTGGTCGATCTCCTCCTTTACGGTTTCGATGTAACCCTCTTCACTATCGGATTCGAATAGCAAATAGGTGAGCAGTTCCTTGTTTTCTTTTTTAAAACGTGCCAGCCTAAGGCAAAGTTGTAGTACTTCGTCCTGCGATTTGTAATGCAGTTCCTTTTTGAGTTGGGCAACGGTTGCAGCCTTCATAAATTTAACTTCTTAGGTATGATGCCCCATTTACATCGATAATGGTTCCAGAAGAATACGCAGCCTCTGAAGATGCCAAAAATAATATGGCATGGGCCACCTCCTCGGGTTGGGCCATTCGTTTAAAAGGGGATTCGCGAAGCAGGTTTTCCCGCTCGGCCGGGGTTAGGGTCTCTTTCGCCATCTCGGTCTCGGTAAACCCTGGTGCGACCACACCAACATAAATGTTGTGCGGAGCCAATTTTTTGGCAAGCGACTGGCTCATGGAATTCAATGCGGCTTTGCTGGCCCCATAGGCCGGTTTGGTAGGTTCCCCACGAAAGGCACCGCGGGAAGATACACTTACAATATGTCCGCCACCGGTCTTCATCATGGCGTTGGCGCCCCAATAACAAAGGTTGGCCACAGCAAATAGATTGGTTTGAAATGTTTTTTCCCAAGCGTTAGTCCAATGGTCAAAATCAACTTGGTCTATTTCATGAAAAATAGAAATACCTGCATTGTTCACCAACACGTCCAGACGACCAAACTCGGCTATAAAATCGTTGATTAACGCTTCGGTTTCTGATTTCTGTGAAATATCCCTTTTAAAAAGCTGGTGTCCATCACCGGGAAGTTCCGCCAAAGCTTCTTGCGCCACTTGATCATTGCTTCGATAATTGATGCCCACTATTGCACCTTTTTTGGCAAATGCAATGGCGGTTGCCTTACCAATGCCGCGAGAGGCACCTGTAACGAGAACATATTTGTCGGTAAAATTCATAAGCTAACTATGGCGATTGAATGGATTTATATTTGTTTGATTTCTTTTTCGATTTCTTGTTTAAGCTTTTCCGCATCTTCCTTCATAAGGCCCCAACGGCCTATTTGCTCTTGATTGCTCCCAAACTTTAGCAGAACCATTTTCCAAAAATCCCGGTTTTTTTGTAACCCTGCAAGGTTTAGCGAATCTAATGGGGCGATAGTGGCAAGGTCTGTTGCAATCAAATCAAAACCGTTGGTATTCATCATCAGGGACTCGATTAATAAAGGTGTGATGAACTCATCGGTAACTTGGCGGGTGGTGCCATCGGTATAACTTTCCTTTACGGTACGGTAATAATTAAAAATTTGTTGTCGCAATCTTTCGTTTTGGATGTAGCTCATTTTTCCCGAAGAAACCGCTTCATCAAAGATTCCGCTGTTGCTCTTAAAATAATTATCTATCACAAAATTGTAGGAGGATTGCAAGAAACTGGATTTGTCTATGGTTTCTGGATGTTTTAATTTTTTGATTACACTATCCAGCATTGCTAATCTTGCCAAGGATTGTTCTGTGTTTTCTGTGATTTGACGGATATCCAAATCCACCTCCAAAAATAGATTGTTCAACAGAACGCTTTCAATTTCTCTTTTCTTTATCTCTTCGCTATAATTGTTGATCTGTAAAGCAATCAAAATCCCGATAACCACAAGTACAATTTCGCCAATAGCATATAAAATGTATTTGGTTGCACTGTTTCCGGAAAGCAACGCTTTTCTAATTTTTCTGAATAGGATCGGCATAGCTTGTGATTTGTTTAAAGATAATAAGTTAGGACACAATATTGTACATATTATAATGTTGTTCTATTAATTATGTTTCTTTGTGGGCAACACTCTTTTTCGTACAGGGAAACTTCGAGAAATACTATGAAATCAAAAAAAAGACATTGGTTGTGGAATGTTTTGATCATTCTGACCTTGGTTATTTGTGTGCTGGCATATGTGGAGCACTATAAAAATTGGCATAAGATAGAGGAGGGGAACTTTAGGGTTTTCTCGGGTATCTATTACCAAAAAATTCCTTTGAGCGAATTGGACAGTGTGTTTTATGTAGACAGACTTCCCGAGATGGAGCGTTCCAGCGGTTTTTCTTGGATGGAAAGAGAAAAAGGTGTTTTTAATGACTCGATCACCCAGACCAAAGTTTATGTTTTTGTGGACAATCTTTACCAGCAAAAAATTAAGTTGGTGCACCACGACTCTCTTAAAATGTACCTCAATTTAAAGGACAGCCTTGAAACCGAGGAATTATTTGCAATTTTGAGGACAGAATTGGAAAAGAACCATGAAACAGCCACGGTAAAGCCATGAACAAATTAAATTGTCTGCTCCTAATTTTACTTTTACCCGTTTTTTGCTTTGCTCAAAATACCCTGTCCGTTCAGGTAAACAATGTGCCTTCCGGCCATGGGAGCGTTAAAGTTGCAATCTACGACTCAGACGATAGCTTTTTGTCCTTTGACCAGGTTTTAAGATCAGATAGCGTAAATGCCGATATGGGAAGTGTAGTGTTACATATTTCTGACCTTCCTGCTGGTGAATATGCGCTTGCTATTTTCCATGATGAGAACGATAATGGAAAGCTTGATACCAACTGGTTGGGAATTCCAAGGGAGAAAGTGGCGTTTTCAAAAGCTAAAATGAAGACTTTTGGCCCTCCCAAATTTAAGGAGTGTTCGTTTAAAATGAGTTCTGACCACGAAATCCATATAGACCTATAAATTATGGGAACAATTTTTATGGCCCAGCTCATGGGCGCGCTTTACGGACTTTTAGCGGTGATTTTTGGTGCCTTTGGTGCCCATGCGCTTAAAAAGAAATTGACCCCCGAACTCCTACAAAGTTTTGAGACAGGGGTCAAATATCAAATGTACCATGCCATTGTGCTTTTGGTCCTAGGCTTTAACCTAGGATTTGACGCCCCGATAGATGCATGGATCGTCAACTGCTTTATTTTTGGAACTTTGTTGTTCTCCTTCAGTATTTATGCCCTTTGCTTAGGTGCAGCCAAAGGCAATAAGCCTAAGTTCTTGGGCCCGGTTACGCCAATCGGAGGGCTGCTGTTGGTTATCGGGTGGGCCTTGCTTCTCTATTCTTTTATAGCCCATATAATTTAAAGCCTTAGGTACATATTTCCATTGATGGTGTTCAGTTTAAGGGTATTTGAAGCATTGTCGAAACTACCTTGGACCTTTTGGCCCACATATCGGTCGGAAATGGTCAATTGCATATCCTCATCGGCATAAATATTACCATGGATTGTCTCTGCGGTCAATTTCGTGTTTTTCATTACCAAGTCAATTTCTCCATTAATGGTCTGTAGGTCCATATCACCATCATACTTGGAAATATCAATGTCTCCGTTTATTAAATCTGCGGTAAAATCCCCTTCGATAATATCGGATTTAAGATCTCCATTAATGCTGCTCACTTTAAAGGTCGCCCCTTTCGGTACGTACAAAACATAGTTGAACTCGTAGGTGTCCCCTTTATAATAGTAGCGTCGTTCTTTACCCGGATTATTTTTGTTCCATTCGTCGTGGAATGCTTCAAAAATAGGTTTGGCATCAGATTCTATAAGCAATGAGCTGCTGCCCTCATCAATATCCAATTTGTAGAGGTCGATGAATTTACCGTCCTCGGTGGTTATGTCCGCCTTAAAATAGATGTTCGATTTGTCCCATGTTTTAACTTCAATTTGATGGGCAAACTTTACATCCAATTCAATGGATTGACCGGAATAGTTAAAGGTTTTTTCGATGATTTTTTGTGCAGTAAGGGATAATGTTGCCAATCCCACGATTGCGGTAATGATCAATTTTTTCATGACTGTTCGATTTTTTGATTTTAGATGATTGATGTTTATTTTTTCCTGAGGTACATATTCCCGTTGGTGGATTTCAATGCTATTTTAACACCACCTCCATTAATGGACGTTTTAATGTCTCTGCCCAAAACTGATTTTAGTCCGTTCTTGTCCTCTGCCTTTACCTCAAAGTCGGTGTAGACATTTCCGTTTAGGGTGCTCAAGGCCAAGTTGGCCGGAGTGTTGGATGGTAAGCTTACATCTACGGCACCGTTCGTGGAATAGAGGGAAATCGGGGAACTTTGGGTTACCTTTCCAAAAACCACCTCCAGTGCACCGTTGAGTGAGTTAGCGGTAACGGGCCCGTTCACGTTTAAAATTTTGACACCACCGTTGAGTTGGGCATCCGCCTCTATCTCGCCGGAAAATCCATCAATTTCGATGTCGCCGTTCCAGGTACTCTTTACGGAAACGTTTTGTGAGGCAGGTAAATAAATCTCACCTTTTTTATCCTTTCTGAGGTTGTGGACAATCAATGTGTTCCCATCTTGGACCACCGAAAAACCTACGTTGGTATTATCGGTTCCGCCTTCTCCCACTAATTTGAGTCCTTTGGCTCGCTCTGGGGTCTTGATTTCCGGCCCAGACTTGATCAATAGCTGGTTGGAGCTGTGGGTCTTGACCACAATATCGGATTTGGACTCGATTTTTACCCATTGGATACCATCCAGGGATTTGGTGTAATCGCTTTGCGCTTGGGCAACATTGGCCATGATTAGGGCCATTAAAATGAATGTGAATTTTCTCATGATTTTCGTTTTTTGATGTTTATGTTAGACTTGGCAATACTGCCTTGATCTGTTCTTTTATAAAAGGTTGTGTGTCTTCTTTTTCCAATAGTTTCTTCATGGGTTCGGCCGCTTTTTTCTCTTGAATCTGAACCAGGGCCTGAATAATTGACACTTGTATGCTCGGATTTTTTTCTTGTTCAAGAGCTTCGATAAATGTGGTTTTTACCATTTCGGATGAGGTGAATTTGGCCAACGCTTCAAAAGCGGTCATTCGTACATTGTCGTTATCATCATATAATAATCGGTTGGAGAGCGCTTGAATGATGGCTTCATCAGGTTGTTCAAATTCCTCGATATAATTTACCCCTTGAATTCGCTTGCTCGCGGACTGATTTTCCATTAACGATAGCATAGCGGTCTGTTTCATCTGATTGGTCTCATCTTGGAGTTGGGCAATATCTGCATCCACTTTTCTTTGTTGGAATAGGCTCCCCATTTGAAATGCCGCGACCAATAAGGCAATACTAGCTGCGATTTTCAATATATTTCCTGTCCAGTTGGACGATGGTTTCGACTCAAGTTGAACTACTTTCCCCTGATTCGATTTTTCCTGTTCAAGGGCAGATTCAAATTTAGATTTAAGTCTGTCCGATGGTGTAGCTACGTCCTCTTCAAAAGCATTGAAAAAGGTCTTCATTTCTTCCAGTTCCTTCTGGCATTCTCCACAAATTTTTATGTGTGTTTCAAATGCTCTTTCTTCTGATTTGGTCAAATTGCCATCCAGATAATCTGGTATTCGGTCAAAAACGTGATTCTTTTCCATGGCTATATAATTTCTAAATAAATGTCCTTCAACTTTTTTAAAATCCTGCACACCCTTGTTTTTACGGCACCAGGGGTGCTTCCAAAAATTTCCGCTAGTTCATCGTACTTTATTTCCTTGTAGCGGTTCAATATCACTAGTTCCCTATCGTATGGGTCAAGTTGGTTCAGCGCGTATTGCAGGTGGGCATTGTTCTCGCTCATATCGTTTTCTTCTTCTTCTACTGCTTTATACGCCAAGACCTCAATATCATCATGGGTTTTATGGTTTCTCGTATAATGGGTTTTAAGGCTGTTGCGGGCTATGGTGAACATCCACGACAAGAACGACCCATTGTTATATGAATTCCGATACTTGATCAGTTTGTAAAAGACATCTTGTGTAAGATCTTCGGCCAACATTTTGTCCCCGGACATTTTGTACAGAAAATTATATACATGTCTGTGATGACGGTCAAATAGTACCTTGAGCAAATCCAAGTTTCCCTCGGATACTTTTTGCATGATCATTTCATCTGAAAGCGTTTCCAAATGCTGTTTTTTAGTTGGCGTTTGACTTATATAGTCAGGAAATTAAGAAAGGTTACGATAAAATTGAGAAATTGTTTGATGAAAGGGTAAGCTGCTGGAAAACAAGGTATATTAATGTTGCCTTCGAGTGTTGTCGACAGATCTACGTAATGAAAAATCAGAGGTCTCGACTGCGCTCGACCTGACAACTGTATTTAAAAGAAGTTAACTACATCCGCAGTTATCGCTTCCGCAGGAATTGGAGTTGCCTTTACCCTTACTGAAAATTGATTTGGGCAATAGGAATTTCCAGACCAAATATCCTGCTGCGATAAGCAATGTTCCGTATGCTAAAATTTGTTGAACCATCTTTGGATTAACTTAAGATTTGATAGGCCATTAATGCTATAATATACGCAAAAACGCTCATAAAGCCCAATTGAATCATAGGCCATTTCCAGGAATTTGTTTCTCTTTTTACAATGGCGAGCGTGCTCATACATTGCATGGCAAAGGCGTAAAATAGCATTAGGGAAATCCCCGAGGCCAAATTGAAAAGAGGTTCGCCATCGTCGTCCAGTTCTGCGGCCATCCTATTCTGTATGGTTTCTTCCTCGTCGCTCCCCACACTGTAAATGGTAGCCAAGGTACCTACGAACACTTCACGTGCGGCAAAGGAAGTCAAAACGGCAATACCTATCTTCCAATCGTAACCCAAGGGTTTTACAAGTGGTTCGAAGGCTTTTCCTGCCTGCCCGATGTAGGAGTGTTCCAATTTGTAGCTCGCAATCTCTTGGGCAACGGCCCTTTCGGAAAGTTCTTTCCTGAGGACTTGGATGGAATCCTGTATTGCACCGGCGGCCATACCTTCCGCTTCTGCATTGCTGCGATAGGTATCTATATTGTTCTGGACATAATTTTTACTGTAAGTGCTCAATCCTTCACTCTCAATGCGTTCGGCTACAATACTTTCGGCATTTTGGAAATCATCAGAATAACCATTGGATCCTAAAAACCATAATACAATGGATATCGCCAAAATAATCTTACCTGCACCGAGCACAAAGCTCTTGGTCTTTTCGATCACGGTATAGCCAACATTTTTTAGCAAGGGCAAACGATAGGTTGGCATCTCGATCATAAAAACGGACCTACTCCTAATTTTGAGCATTTTGTTCAACACCATTGCAGATAATAGAGCCATTCCAAATCCGATAAGATATAGGAGCATCAAGGTCAATGCTTGGTAACTCAACCCTAGAATGCTTCCTTCGGGAATTACGAGTGATATCAAAATTAAATAAACAGGCAGTCTGGCAGAGCATGTGGTAAAGGGCGTCACCAAAATGGTAATAAGACGTTCCTTCCAGTTTTCAATCGTCCGTGTCGCCATAATGGCCGGAATGGCACAGGCGTTTCCTGAAATCAATGGTACAACACTTTTTCCGCTCAATCCAAAGGGGCGCATCAGCCTATCCATTAGGAATACTACGCGGCTCATGTATCCTGATTCTTCCAAAAGGGAAATGAATAGGAACAAAAATGCAATTTGTGGAATAAATATTACGATTCCGCCAATACCGGCTACGACCCCTTCCGCAAGTAAATCGGTGAAAACACCGGGAGGCAAGGTGTTTTTAATCCATTCCGCTGCCATGGCAAAGTTTTCGTCAATAAAATCCATGGGGTAGGAGCTCCACTCAAAAATGGCCTGGAAAATCAGCAATAAAATGGCAAAGAATATAAGGTAGCCAAAGACTTTGTGCGTAAGTATTTTGTCCAAGGAAGCACGTAGGCCCTTGGCGGCCATAAAATCCACCTTATAGGTTTCCTTTAAAATATTGTTGATCAGCTGGTAGCGAAGAACGGTTTCCTTATGCTGTAATTTTTTGAGCTCGTCCTTGGACTTGGTGGAGAAATCAGTCGCATCCTGAATGCGTTTTTTCTCGATGGGCATAAAGTTCACGTCCTGCGTGATTACCAACCACAATTTATAAAGATCTTCTTGTGGGAAGGTACTTTTTAGGCGCTCAAAATATTCCGGGGAAATTCTGGAGGTATCCAAGATAGGTTTTGAGGAAATGCTCTTATAGTCGGCAATGAGCTCCTTGATTCTATCGATTCCGGTATTTTTTCTGGTACTCACAAGGGCAATTTTGGTGTCCAGCTTTTTTTCCATGGCCTCCACATCCAACGAAATACCCTTACGGTCCATGCGATCCGCCATATTGATGACCAGAATGGTCGGAATCTTAAGGTCTTTGATCTGGGTGAAAAGCAGCAGGTTCCTTTTTAGGTTCTCCACATCGCTGATCACTACGGCAACATCGGGATAGTCCTTATCGTTTTTGTTGAGTAAAAGCTCTACGACCAAACTTTCGTCCAACGAAGTAGTGTTAAGGCTATAGGTTCCGGGTAGGTCCAAGATATGGGCCTTTACGCCCCTTGGAAGTTTACATATTCCTTCCTTTTTCTCAACCGTTATGCCGGGATAGTTCCCTACTTTTTGCTTGAGTCCGGTAAGTTGGTTGAAAACCGAGGTTTTTCCAGTGTTGGGGTTACCAATTAAGGCTACATTGATATTCTTGCTCATTTGGCCTGCGTTTCTTCAATAATTTCCAACTCGATGAGTTTTGCCAAAGACCTTCTTATTGCCAAATGGCTTCCGCTTAGGTTGATATAGATAGGGTCGTTTAGGGGCGCAATTTGCAAAAGTTCCACACTATTTCCGGGCAAGCACCCTAATTCCAATAACTTTATAGGAAGTATATGTTCGGTGAAATCTTTGATTATCCCCTTTTGTCCATATTGTAAATCTGCAACCGTCACCACTGTTCTTATTTAGAATAAATTTAAGTAAGGCCAAAAATAAGTAAAAAAGGATAATTAGGAGGTCTATTCATGCAGAAAGGTGTGGGAAACTATTCTTTGTAGCTGGCTTCAAGTATTTTAATATCGCTGAGTAATCTATCTATTTCTTCCCGATCGGTTCCATCATAAAAACCACGGATTCGCTTTTCCTTATCCACCAGAATGAAGTTTTCGGTATGGATCATATCAAAAGGACCTCCGTCCCCATCATTTTTAACGGCGAGGTAGGATTTTCGCGCCAGCTCATAAATCTGTTTTTTATCACCGGTAACCAAGTTCCATTTACTATCGATTACCCCTTTTTCCAAGGCGTACCGTTTTAATTGGGCAACGGTGTCGATTTGTGGTGTAACGGAGTGGGAGAGGAGCATAATGCTAGGGTCGTTCTTGATAGCTTCTTGCACCTCACCCATGTTTTTTGTCATTATGGGGCAAATGGTGAGGCAGGTGGTGAAGAAGAAATCCGCTACGTAAATTTTGTCCTTGTAATTTTCCTGGGTGATGGTCTCCCCATTTTGGTTCACCAGAGAAAAATCTGCCACTTTGTGGTATTTTTTGGTGTAGTGCAAGGTGCTGTCCACTAGTGATTGATCCACCATTGAAGGCTGATAGACAGGGAGCATTTTTTTTGGTTGCAACGCATTGTAAAATAGATAGACGATGACGCCGGAGAGTACCAGCATTACAATTCCGAACATTTTGTACTTCGCGAAGAATGATCCCATAGTTGCAAAATTACGCCCCAATTGGCTATTCTTCAAGGAGAAAGAGACTTATTGTTGCTAAATCTTTCTTAAATGATAGAGGGATTAAAAATGCGGTTTTTTTATCAATCCCTAAAAGGTTACTTTTGTGCGTTTTAACAAAAGACGACGGATGACCCCTATAGTTATAAAGACCATACAATTCTTTCTAAGTTTATCGCTCTTGATCGTACTGCATGAGCTTGGACACTTTATTCCAGCAAAGCTTTTTAAGACAAGGGTGGAGAAGTTTTATCTCTTTTTTGATGTGAAGTTTTCCCTGTTCAAAAAGAAAATAGGGGAGACCGTATATGGTATTGGTTGGCTGCCCTTGGGCGGATATGTGAAGATATCCGGGATGATCGATGAAAGCATGGACAAGGAGCAGATGAAGGAGGAACCTAAACCTTGGGAGTTCCGTAGCAAACCAGCTTGGCAACGCTTGATCATTATGCTCGGCGGAGTTACCGTTAATTTTGTTTTGGCCGTGGTTATTTTTATTGGTCTTGTTTTTACCTATGGTGAAGAGTACATCGCCAATGATAGCTTAAAGGATGGAATCTGGGTTACCGAGAAAAGTTTGGGAGATGAGTTGGGTGTCCAGACAGGGGATAAAATTTTATCTATCGACGGTAAAAAGATAGAAGCCTTGCAACAGGTGCTTCCAGAAATGGTTTATGGTGAGAAGTATACTATTGAAAGGGATGGGCAGGTAATAGAGAAGGAGATTCCTGTAGATTTTATAGAAACTTTGTCTGAGGATAAAGAAAAAGCCCGTTTTATTTACTATAGGGTTCCGTTTTATGTGAATAGTGTTCCAGATACTTCCCACAATAAAGGAGTTGATCTAAGGCCAATGGACGAATTTCTGTCCATAAATGGGAAACAGGCCATTTATCGAGATCAAGTAATGGATGAACTTGAAAAGAACAAGGGAAGAGATATAGACATACTTGTGCGTAGGAAAAATGGTAAAGAAGAGCATGTTACGGCCAAGGTAAATAGTAAAGGAAAGCTTGGGCTTGTAACGGCCCCTGTTACTATGAAGGATTTGCAAGAAAAAGGATATTTGAAGGTAAAAACTTTAGAATATTCTTTTTGGGAATCCATTCCCGCTGGATGGAACAAGGGTGTAAAAACACTTTCGGACTACATCAAGGGAATGAAAAAAATATTTAATCCCGATACTGGTGCGTACAAAGAAGTTGGTGGTTTTGCGGCTATTGGTGGCATGTTCCCCGACACTTGGAACTGGCCGGCATTTTGGGCCACAACGGCTTTTATATCCATTATTTTGGCCTTTATGAACATTTTGCCAATTCCGGCACTGGATGGTGGACATGTAATGTTCCTGCTCTACGAAATGGTCACTGGACGCAAGCCAAGCGATAAATTTTTGGAGTATGCCCAAATGATAGGCTTCTTTATTTTAATTGCTTTGTTGCTGTTTGCCAATGGTAACGATTTATACAAATGGCTTTTTAAATAGAAAAGCAAATTTTTTGTTTGTGGTGTAAAAAAGAATCCGTTATATTTGCACCCGCTTATGGTAAAATATTCCTCCTTAGCTCAGTTGGTTAGAGCATCTGACTGTTAATCAGAGGGTCCTTGGTTCGAGCCCAAGAGGGGGAGCATCTAAAGCAAAAGCCACCGAATTTTCGGTGGCTTTTTTGTTGGTTTTTATTTGTTATTGTTGAGCCATTTCCAAATGGATGGTCAGCTCCACTTCATCCCCCAATGTAGGTGTGTCACCACCAACTCCGAATGCCAATCGGTCTACGGTTCCGGTAAGTTTTAGCCCTGCTTTCAATTTTTGACTGCGTTGATCGGTAATTATTCCATTCACAGTGCCTTCCAAGGTAACCGGTTTGGTAACCCCGTGCATGCTCAAATCGCCCAAAAGTTTAAAGGTCTTGTCCCCGGTTTTTTCAAAGCTTGTACTCTTAAAAGTGATGGAAGGGTATTTTTCCGCATCAAAAAAGTCGGCACTTCTTAAATGGTCGTCGCGCCTATCATTATCCGTATCAATACTGGTGGTTTTAATATCCACCATAAATTCCGCGTTGTCAAAAGTGTCAGTCGCTGTTGCTGTTATGTCAAAATCACTAAAATGGCCCTCTACGGTAGAGATCATTAGGTGTGAAATGCCAAAACCGACTTTGGAGTGTGCCCCATCCGATTTCCAAGTGGATTGTGCCGCAACCGCTAGGGATGTTAAAAACGCAAGTGCGAAAATAGTCTTCTTCATGATTGTGTGATTTAAGTGTTAGTAGTTTTGTTTATGATGTTTTTACCAATTTTAGATAAAATTTTCAACTAAATATGGTCATTTAAAACTTAAGATATAAATATTTTCCGTGAACAACATGGGTTAACCCTCAATCAACCAAATGGTTATGAATGGATATGAATATAATGTCGTTGAGGGGTTAAATATGGTTGTTGGTAAAGCTACTTTTCTGTAAACGCAGTTTTATATATAGTTTTGGTACTCATTAACCTAACTGTATTGATTTCTAAAAAGGAACTTCTTTTTCAAATAGTATTGCACGTATTGGTTCTCCTGTTCTTTTCTTTTGATAGAAATACAGGGAGCATAGTAGTGCACAGGGCAATATTTCTTTTGTTTTATGGCTTGGCCACGGTAGGCGTTACCTACTATCTTATGCCTAAATTCTTGTACAAAAAGAAATATTGGCAGTTTTTCTTGGGTTCGGCCATAGTGGTATCAATTGTTATCGTAATTGAAGAAGTTGTTTTGGAACCCATTATCTTCCCGGGTACCAAACGCGCAGATGCTTTCCCGGGTGTTTATGTTTCCCTATTGGGTATTCTGCCCGTAATGTTCATTCTCTCAGGATGTAAATTTGGATGGGACGCCCTTAAAAAACAGGCCCAAATCGATGAGCTCGAAACCACCATACAAGAAAGTGAACTTCAATTTTTGCGTAGTCAAATAAACCCCCATTTTTTGTTCAACAACTTGAACAACCTCTATTCTTATGCCTTGCAAGAATCACCCAAGACACCAGAGATCATACTCGAGATGAGCGGAGTACTGCGCTATATGCTTTACGAATCCAAAGAGCAATTGGTGCCATTGAAAAAGGAGTTGGAACAATTGGGCAACTTCATCCGCCTGTACAAGTTGCAGATAGAAGATAGGGGAGAAGTACAATTTGATGTGGACGAGATCGAGGGTGAGTATAGGATCGCGCCATTGATTTTGATTGTTTTTATAGAAAATGCCTTCAAGCACAGCCAATCGGGACAGTCTTCGAATATAGAAATAGATATTTCCGTAAAGTTGAGCAATTCTATATTGGAGTTTAGATGCAAGAACAATTATGAGCCGGGGTTTAGTTTGGATAGTGTTGCCAAAGGAATTGGTTTGAAAAATGTAAAGAAACGCCTTGAACTTCTTTACCCAAAAAAGCATATTTTGCATATAGAGGAGGCCGATAACAGCTACAAGGTGTTTCTAAAGCTGGAATTGGAAAAGGTTTAGATTATGAGGTGTATAATTGTTGAAGATCAGCCGCCAGCACAGCGGATATTGAAGAAGTTCATTCAGGACGTGCCTACATTGGAACTAGTGCAGGTGTTTTCCGATGGATTGACGGCCATGGAATTCCTGAATAGGGAGTCGGTGGACCTTATGTTCCTAGATATCCATCTGCCCAAAATAAATGGACTGGATTTTCTAAAAAGCATTCCGGACCCTCCACATGTTATATTGACCACTGCTTTTTCAGAATATGCACTCGAAGGATACGATTTGAATGTGGTGGATTATCTTTTAAAGCCGTTTTCTTTTCAACGTTTCCTGCAAGCTGTCAATAAGGTCAACGCAAAGCACGAACATGTTATAGCCAAAAATGATACAGCACCACTTACCGAAATCTATGTAAAATCCAGTCACGAACACATTAAGGTGCTGGTGAAAGACATTTACACCATCGCTTCCGACTCTGATTATACCGAAATACACCTTAAGGATAAAAAAATATTGTCCAACGAACCATTACGGCATTGGATGGAGGTGCTTGGGGGCAGTCAATTTTACCAGATACACAAATCCCATATCATCAATACCAAAAAGATTGACCGTATATCGGGAAACCTTGTAATGCTGAGCAATGGAGCCAAAATACCTATGGGTAGGGCATACAAGGATAATTTCTTAAAAAGCATCCTATAAAAAGGCCCGGAACATCCGGGCTTTTTTTGTTTCAAATTCAGCTTCTACCTCGCAAAATAGATATAGATTCCAATTACGACTATGGCAATAAATGCACTTGCCAATTTTACGTGTTTCCAAGGCTCTATGGATACTTGCTTGGTATATTCCAATTGGAAAGGCTCCTTTCTTGGATAAAACTTACCAATGATCAACATAATAGCAATGTTTGAAATAAACAGGATTGCCATTACGTGCAAATAATGAGGGTATGCACCGGCCTCTATCAAATTAAGTTCGGCAGCATCGGTAACTCCGTTTGCTTTTGCTTCAGCCAATGCGTTGGCGACCATTCTTGGCCCCACGATAAATTGACTGATGATATATAGGACAGAACCGGAAAGTATACCAATTTTCGCTGCGATGGCAGGAACCCTCTTGGTGAGATAGCCCACAACAATAATGGTGAAAATTGGAATGCTATAAATACCGTTGATTTCTTGAAGATAGTTGAACAAGCTACCGGCGTTGGCGATAAGCGGAGCGATGAACATCGCGGCAAGCGCCAAGCACACCCCGAATACTTTACCGTATTTTACCACGGTCATTTCCGATGCATTCTTGTTGATATGCTGCTTGTAGATGTCTATTCCGAACAAGGTTACCGAACTATTGAGTACACTATTGAAAGAACTCAAAATGGCCCCGAAAAGTACTGCGGCGAAGAAGCCCATCAATGGTTTTGGAAGTACGGCCCGTACCAATTCTGGATAGGCAAGGTCGCTACTGGCCAATCCGCCTTCAAAATAATAGTAGGCAATCATTCCGGGCAACACTAGGATAATAGGTCCCAAAATCTTTAAAAATGCTGCTAATAACAGTCCTTTTTGCCCTTCTGCTAGGTTTTTGGCACCAAGACCACGCTGAATAATTTGTTGGTTAGTTCCCCAATAGAAGAGCTGAACCAGCATCATTCCGGTAAAAATAGTGGAAAAGGGCACCTCTTGTCCCGGATTTCCGGTCGAATCAAAACGTTCTGGGTTGGCAGCCATCAACGTTTCCAATCCGCCCATTACACTTCCATCGCCTATGGCCATCAAACCAAAAACGGGAATCATGATTCCTCCGATAATAAGACCTACGGCATTGATACTATCGGAAACGGCAACAGCTTTCAGTCCACCAAAAACCGCATAAATCGAACCAATAATACCTATACCCCAGATACAGATTACCAAGGCCGTGGAGTCGGATACACCCAACAGAGCGGGAACATCGAACATGCCACTAATCGCGACTGAACCGGAGTACAATATTACGGGAAGTAAAACCACTACGTAGCCCGTAAGGAACAATCCAGAGGTTATGGTCTTTGTGGCAACATCAAAACGTTTGGCCAAAAATTGTGGCACCGTGGTTAATCCACCCTTAAGGTATCGAGGGAGCAAGAACATTGCCGTCACTACAATGGCTAGGGCGGCCAAGGTTTCCCATGCCATTACGGAAAGTCCATCTTTATAAGCACTTCCGTTTAGTCCTACAATTTGTTCGGTGGATAGGTTGGTCAGTAGTAAGGAACCCGCTATCACTCCTGCGGTAAGGCTTCTGCCTCCTAAAAAATAACCATCTGATGATGTTTCATCTGTTTTTCTAACCGACCACCAAGAAATAATTCCTACTAAAAGGGTGAAGCCTAAAAACGAAATAAGTGCCATATAATATTATTTGCTGTTTTGTCCATGGACAAAACGATTTGTTTAGCTGGTTGTGCACGCTAATATAACCTGAATTTTTCGAAATTGGGGGTGA
The DNA here is from genome assembly GCF_003057865.1 of Muricauda brasiliensis. Taxonomy (NCBI): domain Bacteria; kingdom Pseudomonadati; phylum Bacteroidota; class Flavobacteriia; order Flavobacteriales; family Flavobacteriaceae; genus Allomuricauda; species Muricauda brasiliensis. The sequence continues at coordinate 157,268 of NZ_QBTW01000011.1, read as the reverse complement.
AGCCACAAACTCAACATTTTATTTTAAAACTGAAGGATTTGAAAAAGATGATGTGCTTGTAACACTTGTAAAAACATAATGAATCGCTAACAATAATTTAAACTGAAAAGAAAGGTTGTTTTGCTATAAAATTGAGTAATTTGAAATATATTTTTATTATTTGTAAACATTTATGAATAAAAGTACAGTCGCTAAGCGACCAGGATTTGTGTTTGTGCTGCATGCTTCGCTTGCCGCTTTTGGCACCTACTTTTGTATGTATGCCTTTAGAAAGCCTTTTTCCGTGGCCACTTTTGAGGGACTCTCTTTTGTAGGCGTTGATTACAAAATATTTTTGGTGATTGCTCAGGTTTTGGGTTATGCACTTTCCAAATTTGTGGGGATAAAGGTCATCTCGGAACTTAAGCCCAACCGAAGGTTACTTTACCTAATTTCACTTATAGTACTTGCCGAAATATCGCTCTTGCTTTTTGCGTGGGTGCCCGCGCCGTACAATATTCCATTTATGTTCCTTAATGGTTTTCCATTGGGAATGATTTGGGGAATTGTGTTCTCCTATATTGAAGGACGCCGGTTTACCGATATTTTGGGTGTGGTGCTGTCCGCGAGCTTTATCGTATCTAGTGGAGTGGTAAAATCCGTAGGACTTTTTGTGATGAATTCGTGGGGAGTTAGTGAATTTTGGATGCCATCCGTTACTGGGGCACTTTTTTTTGTTCCCCTTTTGATTTGTTCTTTTTTATTGCAACGGGTACCGTCACCAACCCCTGAAGATATTGCCAACCGGACAGAGCGGATACCGATGACGGCTACAGATAGAAAGAAATTGGTGATAAAGTTTATGTTTCCTTTGCTCATCATAGTGCTGTTCTACACATTTTTAACCGCCTTCCGAGATTTTCGCGACAATTTTGCGCGGGAGCTTTGGGACAGTATCGGTTATCAAGGGGATGCCTCTGTCTATTCTACCTCCGAAATTATTATTGCCGTGGTAGTACTTTTGATTATTGGGACCATTTTTTATGTAAAGGATAATTTTAAGGCATTGCTCACCTATCATCTACTACTGATTTTGGGAACTTTGGTTTTGGTAATCAGTACTATGATGTTTCAAACAGGAATATTGGACCCGTTCGTTTGGATGGTCTGTACCGGATTTGGGCTCTACATCTGTTACGTGCCGTTCAACTGTCTCTTTTTTGATAGGTTTATTGCCACTTTTAAGGTAAAGGGAAACTCAGGTTTTCTCATTTATATTGCTGATGCCTTTGGCTATTTGGGAAGCATTTTGGTATTGCTTTACAAGAATTTTGGGCAGCCCAATGTGTCTTGGCTCAACTTTTTCGTCTACGGCACCTATGCCGTTGCGGTGATAGGTATAGTAAGTACATTGGTATTGTACGCACATTTCGTGGCCCGTCGCAACTCGGAAGAACTCAATAAGAAATTGAAATATGGACAATAAATACGATGCCGTCATAGTAGGTGGTGGTGTTTTGGGAACTTTTCATGCCTACCATGCACTGGAATTGGGCCTAAAGGTTTGTTTGGTGGAGAAAGATGCCTATCCCAGAGGAGCGACCACACAAAATTTTGGACAGGTTGTCCCTTCGGGCATGAACTCCAAATGGCAGAAATTTGGAAGGGAGAGTCTGAAAATATACAAGGAGATCCAATCCCAATTTGATATCAGTATCCGTCAGAACGGAACGGTATATTTGGCTTCCAACGAAGAGGAAGAGCAGTTGTTGGTGGAGTTAAGAGCAATCAACAATGGGAATGATTACACATCCAGAATGCTTACCAAACAAGAATGCTTGGCCAATTACCCGGGACTTAGAAAGGAGTATGTTACAGCTGGGTTGTTTTTTCCAGAGGAGGTCACAGTGGAGCCTAGGACCATGATCCATAAGCTCCAGAAATATTTGATGGAACAAAAAGGCTTGGAGATCAAGTTTGATTTTTCTGTGGTTTCCTGCCAAGCCGGAGAAGAGTGGGTTTCGGTCCAAAGCACAACAGGTGATGAGATATTTGGTAAGAAGGTAATTGTTTGTAATGGAGCGGAGTTTAAAAACCTGTATCCTGAATTATTTGCCAGCAGTGATCTAGAGGTTTCCAAACTGCAAATGATGCAGACCAAACCGCAAAAGAACTATGAGTTAAAAGGTTCCATCCTAACGGGATGGTCCATTAGAAGGTACGAAGCGTTCCATGAGTGCCCATCCTTTGCCGGAATCAAGGAAAAGGAGCCAAAGGATAGCCTTCAAAAAAAATGGGGCGTGCATATTCTTTTTAAACAAGCGGCAGATGGTTCGGTGATTTTGGGAGATTCGCATCAATATGCCGACGCTAACAGGGTGGAGGATTTGGGTTATGATATGGATATGGACATCGATAACTTTATGATAGATGAAGCCCAAAAAATTATTGACCTTCCTACCTATCAAATTCAAAATAGATGGTACGGAATGTACTCGCAATGTAAAAACAGTGATATTTTTCAAAAAACCATCGACCACAATATTCATATTGTAACAGGTATTGGCGGTAAAGGAATGACGGGAAGTGCCGGATTCTCCAGAAATAATATCGCTACAATATTTAATAAGCAGAAAATCAAATTATGAAAAAGATAGAATTGGCCGTTTTTGATATGGCAGGTACCACAGTGAACGAAGATAATGTGGTATACAAAACGGTGAGGGCCGCTTTGGCCAAACATGGGGTCGAGGTTTCTTTGGATACCGTTCTGGAATTTGGTGCAGGTAAGGAAAAGTTTAAGGCCATTACAGATATTTTGGAACAGACACAAACCAATGGGATAGATGCGGATGTGGTTTTTAAGGATTTTAAAGGGATGCTTGAAGAGGCCTATGCCAATTTGGAGGTTACCTCTTATGATGGTGTTGAGGCCTTTTTCCATCTTTTAAAGTCCAGAGGGGTCAAAGTGGTCTTGAATACAGGTTACGATCAAAAAACCGCAAGTACGCTTTTGGACAAATTAGGTTGGGCTGCGGGAAATCAAATTGATGCTGTGATTACTGCCGACGATGTGGTAAATGGGAGACCTTCTTCGGAAATGATAGACAAGGCGATGGATATGTTCGGCATCAAAAACCCTGAAAATGTATTGAAAGCTGGTGACTCCGTTATCGATATTGAGGAAGGGAAAAACGCGAATTGTGGTTGGACAGTGGGCGTTTTGACCGGCGCCCAAACACGGGAACAGCTGGAGACCGCGCAACCAACTTTGATCCTGGATTCCCTGATCAATCTGGAAAAGGTGTTATTTTCTTGATCAAATAAAGTAATAGACCACCAACATTTTAGAGGGAACTGTTCCTCTGTTGATAGGTACATGGGGGATTCTACCGTCGAAGAAGATAGAATCCCCTTCTTTTAAAAGAACCTCTTGGTCGCCAATCTCGTAATAGCACTCTCCGGTTAAAATATACTTGAACTCAAAAGCATCGGTCACTACCTTTTCTCTTCTTGAATTGGGCTGCACTTCCAGAAGCACACTTTCAAAACCCACAGAGTTCAACTGTTTTCCAAAAATATAATTATAGGTAAAACCAACTGCTTCGTCCTCCTTTTCTATAATGGACTGTTCGTGTTTGCGGGTCACAATAAAATTTTGACCGATACCTTTAGGGATACCATCAAAAAAATCCGTCATCTGGGTGTCCAATGCCTCCACAATTTTTAAAAACACTGGAAGGGATGGTATAGTTCTACCGTTTTCAATGCGTGAAATAAGCCCAGCGGTTACCCCGGCAGCTATCGCAACATCGTTTATGGTCTTTTTATTGTTCTTACGGATTTGCTTTATTCTTTTCCCAATCCCGATGAGGTAATCTTCCATTATTTATGGCCCTCCTAAATTTTAGTATTTATAATATTTTTTGATAAATCAAGATTACTAAAAAAATACGGTTAATCCATTAAACTACTGGGGTATGTTGTAAAATCTGTCTTTTTGTCGATTTGAATAAATTGCATATTTGTAAATAATGTTTACATAACATTGAACGGTTTCTTTTAACTATTCCGTATCATTTTTTTAATCTGTTTAAAGGCCTGCCTTAACTCATGTGTTGGATATTTGTTGATAAATAATTAACCAATTTTTACAAATACTCAACAAATGAAAAAATCGATTGTAGCTTTTTTACTTGCATTCACCGTAAGTATAATTGGCTATTCGCAAGTCACCTTTTCAGGAAAGGTATTAGACGAGAACAACGTACCATTGCCGGGTGCATCGGTAGTTGTAAAGGGTGGGTCCACAGGTGTGGCCACCGACTTTGATGGAAATTTTGAAATTGAGCTCCCACAAGGAGGGGAAATTTTGGTAGTATCCTATATAGGGTATATCTCCCAGGATTTGGAAACAGCCAGTAAAACTACCGCGACCATCGTATTACAGCCCGATTCACAACAATTGGATGAGGTTGTGGTAACCGCTTTGGGTATTCAAAGAGAGACCAAAAAGCTTGCCTATGCAGTACAAAAGGTTTCTGGGGAAGAAATTTCCGAGGCCAAGGAAACCAACGTGGTCAATTCGCTTGCCGGTAAAATGGCCGGTGTCCAGATTACGGGAGGAAACTCGGGTGTTGGGTCTTCTTCACAGATTATTATCCGTGGTGAGAATTCCCTTAACCCAAGTCCCAATGCCAACTCGCCATTATTTGTAGTGGACGGTATTCCTATCAACAACAATGTGAACAATACAGGAAGTGAGGGGAACATGGGGGTTGATTATGGTAACGGAGCCATGGACATTAACCCAGATGATGTAGAGACCATGACCGTGCTTAAAGGACCAAATGCAACAGCACTCTATGGTTCCAGAGGAGCCAATGGTGTTGTGCTCATTACCACCAAATCTGGTAAGGGCAGCAAGGGAATTGGGGTGTCCTATACCCACAATTCGACTTTCGAAGATCTTTTGACACTCCCAAAATATCAAAACCGCTACGGACAAGGTTCCGGAGGGCAGTTTGCTTTTAATGATGGTGGGCAGAACCGTTCCTTGACAGGAGGTATAAACGATCACGTGGACGAAAGCTGGGGGCCAGCTTTAAACGGACAATTGATCCCTCAGCACGATAGCCCAACAACCAGTGGATTGAGAGCTGGTGACGTTCATGTTAGGCCAAGAAATCCTGATGGAACTTTTGCTGATGAAATCATCGCAACGCCTTTTTCTCCACAGCCCAACAATATCGATGACTTTTTTAGAACAGGTTTCACCATGAGCAATAACATTGCTTTGACGGGAGCTAACGAAGATGGTAATTTTAGGGTATCCTTTACCGATTTGCAAAGTGAGAGTGTTATTCCAAACTCCAATTTTAAAAGAAGGTCGTACCAAGTAAATGGTTCCTACAACCTTACCGATTGGTTAAAGGTGACCGGTTCCATGAACTACATCAATTCGAACTCCCGCAACCGTCCCAATAACTCTTACGGAACAGAAAACGTAATGTATCTGTGGATTTGGTTCGGTCGTCATATCAACATGAACAATTTAAGGGATTATTGGCAGCCAGGTTTGGAAGGTGTGCAGCAGTACAACTATAACTACAATTACCACGACAACCCTTTCTTTACCGTGTACGAGAACACCAATGCCTTTAACAAGGACCGTGTGATCACCAACCTAAGGGCGGATATGACATTGGCAAAAGGATTGAGCTTAATGTTGCGTTCCGGTTTCGACTATTCCAGTGAACTGGATATGAGAAAAAGGGCCTATTCAACGCAACGTTTCCCGAACGGTCAGTACAGAGAGGATTTTATTTATGCCTATGAGCAGAACACGGATTTCCTTTTGGCTTACAACACTGAGCTGAATCAAGATTTTGATTTTGGTGTATCCTTCGGGGGTAACCATCGTTCTGCTAAAAACAGATATCAACGTATCAGTGCCAACTCTTTGTCGATTCCAGGGATCTATAACTTTGGAAATGCGGCCGAGCCATTGACGCAGAGTGATTATGACGGTAAATTCACCGTAAACAGTTTGTATGCCTTCTCCAATTTGGCCTATAAAGATTATGCTTTCTTGGATGTTACCGCTCGTAACGATTGGTCTTCCACATTACCTGATGGAAACAATAGTTATTTCTATCCATCCGTTGGTTTGAGTTTCATTCTTTCTGATATGTTCCAGATGCCAGAGTCCATCAGCTTTGCGAAAGTTCGAGGAGGCTGGGCCAGTGTGGGTAACGATACCGACCCTTATAATTTGGCCGCGACCTTTGGTTTTGGAAATACCTTCAACGGATATTCAAGGGCCTATTCCCCATCCGAATTGAAACTTGCCGATTTAAAACCAGAACGTACCAACTCATTCGAAGTAGGTGCCGATGTTCGTTTCTTTGGAAATCGTTTGGGGCTGGATGTGGCTGCATATAAGTCGGTAACCAACAACCAGATTCTTTCTTTGCCCGTATCCAATACTTCCGGATTTAGTTCCAGGGTCATCAATGCAGGTGAGGTAGAGAACAAAGGTTTGGAAATCACCTTGACCGCAACACCACTTAGAACCGACAACTTTAGCTGGGATACCAACATCAACTTTACCACCAACCGTGGAGAGGTAAAAGAACTTACGGATGGATTGACCCAATATCTTGTAAAGGAAAATTACCTTCAAGTTGTTGCGGAGGTCGGGGAACGTATGGGTGACCTTTACGGAACAGGTTTCGAACAGGTGACCGACCAAAACAGTCCTTATTATGGACAATGGATCATTGATGGTGATTCAGGTTTGCCCATCAGAAGCAATGAACTAAGAAACCTAGGGAACTACAATCCAGATTTTATGGTTGGTTTTCAGAACAGCTTCCGTTACAAAAACCTTCGATTTGGTTTCCTTTTCGATTGGAGACAAGGTGGTGTGTATCACTCCAGAACGGTTGCCATTGGCGGTACTACAGGTATGTTGGATTTCACTGTTCCCGGTCGTGAATCGGGCATCGTTGCCCAAGGTGTTGTGGATGATGGAAATGGAAACTATACACCAAACACGGTCAATGTAGCGGCTTCAAACTACTACTCACATGTGTACAACAGGGGCAACGAGCAAAGCTCAATGTTCGATGCCACCTATGTAAAACTAAGAGAAGTAAAATTGGGTTATACGCTTCCAAGCAAGCTGTTGGCCAACACGCCGATACGATCAGCGACCATCTCTTTGGTAGGTCGTAACCTGGCACTTTGGACGGAGAACGATCACGTAGATCCCGAATCCATTTCTTTCTCCGGAGGTTCGATCGTACCCGGTGTGGAAGATATGGCATTGCCCAGCACAAGAAGTTTTGGTCTTAACCTTAACGTAGAATTTTAAACAAAGAATTTAAGATAAAGAATGATGAAAACATCAAACTTCATAACATCCATCTTATTTGCAGGAACCTTATTGGTTTCGTGTACGGACAATTTTGAGAGTATCAACTCCAACCCCAACGCCCCGGAACAGGTGAGTGCCAACTTGCTTACCTCCACCGTAACTTCGGAAATCACAAGAACGTTGACACAAGAAGGGTATAGCGATGGAAATACCATTACCCAGCTCATGGCAAAAAACAACTTTCCTGGTTTTAGTCAGTTTGATTGGGGAGATCAAGGCATGTGGAATTTCTTTTACAACTATTTGCCCGAAATCAATGATATTTTGGAAATTTCCCGTGCAGAAGGATCTCAAAATGCGACCTACGAAGGCATAGCCCTGACATTGAGAGCACTTTCTTTTGCCAACCTTACCGATTTGTATGGCCACGTACCTTACACCGAGGCCATGTCAGGTGAGTCCGAAGGAATTTTTACCCCGGTATACGATGATCAAGAAACCGTTTATAATGGAGTCCTTCAAGATTTGGCAGATGCCGATGCCGCACTGGCAAAAGGGGAGGCGATTACCGGATCTACAGGTGACGTCATCTATGATGGAGATGCTTCCAAATGGAGAAAACTGGCAAATTCATTGCGTCTTCGTTACCTGATGAGAATCTCCAAACAACGAGATGTATCAGCCGAAATGCAGGCCATTGTCAGTGCAGGAAACTACATCAATTCTAATGATGACAACGCCACATTAACCTATAGTGGTACATCAAATACCGATTCTTGGCCAGAGAGTACAGGTCGTATCGGTGGTTTTGACGAGAAGAGTCTTTGTACCACCTTGTTGGGCTATTTTGAAGAATTCAACGATCCTAGATTGGATATCTGGTTCGATCGTAACAGTGATGGCGAATGGGTAGGTATTCCAATTGGTCTGAACCAAGACAATGCCCGTGCTTATGATGATGCCAACAGTCCAAGCCGTTTGGATGTGGAATTGTTTTATTTCTCCTCAACAGCTGCCGAAGCGTTCATTATGAAAAATTCAGAAGTACAATTTATTTTGGCAGAAGCTGCCCAGAGAGGTTTTATTGCTGGCAGTGCCGCTGATTATTACAATGCAGGTGTTAGGGCAAGCTTGGCCTATTGGGGCGTTGCGGAAGCTGATATCGATGCATATTTGGCGCAACCAACTGTACAATATGATGGTTCTTTGGAATTGCTGCTTACTCAAAAGACCATAGCACTTTGGAACGTGGATTACCAAGGATGGATGGATTACAGAAGAACGGGTATTCCTGCCTTGGAAACAGGCCAGGATGACCTTAACGGAGGACGCTATCCGGTTCGTTTCCTTTACCCATCGTCCGAACAAACATTGAATACGGCAAACTATGAAGCTGCCGTACAAGCCATGGGCGGAGAAGGGGACAACATCAATACACCCGGCTGGTGGGAAACAGGAACCAGATATTAAACGATTGAAAAATAGTCTTTTAAACAAAATATGGTTGCCCTGTTTTTCAGGGCAGCCTTTGTTGTTAAAAATAAATAAGATGTCTAAAAAACTACTGTTACCTATTCTGCTGATTGGTTTGATGGTGTCGTGCACAAATAAAGTAGCTCGGTCCACTGATATTGAGCATGTGGTCATCATTGGAATAGACGGTATGAGTCCCAATGGGATTCAAAAGGCCAAAACGCCAACATTGGATTCCATGATCCAGAATGGGGCCGCCACCATGCATGCACGGTCCGTACTCCCATCAAGTTCCAGTCCCAATTGGGCCAGTATGATCATGGGTGCCGATACGGAACAACATGGGGTGACTTCCAATGGTTGGGAAAAGTTCGACCATCAATTACCACCGGTCGTAGTTACTGAAAACGGGACCTTTCCTACCATATTCACACTGTTTAAAGACCAACAGCCAGAAGCGCATGTAGGTGCCATTTACGACTGGGACGGTTTTGGACGTTTGTTCGAAAAATCCGACGTGGATTTTGATATCGACGGAGATCATGAGGACAAAACCACGCAAGAAGCGGCAAGCTATATCAAGGAGCATAGACCAAAATTCACCTTCGTGCATTTGGATCACGTAGATCATGCGGGACATTCCCAAGGCCATGGGAGCCCTGAGTATTACAAATCGGTGGAAAAGGCAGATTCCTTGATTGCCAAAATCGTAAATTCAACCAAGGATGCAGGGATTTTTGAAAAAACCATGTTTATTATATCCGCAGACCACGGAGGTTTAGGCTTTGGTCATGGCGGAGAAAGTCTGGCCGAAATGGAAATACCATTCATTATGTACGGGGCGGGAATCAAAAAAGGCTATAAAATCGAAGAGACCGTTTACCAATACGACAATGCACCGACAGTTGCCTATGCCATGGGATTGCAAATGCCCCAAGCTTGGATGGGCAGACCCGTAAGAGGGGCTTTTATAGGAAATGAAGCTCCAAAGCTTATATACAAACGAAAAGAGAAGATAAACCAACCCAAAATTCTTCCAGATGCCGGCCATTTTGAGCCGTCAGGAGGCATTTTTAAAGCGGATTCTGTTGCGGTGGTCATGCAAAACCCGAACAATGTGGGTGAGATTCGGTACACCATTGGCAACAACGTGCCGACTTTGGAAAACAGCCAAGTCTATCAAGACACCTTTTATCTAAAGGAGACAAATATCATCAAGGCAGGTATTTTTCAGAACGAGCGATTGGTAAGTACCGTCGCCGAAGGAAATTTCAGGATTATTTCAAAAGCAAAACAGGACCCTGTCAAATTTGAGGTTTTTCAAGTGAGCGGTATCGAAAAGCTTCCGGTTTTCACTACCTTAAATCCGGTGCATGAAGGTTACGTAACGGAGTTCTCCCATAAGCAAGCACTCTCCGAAGATATGCCGCAAGAGCAAGTGGCCGTGGTTTTTGAAAGTTATTTGGAAGTGACCGAAGAAGGAACATATAACTTTTTCACCAATAGTGATGATGGTAGCAAACTTTATGTGAACGGTGCCGAGATAGTGGACAACGATGGTGACCATGGTGTTATGGAACGCAGCGGGACTTTGGAACTATCCGGAGGGAGGCATTTGGTCCGTGTAGAATTTTTCAACGGTGGCGGGGGCTATCATTTGGATATTAAATATTCGGGTCCCAATACGCCAAAACAAATTATTCCAGCGGATAGGCTGTTTAGAGAAAAATAACAAAGAATGAAGCAAAAGCGCAACAAGCACAACTCAGAATCTGTTGTGGAGGGCGACATCAACCTAACTCCTGCGCGGAGAGCATGGTTGCAGAACGAAGTTGGCGATGAAACCCAAGAGCTACTGGAAAAGGACGCCAAATATTTTATGCATCAATCCATGTCCACACCTTGTTTGGACGTGCTCCAAAATTGTGATGGCTCGCACATGATCAGTGTATCGGGCAAAAAGTACCTCGATTTTCATGGAAACAACGTGCACCAAATCGGGTTTTCGCATCCAAAACTGGTCGCTCGACTAACGGAGCAGCTGCAAAACTTGACGTTTTCCACCAGACGCTACGCCAATGAGACCGCTATTCAATTTGCGGAGAAATTGACCTCTTACACTCCAAAGGGCCTTAACCGCATCCTAATGACCCCCAACGGAAGCTCGGCCATTGGCATTGCCCTAAAATTGGCAAGGGCCATTACTGGTAAGCATAAAGTCGTCTCTTTTTGGGACTCGTTCCACGGTGCATCTTTGGATGCCATAAGTGTTGGGGGCGAAGCGATCTTCCAAGAGCATATGGGGCCATTAATGCCCGGTGTGGAACGCATTCCGCCACCAATAACCTATCGTGGTATATTTGAGGGTAATGAGGACAAGGCATTGGAGTATTTGCAGTATGTTTTGGAGAAAGACCATCAAATTGGAGCTTTTTTAGCGGAGACCATTCGCAACACCGATGTGCAGATTCCATCAAAAAAATTCTGGAAAGCAGCTAGGGAACTTTGTACCAAACATGGTGTTTTACTGATTTTGGATGAAATCCCCATCGCTTTTGGAAGAACGGGAACTATGTTCGCCTACGAGCTTTTTGATATTGAACCGGACATTCTCTGCTTGGGTAAAGGATTGGGGGGTGGAATTATCCCTCAAGCAGCGATTGTTACCCGTGAAGAATACAACAAATTCGGACATATTTCCCTCGGGCACTATACCCATGAAAAAAGTCCGTTGGGATCCATGGCCGGCTTGACGCTTTTAGAGGTTTTGGAAGAGGAAAACATCTTGCAAAAAGTGAAGGAGGATGAAGAATTCATGAGAAAATCCTTGTACAAAATGCACCGAAAATATTCATTGATCGGAGATGTGCGGGGTGTTGGTCTTTTATGGGGCATTGAACTGGTGACTAACAGAACGACCAAAGAAAAAGCAACGGCGGAAGCCGAAGAAATTATGTACGAGTGCCTAAAACAAGGATTAAGTTTTAAAGTTTCCAAAGGAAACGTACTACAGCTTTCTCCACCATTGACCATAACAAGAGAAGAACTGGAAAAAGCATTTGAAATATTGAACTCTGCCTTTTTAAAAACAAACCATATCGCCTAATGAAAAAAACGAACCAACTACTACTTGTACTTTGTTTGGGTGTGATGAAACTATCAGCGCAAACCGAACCCCAAATTTTGGTACAACCTTATCTCCAAGATGCAGAACCGAATTCCATCGTCATCATGTGGGAGACTACAAGTGGCGAAGAAAGCATTGTGGAATGGGGAACTACAGAAAAACTGGGCAAAAAAACCTCAGGAAAAGCCGAGGATATCAATTTTTCCGAATCCCGGGTGCATACCGTAAAACTTGAAGGTCTTAAACGTTTTACCGAGTATTATTATCGGGTGAAAACAGATAAGGCCAAATCGGATATCTATCAATTTAAAACACCACCTTTTTCAAGTGATGAAGAGTCGTTCAATATTGTAGCCATGAGCGATATGCAATACGATAGCCAAAACCCGAACAAGTTTTCCGAAATCGTAAACCAAGGCATTCTTCAGTATTTGGAACAGGAGCATGGAGGCAAGTTGCCCGACAATCTGGCCATGGTGATGATTCCCGGCGACCTGGTGCAGAGCGGCAGCAAATATTACCAATGGAAGGAGCACTTCTTCGACCCTGCACAAAAACTATTTGCAGAGGTTCCTGTGTATCCGGTTTTGGGCAACCACGAGCGCAATTCTGTTTTCTACTTCAAATACTTCAGCCTTCCAGAAAATGGAACGCCTGCCTTTGCCGAACATTGGTGGTACAAGGATTATGGGAATACTCGAATCATCGGGCTAAACTCCAACGATGGTTACCGAGACCTTCGCGAGCAATATGAATGGTTGGAACAAGTACTGGCCGATACGGAAAAGAACGAAGACATTGATTTTGTATTTGCGCAACTCCACCATCCCCACAAATCGGAACTTTGGATTCCCGGCGAGGAAGAATCAACGGGCAAAGTGGTGAAAATGTTGGAGACATTCTCCACCAAAACTGGAAAACCGAGCATCCACTTTTTTGGTCATACGCATGGCTATTCACGAGGGCAATCCAGAGACCACAAACACCTTTGGATCAATGTGGCCTCGGCGGGTGGAGCCATCGATAATTGGGGAGAGTTTGAAGGTAGGGATTATGATGAATTTACGGTTACCCAGGACGAATATGGCTTTGTGATGGTCGAAGTCGACGGTAACCGGAACGACCCTAAATTCACTATCAAAAGAATCAGTCAAGGGAATACCGTAAAGCCACGTCAGAACGAGCTTACCGATAGCATTACCGTTTGGCGACTTGAGAAAAAGCCAGAAGCGCCGAAAATTATCTCGCCAGCAAACAACGTTGTGGTAACTGATGATTTTGCTACCTTGAAAGCTGGTGAATTTACAAGTACATTGAGTGGAGCATTCCATGCCGCATCACATTGGCAGGTTTCGGAAAGCCCTGATTTTGAAAAGTTGGCTTTGGATAGTTGGAAACAGTTTGAAAACTGGTATTACAAAGAGGACCGTCAAAAAGAGGACGATTTGACCGATGAAAAACCCAAACGATTAAAAGCAAATACCACCTATTATTGGAAAGTTCGGTACCGTGACCAAAACTTGAACTGGAGTGATTGGTCCGAAACAGCATCATTTAAAACACCACAGGAAAATGAAAAATAATTTTTTGTTCTTGATGATTGCCGTAGTGGCAATGTTCAGGGTTAATGCCCAAAATACCGATACCAAAGTAATCTTGATAACGTTGGACGGTTTTCGTTGGCAGGAACTGTTTACCGGTGCAGATTCCCTTTTGATCGGTAACAATGATTATGTTCACGAAGCAGACCTGTTGAAGGAAGCTTTCTGGAGGGACACACCGCGCGAAAGAAGGGAAGCGCTACTGCCCTTTATTTGGGGTCAAATTGAAGAGATGGGCCAAATCCATGGAAATCGAAAGTTGGAAAGTAAAGTAGATTTGACCAATTCCATGTGGTTCTCTTACCCGGGTTACAACGAAATCTTGACAGGAACTGCAGATGATGAAAACATTCGGAGCAATGATAAAGTTCCAAACCCAAACACCACCATTTTGGAGCGCTACAACAGTACGCCCGAAGGAAAAGGTAAAGTAGCTGCCTTTGGTAGCTGGGATGTTTTTCCCTCTATAGTTAACGAAGAGCGCTCGGGAGTTCCAGTAAATGCGGGATTTGAAAAGGCCACCGATAATTTGAATGCCAAGGAGGAATTTTTGAACGAGCTTCAAGACCAGATACCAAGTCCATGGGGCACTGTGCGGTTGGATGCATTTACCCATCATTACGCCTTGGAGTATATGAAAAAGGAACATCCAAAATTGGTTTTCATTTCCTACGGGGAAACCGATGATTTTGCCCACGATGGGGATTATCAGTCTTATTTAAAATCGGCCCACAATACCGATGCATTGATCAAAGATTTATGGGAGTTTACCCAACAAAATGACTTTTATAAGGACCAAACCGTGTATTTGATCACTACCGATCATGGCCGGGGAACCGAGCCTTTGGACACATGGAGAAGTCATGGAAGCGATATCAATGGGGCGGGCTCCGTTTGGATGATAGCTTTTGGGGAAAATGTTCAGCCTAAAGGTGAAGTTGATACCGAGGAACAATTGTATTCCAATCAGATTGCAGCGACCGTTCTAAAAATATTGGACATGCCCATTCCTAAAGAAATCGAGGGCAAGCCCATGAAATTATAAGTTTAAGTTCGTTTATTTCAGTTTATTAGTTTGCGTTAACCAGCAAAGGCCCACACCTAACGTGTGGGTTTTGCTTTGGTGGGCATCGGTTAGAGCTAAAATAATTACCTTAGAGGATTGCATTTAATCAATATGGAAGAAGAACTTTTAGCAATATTCGGTAATCATTTTGAGCGGCCCCTTATCGAGGAGATTCTTCAAGAAGGAAGATTAATGGAAGTGCCCGCGGGCGAGACTATAATGGATATTGGGCAATACATAAGAAGTATACCCTTATTGTTGTCGGGAGCAATTAAAGTGCTTCGGGAGGATGAAGAGGGAGATGAACTACTTTTATATTATTTGGAGCAGGGAGAAACCTGTTCGGTGACCATGGCATGCTGCATGGGTCAGACCAAAAGTGAGATCAGGGCCATAACAGAGACCGATACAAGATTGGTAATGGTGCCCGTCCAGAAAATGGAGGAGTGGATGGCCAAATATAAGGGATGGCGCAATTATGTGTTCGAAAGCTATCAGAACCGTCTCAATGAGCTGCTTCTTACTGTGGATAGCATAGCCTTTAAAAATCTAGATCAAAGGTTGGTGGACTATCTCAAAAAAAAGGTCGAGGTAACCAATGATAACCGTATCAGAAATACCCATCAGGAAATAGCGTATGACCTGCACACCTCAAGGGTAGTGGTTTCCAGATTATTGAAAAAACTGGAAAAGATGAAAAAATTGGTGCTACACAGAAATCATATTCACGTATTAGATCTGTAAGTTTGTACCCTTTGTTACTGTAAAAGGCCATCGGGCAATCTATTTTTGTAAAAAAACCATCGCATGATCAAAAGGTTCTTCCCATTCTTGTCTTGGATAGCTACCTATAATAAATCATTGCTCCAAAAGGATTTGATTTCAGGCATTACCGTTGGAATCATGCTGATTCCTCAAGGAATGGCCTATGCCATGATTGCGGGAATGCCCCCCATTTATGGATTGTATGCTGCATTGGTGCCCCAGCTTGTCTATGCCTTAATGGGGACTTCAAGGCAGTTGGCCGTTGGGCCCGTGGCCATGGACTCATTACTGGTGGCAGCTGGTGTTGGGGCCCTAAACCTGATCAATGAGGAGGACTATATCTCAACGGTTCTTTTCCTGACCTTGCTCATTGGGGGGTTGCAGCTCCTTATGGGAATATTCAAAATGGGTTTTTTTGTCAATTTTTTGTCCAAACCGGTCATAAGCGGCTTTACATCGGCCGCAGCACTTCTTATAGGCTTTGGCCAATTGAACCATATATTGGGAACCCATTTTGCCCAGTCAGGCAGAATACATGAGCTTTTGGCGAATATAATCCGAAGCTTGCCCTATATCCACTGGCCTACCTTTTTTATGGGCTTGGGATCCATACTATTTATTGTTCTGTTGAACAGATTCAACAAAAAATTGCCAGTGCCACTGTTCTTGGTGGTATTGGGTATTTTGGCCGTGGTTATCTTTAAGCTTAATACGGCGGGAGTCCATATCGTGGGGAATATTCCAAAGGGACTTCCAGGTTTTCAGGCCCCTGAGTTCCAGTGGGACAAAATGGGACAACTTATGCCCATAGCCATAACGGTGGCCCTATTTGGGTTTATGGAATCCGTTTCCATAGCCAAGACGGTGGAGGAAAGACATCCTGAGTATGAATTGGACGCAAACCAAGAACTCAGGGCATTGGGTATTGCCAATATGTTAGGTTCATTCTTCCAGTCCTTTTCGGTATCTGGAAGTTTTTCGAGAACCGCCGTGAACGATAAAGCCGGAGCTAAAACAGGAATGTCATTGATATTTAGCACCCTGATCATTGCAGGTGTATTGCTTTTTCTTACCCCTTTGTTCTATAACCTTCCAGCAGTGGTGTTGGGGGCGATTATCATTGTGTCCGTAGCAGGCTTGGTAGATTTAAAATATCCTTGGATACTTTGGAAAAATAGAAAGGATGAATTCCTATTGCTGGTCGCCACTTTTTTAATGACATTGCTCATCGGGTTGATGGAAGGAATCCTATTCGGGGTACTATTGTCCTTGATGTTGTTGGTATATCGGATATCCAAGCCACATATGGCGGTCTTGGGAAGAATCAAGGATACAAGCTATTTTAAAAATATAGATCGCTTTTCGGGAGATGTGGAGGTGGAAGCCGACAAATTGGTGCTGCGGTTCGATGCCCAATTATATTTTGGCAACAAGGATTATTTCAAAAAGCAACTATATCGGCAGATAGAAAAAAAGGGACCTGTCCTGAAGTATATCATTTTAAATGCGGAACCCATCAATTATATTGATAGCAGCGCCGCTTCCATGTTGGAGCGCATTATCTTGGATCTAAGGCACCGCGACATCCACTTTTTGATCGCAGCGGCCATAGGTCCGACAAGGGATATTTTGTACAGTAGCGGAATCGTGGACATCCTAGGGGAGGAAAACCTCTATGTGCAGACCATCGATGCTGTGAACGGATGTAACGAACAAAATGAGAGGAGCCTTATGCAAAAAAAGGTGTCGCTACAGTCCAAAAGAAGGACTTTGTAACTTTGGTAACTGAACTTAAGCGAACAGAATATTATATTTGAAAAAACTGGAAAAATGAAAATAGAACAGATATATACAGGCTGTCTTGCACAAGGTGCCTACTACATAGAGAGCGAAGGGGAAGCGGCGATAATCGACCCATTGCGGGAGATTGACCCCTATTTGAAAACGGCAAAGGAGAGCGGGGCAAAGATCAAATACATTTTTGAGACACACTTCCATGCCGATTTTGTAAGCGGACACCTTACGCTATCCAAAGAGACTGGGGCGCCCATTGTTTACGGCCCAACGGCAGAACCCTCTTTTGATGCCATTATTGCCAAAGACCAGCAGGAGTTTAAACTGGGTAAAATCACCATAGTGGCGTTGCATACCCCGGGCCATACCATGGAGAGCACTACCTATTTGTTGAGGAATGAAAAAGGAAAGGACCATGCCATTTTTAGCGGGGACACCTTGTTCCTTGGAGATGTTGGCCGTCCCGATTTGGCCCAAAAAGCGGCCCATATGACCCAAGAAGAACTGGCGGGCACCTTGTTCGATAGTCTGCGCAACAAGATTATGCCATTGGCAGACGATGTAATCGTTTATCCGGCACATGGTGCTGGTTCCGCGTGCGGAAAAAATATGATGAAGGAAACCGTGGACACCTTGGGCAATCAGAAAAAGATGAACTATGCCCTTAGGGCGGACATGACCCGTGATGAATTTATTGATGAAGTGACCGATGGCTTGTTGCCACCACCTCAATACTTCCCGCTCAATGTAAAAATGAACAAAGAGGGTTACGAGGATATCGATAAAGTATTGGAAAGAGGCACCCGGGCCCTTGCACCGGATGCCTTTGAGGCGGCCGCCAATGAGACTGGAGCCATAGTGCTAGATGTACGTCATCAAGATGAATTTGCAAAAGGACACGTTCCCAGGTCTATATTTATTGGATTGGATGGAAGTTTTGCCCCATGGGTGGGAGCATTGGTCGCCGATGTAAAGCAACCCATACTTTTGGTGACGCCGGAAGGCAGGGAGGAAGAGACCATCACTCGATTGTCCCGAGTCGGGTTTGACCACACCTTGGGCTTCTTAAAAGGCGGAATAGAGGCTTGGAAGGCAGCAGGAAAAGAAGCGGATACCGTGGATAGTATCAATGCGGAGGAGCTAAAAAGCTTGATGGATAAGGGAGTGCCCGTTTACGATGTCCGAAAGGAATCGGAATACCAAGCGGAGCATGTGGAAAATGTAAACTTGACACCTTTGGATTATATCAACGAACACTTATCGGAATTTCCGGAAAAAGAAACCTTTTATGTTCATTGTGCGGGAGGATATCGTAGCATGATTGCCTCTTCCATCTTAAAAAGTAGGGGGATACATAATTTAGTGGATGTAGCTGGTGGTTTTGCCGATATTAAAAAGGCTGGAATACCGGTTACGGATTACGTTTGCCCTACAACATTGAAGTAGGACAAAACCCCACTGGAAAATTAATTAAAAAAATAGTGTTGTGTAACCGTGGTTACTGAACGCGATGGGGAGTATGGTGTACTTTGGTCTCATAAAACAATGGGACTATGTCAATACTAGGTTTTTTGTTCAAAGAACATAACCTTCCCGATGAAATCCAGGTAATGGATAGGGAAGAATATAAGGAAGCTATATCCAGAGGAAAGGTGCAATTAGTGGATGTAAGGACCAAGGCAGAGTTTGCTTCTGGTCATATCAATGGAGCCAAGAACATTGACTTTTTTCAAGGTTCCGCATTCGAGTCAGCATTTTCCAAGTTAAAGAAAGATGCCCCGGTATTTATTTATTGCCAATCCGGAAACAGAAGCCAAAAGGCGGCGAGACGATTGGTGGAATTGGGCTTCGCCAAAGTCTATGATCTAAGGGGAGGCTATAGAAGCTGGTGCTATTAATTCATTTGCTATGCAAACTACTTTTCAAGTACAAAATCTAAAGTGCGGGGGTTGCGTAAAGACCATTTCCAACAAACTTTCTGAGATAAAAGAAATTAAAAATGTGATTGTGGATAAGGAAAGCTCATCGGTTAGCTTTGACCATCAAGGCGCCGATGTAGCTTCCTTAATTAAAGATGCCCTTAAACGCATGGGATACCCCACCATTGATGACAAGAATGGTTTTGTGGACAAAGCAAAATCGTTTGTAAGTTGCGCGAGCGGAAAGTTAGCTTAGGTAATTTAATGGACATCACCCTTTATCTTTTTTTCTAAAACCAGATACTGATTGACCCCAGAATCCCTTCGGAAGTTTTTCATCACCGGGAAACCCCAACTCTATTTTACCATTGCTTTCGGGAATATAATTTGTTCGGAATAAATAGTCCCAAAGACTCAGGCTAATTCCAAAATTCATTCCATAGCGATGACCCTCGGGAAGATTATAGGCATGGTGGTACAGGTGCATCACCGGATTGTTCAGCACATATTTTAATGGGCCATAGGTCAGTTTAATGTTCGAATGATTAAAGTGTCCGATTGCAATGGCCGCAAAATGCACAATATAGGCCTGTTCGGGCTCAAACCCTCCGAGGACCATCAATGCCAAAGTTTTTAAGGGTTTGTAGAGAACATTTTCCATCCAATGAAAACGCATGTGCGCTGCGAAGCCCATTTCCTTTACGCTATGGTGCACTTTGTGGAACTCCCAAAAAGCAGGGACCCTGTGCAAAAGAATGTGTGTGAACCATTGAACAAAATCGAGCACCACAAAAAACACAAGCAACTGTATCCATTGGGGCCAATTGGCAATATCCACGATGGCCAACGTTTTTGAACTGATTCCAATATCTTCAAAGAGCACGGTCAGGACTTTGTACACCCCGTTTATAATGATGGCGAATACGAAGAAATTGAAGAACATATAAAATACATCCAACCAAAAGTCCTTTCTAAAAATGGATTGTTCCCTGCGCCAAGGAAATAGGATTTCCAGCCCCCACACCAAAATTGAGATAAGAATCAACCCCCAGAAATAATTGGTGTACCAAGGCACATCAAAAATAATGGACCTCCAGGTCCATTGAACCATTCCCAGAAAACCATTAACGAGTGCATCAACGTATTCCATTGCAGCTATTTTAGCTCATACCATTCAATATCCTCCAAATTCTGGCGTCGTCCCTTGTCTGTAGGAGCATAATTTTTTGATAAATAGGTCAAAATCAATTCTTCGTTCGCGCCCAAATCCCAAAGGTTCTGGGTTTCTTGCATCCATTCTATAGTAGCTTTCCATCCTTCCCTGCTCATTCGGTTTTGGGTCACCAATTTTGCGGAATGGCAAGCGGTACAATTTTGTATGGTCGCTTCCATTCCTTTATCATCTATAAATCCGGTGGCAACGTGGACACCATTTTCTACTTTGTCGTAATCATCGGCGGTTTCTTCCAAAGGAATTTCCACAATGTCCGATTGTGGGGTATAGTTAGCCCAATAGTATACCCCCCCAAAGAGAAAAAGGACCAATATCAGAAAAGACAAGAGGGTTTTGGAAAGTGCCCGCACCTGTTTTTGAAAATCATTTTCCATATTACACAATTTTGACCGCAATACGATGGCAGGCATTGTTAAGATAGCCTTTCGGGTTCCAGCCAGGAAGTACCATCGGTTGGGCTTTTCCATTAGCATCTGTAGCCCTGCCCCATACCTCGTAATAGCCTTTTTTGGGAAATGTTACGGTCGCATTGAAATGTTGCCACGCCAAACGGTTAGCCGGTTTTTTAAGGGAACAGTTGTGCCAGGTACTGCCAAAATCGATGGAATATTCCATTTTTGAAACCTCAAGCTCACCCGCCCATGCATGGCCATTAATATTCAATGTTTTCCCCTCTTTGATTAGTGCTCCACTTTTTGGATAGGTTATCAAGGATTTTACCGGCATGGACTCTATGATGCACATATCAGAATCTTCGACCTTGCTGCCCGGGGCAACAGTTTCACAAGGGACTCGGTATGAGGTACCCCCCATTTTTTCACCATCGTGCACTTTGTTCCGGACACTGATTCGATTCACCCATTTCCCCGATGTGGATGCGGGCCATCCCCCACACACCAACCGCAATGGGTGTCCGTGGGCTAAGGGAATAGCCGAACCGTTCATGGCGAAGGCAAGCAAGGTTTGGTCTTGCATGGCCTTGGATATGGGAACACCTCTGGATATAGGTTCCTTTTTTGGGTCCCCGCTCAAATGGGTGTCTGCTCCGTGATAGCCGATGTAAACGGCGTCTGGTTTGATTCCTGCATCCTCCAGAACATCCCGTAGTCTTACTCCCGTCCATTCGGCGCAAGAAACCGCCCCAACGGTCCATTGGTTTCCTTTGGCTGGCGGATTGAACTCACTTCTACCGTTGCCCCCGCATTCTAGTGTAAGTTGGTAAGTATGGTGCTGAAATTTGCTTTTAAGTTCAGCAAGGGAATAAGTTTTAGCATTCTTTACGGATTCACCATCCAACGTTAACGACCATTTGGAAATATCAATTTGGTCCGGGATTCTACCGTTATTTCGAATGAACATATACTGGTTTGGGGTAATGTCATCGTTCAGCAAATGGGCCTTGGCTTCCATATTCCAAGGCTTATCGTTTAATACGACCATTTCCTTGTCCTTGTCGAACATTTTGAAAGGGTCAGGGTCCTGTAACCCCAAGGGCAAGTAATCATGTGGCATCCTATGGGCAAAAACTATGTCGCTGCCCAAAACGGTGGCCATGGCTGCCAACGAAATTTTGTGGGAGAAACCTCTTCTGTTCATGTAGGTCAAAATTTAAATGTATCGTAAAAATAGGCAAAGCTATGTAACCGATGTTACCGTAAGGTTGAAAGTGAACATGTAATTTTACGGTAAGGAACTGATTGTCAGAAATAACAAGAAGGTTATTAAGTAAATTGTACGGTAAAATCCAAAACTATCGATTATGAAAAAAAATATGGGCGGTGCGGACCGCACGATTCGGATTCTCTTGGCTCTCGTTGTAGGTGCGCTGTATTATTTTAATGTAATAACAGGAACATTGGCATATGTGCTTTTGGCCTTGGCCGCCATTTTCGTACTAACGAGCTTCATAAGCTTTTGTCCTTTGTATACGGTATTCGGAATTAACACTTGTAAAATTAAACGCTAAGTTTTTTGGTTGGTTGATAATGAAGGCCGCTCCAATTTTTGGAGCGGCTTTTTTATTTAATGGGGTTTTGAAGGTCTTGAGGCTCTCATAATTAGATGGTTGGACTCTGGTTTTATGAGCATTATCATATTTTGACTTGAAAACAGCGATTACATTTGATTCAAACTTAAAACCAATACATTGTGAGATCATTAGTAAACATTCCGTTGGTATCTTGGGAAAATGGCATCTGGATGATAGGGGTCTTCGCCCTCGTTGTCATCGTTTTAGTGGTTGCCGTTCTATCCTTGATGAATAGCGGTAAAAAATAAACGATTTCTAGAATCCCTTTTTGCCAAAATGCTGGCTTTTTAAGTTTGGCGCATTAGGTATTTAATTGATAATTAAGGGTTATTGGGGCTGGTATCAGCCCCATTTTTACTTTTCTCCCATGGTAACCAATGTTACTGTAGGAACAGCTTTGCCATTCTAATTTTGCCTCAAAACAATACAAATAATGAGGCATATATTCATTTTTATTGCATTTGGTCTAATGCAGGCTGCGATTGCCCAGGAACCTGTGAATATTTCTTTGGAAGAAGTATTGGAAAAGGTGAGGGAGTCCAATGCGAGCATTCAGATTTCCGATCAGGAAGCCAAAATGGCCAAATACGATTATAGATTTTCCAACTCCGTTTTTTTGCCACAGATTTCTGTTTCTCATACGGGAATGGCAACCACAAATCCTTTAATGGCATTTGGGTCCAAACTCAACCAAGGGATTCTGACCCAAGCAGATTTTAATCCGGATCTATTGAACGACCCCGATCAAGTGGAAAACTTTGCCACCGTGGTCTCCGTCCAGCAACCTTTGGTCAATATGGACGGTTTTTATCAGCGCAAGGCTGCCAAAACCACCATGGAGGCCAAAGAGCTTCAAGCCATGAGAACTAGGGATTATTTGGATTTTGAGGCCCAGAAAGCCTATGGCCAATTGCAATTGGCCTATCGTGCCGTGGAAGTCATGCAAAAAGCATACGATGCAGCAACTGCCAACCTGAACATGGCCCAGAACAGTTTTGACCAAGGATTACTTCAAAAAGCAGATTTGTTGGAAGTAAAAGTGAGGGTGACCGAAGTCTCCGATCAGTTGAAAACATCCGAGAGTAATGTGAAAAATGCTTCGGACTACGTGGCTTTTTTAATGAATGAACAAGTAAATGTTCCTTTTGAACCTACCCAAGAATTGTTGCCTGAAAATATCCGGGAAGCGACCGAAGCTTCCTTGGAGAACAGAGCGGATGTTAAAGCTATGGATTTGGTTTCTGAAGCGTACAGAGCAAATATGAAGGCGGATAATATGACCTTTTTGCCCAAGTTGAATGCCTTTGCGAGCTATGAGATGTATGATGATCAGATATTTCAGGCAGATTCCAAAGGATACATTGTTGGGGCAAGCTTGAGCTGGGATGTTTTTAAAGGTTCCCAACGCTTTGCCAAAGCAGGAAAGAGCAAGACTAGTTATGAAAAAGCAAAACAAGAATACGAACAGTACGTCGCCAAGAGTTCTATGGAGCTTCAACGCACCAAACGGATGGTCGAAGATGCGAAAAGCAGGCTCCAGACCTCAAAATTGGCTATGGAGCAATCCGAAGAATCATTGAGGATACGTACAAACCGATTTAAAGAGGGATTGGAAAAAACAACCGATTTATTAATGGCAGAAGCCACTTATGCCGAAAAGCAATTGGCCTATTATCAAATCATTTTTGAATACAATCAAGCACAATCCTTACTCACATTTTTAACCAAAGAATAATTGCAATATGAAAAACACTACGATATATAAAAGCATCATTTTAACTGTGTCCTTGGGGCTGACCTTAATGGGATGCGGGAGTGACGAAAAAAGGACTGTTGATACTTCTGCCGCGGTGCCAGTAACTGTTGCCGATGTGGACTTGGGCGATAGCGCTACCATCCTGGCAGGAAGTGGTCAAATAAAAGCAGTGAAGAGTGCCACCCTGAGTACCCGAATGATGGGTTACGTGGAGTCACTTCCCGTTAAAATAGGTCAGAAAGTAAACAAGGGAGACCTACTTATTTCCATCAATAATGGAGACCTAAGAGCTAAAAAAGCACAGGTAGAAGCTTCCATTACCGAGGCTACAGTGGCATTCAACAATGCTAAAAAGAACTACGAAAGATTTCAAAACCTTTTTAAAGAAAGCAGTGCCTCACAAAAGGAACTGGACGATATGACTGCCCGTTACGAAATGGCTAAAGCCAGATTGGAAGCAGCAAATCAAATGAAAAACGAAGTGAATTCCCAATTCGCGTACGCCGATATCAGAGCCCCATTCAGTGGCGTGGTGACCAATACCTACATTGATAATGGCGATATGGCCAATCCTGGAGTGCCTTTGGTTTCAGTGGAATCTCCAGGAACAGGGTTTGAGGTAGAGGCCAAAGTAGCCGAAAACAACATTTCTGCGATTGAAGTGGGAACAACAGCCCAAGTTTTGGTAAAAGCATTGGATACCACCATCACAGGTAAGGTTTCCGAATTGAGTGCTTCCGCACAAAATACAGGTGGACAATATGTAATGAAAGTAAGCTTGGATGAAACAGATGCCAAGATTTTGTCAGGTATGTATGCAACCGTTAGGCTAGAGACGGAAAATGAGAGCAATGGTAAAACAGTTGTGACTGTTCCGTCCACAGCCTTGGTGCACAAAGGGCAATTGGCAGGAGTTTATACGCTCGGACAAGACAATGTGGCTCTGCTGCGTTGGTTGCGTTTGGGTGAGAATTATGGGGACGAAGTAGAAGTATTATCTGGATTGTCCAAAGGAGACCAATACATCGTATCAGCCGAAGGAAAGCTGTACAATGGAGCTAAAGTAAGCATTCAATAACCCAAAAAAGCTCACCATGAAAGACGGACTAGCAGGAAAAATAGCCAAAGGGTTTATCAGCTCCAAACTAACGGTGCTCTTAATGATCGTGTTCATGGTCATTGGGGTGTACAGTTCTTTTTTGATTCCAAGGGAAGAGGAGCCACAGATTGATGTGCCCATGGCGGATATTTTTGTGGGATATCCTGGAGCCAGCCCAACAGAGGTGGAATCCAGGATCACAAAACCACTTGAAAAAATTATATCCAACATTAAAGGCGTAGAATATGTGTACACCACTTCCATGCAAGAGCAAGGAATGGCCATTGTACAGTTTTACGTAGGGGAAGATATCGAAAGATCATTGGTGCGTTTGTACGACGAGATCAACAAGCACATGGATCAAATGCCAAACGGGGTCACCATGCCTTTGGTAAAAACCCGTGCGATTGATGATGTGCCCATGCTTGCTCTAACGTTATGGAGCGATGAATACGATGATTTTCAGTTGCGAGAGATTTCTGGAGAGTTGATCAATGAGGTTGAAAAAGTAAACGGGGTTTCCATCACCAAAAAGATTGGTGGAAGAAACCGTCAGCTTCGTGTGGTAGTAGATAAGGATAAAATGGCCGAATCTGGAATTGACATGTTGGCCGTTGCCCAAATGATTCAGGCCAACAACCAGCAGATGGATGCTGGGAATTTCCTATCCAACGATACTGAATTTCACATCAGTACAGGAAACTTTTTGGAGAGCAAAGAAGACTTGGAAAACCTGATTGTGGGCACCAAACAAAATCAACCCATCTATTTAAAACAGGTAGCAACCGTTTTGGATGGTCCAGAGTTGCCCAAAAACTATGTTTCTCTTGGATTTGGAGCAGCAAGTGAGAAGTCAGAAACCTTTAAATCTGAGTATCCAGCGGTAACTATTTCTATTTCCAAAAGAAAAGGGGCCGATGCCATGAAGATTGCCGATGTGGTTTTGGATAAAGTGGAACACTTGAAATCAAATCTGATTCCGGATGATGTACATGTAGAGGTGATCCGTAACTATGGTCAAACAGCTTCCCAAAAAGTATCCGAATTATTGATGCACTTGATCGGGGCAATCATTGCCGTAACCTTTGTGGTGATGCTCGCCATGGGTTGGAGAGGTGGATTGGTAGTGTTCCTTTCCGTGCCGATCACATTCGCATTGACTTTGTTGAGCTATTATATGCTCGATTATACCTTGAACCGAATCACCTTATTTGCTTTGGTGTTCGTAACGGGTATTGTGGTGGACGACTCCATTATTATTGCGGAGAACATGCACCGCCACTTTAAGATGAAACGTTTGCCGTTCAAGGATGCGGCCATTTATGCCATCAACGAGGTGGGCAACCCGACCATTTTGGCAACCTTTACGGTAATCGCATCGGTATTGCCCATGGCATTTGTATCTGGTTTAATGGGACCTTATATGTCCCCAATGCCCATCGGTGCATCTATTGCCATGTTGTTGTCGCTATTTGTGGCTTTGACTATAACTCCATATTTGGGATTCATCTTTTTGAGAGAGAAAGACAAAAAGAACAAAAAAGAAAAAGAAGCGGTTGAAATTCAGGATACCTTCATTTACAAAGCCTACGAACGTTTCGAAAAACCACTGATTGAAAGTAGAAAGAAGCGATGGATTTTTATTGGCATCACAGTGGTATTGTTATTTGCTTCCGTGGGTATGTTCTTTACCAAATCCGTAGCCGTAAAAATGCTTCCTTTTGATAATAAGAATGAATTCCAAGTGGTTATCGACCTTCCCGAAGGAACCACTTTGGAGCGAACTTCAGCAGTTGCAAAAGAAGTTGGGGCTTATTTATCTACAAGACCTGAAGTGGTGAATTACCAAACCTATGTGGGAACATCGGCACCTATTACGTTCAATGGATTGGTAAGACATTATGACCTACGTGGGGGAAGCAATATGGCCGACATTCAGGTGAACCTTACCGACAAGCACGACCGAAGTGAGCAAAGTCACGATATCGCCAAGGTGTTGCGGCCTAGAATCCAAGAATTGGGTAAAAAATACCATGCCAACATCAAGATTGTTGAAGTACCACCAGGGCCTCCTGTTCTTTCCACCATCGTAGCCGAGGTGTATGGCCCCGATTACGATAAGCAAATTGCATTGGCTGATGATGTAAAAGAGATTTTGAACAACACCACCGACGTTGTTGATGTGGATTGGATGGTAGAGGACGACCAAGTGGAATATGATTTTGTGGTGGACAAAGAGAAAGCTATGCTTTATGGTGTAACGCCTCAACAAATTGTTCAAGTGATGGCCATGGCTTTCCGTGAGCAACCTGTTTCCCATATCTATCGTGAAGAAGCATTTGACCAAATCGGGATTGTTTTGTCCGTAAGTGAAAAGGATAAATCCAGTTTGGATGAAATAAAACAATTGAAGATAGCATCCCAACAAGGGAATATGGTGTCCGTGGGTGATTTGGTTTCCATCAAAGAGAGAATCAAGGCCAAGAGCATCTATAGAAAAAACCAAAAGCGAGTGGTTTATGTGATGTCCGATATGGCAGGTGACCTGGAAAGCCCAGTGTACGCCATTTTGGGCATGACGGATAAGTTATATCAATTGGAGCTGCCTCAAGGCTATTCTATCAACGAGCTCTATATGGAGCAACCCCAGTATGAGGATGACTATACGGTGAAGTGGGATGGGGAATGGCAAATAACCCTTGAGGTGTTCCGTGACCTTGGAATCGCGTTCCTTGGCGTAATTGTGATCATTTACATGTTGATCGTGGGATGGTTCCAAAACTTTAAAGCGCCAATGGTGATGATGGTGGCCATTCCACTTTCCTTGATCGGAATTGTGTTGGGTCACTGGATGTTGGGCGCATTTTTTACCGCAACCTCCTTTATCGGGATGATTGCCCTAGCGGGAATCATGGTGCGGAACTCGGTATTGCTTATCGACTTCATCAATCTTAGGTTGAATGAGGGAGTTCCCCTAAAGCAAGCCGTAATTGAAGCAGGTGCCGTGCGAACCACGCCTATTTTGTTGACAGCTGGAACCGTTGTTATTGGAGCTTTTGTGATCTTGTTTGACCCTATCTTCCAAGGGTTGGCCATATCACTTATGGGAGGAACCATAGTGTCTACCGTATTGACGCTCTTGGTGGTGCCATTGGTGTATTATATGATTGAACGTAAAAATTACAACTAACATGAAAATGATTATCGTCACCACGGTTGAGGAATATAAAAGCGAGGTTTTTAAACTGTTTAAAAAGGCTGGTGTGGAAAGTTTCAGCGGTTCCGATATCGACGGATACAAAAATGCCGCACCATTAATGTACACCAGCAGTTGGTTTCCTAGTGAAAAGGGTGGTTCCGCATCCGATATGTTCTTCTCCTTTACTGAAGAAGAAAAAGTAACCGAATTGTTCAAACTCATAAAACAATTCAATGAAAATAGCGAGACTACCAATCCCATAAGGGCAGTAGAAATACCCATTGAAAGAACCGTTTAAAATACTTTAAAAATGAGAAATAGAATCGTGCGAGGAGTAGCAGGGACCTTTATTTTAATCAGTTTGATCTTGGCCATATATGTGAGCCAGAACTGGCTTTGGTTTACCGCATTTGTCGGCGCCAATTTGTTGCAATCTTCCTTTACCAAATGGTGTTTGCTCGAAGATATCTTGAAAAAGTTTGGGGTGTCCGACGGTGAAAAGGAATGTTGCTAAAACCCTGCCATATTTGATAATTAAAGCATTTTCGTGACATTTGCACAAAACCTCACGAAAATGCTTTATCAACCTTGGCCCTGGTATGTAGCAGGCCCTCTGATTGCCATCATCATGGCATTGCTCATTTTAATGGGCAAACGCTTCGGAATGTCCTCCAACCTAGAGACTTTTTGCTCTATCGGAGGCGCTGGAAAATTCACAGATTACTTCAAAGTAGATATCAAATCCAAACGCTGGAACCTTTTGGTGGTTCTTGGTTCGGTAATTGGCGGATTTTTGGGCGCACATTGGTTGTCACCCAATCCAGCGGTCGATATTTCACCTAAAACCGTAAACAAACTTCAAGAATTGGGATTCAGTAGTGCAGGAAAAGCCTATTTGCCCACGGAATTATTTAGTTTGGAATCGTTGTCCGACCCAAAGGTCTGGATCATCCTTTTGGTTGCAGGGTTTTTGGTGGGCTTCGGAACGCGTTATGCAGGCGGATGTACCTCTGGGCACGCGATTTCGGGCTTGAGTAATTTACAGCGACCTTCACTCATTGCGGTCATCGGATTTTTTATTGGTGGATTGATTATGGTTCATTTGTTGTTCCCTTTAATTTTTTAAGCATGAAGAATCTAGTTTATATCATATTAGGGACATTTTTGGGAATCGTACTTTACAAATCCGAAGCAGCATCTTGGTTCAGGATTTATGAAATGTTCCAGTTCGATTCATTCCATATGTATGGAATAATTGGTTCGGCCTTAGCAGTTGGTGTGGTTTTGGTGCAATGGATCAAGAAATCAAAAACTAAATCCTTTTTTGGCGAATCCATCCATATTGAGGACAAGGAAAGGTCATTTGCGCGATATATCTTGGGAGGTACCTTGTTCGGATTGGGATGGGCTCTAGCCGGAGCATGCCCAGGGCCGATTTATGTTTTGGTCGGAGCAGAGTATTGGCCTATAATTCTGGTACTTATCGGTGCTGTTTTCGGTGCTTTTGTATATGGTGTTGTTAGGGGTAAATTACCGCATTAAGGTTGTCTTGACGGTATATTCGGGCCAAACAACGAAAATGAATGGTGCATTGATGGATTGCTTCTAGCTTTGCTCTCCCCAAACTTACGTAATAGTCCCTACATGAAGTTAACAACGTTTATCATAGACGATGACTTGGTGTCGCAATTTGCGACTCGGTACTGCATACAGCAATCCCATGGAAATTTCGATATTGTTACTTGCTCTAGCGGAGAGGAAGGCATACAAGCTTGTTTGAGTTCGATTGAGGAGCATAACAAATTGCCCGATATTATCTTTTTAGACCTAGTTATGGATGGTATGAACGGATGGGATTTTCTGGAAAATCTAAGAAACTTGTTCAAAGGACATCTGCTACCCAGTGTATATGTTCTTTCAGCGTTTACCAATGCAAAGGACCGTGCCATAGCCAAAAAGAACGGTATGATTTCGGGTTATGTGGACAAACCCTTGTCACGTTCCTATCTGGAAAAAATTTTGAAGGAAGAAGAGGCAAGACGAACCTAGATAGTTCCCTCGGTCTTTTTGAAGCAAATAGATAGGTGTGTTTGCATAAAATCCATCAAAAACCCTATTTTTGCAGTCCATTTTATGGAATGGCCCCGTAGTTCAATGGATAGAATAGAAGTTTCCTAAACTTTAGATGCAAGTTCGATTCTTGCCGGGGCTACTTTTTGACTTCTTAATGATTCAATAAAGCATTTCTCTTTCCAGATAGGCTTCAAGTCAACTTGTATTGGTGCAAACAGTTCTTCAAAATATGGAAGTGCGTAATGTGACACACAATCTGGCCACCAGCGAATTAGAATACAATTCCCTGCTGGACTCCATAAAAAAAAGAAAAGATTAGGATTTTGCTGCTCCAAAGGAACAACACCTAGCTTGCAAAAGTTCCTCCTAAAGAAGTAATCACCAAATTCCAATTTTAACCAAATCGCCGTAACATCAACAATGAATATTTTAAGCCGAAGGACAGGGCAAAAATGAAAATTCATCATCCCCCATCATGTTTATTAAGTTTTCCAACCCGTCCATGCCGGTGATGACTCCTTGTGCCTTTCCTCTCCCCATTTTTCCAATAAAAGTCATAATGATACTTTTATATACATTACAGGCCAATTCTTTCAAGGCCAAGCTTATTTGTCCTTCCAATTTATCGGGATTCATCACTATAATGGCTTCTGTGGCAAAGGCATATAGTTTTACCAAGGTCATGCTGTACAATGCCACGATAGGGGCCGCCGATGTTGCAGCTCCCGGAATCATCATCATAAGTTGTATCCCAGCCACCACTTTTTTATATTCATCCATCACATTTTTCAGCGCCATTAACTGTTCTGCAGTCGAAGAACTTCCGCCACCACTTCCGTCTGGCAATATTCCCCGAAGTTCCCCTGTGTTTCTATCTACTTCATAGTATGATGGGACATTCATATCCCTATCAAAAAAAGACAATTGATTCTCCCTAAAAATCCGGTTATGGAAAACGTTGTGCTTATTTTTCAATATGCTATACCCGTATTCTGGTTCATTTCGGATATTGTGCAAACACACCAAATCATGTCCTTGTAATTGTTTTACGGCATTGTCCTCAAATACGGCTTCTTCCAAAAAGGCAAACTGGGCTGTCTTTTTAACTGTTTCGTAGAGATTGCTCCTTTTGGTCCCCGACCGGGTTATGCTGGCATATTTTGCAGTGGGCAGATAATCGAATAGGACCTTTGTTCTGTCCTCATAATAACCGGGCTTCATTCTTAACAAACAGGAACGGAATTGGGTGGGATAGGTAATGGATTTCTCCGTGACGTGCTGATTCAACGGTTGCATCATGGTAAGTAACAACGGTGGGTATCCAAATGTGCCCTTTTCCAGTGCTTCAACTGCTTTTTTGGTATCATTCCCTTGTTGAGCCGTGAACCACTCTTCATTGCTGACTAAAGATTTCAGGTATTCGGTGAGCCTCACGGACAAGGTGGGGGCTTCCCGTTCAAAGGCAAGCATGGCACCGCCCAGCATCATTTCATGTACATCGTCAATATATTTTCGGCTGGGTGTGAATCGGTCCCTGTCCAGGTAATTGTCCCAACCGGCCAGAGTACGTTTTATTTTATTGCTCCTCCAACTAATTTCAACATATAACCCTATGATCCGTTCACCTAAATAAAGATTGTTTGGTTTGGGAAATGCAATTGTTGTTTCATCCGAAAGCTCTTTTTCTTTAATGGACACATTTATGCGGTGTTCCTTTTCTTCCTCAAAAGAATGGTAGGTAAGTACATAAGGGGGAAAAGACATCTGTGAAATGATGTTTTGAATCTCCTCTTTTGTTTTTTCTTGATCATCAGCCGGAATTTCCTTGAACTCAAAATTTTTCCGCAAGTGTTTATAGAAGGTATCAACATTAAAGACATTCAACAAAATGGCTGGTGGCCCCGTTTCGTACACATCTTTGTATTCGGCTTGGAATTGGTCGTCATTGTGGCCATCGGTAGCGTACAATATCAAGTCAGAACTACTTTGCTTGGCCTTTAAAAGCGACGTATACACATTGGAAGTGGTTGCCTTGCTCCTGACACTGGCGTAGGGGTACATTTCCTTTACCATTTTCTCGAGCGATGCTGCAAATTCTTTTGCACCGTCTCCCCGATATGCTGTTGGCATACTCAATGAAGTATCGTAGAGCAGCATGATCTTTGGGGAAAACACATTTTGTTCCAACCACCCGGTAACGGCTTTACCATTATCGGTTATCTTAAAATTGGCAGCGGACAATCCTTCAACAATGGTTCCCGACCCATCCTTTGGGTATAGTTCCAATTTCACTTTAGGAAAAGCCATTGCTGTGGCCTTTACTTCAAAAGTCTCTACTTGTGAAACATCTCCAAGCTTTCCACTCTCTTCTTTGACTACCACGTTTTTAAGGATTTCTTTCCCTTCCAATGTTATAGGTTCGCCCACAAGCGAGCGTTCTTCCATAAAGGACAGGTCCTGATCAAATTTCTGATAGGCAAAACAGGGCGTGAATGTGCTGATGTCGGAAATGGACTTTGTGGCCTGTTGGGTGAAGTCCATATTCTTCATGAACTGTATCTGCATTGTACTGCCGATTAAATCGCTCAGTTTCCATGTCCCGGAAAGGAGCTCCTTTTCTTCCCAATAATCAATGGCCGTTCTATACGTCAGCGAAATGTTGATATCCTCCTCGCGTACCTGGGAAATTTTCGGGGCATCCTTGAACTTATGGTCTTGATTAGTTGGATGTAATTGACCCACTGGCACTTGCGAATCAAAAACATGGGCGTAATGTTCTACTCCATCCTGAAGATATACCACGGAGGGGACTTCGTTTTGGTGAAAGCGGAAGGAATTGGGCTTGATGGCTGAATATTGTTTTTCAGTCAGCTGTGATACAAGCTTATCTGCCAAGTTTGTGCATTTTTCATCGAGTTCCAATAACTGATGGACTTTTCCATTGGTGTCGTTTACCCCTAGCAATCTCTTCCATTTTTTGAGTTGTTTTTTGCTGATGGGAGGTGCAAATGCTGCTTGGTTGTCACGAAATACGATATTTTTCACCTCGTCTTCGGTAATCTCGGTTTGCTCCAAGACCACTTTTGCCTCAAAACCGGCCTCGACCAGCATATCCTTCAATATTTCAGCTTTTTCACGGGGTGTGGCCAATCCGCATCGTAAGGCAACATCGGTTCCATATATGGACAAACGATTTGCTTGGTGAAGAAACTGCCCGATTTCAGGGATCATTTGCAGGCTATCGCGCACAAATTCAATCATGGCTTTGGGGTCTTTGGCCGCAACCAATGCCTTCTTTCTGCCGGGAAGATGGTCTGGGCTTTGCTCCAACGCTGCAATCATTTCTTTCCAAACACCAAATGGAACAGATGGATCGTTACTTTCACACCCCATAAGCAACAGCGGTGAAAAGGAAAACCCTGCTGAACCAACTCCGACCAATTCGATAAATTCTCTTCTATTAAATTTCGATTCCATATTTGGTTTTTCCAAGATTGAAACTTCTGGGTGTGCCCTCTAAGTAATGTTATGTTTGGGACTTTATTAAAATAGCCTATCTATTTTAAGTTCTTTGAAAGCATCCCAAACGGCCTGCTTGTCGATATTGTCCGCTT
Organism: Muricauda brasiliensis; assembly: GCF_003057865.1. Classification (NCBI taxonomy): domain Bacteria; kingdom Pseudomonadati; phylum Bacteroidota; class Flavobacteriia; order Flavobacteriales; family Flavobacteriaceae; genus Allomuricauda; species Muricauda brasiliensis. The sequence continues at coordinate 123,159 of NZ_QBTW01000011.1, read as the reverse complement.
GCATATTTACTGCGAATCGGTCTTTGTACAGAAAGTTGATCAAAACCTTTTGTTCTGTTTTATAAACAGTTTCCACGCCCAACATGGTGTTTTTGTTCAGGATTTTTTCCGATTTAGTTTCGGTTTCCACATCAGTGTTCAGGTTTTTGAAGGCAATGTACTGCGAGGTGAGCATTGTACCCTTTTCCCCGGCACCATCGTTCACGTTCACCACCAATCTGCTTTTATCGGAACCTTCATATGTGGCCGTGGCACCACTAATTCCATAGCCCGTCAACGTACCTTTGACTATTTTCTGGAGTTCCATGCCCTGAAGGGTTTCTGGAAACCAACTGTTGAGCGTCTCCTCGGAAACAGGCGCTATTTTTTTCAGGTCTTGTGACTGTTTGGCCAAATCTTGTACTGTTTTGCCCATTTTTACGGTTTGATCAACAGAATCATCTTTTTTGTTCTGCGAATTGCACGAGACTATCAGTGCCACTAGTCCAAGTATTTTTAATGCTGTTTTCATTTGATTGCAATGGGTTTTGTTTTAATAGGAGACATTTATTTTGCCCGAAATTGGAAAATCACCGCCACGCTCTGTCATTCCACTACCTTCGCCTGTGAAGGTCATTTCCAGATTATTTTCCGTTAATTTTTTGATTTTGATGGTACCTTTTTTGAATACAATGCGTTTGTTGGTTCTTTTTACATCCCTATCGGCATTGAAGAAGTTGAGATCTACTTTTATTTTCCCCGCATTCACATTTGGGATGCTGTATTCTACACTTTGGTCATCCAGAATATTGGTATGTGTAAGGTTTAGGTTGAGCTGAAACGGGTTTTCATCCGCCCTGAACAAAAGTAAAATACTGTCCTTTGTGAAGGTTTGTTTTACAGGTAGCAGGTTTTCTTGCTCAATATGGAACACTTGGTTTTCCATGCTGACTTCCACTACAATGTTGCCCGTAAGTTTGCCTGTGGAGGCTGCAACTTCTTTTTTTTGCCCATTTTTACATGAAAAAAATAGGGTTCCGACCATTAAAATGGAAAAAAGATAATTGTGGAAATATGATTTTCTAAAATGCATCATTTAAGTTTTAATATTGTGCTACTTTGATTTTAATACGACCATTTCTTTCTTTTCGTCGAACATTACAAGGAAAGTGTCCCCAGAGACATAATCGGGTTTTTCTACCACATAATCCCTAAATAAAAACTTACTTCCCGGGCTATAGGTTTGTGACAGATCAAAGGCCAGTATGGCATCTTTTTGAGGTACCACGGAAAAGTTTTTGGTGCTTTTTATGGATAGGAATGTCCTTTTTTCAATATCCGAATACTCATGTGGCCGTACAGATCTGGAACCTGTTTTGGAGCCGTTGCTTGCAAATTGCCTTTTTTTAATATCTGAATACTCATGCGGCCTTACCGAACGGCTGGATTCTCCATAAAGCATGCCAGCAAAAAAAGTGCTTCCTGGATATTTTTTTGCTGCGGTGGTTTTGTCCGGCAAGGCATCTGCTGGAAGGATATCCACAACCGTTTTTGTGTCATTGTCAATGGCGACAATGATTTTTTTGCCATTTTTAAGGGGTGCCGACTTAGATTGTGCCTGTGTGAGTGTGAAGATACTCATACATACAATCGCTGGGATAATTGCTTTTATTTTCATGATTTCATTTATTTAAGTTGTTCCAAATTCAATTCTTAGAGGATTAATTGCCATTCTTTATGTGGGAACCTCTCAGGTCTCTAGCTATAATGCTAACTTAGCTTCAGGAGTGGGGTTGGTTGTCAATACCCTGTGCAGGGTTTGAGTGCATCCATTTCCTTGCTGATTTCTAGGGTGTTTTTAAGGAGGTTGCCGGGTTCGAAATACTTATTAAGTATTATTCCTATTGGGAGCGCAAAAGAACCATTTCCATCTTTATTCTGATATTCTTCTTTATTATCCTTAAGAGTTTCTTCATAGAACTCCTCTATTATTGTTATATCCAGATCGGAATCCGTTAAATCTGCATAGGCAGGGAAAAGTTCATCATCTTCTACACCTCCTTCTCTATTTAATAAAGCTAGATAGTCATCATATTTTTTAACTATCTCAAAAAGTTCAGTATCCAAATCTACTAGGGCAGAAGGTTTATCCTGAGTCTCCCAATCAAAACTTGAGATTAAGTTCCATAAATCTTCAGTACAATACATTATAGTTGTTGAACTCATCATCATCATGAGCTTCATTCCATATAAATCATACTTTTTCCTACAATCACTGGTTGATTGAATTTCACCTGTCAATGCATCAAATTCTGATTTATATTTCAGCATTATGTAAAGACATTTTGTCTCTGGCAGGTAATCATCAAGGTCATTAATATAATTAACATATTCAGTAAAAGAATTTTGAAAAGCTTCTTTAAATTTTCGGGTAGCGTCAGTATCTGCGGCGGCTTTTTCGGCGTCACCCTGTGCTTCTCCAAAAAAATCCTGCGCTTCGCCCATAATGTCCCCAAGGTCAAAATCCTGTGCCTGCATTCCAGTGCCGATAAGCAAGAAAATCACGGTGTATCCCAATATTTTTTTCATGTGTTACATTTTAGTGGTTCAACACCTATTAAAACCCACCCATTGTGGAATATTCCGCTTTTACAATGGACATGCTTTCTTCTTTCAGTTCGGTACATACCATACTGAAGTTGTCCTTTTTCTTCTTGGCAGACTCAAACTGCATTTCCATGAACATGGTGTTCTCGCCAATGGGCAATACACTGCTCGGTAGGCCTTCGGTGTTGGCTATGCCGCCCAAGTATCCCACAGGGGCCTCATTGGTGACCCACACTTTTGAAATGCCATCTTTGCTTGTAATTTGATAACCTTCGCAATGGTAGCCCAAAATGGTCTTGCCCGCAATGGGGACGACTTTGATAGCTTCCTTTGAATTATTGCCCTTTTCTTCCATTTTTTTGGTCAACTTTTCAATGGTTTTTTTTCCAGCGGGCATCTTCATGGCCATTTTTTGCGCACCATCGTCAGTAAACATCACCATGGCTTGGTTTTCCATGTCCATAACAGTGATGCTGTTTGTTTTGCCATCGTTGTACCTATTGCCAAAATAGCGTTGGCCCGGTTCCATCCAATAGTGTATATAGCTCTCATCTTTTTGGGTGGTAATCTTCATGGTGGCCCTATATGAGAATTCATAAACATCAGGAACCCCTTTTAGATTGCTACCTCCGAACAGACCTGCCATCTTTTTCTGCATGGCAGCTTCTTTGGCCTTGTTTTGTTGTTTTGTGGAGTCTAGGTTCTTTTCGGTTTCCCCAATATTTTTCGGGGCGTCCTTTTTGTTCTTTTTTCCTTTACCCCCTTTGGTTATGGAATCGATGGCATTATCCGTTCCTTTTGATACTTCTTCATCCGTACGGTTCATTATGGTCCGTTCAACGGCATTCTCTGCTTTTTTCTTCAATTTTTTAAAAAATTGGGCTTCTGCGGAGTATGTTATGGCTAGGCAGCACATAAGCATGACAACTACTTTTCTTTTCATGACGATTGTATTTTGTTTATGTTTAATTGAGATAATGAAAAAGGGTTGGGGGAGTATTTGCCTTTCTCGTTATTTTTTTAATCGCTTGGTTTCTTCCTTTTTGATTTCCAAAGTTTGGACCACCTTGTTTTCCAATAAAATGTTCAACTGGTATTTCCCGCTTTTTAAGTGGTCGATACTCATATATATTTTATCGTGTCCCGTACCTTTTTTCATGATGTTTGGAAGAGGTGTAAAACCTGCTAGTTGAAACTTATGATAAAGGTATCTTGGAGGGGAAAGAGTGGATGGAAGATATGTTTCCAATGATGGAAGATATGTTTCCGACTGTGAAAAAACCTTGTTTTATACCTGTTTGGAAAGATATTCGTTAGGGGTGCACCCCACAATTTCCTTGAAGACCTTGTTAAAATATGAAGGGGTGTTGAATCCAACTTGGTATGCAATTTCAGAGATAGTAGCGTCGGAATGGCAAAGTAGTTCCTTGGCCAGATTGATGCGCTGTGTGCGCACGAACTCCGTTGTGGACATTCCAGTGACCGCATCTAATTTTTTATGCAATTGGGAACGGCTTATGAGCATGAGCTTGGCAAATTTCTCACTTGTAAACTCTGTGGAGGTAATGTGTTTGTCCAATACGCTCTGCAGACGTCGTAAAAACTCTTGCTCCGTTTTTGTGGGGACAAGCCCTGGGTCGACCTTAAATGTTTTGGAGTAATGTTCTCGCAGACGGATTCGATTTTCCAAGAGTTTTTCTACCCTTACTTTTAATATTTGGGGGCTGAACGGTTTGGTTACATAGGCATCGGCACCTGTTTCCAAGCCTGATAATTGGCTTTCTTGATCGGCCTTGGCAGTGAGCAATATAATAGGAATATGGCTGGAAGCCTCATTTTTCTTAACGGTCTGACAAAGCTCAATCCCACTGCAAATGGGCATCATAATATCGCTTATGATCAAATCGGGAAGTTTTTCTTGGGCCACTTCTATACCTTTCTTTCCGTTTGGGGCCTTGAGGATGATATATTCATTTTTAAAAATGGAAACCACATAGGAAAGGATATCGTTGTCGTCCTCCACAATAAGTAAAGTCGGCTTTTTAAGTTTGTCCGATATTGTCCCTTCTGCAGGAATCAATTTGCCATAGGAGGAAGGTTCCGGGGTGCTTTGGGCTATCTTTACAGGTTGGCCTATAGGCAAGGTGAGCGTAAATTGGATTTTGCCCTCTCCAATATTGTGTGCGATAATGCTTCCTTTTGATAAAGATACAAGTTCCCGTACAAGAGCCAGCCCTACGCCAAAACCTTCGGATTTTTCACTATTTTGATGAAAACGCTTAAACAGCGTGCTTAGGTCCTCTATTTTTAATCCATCGGTGGAATTTAGAATGGAAAACACAAGATTTTGCTGTTCTTCTTCGGCAGTTACGATTATGGTACTGTTCTTAGGGGCGTACTTTATGGCATTGGACAACAGGTTAGAAATAATTTTCTCCACTACGTCTGCATCAAACCATGCGTTGCCCAGTTTTTTAATGTTGTGCTGTATATCCATGCTTTTGTTCTTGGCAACATAAGAAAACGCCTCGATCAATTGAATCAACAATCCTTTTAGGTCGCCTTTGGTAACATTGGGCTTGTATTGACCGGAATCTATCATGGATAAATCCAACATTTGGTTGACTAGGCCCAAAAGTCTTTGGGTGTTGTTTTTGATAAGGGATAGTTCCTTTTTATCGTCATTGGAAAGTCCTGCTCTGTCCAATTGATGCTCTATTGGTCCCGAAATAAGGGTGAGCGGGGTCCGTATTTCGTGGGAAATATCCGTATAGAGTTTGGTTTTTAGCTCGTCAAGTTTTTGAAATCTATTTTTTTCAATTTCAATAAGGTAAAATTTGTGGCCCAGTCCCAGTGAAAATACAAGTAGTTCTAAGAAAACACCCAGTTGGGTAATATTAAAACTGTAAAAGCCAAAGACATTATTGGATTCCACGCCCCCAGAAAATGAATGCTGATTGCCCAAGTTCAATCCCACCATGCTAAACCCGATCAGGAAAAAATTTCCGAGAAGAATATAATACCGTAAAGGGGATTTTACCACAAGGAAGGCCCTGACCACTGCATAGATGCCGTATAAATGTAAGGGTAATAAAAGCAGGTTCAAATGCCTTTTTACCAGTAAAAAATCCTTAGTGAGAAGAACATAAAAGAATATGGAAATTGCGGCCAAATAGGTGGCGATGGAAAACCATTTGAGTTCACGTGAAAATTTGGCATGATGGTCCCGGATTTCTGCAAACGAGTCAACAAAAGCAATGAAAACGCCTGATAGTAAAAACACCAGTGGGGCTAAAAAATAATATGAAGTGTCATAACTCTTAAAAAAAAGCTGCAATTCCAGTTCAAGGTCTATTCTTAAAAAGAAATAGGTGGCAAATATCAAAATATAAACGCCGTACAATAGATAGTCTTGTTTTCTGAGCCTAAAATAGAGCAAGAGCATGAACACTCCTATGGCAATAAAACAGCCTTGGAATATAAAAGTGGTAAACACGGCAATGGCCATATTTGTAAAATGCCAAGGCTGTTCTATTTCAAAATTGTAGGTAGCCGGAACATCGCCCCAAATACCATCATAATTGCTGGAGAGTACCTGAAAGGTATACTCTCCGGGAGACAAATTTGTATATCGGGCCATATTGTTGTTGCCTGCATTGATCCAATTTTCATCATTGCCTATTAATCTGTATTTATATTGATTTAGGCTGGGTTGAGAGAATTGCAAGGATGAGAACGCGAATGTAATGGTGTTCTGGGTATGCTTTAAAGGAACGTTTTCCGAAAGATTCCGGGTATCGTTAAAAACCTTTACATTGGTGATCACGGTTTTGGGTTTGAAGGGATTGGTCTGCAATTGTTCCGGCCGAAACCAATTGAGACCTTCCAAACCACCAAAGTAAAGCGTTCCATCTTCATCTTTGAAATAGGCCCCGGTATTGAATTCGTAGGATTGTAGACCGTCGTAGTTTCCATAATTTTCCACGGCATGTTTCCCATTATGATATGAGAACCTGGAGATACCTCGATTGGAGCTCAACCAAAGGTTCCCTTGTTCGTCCGGTAGGATGCCATAGACAACATTGTTAGGCAATCCAGTTTTAACCGTAAAATGTAGAATCTCTCCTGTGGATGGTTCATAGGACTTCAGTCCATTTCCATTTGTACCTATCCAAAGTCTATCATTTTTATGGAGCAAGGATTTTATATCATCGGCGATTGAGTCAATTTTTATTATCCTTCGGGTATCCATGTTAAGGGAAAAGAGGCCGCTCTGTTCAGTCCCCACCCAAAAAATATTGTCTTTGAAATGTTCAATGGTTCTAATATTGTCCGTGGTCAAATTGGAGTTTTCTGAATTGAATTGGGCTACAATACCATTTTTCTTATCGAATAAGATGAGACCCTTGTTTCTTGTGCACAGCCATAGTTGATTATTGGAAGCTTCATAAATCTTCCAAATCGTATGGTTTCGTAATTCTTCAATGGTTTCAATTTGATTGTTGCCCCGCAATTTTTGAAGACCATGCTCTTGATGTCCGATCCATAAGGTATTGCCATCGTGATATAGGGACATGATCCTGTCCCCGATCAAATTGGATTCCCCGATTTTGATGGTGAAGGCCTGTTGGGTATCCAAATTAATTTTGGTCAACCCCTTGCCCGAGGTTCCCAGCCAAAGGCTTTGGCCATCCTTGGCAATGGCCCTTATGACATCCACATGGGCCTCTTTGGGCACATTTTTGTTGGTGAGAATATTGAACTTGGCCAAGTACTCATCATAATAGCTGACCCCGGCTCCGTCCGTACCTAGCCAAATAGTTCCTGTGAAATCCTCGAATAGAAATAAAATGTCATCATAATGAATGGCATCGGGGTTGTTTCTATCGGCCAAAAAATGCCTAAAGCTCTTGGTAGAGAAATCAATGATGTACAAACCTTGTCCGTACGTTGCAACCCATAATCGGCCATATTTGTCCAACAAAAGGTCTTGTATGACCAAATCCGTTGGAAATTTTTTATTTCCAAACCCCTTGAATTGAGCAAAGGTTTCTGACGAGGCCGATTTTATAAATAATCCTTTTTGATAAGAGCCCGCATATAGATTTTCCCCATTTGCGATAAAAGCACTAAAATTTGTGTCAGATGATTGGTAGATGGTATCCAAGGCCTGTTTATCATTGCTCAGCTTATAGATTCCTCCCGAGGCGGCTATCCAAAGATGGGCGCCCCATTCGATTAAATCGTATATCTCCAGTGAATTGTTTTGAGCACCCAGAACCTTTGTAGTGTCCTTATCATTGGCATTGATTTGAAAAAGGCCCTTCTTATAAGTGCCAACATAGATGTTCCTTTGCGAATCTTGGTAAACAACACTGGCACTATCAATAGACTTTATTCTTTGAAATTCCTCCCTTTTTCTATCATAGAATTTTAAGGCCCCGGGATTGGTAATGACCCATAATGTGTTATCGGAGTCAATGAATACCTTGCCAAGTTTACTGTAAGTGGGTCTGGTAACATCTTCAAACTGTTCTTTATAGATGTTAAATTCTCTTCCATCGTATTTGTTCAACCCATCCTGTGTGGCAAACCAAAGATATCCGGTGGTGTCTTGAGCGATGCCCACTACACTGTTCTGGGAAAGGCCGTCATTGACTGTAAGGTCATTAAACGAAAATCGATTGTGAGCTTTGGGTGAACCTTGAGCTTGACCCAATGAAGACTTTCCAAGGCACAATAATAGGACCAGTATGGTGCACGGGTATAAAAAGACAAGGCCGTTATGGCTACTTTTTTTTTGCAATACCGTTAATGGTTGAGGTTTGTTTTTACAAGATAACCCTTTTCTTGATTCTCAAGCCCATTTTAGCTCTAACATGCTCGTTTTGATAAATCTAGAGTAGATAAGTGGCCTATTCATATTGTAAAGGCGTAAATATTTAATTTTTATAAGTCGTTATCTACTAATCAAGGGGTGTAGTAGAATAGAATCATCTCAATAGTTAAACAATTCCAAGTAAATTTTAGGACAGTATTATCTTATTTTCAACATGCATATCATATTAATCAGTTTTATTTAAGATGATTATTTTGCAATTGTTTAGGTATATTTGAAATGATGAGAGACAAATCGGTCGCAATAGTTCACAAATCGTCAACATTTTGAAATTAAACAGTGGAAACCCTAATAGAACAGGGGGTCCGAAAGAAAAGTTCGATTCTTGCCGAGGCTACTTTTTGACTTCGAAAATCCTGAATTGTTGTCCCATCAAACAGAAAATGGCCTTTCCGTTTTAATCTTCATCGGTTCGTTGGTAATGGGATGGGCAAACTCTATTTTTTGGGCATGCAGACAAAGTCGTTCCAATGGAGTACCATATAAATTATCTCCTACAATTGGTGCATATAGGCCCAATTTATGGGCGCAATGCACTCGTAATTGATGTGAACGCCCCGTAATCGGTTTCAATTGGATCAAAGTCCGAGTTGTTGTTTTTTCTATTACCTCATAATGTGTGATTGCAGGCTTGCCATAATCAAAATCTACCATTTGCATGGGCCTGTTATTGATGTCCAAGACAAGAGGCAGTTCTATAACCCCTTTGGTTTCTTCAATGGGCTTTTCAAGAATCGCCAAATAAGTTTTACGAACGGTACGCTCCAAAAATTGTTGTTGTAGGCGTTTGTGCGCTTCTTTATTGAGGGCAACAAGCATTATTCCAGAAGTATCTTGATCCAGTCGATGTACAATTTTTGGTCCAGTAGCCTTGGGATATTGTTGTAGGATGCGGGTTTGAACCGAATCTTTTATGTGTCTTCCTGGAACTGACAACAATCCGGCAGGTTTATTTACAATTAATAGATGCTCATCCTCGAACAATGTTTCCAGTTGCTTATCTGCTCCAAAATTCTCTAGCAAGGGATTAGGTTTTACAGGGATTCCTTTAAGCATGTGTGCTAAAATGGGCTGGCATTTTCCTTTGCAGGCAGGATAGAATTTACCATGTTCCCTAATTTGTGAATTGGGTGATTTTCCCCACCAAAATTCAGCCAAGCCCACAGGTCTCAAACCGTGCATAAACGCATATTGGAAAAGTTTGGGGGCGGCGCATTCTCCTGCTCCACCGGGAGGAACTTCTATTCCAAATTCAGTAAAAACTGTCTTTAAGTCTTTCCCTTCTTGCTGGCTGTTCAAAAAAACGAACGATTTAAAAATGGCCTCCAACAGTTCATTGGACTTGTTTTTTTGAAGTGTCTTCAGCGCGTCCAATTGTTCTTCAAATGCCCTGGTTTCTGCAATCGCTTTTTCCAACCGTAAATTTTCCGAGCGGGTAAAGCGTCTTAGGTTCATTCCGTCCCGAGTACCTTGCTCGGTTAAATCGGCCAGTAGTTCTTCACGTTTTTTCTGTGGAAGGTGAGCGGCCTCCTTTCTAAGTTGGTTACGTTCGGATTTGGCCTTTTTTGCGCGTTTTTTTGCTTCCAGTATATTTTCCTTGGTCTCTTCGGTGATTCGTTTTAATTGCTCTTTGGATTGGATGAAAGCCTTACTTTCTTCAAACTGTTTTATTTCTTTACCAATGGCGTTGATGGTGGCCATTTCTTGAAAATCTTCTCCTTTTGGCAATGGATGAACAGGAGGCACAAAATCTAGCGTTTCCAGCTCAGGCTGCAACTCGCCCGAATAAGCACTAAGATAACCAAGTTTACTGTCCTTGGTTTGCACTACAAGAACACCGAGCATGCGACCCTTTGGTTGATTAACCAAGCCGGGCAAATCTCTTCCCAATCTATTTTGAAGGTCCTCCGCCGCTTGTTGGGCTATGGCAATAGGGGTATAGAAATGAGGATATTCGAATGAATCAGGTATCTTGTCCTGATCATTTGTTTTTAAATAAACTATTTTGTATTCCTTTAAAGGTGAGTTGGTTGCCAATAATTTTTTATTATCTAAGTTTGATTGTCAGTCCATTCAAAACTTGATTATCCTTGCAAATTTACAGTTCTTCTGTAGATTCAACTGTTCAAGGATTTAAAAGTGAAGGTTCACTTTTGACCAGATTACTTTTTCTCTTCAAATGTGGTTCTATAATTCTTATAATTCAATAAAAATTAATGAATAAATATTGACGCTTGTTCATTTATTCCAATAGTCCAAAATTGGAAAGCGCAAGTAATAAATTTTGATGTTATTTGAATATATTTACTAGAAAAGACAATATTCCAAAAGTTGCTTTACTTCTGGAAATCATTGTTAAACGTATTTGCTATGAAGCGTTTTACCCTTACACTATTTTATTGTTTAATGGCATTGTCGTGTATCGCTCAAGCTCAAAAATTGGAGCCTAATGATATAACAGTACTCATCAAAAAGTATAAAAATGATATCCGGGGTCCTTACAAGGACATCCGTTGGTTCTGCACAGATGGAAGTATCCGAGCTCCCAAAGATCCATGTCCCGATAACATTGGCCCTGGCGTACAACATGCCCGTTATAAGGATGAAGTGGTAGCCTTGGGCAAAACCAACCATATATTCCTCGGTCAAATCTTGGCATACACCGAGTTGGAACCTTTTTGGGACGCTCAGAACAATCATTCCCGACTCAAGCAATACCAACTCGATAAGTATTTAAAGAGCGTGGATAATGGTTGGATCAATCAAAAAGGCCAGTTCTATCGAGGTGCAATACAGTCCGAGGACGAACAAGCTTGGGGAATCGAATTTTATAAATGGCTTTTGGCCAAGGATGAGGTGTTGAGAAATGAATACTTTTTGGTGCGTCAATCCTTAAAGGATATTCCACATAACGGGGACGACAACGTTGCTCAAAAAATGAGGAGCGAATCAAAAGTGATATCCGACTTGTACCTTCCTTTTATGGACCTAAGGACCAAAATCCACAGTCAGCCAGAAGAATCTGATATCCAGAAAGTAATTAAGTTCAAACAGGCGCAGGCTTCAAAATTGACAGCGGATATTGCTCAAAAGCTCGATGCACTGGTCGCCACCATGAAAGAATTTCATAAGCCCGTCGATATTTCAAGATTGCCCAAAATAGCACCTTTGGCCATAGGAACACCGCTTGGTAATTCCATCGGTAGTTTTGCGGCAAGTGCCACAAGTTTGAATTCCCCTAAACTGTTGGTTGAGCAAGCGTCCCAGCTTTTATATGATATACGTGAAGGGCTTATTGAAGAAAAAAGACCCATGGCCAGACTTCAATTGTTGGATGTTTCTTTGAAATTGGAAGAGATTGTATTCAAAAGTTCACCAGATTATCAACCTGAAAATTTGAAAGAGCTATTGCATAAAATATGCTACTTGGGAATGGCGGTTACCGGATCGGGCTACCTCGAACAGTGGGAATGGGATCAATTGGCAAGCGAACTCACCAAATACGACATTCAAGATCGCTCCCTCGGTGAATTTACCGAAGTTTTGAACAGGGCAAGAGCCGCTGTGGAATGGAGCGCCGCTATGACAAAGGCGAACTATGAAGCCACCGTTAAGCAATATGTGGCTTTTGAACCCCTCGCAGCCGGATTTATAGATGACAAAATCCGTGGTTCGGTCTCGCTTCATTTAGGGCAGAGCGTTGGCGAATTGGGCAATTTAATATCAAATGAATCGCAATTGGCGAACAAAGTGATGGATGTGCAGAACCAAAGCACTATTCGTGGACTTAACCCGGGTTATGCTTTTGGGGAACTTGTGGTCGTGGGAGGCAGTTCTGACGATATTGAGGTTTCTTCCGATAAAATCTATGTGTTCCAGCGCCCACCCTCAGATTTAAAACCCGTGGCGGGCATTGCCACGGTGGCCGAGGGCAACATGGTCTCGCACGTACAATTATTGGCGCGAAACCTTGGGATTCCGAATGCGGCCCTATCCGATGAAAATTTACAGGCCTTAAAAAAATATGACGGTACCAGGGTTTTCTATGCCGTATCCAATAAAGGGAACGTCATCATTAAGCCTGAGAACCAAATGTCGCAAGAAGAGCTGGCTCTTTTTGAGATTAAGGAAAGAAGGGAAGAACGTATAGAGGTGCCTGTAGGACAAATCCGTTTGGACGAGAATAATGTGCTTAACATGCGAACCGTTGATGCCGATGATTCCGGAAAATTGTGCGGGCCCAAAGCGGCCAACCTTGGACAGCTCAAAAAAATGTTTCCCGATAAGGTTGTTGAGGGATTGGTGATTCCCTTTGGGATTTTTAGAACCCATATGGACCAAAAAATGTCCGGCCAAGAGGGTTCGTATTGGGAATTTTTGACCGATATGTTCCAAGAGGCGAACCGTATGTTGGATTCGGGAATTTCTGAAAATGAAGTAGAAAATTATCAGTTGAGACAATTGGAGACCCTGCGCTCGGCCATAAAAAAAATGGAGTTGCTCGACAGTTTTGTAGATCAATTGGAAAATGGGTTCAAAGAGGTATTGGGAGGTGACCTTGGTAAAGTTCCTGTATTTCTACGTAGCGATACCAACATGGAAGATCTTAAGGAATTTACAGGTGCAGGTCTTAACCTTACCATTTTCAATTCGGTGGACAAAACCAAAATTTTGGAGGGTATAAAAGATGTTTGGGCATCGCCCTACACGGAAAGGAGTTTTAAATGGCGCCAAAAATATTTGTTGAATCCCGAAAATGTGTACCCTTCCATTTTGGTAATCCCGAGCGTAGACGTAGATTATTCGGGCGTTTTGATTACCAAGGGAATAAGTTCAGGAACGGATAAAGACCTTACCGTAGCTTTCAGCAGAGGAGCCGGTGGCGCTGTGGATGGTCAGTCGGCAGAGCAATATCTTATCAAGGACAGTGGAGCCTATACCTTGTTGGCACCGGCAAGGGAACCTTTTTACAACGTACTTCCTGTAACGGGCGGTACCGAAAAGAAGAGTGCAACCTTTCAAGAACGAGTGCTCAAGGAAAGGAACATCAAAGAAATCCGAGATTTGGCACGTACCATTCGGGAACGTGTTCCCAAAGAAACCAACTCGGATTACGAGGGTGCTTATGATGTGGAGCTTGGTTTTAAGGACAACAAATTATGGTTGTTCCAGATTCGTCCGTTCGTTGAGAACAAGAAGGCTTTGGGGTCAACGTATTTGGAATCCATCACTCCAAAGATTGACCTTGAAAAACGTATTTCACTTTCTAAAAAATTGTAAATGAAAAAGATAGTTGTTATAGTATTTTTAGGTTTGATAGGACTCGGATTCAGCGAGTTTGTGGAATATCCTATCGATGGATACGAGCGTACTGGAATCAAACGCCTCAAAAGACTTCAAATGGTCAAAAACGGTGAGTTGAAGGAATCTTCTCCATTGCCCGAGGGTGCCATGAAATCTTGGGAGGACATCAAGCTCAATCTCTTATCCAGAAAGGAAGATAGCGTTGGAAGTTTTTTTGAAGTGGACGAATCATTTCAGAAAGATATAGGTGCCCTGTTCCGAGGTCTCGACAAAAGCTATTCTTTGGCCATTTTGGATATTTCCGACCCCGATAGCGTCCGATATGCCGAACGTAACAAAACATTGGGTTATCAGCCTGGGAGCGTAGGCAAATTGGCCGTACTTACTGCACTTTTTGAACAATTGGCCAAAATCTATCCCGATTCTTTTGAACTGCGTACACAATTACTTAAAAACAAAGAGGTGAAAGCAGGGGTCTGGGGGCTCACGGATGAACATACCGTTCCCGTTTTTAATGTGGAAAAAAATACATTGGTAAAACGCCAAGTCGTTGCCAGTGATGTATTCAGTCTGTATGAATGGGCGGACCATATGCTCTCCGTGAGCAACAATGGGGCAGCCAGTATTGTATGGCGGGAAGCATTGTTGATGGCCGCCTTCGGCGAAAAATACCCTGAGCTAACGGATGAAGAGGCCATGGCTTATTTTAAGGAAACCCCTAAAAAAGAATTGACCGACTTGGCCAACGATGTGGTAAACCTACCGCTTCGGGATTTGGGAATAACTTCCGATGAATGGCGATTGGGCAGCTTTTTCACCTCAGGAGCCAATACCTACGTAGGAGATAAAGGCGGAAGTATCGGCACTCCTTATGGTTTGATGAAGTTTTTGGTACAGTTGGAGCAAGGTAAGGTGGTAGATGAGGAAAGTAGCCTCGAAATGAAGCGGTTAATGTACATGACGGATAGGCGTATACGGTATGCGCAGTCACCAGCTTTAAAAGAAGCAGCGGTTTATTTTAAATCGGGAAGTCTATACAAATGCGATAGGAGCAACGGCGAGGAATGCGGAAAATATATGGGGAATGTTCAGAACTTTATGAATTCTGTAATTATCGTGGAACACCCCGATAATTGCAGGTATATGGTGGTCTTGATGACCAATGTGCTCCGAAAAAATTCGGCATCGGACCATATGTATTTGGCCTCTGCTATTGACAAGATTGTTAGGAAAGGTTGATTTCCTTGAGTGCATTTTGTGCAAAATCCTTAATTTTTTGGCTGTCATCGGTGGCCAGGTGCTCCAAAAGTGGTACAAAACGATTGTCCCGTTGTTTGGCCATCAGATAGATTACGGCCAATTTTAATCTTACATCAGGGATTTGCAATAGCTGCTCAAAACATTCGATTTCGCTGGGGATGGTGTGTTTGATTTTTTGTATTGCCTCTTCAGACGAAAAATCCATAGTGGCTTCCTCTATTATGGGCAATAATCTCTGTTTAAGGTTTCCGGTAAGCAGATTGTCCAAGAATTCTATCGCTTTGATTCGGGATTCTTCCTTGGGACTCAAAAGGCCCAAATAGGCATTATGAACATCTTCCTGCACATATTTAAGCCCAAGTAATTTGAATATGCGTTCCAGCCCTGAATCAAGTCTACGTTCCAATAGCTCCAATAAGGATGCCCTCGCATCTTTTTCTTCCATATTGATGAGTCCTCCGGATTTTTTTCGATTTCTGTACGAAATAATGATCTGCGTGTGCATTGCCGATAACGTTTGATGGTACAGTTTACATTCTTCAAAAATCTTGGCGACTATCTTGAATCGGTTGAAACGAAGCGTAGGGCGCTCTTTTCTGATATCGCTCAGTGCTCGTACCACGGACAATCGTACACTTAGGTCCACATCATCAAAAAGTTGGAATAATGAATGTACAGCCTCCTTGGACATAAAGGTTTTTATGACCAATGGTACAAGTCTGCAAACATCGAGGTTTACTGAACGGTTCTTTACATTTGAAACTAAGATAGGAAGGATGCCTGGACCGTAATTGTGCAAGGCCTCTATGACAAACGGACGCATGTTTTTATGAGTGAGCAATTGCAGTAATTTGTTAATGAACAATGGCCGCATGCTCAATCCGGCCGCTTTAATTGCGGCCTCCCTAAAATGATTATCCATACTATTGAGATAATCTGTTATCACCGGGTAGAATTGAGGATAACCCGAAGCGCCAATGGTCTTTAATACGAGTGGATTTAGTGCGATGTCTTTTTGGGACAATCGTTTTTCCAATCTGGCTGAAAGTTCATATTTGTTTTTTAGGGTCTGGTTGCCCGTACTTTCCAAGGCCAAACAATACAGTGCGGTATCTTTTATTAATTGGCTGTCCGCTTCTAGAAATTTGTCGAAAATGTATTCTTCATTTTGTTCGGCGTGCAATAACAAGTATTCAAAGGTTGCCAAGGTCAATTCTTCATCATTATGCTCTAACAGTTCGTTGATGTTGGTAATCATGCTAGAGCTGTTCAAAAAATACAGATTCCGCATGGCGGCTGCTTTTACCTTAAGTGAGGGATGGTCAAGCAATCTGATAACATCATCTGTAAATCTCTTGTCATTGATTTCCATCAATTTGTTGAGCATAAAAAGAATCTGTTCGTCGGTGCCACTGTAAAAAACGTTTTTCATTCCTTCCACAGCGGAAATCGGCTTCACTTTTGCATTGGATGATGCTGAGGTACTTGGCGAAACATTTTCAAGGTTCTTTTTAAAAGTGGCATAATATTCCTTTCGTAACACACCGATAAAAAATATCCATACGAGCACTAAAACTATGATCAATAGGGGAATGCTAGTGGTTCCGAGGTCTAGGGCGCTCACGAAAAAAATGAGCAATAGACCGGCAATTCCAGTGGCTATGCTGTCAACAACCACATCTATAAAAGATTTGGTACGGTTTTTTAGTTCAAAAGGTAAAGGGAGCACCAATAATTCGGATGCACTTTTGTTTATGGATTGTTTTAAAATGCCATCCATGGCCTTGATGACGACGATTGCGGACAGTTCGGGCAATATCAAAAAAAAGATAGAGCCGAAAAGGATGCCCAAGGGCAGGAGCAACAGCGAAAA
Source organism: Muricauda brasiliensis (assembly GCF_003057865.1). Taxonomy (NCBI): domain Bacteria; kingdom Pseudomonadati; phylum Bacteroidota; class Flavobacteriia; order Flavobacteriales; family Flavobacteriaceae; genus Allomuricauda; species Muricauda brasiliensis. The sequence goes on along the minus strand of NZ_QBTW01000011.1, from coordinate 106,237 downwards.
TCCAACGCCCCAAATACCAACAACACGATGGGTAACAAATAATTGGATTCCCAAGGACAACAGGTTGAATGTGGAAAACCAAAATGCCAAAAAGGAAGTAAGTTCCTCAGGGTCTTCAAAGGATTTTGCGGCAAAATCACTGAACTGATAGTCCACCAACTTGGCCACCAACACGCCTACGGCCACCGAGAGTGCCATGTAGGTTAAATGGCGTGATTTTTTGATCAGTTTGTACGGATGGCCATCTGTAATAGAGATTCGCTGCTTTTTTTTGAAATCATCTAGCTTATTTACCCGAAGTTTCCAGATTACCCCTAAAACGGGAAAACAACCCATAAGCATGATTGCGGCGATGAGAATCATGGCATCGTTCCCTACGAAAGGTGCCAAAATGGAGGTAATGTAGCCTCCAAATATACCGCCCAATATGGCTCCAGAACCTATAAATCCAAACAGCCTTTTGGCATCCCTTACATTATACACTAGATTGGCCAATACCCAAAATTGGGATGCGGAAAGCACGGCATATATAGCCGACCAGATATAAAAAAAGAACAACAAATAGGGATTCATTAGTCCCATTTTTAAAAGAATGGCCAATGCCACAAGTACACTTATGGAAGTGAGCAATGTGGTTTTTATAATGTGGTTTAGCCCAAATTTGGTCAGCACCCGTGTATAGAAAAAAGAACTTAGGACCGCGGTGAAAGCGACCAGAATATAGGCCACGGATAATTTTTCCGCACCAAGTTCTGAAAGAAAAAGCGCATTGATTGTCGGTTTTATAATCAGTAATACGGAAATGATCAGAAAGATGTAGCAAAACATAAAAAGGGAGATTTTGAATTCTCCCTTTCGTATGTCAAAAAACTTCTTTGTTAGCTCAAATATCATTGGCGATGTGACTTTCCAATGATTAAATTTCGGGTTTTTTCAATACTTTTTCGATGGGCTTTACCAAATTTCGAATAATCTGTTCGCCATTAGGGTCATCGATCAGTGCGACCAAGATGTATCTTCGATTGGACTCTTTGCCCCATACCAGAATGGAATCGGAATGATAGGTTTTCCAAGAGCCTGATTTCCTAAAAAGACGTGCGGAAGGCGCAATCACCTCCAAGGTATTCACGAATTTGTGGTGAAGTTCCGGGTTCTCCATGATGTTGAGCATTTGTTTGGAGCGCTTTTCATTTACCAGTTTACCATTGGCAAGTAAATAATAAAAACGGCACACCTGTGTAACGGATGCGGCATGGCTGAGTTGTTTTAGAGGTTCCCTATTGGTGTCTCCACCGCCACCATATCTTTTGCCTACCCAGAGCCCGCCTCCGTTGCCTTCATCGTAGAAAGCATACTTTGGGTCGGTCATTACGGATTCTATCTTGGCATACCCCAAACGGTCAATCATTCTGGTAGATGCTGCATTGTCCGATTTGCTGATCATTAATCTCATGTCCTTTTTGACTTCGGAAGTTTCAATGATCTCACTCTTTTCTATAGCGTCCATTGCGGCAAGTAGAATGGCAATCTTTGGTAGGCTTGCAGCATACATCATGTGATTGCCGTTGATCCTTGCAAATCTAACACGTTCGGGGTTGCTAAGATCCACGATGCCAATTGCCATCTTTTTTTGACCTATCAAGCTGGCCCATGCCTCATTGCCCAAAATCTCGTCTTCTAGATTTGCTTGTAACGAGGTGTCTATCAACTTGGTCAACGGTTTTACTTTTTCGCTCCCCACTTTTATTGGTAGAGTTTGCTGCCCAAAGATGGAAAAGCAAACGGGAAAAAATAAAAATGCGAAATAGGTGATTTTCATTTAAAACGCATATTTAAAAATTAGTCAAAATTATATAATCGTAAGACACACAATGTGTTAAATAATAAAAATTAGTTAAAATGCTAAATTGAGCATTTATAGGGTGTATGAGCTGTGTTGGAAATTCAACATGTTAAAATTCATATGGATTAATACGATTGTAAATATTGTTTCGGTTTTTCGGTAAGGGCTAATTTTTCTATGATAAGTAAATGTTTATGAAGAAGTATCCGAACCTTAAAAATGGATTTCTTTTTACAACAGAGTTCCTTTTTTGAATTAAGTATAATATATTGTAAGTAAAACGTTACATAATTATACTGTTTCCCCAAAAAAATGCTCAAGAGATACATACTTATCATTTCTGCCATCATCAATATCGTGTCAATTTTGGCCATATTGGGATGGATGTTTCAATTGGAATCCCTCACCAGGGTTGTTTCCGAACTCCCGTCAATGAAATTCAACACAGCCTTGTGCTTTATTTTCTTGGGAGCTACCATAGTACTTATTGTAAAACACTATAATATAGTTTTTGCGCATATCGTCAATGCATTTTTATTGATTGTAGGTTTGTTAACTTTGAGTCAGGATATTTTTGCCATTGATTTGGGAATAGACCAATTTATTGTGGAGGATTACTTTGGGATACGATCAAGTAACCCGCACCCGGGCAGGATGTCGTCCGCCACTTCACTCTCTTTTTCGCTTTTGGGGATATCACTTTTACTGATTTTATTAGGGAAACCTAACAAAATGAGGTTTGCAGCATACATGTCCCAAGCTGTGGCATTTTTTTCTTTCTTGGCGATCACAGCTTATTTTTTTCAAATTCCTACGGAGGATAAGATCAACTTTCTTTCATCCATGGCCGTGCATACAGCAATCGGATTTCTGTTGGCGAGCACAGCCATTTCACTTATGGTCCCAAAATATGGGATTATGGAACTTTTTATTGGTAGGGGGATAGGAAACCATCTTGTAAGAAAAATGTTTCTCCAATTATCGGCTGTGACCCTTTTGATCACATATGCCATCTTCCGTATCTACAAGGCAGGGTACTTAGAATCAGGTTTTTCAATTGCCGTACTTGCAGTTGCATTTATTTCGACGGTACTGTTTTTTTTAATGGTAGTTATACCGGCCATAAACGATTTGGAACAGGAAAGAAGAAGTGCACAAAGAGACCTTTTGGCCACTAGTACGTACCTTAACGCCACACCGGACCCTATCGTAATTATTGATGACTCCGGCAAGATTCTACTTTCCAATAGTTTAATGAAAAAGACTTTTGGCTATGATGCCATACGCTTAAAGGGAAAAAACATTAACGATTTTGTGTCCGATGATTTTACAGAGGTTCATAAGAACCATATCAAGGAATTTTCAGCGGTAGAACCTACCATTGAGGAAAATGGAGAGGAAGCAAACATTACATCTGTAATTGAGACCCACTTGCTCAAAGATAAAGGCAAAAAATTACCGGTTGAAATAACATTAAATTCCATTGTGACCTTAAACGGTTACAACACCATTGTTGCTTTTAGGGATATTTCCAGAAGGATCAAAGCAGAGTCCAATTTCAAAAAGGCCAATGAAAAGGTTTTGGCAGCCTTGGATGCCTCCATCATTGGGATATGGGATTATGATATCGAGGATGGTTCCATTATCTGGGACGATACCATGTACAATATTTATGGTCTGGACAAGGAAAAAGAGCCTATAAAGTTTTCGATTTGGGCAAGTATGATCCACAAGGACGATTTAGATTGGGTGCTAAAACTTTTGGAGGGTGCCATAGCCAATAAAACGTCTTATGAAGGTGATTTTAGGATTATTTGGCCTGACGGTTCCATGCGCCACATACGCGCAAAAGGATCGGTATATCTTAATAAAGAAGGCGAAGTAATCAGAATGTTGGGGACCAATTGGGACATCACCGAGCAGAAAACCTATGAGCTTGCTTTGGAAGCAAGTACGGAACAAAATAGACTGTTTATAGATGAAGCACCAACGGCCATAGCCATGTTCGATACCAACATGGTGTACTTGGCAGCTTCCAAAAAGTGGTTGGAAGATTATCACCTTACAGAAAGTGTTATAGGTAGGTCGCATTACGATGTGTTCCCAGAAATCGGGGATGACTGGAAAAAAATCCACCAAGAATGTTTGAACGGGGCCGTAAATACGTGCGATGAGGCCGTGTTTGAAAGGGCAGATGGCTCTAAACAATGGATAACATGGGAGGTTAAGCCATGGTACAAAAAGCCCGATGAAGTTGGAGGGTTGCTCATGTTTACCGCAAACATCACACAGTTCAAAGAAAATATCATGGAACGCTTGCGGTTGCAAGATATGTTGGACCAATCCAACCAGATTGCAAAAATTGGGAGTTGGGAATATGATGCTTCAAAAAATACTCTTGCCTGTAGTTCTATGACCAAAGAAATATATGGTGTGCCCAAGGATAGGGAACCCAGCTTGGACAGAATGCTTTCTTTTTACTCCAAGAAAGATGCAAAAACGTTGGACGAAGCCATTCAACAATCCTTGGAACAATCGCACTCCTTTGATATGGAACTTAAAATGAACGCCGCCGATGGAGAGAAAAAATGGGTAAGGGTCATAGGTAGGACAAAAGGTTCTGAAACTGACGGTAAAGTGTATGGAATTTTCCAGGACATTACCAGAATGAAGGTTTATGAGACCTCATTGATAAAGGAAAAGCAGAAAGCAGAGGCAGCTAATAGATCAAAATCCGAATTTTTGGCAAACATGAGCCATGAAATCCGAACGCCCTTGAACGGTGTCATTGGATTTACGGATTTATTGATGAAAACCGAGCTCAATGAAAGTCAGTCCGAGTATATGCACACAGTCTATAACTCGGCGAATCACCTTTTGGATATAATCAATGATATTCTGGATTTCTCTAAGATCGAGGCAGGGAAATTGGAATTGAACATTGAGAAAATAGATCTGCTGGAACTTTGTGATCAAACCATGGACATTGTCAAACATCAGGCACATGCCAAGGGCCTTGAAATATTGTTGGATATTTCCCCGGATATTGATCGCTCTATACATGCAGATTCTGTTCGCCTACGCCAAATACTAACCAATCTTTTGGGGAATGCGGTAAAATTTACCCATCAAGGTGAAGTAGAGCTTAAAGTCAGGTATAAGCCCGAATTGGGGACGGACCCAAACAAAAAATGCTTTGTTTTCTCTATTAGGGATACAGGGGTCGGCATAGCCGAACATAACTTGGAGAAGATTTTTAAGGCTTTCGATCAAGAAGATGCCTCAACGACCAGAAAATTTGGAGGAACGGGTCTAGGACTTACTATTAGTAACCGTCTTCTGAATTTTATGGGAAGCAGTTTGCATGTGGAGAGTAAACTCAACCAAGGTAGTGTGTTTTCCTTTGTTGTTGAGTTTAAAACGGAGGATGAATCCAGTAGGGGAGATGAACCGTTAAAATCCAAAGTAAAAAAGGTCTTGGTGGTCGATGACAATCACAATAATAGAATCATATTAAGGGATATGCTAAAACTCTCCCATATTGATTCGGAGCTTGCGATCCACGGAGTCGAAGCACTGGAACTTTTGGAGAAGCATTCAGATTTTGATTTGATGATCTTGGATTATAACATGCCTTATCTCAACGGAGTTGAGGTGATTCAACATGTTCGTGAAAAATTTGGTATGTCCGCGGAACAACTTCCCATAATGCTGCTACACAGTTCCATCGAAGATGAAAGCATAAAACAAGCCTGCTCCGAATATGGGGTGCGTTTCAATTTATCGAAACCCGTAATGTTGCGGGATTTACAGTCTACACTCATTAAGGTCGGCAGTTCAAATGGTGTTGTTAAAACAGAGTCATCGGAACAAGCAGATACTAAAAGCTTGGAACATTTATCTCCGAATATTCTGGTGGCCGAGGATAACCCCGTAAACAGATTTTTAGCACGCACTTTGTTGCAAAAAATAATGCCACAGGCCAAAATTGTGGAGGCTCACGATGGCTCGCAAGCAGTTGAACATGTTGTCCAAGCTCAGTTCGATGTTATTTTTATGGACATCCAGATGCCCGTAATGAGTGGGTTCGATGCTACCCAGAAAATAAGGGAGCTAGAGGAGCCTAATGAACATGTTCCTATAGTTGCACTAACCGCAGGAGTTGTTAAAGGAGAAAAAGAACGCTGTTTGGAATATGGAATGGATGACTATGTCACCAAGCCGGTAGTCTTGGAAAAGTTAAAAGAAGTCCTTTCAAGTTTCCTCTTGAAGTAAAATATTACAATTAATATGTTTTTCATACAATTTTATGTCCGATTCTATGTTTAAGTAGGTATAAACCTACTTTTAGAAATGGGCACTATCCTAAAAAATGTATTGATTATCAGTCCCACGGAAAACCTCATGGAGAGTTTCCAGAGTTTTGATACTTGTCGTGACTGGGAAATGGACTATTGCCAAGATAGCTTTAGTGCCTTGCAACGTTTAAAGAATTCAACCTATGATCTGATCATAATGGATGAAGGCATAGGACCTTTAGATCCTTTCAAGGTTATGGAGTATGTTTTTCATGAGCTGCAAAAGTCCTATCCAATGGTAATCGTAGGTGACAATAGCAAACCAGAAGCGATACACGAAAACTATCAACGATGCAATTATCCCATAGAGCAATATAATGTTGATGCGCTTGTACATTATGGAAAAAGTGAAGAAAAAGAAAAGAAACTTTTCTCCTTGGAATATTTAAACGAACTATCCGACAATAATCAGGAATTTATTGAGGAATCCATTGTATTGTTCAAAAACACCTTGGATGCCAAGTTTGTTGATCTTCAAAAGGCCATTTCAACCCCGGATTTTGAGGAAGCACGTCAAATAGCGCATAACATAAAGCCCAGCTTTTCGATGTTGGGCAATGATGCAGGACCGGTTATTTGCAATACGATTTGCTATAACGCTTTAGAAAGCGAGATTCCAGAATTAGCCCAAACCTTGATGAAGGAATATGGGTTGATTGTAGATGAAATTGAAAAACAGTTCCCCAAATTAAAAGCAGTATGAAGAAGAGAATTTTGATCATCGAAGACAATCCCATGGTTGTAAAATCATTGGAGTTTAAGCTGACCAAAGATGGGTATGACGTTGTTGTGGCCGAAGACGGTAGAAAGGCTTTGGAAATACTCAAGGAAGACGATGCCATTGAATTGGTCATTACTGACCTAATGTTGCCCTATATTACAGGAACGGAACTCATAGAGCATATCAGGAACAATACTCCCACTATGCCCATAATAGTACTCTCTACTTCCAATCAAGAGGAAATTATAACTGATGCCTTTATGATGGGGGTCAACGATTTTATCACCAAGCCCTTCAGTCCCAACGAACTGTCTTTGCGGGTAAAAAGAACCATTGAAAGTCATTGATTGTCTGTATTGGAGAACATAATGCCTGATTGGCCTTGGCCGTTAAAGGTAACGGCCTTCTTTGTATGCTTGTTTTTTTTGTTGGTGATCGTTACAGTGTCCGCATTGATAATCCTCAGACGCTATAAAAACGCAAGAGACCGCAAGAAAAAATTATTTCAGGATAATATCGATACTTTTTTGAACAACGCTTTGTTCGATGAAACGTTTGATCTAAAAAAGGAGGCAAAAACCTTCAGATTCCAATTCTTAACATTCAAGTTGCAAAAGAAAATTGCCGTAAGGCAAATCTTGGTCTATAACGAAAATCTAAAGGGAGAATCATCCATCACCCTAAAAAATATTTTCCGGGCATTGGAGCTCGATACCTTTATATTGGATTCCTTGAAGAACGGCAGGTGGTATGATAAGGCACGGGCAATCTATGTACTCTCGGAACTCCACGTAAAGGAATTCAAGCAAGTGGCACTTTATTTAAACGATAAGCACGAGACCGTGCGTGCCCAAGCTATCTATTTCTATATAAAAACGGCAGAGAACAAACCATTGTCTTTCTTCTCCAAATTAAAAAAAGAACTTACGTTGTGGGAGCTCATCCAGCTGGAGGACTGTTTAAAGTTTGTATACGAAGGGGCTACCCCGGACTTTTCCTTATGGTTGAAGCATGAATTGAGCACCGTTCTCCTTTTCTCCATTAGAATGATTCAGCAATTCAATCAATTTGAACACATTCCGGCGATTGTTCCTTTTTTGGACCATCCCAATGAACAGGTAAGAAAACAAGCAGTGACCTCCTTGCGAAAACTGAATTATGAAAAGCTGCTGGATGAGGTAATGCCCAAATTTTCCAAGGAGACCCGATTGGTCAAAAAAGAAATCATCAAAGCGGTGGAAACCCTTGGAGATCTACAAATGCTTCACAAATTAAAGCCGGCCCTTGAGCAAAATATGGAGTGGCAGACCCAACTTATGTACTTGAGTGCAGAAAAAAGGATGCAACCCAACTTTTAAATTTAGGCGAACCTGTGGAAAACCTATACATCAACCATATTACGGAAATTATAAGCTGGCTGTTTTTGGCGTATGGGGCCATTGTATGTTCTGGGTATGTTTTTTCTGCATTTTTTTCCTATCTGGAAATACGCGAATATAAACGTAAGAATGGTTTAAAGGATGAGATAGCACTGTTGCAATCCACAAATCTACCTTCCATATCCATTTTGGCCCCCGCCTATAACGAAGAGGCCAATATTGTGGAAAATGTAAGGTCATTGCTTACGGTGAACTATCCCTCATGCGAAATTGTCATCATCAACGATGGCAGTAAGGATGGCACCATGGAAAAACTCATTGAAAGCTTTCACTTGGTCAAGGACGATTCCATTTACTATAACATTTTGCCTTCACAGAACATCAAACAAATATATAAGTCAACGTTCAAATCATTCAAAAACCTTAAGGTTGTGGACAAGGCAAACGGCGGCAAGGCTGATGCACTTAACGCAGGGATCAATGTGTCCAAACACGATATCATTTGTTGTATCGATGTGGATTGTGTACTGGAAAGCGATGCATTATTAAAATTGATAAAGCCATTTTTGAACAACGAGAAAAAGGTTATCGCATCAGGAGGTATTATTCGTATAGCCAACTCTTGTATTATCGAAGATGGAAAAATTGTTGAGGTGAAGCTGCCCGACAAGTTCTTGATACGCGCACAGATTATTGAATATTTCCGGGCTTTTTTAATGGGACGTATGGCCTGGTCACGTGTTGATGGACTATTGTTGATTTCGGGCGCATTTGGCATGTTTGACAAGGAGACCGTAATAGAGGCAGGAGGCTATAACCCAAATACCGTTGGGGAGGACATGGAACTCTTGGTACGCATGCGTAGGCTCATGAGAAACAGAAAAGTAGATTACACGGTCGGATTTATTCCCGACCCGCTCTGCTGGACCGAGGTTCCGCACAACTGGACCATATTGCACCGGCAAAGAAACAGATGGACGCGTGGAACCGCTGAAACCCTTTGGATTCATAGGCGCATGATGTTCAACCCAAAATATGGGGTGCTTGGTCTTTTGAGTACACCGTATTGGCTGTTTTTTGAATGGTTTGCGCCCCTAGTGGAATTTTTTGGGATACTATTTTTTATTGCACTTATGATCTTGGGTCAAATCAATTGGATGTTCGTGCTCGGATTTACCATGGTTTCATATGGATTTGCGGTGCTCTATTCAGTAACCGCACTATTTTTTGAGGAATTCTCATTTCAGCAATACAAAAAAACCACCTATACCTACAAACTCATACTCACCGCATTTTTGGAACCCATCATTTTTCACCCCTTTATCCTTTGGTCATCCCTAAAGGGAAACATTGATTTGATACGCGGAAGAAAGTCTTGGGGCGATATGAGCAGAGCAGGTCTGGGCAAGATAAGGGAAGAGGTAATTACAAAATAGATCATGATACAGCCTTTTTCAAACAATAATATTTTAAAAACCATTCATGTATGAGAAAACAGTTTTGGTTATATGTTTTTCTTTTTTTGACATTGGGCGTTTGGTCACAGGAGACTGTTTCGGTGAACGAGATGTATACAATGGCCAGGGAAGAAGCGTTTGAACATAAAAATTATGATAAGGCCATTGGTTTTATGGAGGAGGTGGTGAAAAAAGCTCCGGAAAATGTGGACTATGCCATTTTTTTGGGGCGATTGTACACATGGGACAAACAAACCGATAAGGCAAGAAGAATCCTAGGAGCAACTTTCAAATCGAATTCGGAGTATGAAGACGCAGCCTTGGCTTACGCCAGCTTGGAGTTCTGGAATCAAGATTCGGAGAAGGCCTTGGAAATTACCAATAAAGGATTGCAATCCCATCCAGATTCCGAGAACCTGTTGGTGCTCAAAGCAAAAGTCTTAATGGACCTAAAGCGAGGTCAAGAAGCAAGCAAAACGTTGAACACCGCTTTGAAATATCATCCAAAATCCACCAACGTACGGTCCTTGTTACAGAATATGGCCACGGGCGAGAACTTGAATGAGGTAGGAATATCCTATAATTTTGTGGATTTCAAGGAGCGTTTTGACCAACCTTGGCATTTGGCAAGTCTGCATTATGGAAGGCAAACAGGCATTGGACCGATTTTTGGCAGGCTTAATTATGGCAATAGGTTTGGAATCGGAAGTACACAGTTCGAGATGGATTTTTATCCAAGAATTTCAAAAACGTTTTATGCCTATATCAATGGGGGAATATCCAACGATAAAGCTATTTTTCCAGAGTATCGCGCTGGATTTTCACTTTATGCCAATCTACCTGCTGCCTTTGAGGTGGATGCTGGTTTTAGAATGCTACAGTTTGATGAAGCCTCATGGACCTACACCTTTGGATTGGGTAAATATTACAAAAACTATTGGTTTAACCTTAGGACGTATCTGAATGCGGTAGATGCTGAGGTAGCAGATTCGTATGCACTTACGGCAAGATACTATTTTGGCGGAGCCGACGATTATTTTAGCGTACGGGTGGGGACCGGTTTTTCGCCGGACAATACATCGAACAATGTGCTGTTCAATAATACAGCAAGGTTACACTCTACTAATTTTGCCTTGGGCTATAGAAACCTGTTGGGCCAAACCCATGTTGTTTATGTAGAAGCATCTTATGACCGTATAGAGTTTGCTTCGGACACTTTTGATGACCAATACACTGTGAAATTGGGTTATATCAAGCGTTTTTGAGATGTAGGATGGACATACAAGAAGTATCGAATTAATATTCGATACTTCTTGTAGATCAATATTTCCTCAAATACTATTGCATCAGTTTAACTTCCAAACGCTATTGTCGGTTGACGAAAAATTACTCCTTTGGGTCCCTCCGATGGCAAATAGATCACCATTTAAATTGACCAACGTAAAGAAAATAGCCCGTATAGGGAAGGAATCAATCGTAGTGGCCAATTCCCAATCTTCACCATTTGGGGATATATAAAAGGTGGAGTAGCTATTGGGGCCATCAATAGGAGTAGTCATCAATATAATGGCATTGTCCAATACTACGGTTCTTACAGAGTTTATACCTCTCTCCCGAATGCCAGAAACCACCGGAGCGGACCAGTTTGCCCCATCCGTACTTGTTCTTGTACTGATTGATTCGATATCGGAATCTGGATTGGGTTCAAAGCAATATAGAATATCATTGAGGCTTTCAATTTGAAAACCGTATTTGGATTCAAATCCATGGTTTTCGGTTTCCAGCACCCAATTTAAGCCATCCGTACTACTATAGACATTTCGCTCAGGGGAAAGTTCTTCCACATCGCCCCGGTAGCCGGCAATCCTAAATATTTGATCTCCAAGAGCTGTAAATCTAGAGGACTGATATTGAGTAAAGGGTGTGGTCTCCGTTTCCTCCACCCAAGTGATGCCATCTTCGGAACTAAAAATCTTGTTGGACACAATACCCTCGTAAATACCTCCGTAGATCCATAGTTTACCATTGAACGCTATCAGCTCGTGCCCATAAATGGCCCCAAAAGAAAGATTGCCTTCAAATGTCCAGTTTTCACCATCAACACTGGACCAAATATCCGGGAGCGGAGTATCCGTTTCGTCTCTGCCTCCGATCACCCAAATTTTATCGTCAAAGACTTCAACACCAGCAGCTTTTCTGCTTCCGTATGCTGCATCTTCGGTAATCAAAGTAGCGAAAATGGCTTCGGTGGTAAAGACCTGTATTTCGCTTTCTGCTAGGGTAGTGCCATTTTCAACGGCTATTACCTGCCAATAATAGTCGGTGTTCAGTTCAAGGGCGTCGGTTTCCTCTATATCAAAGGCGGGCATGTCAAGTCCGGATGCGAATTCTGTCAACCCATCCTCGGAGGTTCCAAGAAAAACCGAGTATGTTACCGTTTGCTCTCCATCGTACTCCTCCCAGGCTATAGTCGGTGTCTTGGAAACGGGCTTTTCGTTATTGGAAGGACTCAATGTAACCAAGGTCCCAACCGTAATTTCTTCCCCGTCATCGTCGTTGCCATCGTCATCATCTCCAACGTCATCCACATCTTCAATTTCATCTTCGATTTCACTTCCATTGTCATCATTGCTGCAGGATAGCAGTAAAAATGTAAAGCAAATAGACAGTAGTGTCAAAAAAAGCTTTGTAGGTTTCATAATTTATGGTGTTTATTATAAGTGTTGTAGTTTTTGTTTCAGGTCAGAGTTAATATGAAAGGCCAAAATGGTCCATTACTTCATGGTAGGTCATTTTGTTAAAGTGCATTGTCTGTCCGTTTTTAGTTGTGGTACTGCTGGCGGGGATAATCACATATCTAAAATCCGTGAATACACCAAAGGCGGTGGGGGAGTTATCAACTGAGCGGGCGATAAAGATGATTTCGCCCAAATTTTCCGGCACTGTAAAGTAATAGGTTTGGTTGTTGAACACTACGGGAATAGCAACTACTGAAACTCCATCACGCCCATATACCAAAACGGTTCCAGAATTTAAAATATCGCTAGTAAATGCTTCATCTTCAATATTAAACTGTGTATAGCTTACAACGTCATTCGAAAATTGTTCCGGTATCCATTCAGAGGCGATTACATTGGCATTTCCATCTTCTCCAGGTTCACCTTGGGGTCCAGTTGGTCCTTGTTCACCCTGCGCCCCCTGAGGCCCTGTTGGACCTTGCTCACCTTGGGGACCGGTTGCACCCGCCTCACCATCTTCTGCGGAACAGCCGATGAATAAAGAGGCCAAGAGTATAATAATTGTTGTTTTAATAAATAAAATTGAGGTTTTCATTTTTAAGGTTGTAATTAATTGTTCTGTTAAAGGCTTACGTTTTACTGGGAATCATTCTTTGGAGAAATGTGTGTTCTTGACAATTTTGTTTTGGTTCATGATTTTTAGTAGGTACTTCCCTCTTTTTAGTTTGTTCACATTTAAATAAATCTCAAAGCGGGGAACTTCATCTAGTGTACCTTCATACCTCTTTTTTTTCATGTTGATATGAAGTTTTTTTGTTAGTAATTGGCAAGGTGGAATACGTTTGTGACTTACACTGCCAACCTTTGAAGCAAACTTAATGGTATGGGAGACAGGGGTCTATGAATTATGTATCAAAGCCTGTGAAATATGTAACATAACTACTGTTTTCCGATCAGGAAGAATTTAAAAAGTCTTGTTCTTACTGAATTCAGAAGGGGAGAGGCCATAGGTTTCCCGAAAGCATTTGGTAAAATAGGAATGATCGTTAAAACCTACTTGATATCCTATTTCTGAGATGTTGACATTGCTTTCCTGTAAAAGTTTGGCTGCCAGTTTAAGCCGTTGTCCGCGGATAAATTCCGAAGTGGTCTGTCCGGTTAGGGCCTTTAGTTTTCGATGTAGTTGCATTCTGCTCATACCAATGGCAATTGCAAAGGCCTCCGCATTAAAGTTGGAAGATACCAATTGTTGGTCCAGAATATTTTGTAGCGACTCCAAGAACCGTTGGTCGTAGGAATCAATGGAAATATCCTTGGGGGTTAGGATTACTTCTTGACTAAATCGTTTTTGTAGTTTTTTACGGCTCTCCAAAAGGTTTTTTATCGTTTGTTTCAAAACCTTGTTGTTAAATGGCTTGGTCAGGTAGGCATCTGCCCCTATCTCCAATCCTTCCAGTTGGTTTTCATCACCTGTCTTGGCCGTGAGCATAATAATGGGAATATGGGAGGTAGTATCGTTGGTCTTACAATTCTTGGTAAGTTTCAGACCATCCTCTTTTGGCATCATTAAATCTGTGATGATTAGATCGGGCACCTGCTTTAATGCCTTTTGAAATCCGATTTCCCCATTTTCGGCACTAAGAATATGGTAGTTTTCCTGAAGAAGGGAAGAAACATATGTTCGTATATCCTCATTATCATCCACAATTAATGCGATGTCCATGTTCTCATCACTTTTCGAGATGAATGCTTCGGAATCCATGATAGGGATGACTTCATTTTTCTGATGGGGCGTTTTTTGGGTTGTCGGTTTGGAATGCATGTCTTTCTCATTTGCTGAGAAGGCTTTTTCGTGAACTGGAACCTCTATATAAAATGTTACGCTGTCAACATCACTTTTCACATCTATTTTGCCCTTATGAAGTTCTACAAGCTCTTTGGTGAGGGCTAAACCAATACCCGTACCGGGCTCATCTTCGTGACTTCGGTGAAAACGGTCGAAGATTTTTTTGAGCTTTTCTTGCGGAATGGATTCCCCTGTATTTTTAATGGATAACAAGAGGTTGCCATTCTTAATATTTGCGCTTAGATGGATTTCGGCATTTTCAGGACTATATTTTAGTGCGTTGCCCAAAAGGTTCACAATAATTTTTTGGAGCACATCGGAATCATACCAATAGTTGTTTTTATCTATGGATATATCACTATTGAGCAGTTGCGACTTTTTGTTGGCTTTGAAAGAAAATGATTCCACAAGGGATTTTAGAAAGGGAGTCAACAACCCTTGTCCAACCCGTAATTTGTAAAAATTGGACTCCAGTTTGGAAAGGTCCAGCAATTGGTCCACCAATGTGGTCAGCCGTTCAGCACTGTTTTTCGCAATGGTCAGGTTTTGTTTGTCTTCCTTGCTCAGAAGGGTATTTTCCAGCTGTTGTTCCACCGGGCCCTGTATCAAGGATAATGGAGTGCGCAGTTCATGGGAAATGTTGGCAAAGAAATTTGATTTGGCGGTGTCCAGCTCCATTAACCGTTTATTGGTCTTTTGACGGTTGCGGTAGAGCAGAAATAGAGAAAGGGCGACCAATGAGATAAGCACAATTCCTCCCAAAAAAATATGTTGTTGATTTTTTTTGCGCTCCTCGGCCAGTTCACTCTGAGACTTTAGCAAAGCGATTTCCTGCTCCTTTTTTTGTGTTTGGTATTTGGCCTCTAGGTCCAATGCAAGACTTTTTTGTTTTCGGGTATCCAAAGAATCTTGATGCACCAAGGTTTGGCTATAGAACTCGGTGGCTTTTTCAAAATCCCCCGTTTTTCTGTAAGCCTCGGCAAGTGAGCTTGTAATACCCAATAGAATGCCACTATGGCCCGCGTCGGAATCTTGGAAATAATCATATGCCTTTTCCAAATATGGGATGGCTTCTTGCTGTCTGTTAATTCTTTGAAGGAAACCTGCATGGACACGATTGGCATTTGCGATTTCTTCGGGGTTTTCCGCCTGTGTCAATAGGTCGAGTCTTTTCTTGTAATAAAATTCGGCTTGCTCGTAATTGTTGAGGTCCGTCTCAATAATACCAAGGGACCAATAGATGTCCGCTACCCGTTTATTGGAGCCCATACGTTCAAAATAGGCCAAACTTTTTTTAAAGTAGGGGATAGCTTTTTCATATTCCCGTCGTTGCCCATAAATATTGCCCAGCATTATATAACCGAAATGTTCCTCTTCAGGATTTCCGATTTCCGAAGCTATTTTTTGGGCACTGCGGAAATAACGCTCTGCTTTCCCAATATAGGATGTGTCCTGTACGCTGTAGGTTCGCAACAGTACCTTTCCCAGATTGAATAGTGCATTTACCACGTGAGAGTTTTTTTCATCATAGCGCTCGGAAATGGAATCTATTTTTTGATAGTGGTCAATGGCATCAATGTCTTCGAACTTTGAATAATGGACATTGCCCAGTGAAAGCAAGGCGCTTGTCATTACCTCTGGTAGTCTGTTGGCACTCGCCAAGTTCATTGCTTGCTTGGCATAATAGGTTGTGGAATCGTAATCGCCCTTCCTGAAATATAGATGCGAGATTTTGCTCTTTGCCTTTCCCAAAAGCAGATGGGAACCTTCTCTTTTTGCGATTTCAAGATTTTGAAATGCAAGCTGGAGCGCATCATCATATTTTGATAATTTGGATAAGGAATCCATTTGTGTTTGATGGACCAAAAATTCTTCAGGAATATCTTGACCAAATGATGAAAACCATATTGACGTAAGAATAAAAGCTAAACCTTTTTTAATCATAAAATCAATTTTTTTCATCGACCTGATGGGTCAAGTTAAATAAAATTCCATTTCACAACCGCCCTCCATGTTGATGTGCTGCAAAAACAGGAACTCTTTGGAAGTGTACGTTGTTAGCGTTGATTTTTGCTTTGATCCTTTTTCACTATTTCTCTGATGGGGACTCCATCTATCAATACATCCTTTAGCACGGCATCACCATTTTTGATTTGAACCAGGGCATATGTGGTTTTTGAGGTATCTATTTGAGATTCCCTATATGTGACCTCTGCATCATAGGCCTTGGACTCTTCCATATAATACCTATTAAAAGGGTAGTCTATGGTCAACTTGTTTTCACCGTTTCCGGAGAGAAACCATACTTTGGCCTTAACAAAATCGATAGAGTTGTCCGGCGTTTGTTTGGTAATGGAGTCTATTTTTGCAAATCCGGATGCGTTGGTAGTGAGCAGTACATATACTTCCTCCCCTCGTGTCCACTCCATCTCACCACTAACTTTATAGGTGTTCTCTTCAAAAGTCAGGGTGATGTATTTTCCCCTGAAAGGATCGTTGGGGTCTATGGGTGCAGTCTTAAATTTATATTCTTTGCCATCTTCCAATATGCTTTCCTGGTTCCATATCATTTTGGCAGGAACATAAAGTTGAACCAATGCCACTAAGGCAAAAATGAGTATGTGCTTATTCTTGCTAGTCATTTCCCTGTCTTTTTTGAATCATTCTATAGTTGGCAAAAAAGAATCCCACACCAACAGATATAAATAGTAATCCACGGATTACAAAACTTAGGTCGGTATCAAAAAACCGGCATACGATCAATGCAGCTATAATAAGAAGACCGTAGTTGAGAATGCCCAAATGGTTCTGTTTTGAACCAGCTCTAATTGTTAGGATCCCTATGGCGAAAACCAAAAAATTTATCAAGAATACCGCTATGGGTGAAAATGTTCCTATAAAGAACACAGGTATAAACAATAGGAAAGCAACCGAAAAAGGAGAGATGCTTTTATTCGATGACGATTTTAACCTTTTATACACAAACACCATGGCCAATACGGTCAAAATGATGGTAATGATAAATTCCGGAGCAACACTAATTTCACTCAGGAACATATCTTTTTTAATGAGATGTTCCCAAAACTCATTAAAGCTTAAAATCAATAAAATGATAACGGTCCCCAAGCTTCCCAATATGGTAAAGGCATTTTTTGTGGTTCTATCAGGGAGGAATTTACTTGTTCCGAAAAGATAGAACAGGCCAAATAAAGAGGTGTATGCCAAGAACATGAGTTCGTCCATTTGTTTTGAAAAAGTACCCAGAACCACAGTAAGGGACAAGGCGACAAACCAATTATGAAAGCGGACAAAGTTGCTATGGGGACTTTTCTTTAGTAAAAGATAATAATGTGGAACAATAGCAGCAAGCATCAGCCAAAAAACATAGGGTGAATCAGTGGGGTAGTCCCAATATCCGGTTTCGCTTGCGAAATAGGTTATTCCAATAATGTAGAGCAAAGAAACCATTGAAGATCTCATTACATAAACAAGGGGCAATGTCAAAATCATCCAGGTCAGCAGATATGAGCTTAAATCACCGGGAATATTATATATCTGGCTGATTAAAGCGATGCTAGCGCCTACTGCAAAAAACAAAAAAACAGCTGAACTTTCTTTCCAAACAACGTTTTGATGCTTTTTTAGTAAGGTGAACGAGCATAGGGCCTGTCCGACCAATAGAGGAAGAAATGCGGCCCCTGTTTTTAGCCCACGGGGCAGTTCATCCCAGTTATGCGCAATTATGAGGATTATGCCCAGCCCCACTAAGATGGCTCCCAAAACACCAAAAACCAAAAAAAGCTTATTGGTGGATGTATCGTTTCTGCCTTTGTAGTACGATTCTATCCTTGTCGCGGTATCCTTGGAGATTACCCCGGCCTTTTCAAGTTCTTGCAGGTCGTTGAGAATACTCATAGTCCTGGGTTTGTAGGTTAAGAGCTGTGTTAGATTAGGTTAAGATACATAATTATTGTAAAGTCGGTAGAATGATTTAATCTTTCCTATAAGTTGCTTTTCTGTGTTCTTTCCCTTTTTTTAATATCAACTTCAGGTTAACATCATTTTTGGTCGATAAAATCGCCCCAATTTTGAAATGCAAAGATTTTTTTTATAATTTTTCCATACAATCACAATAGTTATATAACTTAGGATAAGTAACCAACAATACCATGGACA
This sequence comes from Muricauda brasiliensis, assembly GCF_003057865.1. NCBI lineage: Bacteria > Pseudomonadati > Bacteroidota > Flavobacteriia > Flavobacteriales > Flavobacteriaceae > Allomuricauda > Muricauda brasiliensis. The sequence goes on along the minus strand of NZ_QBTW01000011.1, from coordinate 87,719 downwards.
ACCTCAAACGCGTAATTGTAGACTATAAAAAACTCACCTCCGAGGTACTCAAGCTTTTGGTGGAAAAATATCCTGATGGATATGGGGACGATGATGTCATTAACTTCAAGAATATAAAGGGAGAATATATAGAGGCCGTGGAAGTATCCACCGAGGATACCAAATATCTGGTAAAGATCAGTTCTAAACTGGAACGCACCATGGCCGATTTTGACGAGGATGATAATGAGGAAGATAATTTTGATTCCGAGGGCTACGAAAAAATACCTGAGGAAGATGAAGACTTTTCAGATTCCGATGATGATCCGGATTCGGATGGTGATTCCGACTCTGACGAAGACGAATAATCCTTAACCCTTCAAGTTGTCGAGCATTTCTTTAGTGGTCTGTTCCAAGTTGAACTTCGGCTCCCAACCCCACTCGTTTCTTGCTTCCGTATCGTCAATGCTACTGGGCCAAGAATCGGCGATTTCCTGTCTAAAATCCGGAGCGTAGCTAATATCAAAAGCAGGGATATGTTTCTTAATGCTTTCGGCCATTTGCTCAGGTGTAAAGTTCATGCCTGCCAAATTATAGGAAGACCTCACTTTTATTTGCTCCGATGGACTCTCCATTAAATCAATGGTTGCTCTAATGGCATCGTCCATATACATCATGGGAAGTTCTGTATCGCTCTTCAAAAAGCACTCATATGAACCTTTTTTAAGTGCTTCATGATAAATCTCCACGGCATAATCGGTGGTGCCGCCGCCGGGCATCGTTTTCCAGCTGATCAAGCCAGGGTAGCGCACACTTCTAACGTCCACACCATATTTTTTGTGATAGTATTCGCACCACCTTTCGCCCGATTGTTTGCTTATGCCATACACAGTACTTGGCTCCATAATTGTACTCTGCGGAGTATTGGTTTTAGGGGTGTTCGGTCCAAACACAGCTATGCTGGAGGGCCAGAATACTTTGGAAATCTTTTTGTCCTTAGCCAAATTCAGGACATTGAAAAGAGAGTTCATGTTCAGGTTCCATGCACGCATTGGGAATTTTTCTGCCGTAGCACTGAGCATGGCGGCCATTAAGTAAACTTCATCGATCTCGTAATGCATCACCACATCTTCAATTGCCCCATAGTTGGTGGCGTCCAAGAGTTCAAAAGGTCCTGACTGCATCAAGGCGTCCCCACCCTCGCGAATATCACTTGCAATTACATTATCAGCACCGTACTTGCTTCTAAGTTCAAAGGTGAGTTCCGTTCCTATTTGGCCACAGGCGCCAATGATCAATATGGGCTTATGCATTAAAAATGAAGTTAATTTGGTTCGAGGGCAAAGATACCCTTTATTAAAATTTGTACATTCGCTTATGCAAAAATTGTTAGGTATTCTTGTTCTGATAATACTTCTAAATGCCTGTAAAAAGGTTGAAGAAGCCCCTGTTGAGGTAAACACCGAGGAGTTGGAGTTCAACTATCAAAAAATGCCTGAAAAATTTGAAATCAATCCCGAAGCTGCTGCCATAGTTGAAAATTGGTCGCAGTTTAAAAATTTGAATGCTAGCGTAGATGTGCTTTACAAGGCAACCAACAATGAAGATTTGGCCCTTGCCATAGATGATTTGATAGAAAAGGAGAAAGATTTGGAATCAGGACAATACCCTGAACTGTTCGATTCTTTTCAAGTGAAGAGCAGACAAATGGTGATGCGCACTTTTCTCTACAAGGCCAAGACCAGTATTATGGAAAATCAACCGACCACAGAGCCCACCATAAAGGTGTTGGAAGCATACAATTCCATACGTAAGCAATTGAATGTGATCATGAACAGCCAGTTGGATAAAAAACTGATTCTAGATGAAACATAAGATTCTTGTCTTGGTGCTTTTAACGGTATCAGCGACCCTATTTGCGCAGAATACGGAGGAGGATAAAATCAATGATGTGCTGGACAGTTGGCACCTTGCTGCGGCAAACGCAGATTTCGAGGCTTATTTTGATAAAATGACCGAGGACGGTGTGTTCTTGGGAACCGATGCCATGGAAAACTGGCAGAACGATGAATTCAGGGCATTCTCCAAACCGTATTTTGACAAGGGCAAAGCCTGGAGCTTTACTGCGGTACAGCGAAATATTTATGTAGGGGAGTCTGCCGATTTTGCCTGGTTCGACGAATTGTTGGATACCCAAATGAAAATTTGCAGAGGTTCCGGAGTACTTAAAAAAATAAATGGGCAATGGAAGATTGCCCATTATGTATTGTCAATAGCTGTACCCAACGATAATGTGGAAGAGCTGGTCCAAATCAAGGAAGAAAAGGACAATGCGTTACTCCAAGAGCTAAAAAAGAAGCAGTAGCTTAATTTTTAGTCGCTTCAGAAGTTTCAGCGGCTTGTTGCTTTCTCGATTCCAAAGCTTGCTTGCTCAAACTTGCCAAATTAAAATTTGGGGCTATTTTCAGTGCTTCATCAATAGAAGCAATAGCGGCATCGATATTCTCTTTGTTCTGGTTAAAATCGGCCAATCCCTTCAAATGGTAGAAAGCCGCTTTTAGAGGAACTTCATAGGGTTGTTGTCTTTCATAAAAAGCATACTTCATTTCATCCGTTGCATTGGCAATACCATATTCTATATTTTTAACGGCTCCTTCCATGTCCCCAGTTTGAATTTTAAGGTCGGCCATTTCATAAGCGAGGTAAGGAGATGGGTTTCTGGAATTCAACTCCTCAAAATGTTCCAAAGCTCTTTTGGGCTGGTTCAAGGATTTTAGGGAAAAAGCCTTTACCTGTACAGCCAAATCCGAATCATCGGCATTCTTTTCAATGCCTATAGTGTTCAAGGCTTGCATGTGTTTGCCATTGTTCATGTAAACAAAGGCCAAGGTATCTCTTCTCTCTTTGGAAGGAGAAATCACGTTGAGGTGCGTCAATGCACTGATTACACCATTTACATCACCCTGAAGGCGCATTTCTTTGTAGTAAGCATTATAGTGTTTTAGGAGTGCATCGTTTGTTTGGGAAATACCTGTAAAGCCCACAAATAGGAGCAATAGGAGTACAGACTTTTTCATTGATCTTCAATTTAGTGCGCCAAATCTAACAAATTAATCCCAACCCGCCTGTTAAGAATTCGATAAGTAAAAGGCTATGCCCCTAGGAATCAATTGCAGTTTGAAAGGTATGGCCTTTGCCCATAAAGTTCTTGCTCAGTACTATCTTTCCTTTGGTATCGGGTTCTTCGTCATAAGCGGGAGCGGGCAAGCCTCTCTTTTGGGCTTCTTCAAAATAATATATTTGCTTTTTGGGGTGATGCGGATATACACCGTTAAAGAGTTCTCCCCAGTATCCTTGCTCTAGAATGGTAGCAATCATGTGAATGCAATCATGAAGGTGGATCAGATTTATTGGATTGTTTCCGCCAGTCAGGTTCTCCCTGCCGGAAAGCATGGTGACGGGATGCCTATTTGGACCAATCAATCCCCCAAATCTGATAATGGTTGTTTTGAATCCGTTTTCATTGCGAAATAAGCTTTCGCATTCCACCAATTGTCTGCCCGATTCGGTTGTAGGCTGTGTAGGCGATTCTTCGGATACTTCGCCTTCGGCATCCCCGTAAACGGCCGTACTCCCTACAAAAATGACATGGGCCACTTCACTCTTTTTGATTTCCGTGATGAGGTGCTTGATTTTTTCAACATAGCTTTCGGTTTGCTTGCCACGAAGTTTCGGCGGCACGTTGATGATTACTGTATCAAGATGGGAAAGGAAGCTTTGGATGTCGCCTTCAATTTCTTTTTCCGACAAACGAACCTTGAAGGGTTTGATTCCTTCGTTCTCCAAGGCAGAGAACTTATCGGATGATGTGGTGGTCCCGTGAACGTTATATCCATCTTCAATTAATTTTTTCGCTAAGGGCAATCCTAGCCAGCCACAGCCCAAAACACCAATGTTTTTACTCAAATCGTAAAGTTTTAATCGTTAATATAGCGTCATTTAGAACAAATGGCATGGGAATACTGTTTTTTGGACGTTCCGGAATACTGAAGTCAGGATGTGTCAAAAGGTCGTTGGAGGCTTCATAAAGAGTAAGTTCCAGTACAGAATCCTTGGGGAACTCCAATTGTAGTTCCGTGAAATTATTGTCTGTTATGTAATGAGTGACCAATCTGTTTTTCCTGTTTTCCAAGAAATGGGAGGACAACTCAATTTGGTTTACTTTGGCTTTCCCCAGTTTTATGGGGTTTGTAAAGACCTCTAAACGGTTTACATCTCTTTGTGGGGTTATGCAGATTTCAATCACTCTGTTTTCACCAACGATGGTATCCATTACCGTATCAATGTACGGCACAGGTATTTCTTTTTTTGGAGCATCGGCAACATAATTCAAATTGGTGCGGTATTTACTGGAAATCGTCTCTGCTTCGGGTTGCTTTTTATCCTCTCCAAGAAATTGACCGTTCCAATCCATCAGAACATTGTCGTAAGTGGCCCATTGGGAAGTGTTTTTGTCTTCATTGTAAACATATAGCAAGCTGCTTGGTTTTGGTCTTTTCTCGTTAAAGTCGGATTGGATATGGCTTGTGATTCCAAATGCGAAGAAGAGAAACAAACAGAGGTAGGCCAAACGCCCTTTACTTTTTAGCTGGCCAAAAAATGGGAGTATCAGGAAGAACAACAGTGTTGTGAACAGCGTTGCGGCGACCATCATTTTTAAACCAAGGCCAACGGGGAACATTTTAATGAAAGGGGAATAAATGAGTACTGCGGGAAATGCCAAAAACACCATTAGGAACGGATTTGGTTTTTCTTGATTGACGGTCACCAAGAGTCCTGCCAACAAACTAAATAGAGGAATTATAAAAAAGCTGGCTCCTTTAAGGTAGTGTGCCACCAAGCCACAAATAATCAGCCAAATAAATATGGGAGCAACCAATAAATTGGACGTACTTGTTTTTCGGAATTTGTGATAGGTGTAAAAGCACACGAAGAGGGAGAATATGACATACACCGCAATGTAGAGATGTCCATTGTAAGTGAATCCATGAAGCATATCCTTAAAGCCGGGATACCACCATGTAATGATGGACCAACAGAAGTATCCCGCAAGTCCGTTGACGAGCAAAGTGATAAGAACCGGAACAAAGCCCTTGAAAATTTCCTTGATATTGAGTTTTTTGTTTTTGAAACCAAAAAATAGCAGTAGTACAAACGCAAGAACTGCAAAACCGAACATAGGCCAAATCCATTCAAAAGGGTAGGATACCATCTTGTAAAAAGGAAGATTATAGTATACTTCATCGCTCAAACTTTTTAGGTTGTCCAAATCGGCATCACTAAAATGGGTGAGCAGGGGCATTAAGTAGCTGCCTTGGTGGGCAAGTGTGTTCCTGTCCAATCTTTCGTAGTTATCCAATGCGGTATGGTAATCAAAATGGTCGTCGATAAATGCAAAATTGAAGCCTTCGATATCGCCGTCTTCCCTAAAAACAGTAAGGTCTGTATCGTTCGGGAGCATTTTGTAGATACTGTAGGCCAAGGAATTTGCTACGGGATATTTTGGATTGGCCTCTTTGAATTCTTTTATCAATTTGGCATTGCCCCTATTGGTTTCGATAAGCATGTAACTGGGGCCGCCGCTGCCCCTTGCCTCAAAGTTAAGTGCTAGTCCTACATCTTTGGCCCAGGGGTGCTTGTTTACAAAAAGATCCGCTCCGTTAAGCCCAAGTTCCTCTGCATCACTGATGAGGATAATGATGTCGTTTTTGGGCGTCCTGTTCTCGCTCAAAAAGGCGCGTATCCCTTCCAAAATAGTCGCTACGCCGCTTCCTGCGTCACTTGCTCCGAATGATGAATGTGGATTGCTGTCGTAGTGAGACAATAGAAGAAGTGCTTTTCCATCTCCACTTCCTTCTATTCTTGCAAGAATATTGGTTGCCTTGCTCAAGTTGCCCCAGTCACCAGCGGTATACCCATCTTGAACGGTCGTCGTCAACCCCATTTTGTTCAATTCGGAAATGATATAATCTTTGACACGTTCGTGCCCAGGAAAACCAACGGCATGGGGTTCCATGGACAATTGTTTTACATGCTCCAGCGCCCTGTCCGTGGAAAAGGCTTCCAGCTCAACATCTTGGTCGGGGCTGTAGGAAGGCATCAAGGATTTAAAGCTCCAGTATACGGCAAAAAGAAGGAGTAATAGGGCAAGGGTCCGGGAAAATTTCATGGCTTAGCGTTGTTGGTGATTAAATGTATGAAATTCTAAAAGGTTCTCATATTTTGATGTCAAAAATTAGGTTATTCGCTAAAAAAGTCTATATTTATTATTCAACTTTAAAATCTAACCATATGGCAATCAAAAGTTTTCAAGGCGTACGATGCAAAGAGGAGGCTAAGAAGAAATACAATGCCCCGATTTTGGTGGAGGACTACATGACCAAAAAATTGATCACCTTTTCTCCGGACCAGTCCATTTTGGAAGTGATGGAGACTTTTGCCAAACACCATATTTCTGGTGGGCCCGTTGTGGACAACAATGGTTTTTTGGTAGGGATTGTTTCGGAGGCTGATTGTATGAAACAGATATCTGAGAGCAGGTATTTTAATCAACCTATTTTGGACAAGAGCGTGGAGCGGTTTATGACCAAGAATGTTGAGACCATCCCACACGATATGTCCATTTTTGATGCGGCAGGTGTTTTTGATAGGCATAATAGACGTAGGTTGCCTGTGATGAAGAACGATATTTTGGTAGGTCAGATCAGCCGAAAAGATATTGTGGTTGCGGCCCTCAAGCTTACTTCCCATAGTTGGAAATAATTATTCCCTTTTTACAATCATAAAATAGTCGTTGTCGAGGGGTAGATAGCCCAAATCGTAGACAAAAAAGTAGGTGCTTCCCTTTTTTGTGGTATATAGGTTAGTCAGGTATTCAAAATCGAACCCCTTGTCCAACAAACGCATTTTAGTGGTCTTGGTTTTGCCGTCCTTGAGAGGGAAACTGTCAAGAATCCTATAGTTTTTGCGAAGTTTGTTGTTGATGTTTCGAACAAGGTTTTTGCTGTCTCTGTTCAGTAGGTTATTGTATGCGTTTCTGCAATGGTCGGAACAGTATTTTTGATCGATACGGCCCAAGAGTTTTTCGCCACAGACCAAGCATTTTCTTTCGGACATAGGATAAGATTAGGTCACCACAATATCATACTTTTTTAATAAACCGATTAGCCCGCTCTCGCTGAAGCGGGTTTTCTTTAGTTGATTGATGGATGGGTCGATGTTGAAATTAATGGCTGAGGTAAAATCGGCCTGTTCGAGATTTGTATTTTCAAAAAGGGCATTTTCAAGGTCGCAACCAGAAAATCCTGCTTGCTTTAGATGAGCCTCTGAGAAATCAGTTTGATGGAGCTTACATCCATCAAAGATGATACGCGGCAAATCCATGCCATGAAAAGATGCCACCGAAAGATTGCACCCCATAAAATGCAGGGATAACAAAAGTTGACTGCAAGTTTCAAACTGAACCCCCACCATTTTACAGTCCATAAACGTCACTTCGTTAAAAGTGGTATTGGCAATATTGGTATTGGTGAGGTCGCACCCTTCAAAAGTGCATTCCACAAAATTTTGGTTGTCCAAATACCCTTGGGAGAACAGACAATCCACAAAACGGCAATTTTCGTAATCGCCCTTGGGCAATTTTTTCTGTGTGTAATCCTCTTTTGTGAACTCCTGATCTGTCCAAAAGTTATCCGACATGGTTTTGGAATATATGTTATTTCATTCTCTTGTACGCAAAAAGTACTTCTTCGGCATTATCCCCCTCTTCGATAAGAACCCAGACATTCATTTGGTCCTCGCTAATTTTTTCCATGGTGAGTCCTTCAAAATACACTTTGTTCGGTTCTATTTTTACGAGTTTAAAGTCGACAGTCTCGTTCTTTTCTTCCCAACCTCTCATATTTCCATCAAAATGTTTAAGCTGTAGTATAATGGAATCGTCCAATTGTTGAATGTGTCCCGATTCATAGAAGGAAACCTTGTCATCATTGACCAAACGAAAAACGAACATCATGGAATTGCCCATGGGGGCGCTCCAGATTTCTTCGGCAATTCCACCAAAGGCTTCGCCCGTCCAATGACCTTCTATCCATGCGACTTCCTCTAAATTGGCCTTGGGCGATGATTCTCCTTCGGAAAGTTGAAGCGTTTCCTGAGCGGAAACGATTCCTGCACAGAGCATTAAAATAAGTACGATTGATTTCATGGGTTGGTCGGTTTTTTGTTTGATGAAACCCTATCCATTAATTGGACAGGGCAAATTTTACGTTTACGGTGGTCTCCACTCGTATTTTCTCAAAATCGATATCCAAAGGCTGTGCTTGTCCCATATCGGAAGAAACGGCTTTCATTTCCATCATCGGAGCTTGGTTGTATCTTGGGTAATATTGCGAGTTGTCGGCAATATGAATGGCCATTCCAACTTTTTGGCCCAATGGTTTTGTTAGGGCCTCAGCTTTTTGCATGGCCTTTTTTACGGCTTTTGTTCTTAGCTCGAGTTCCAGTTCTTCCATTTTGGAGTACTCGGTTTTTTCAATGCTTGTGTTGGCGATGTCCAATTGTTCCAAGGCCACCATTACTTCGCCCAATTCTTTTCCAGAATACACTACCAACGAGTATTGCTTGCTTTTGAGCACCTCTTTTTGGCGCAAAAAATATTTTTTGAAGTTACTGCCCATGTCTTTGATGACAAGTTGCTTGTCCAAATCAATGCCCATGGCCTTAAAGCGCTGTGCCATTTGGTTTTCCTGCTCCTCTACGGAAACACGGCCTTTAGTATCCTTTTCTTGTATAATGATGTTCAAATAGATTTTATCCGGGGTCACCAGCGTGTCCACTTGTGAAGAGGTTTCCAGATAGGGAGTGTCCAAAAAGTTTTTGGATTGGGCAAAGGTTGTCATAGTAATTAAAGCTGTTGCTACAAAAATTATAGTCTTTCTCATGATGTAATTTTATTAAAGATAAATACTTCCGCCTTATGTTCAAAACCTGTGCCGTTTTGGATTTTGCTCCCTCGTATTGATTCAAATCTTTGGATTAACTCGATAAACTTGAGTACATTGTAGGGATGAAATTTATTTTGGCACCCGATAAATATAAAGGCTCGCTAACAGGACGCGAATTTTGTGAAACCGTTGCTCAAGGTATATATAAAGTTTTCCCAAAATCGGAAATTTTAAACATGCCCTTGGCCGATGGTGGTGATGGTACCATTGATGTGGTGGCCGATTATCTCAAGGCATCAAAGGTGAGCGTAAAGGTCAAAGATCCTCTTTTTAGGGAGATTACAACACAATATCTGCTGTCGGAGGATGGGCAAACGGCCTTTATCGAGATGTCTGAAGCCTCTGGCTACAAATTGCTTCAAAAATCCGAAATGGACTGTATGCACACCACTACCTTGGGCACCGGTGAGGTGATTTTGGACGCTTTGGAGCGTGGTGTCCAAATCATATTGTTGGGAATTGGTGGCAGTGCTACCAATGATGGGGGCATGGGAATGGCAAAAGCATTGGGCTATCAATTTATGGATGCCCATGGAAATGAATTGAAACCTATTGGGAAAAATTTGGGCCAGGTGAAGGAAATCCAGCAGCATAATGTTCACTCAAAGCTTTCAAAAGCTAAAATTCAAGTGGCGTGCGATGTGAGCAATCCTTTTTATGGAGAAAACGGTGCGGCCAAAATATATGGCGTCCAAAAAGGTGCTTCGGATGAGGATATCGAGTTTTTGGACAGAGGGTTGAAAAACTTTTCCGAAATTCTTAAAGCATCATTTGACATTGATGTCCAAAATATTCCAGGTTCCGGAGCGGCCGGTGGTGTTGGTGGGGGAGCGGTAGTTTTCTTGAATGCAGAACTGGTTTCAGGTGTTGATTTGATTATGCAGCTAGCCAATTTTGATGAAGCGTTGCAAGGAGCGGATTGGGTGATTACGGGAGAGGGACAATTGGATAGCCAGACCTTTTCTGGAAAAACCATCAGCGGAGTGATACGATCTGCAAAAAAACGAAAGGTTCCTGTTGCTGCCTTTTGCGGGTCGGTCGATGTCAATATGGAAGAGATGCAAGAAATGGGATTGGACTATGCCGTCTCTATTCTTAATCAAATAGGGAATCTGGATGACGCCAAAGCAAGTACGGTGGCGAACTTAAAATTGGCCAGTTACAATTTTGCCAACTTGGTAAAGCTTTCCAAAGGTCAACTCAAATAACTACGGGTCATTTTAAATTCCAACGAGGTTTTTACCGTCTTCCATTCGCTGTTCAAAATGGAGAACACAACGGTATCCCTTAGGTTACCTTCTTCATCTACCCGGTGGTTTCTTAAAATACCATCCTGTTTGGCTCCCAACCTTAAGATGGCATTTCGGGAAGGATGGTTGTGGAAGTGGGTTCTAAATTCAACCGCAATACAGTTTAAATTCTCGAAGGCATATTTGAGCAAAATGTACTTGCATTCGGTATTGATTCCTGTTCGCTGGACTTTTTTGGAGTACCAAGTAGCACCTATTTCCACGCGCTTGTTCTTGGCGTCCACATTGAGGTAACGGGTGGTTCCTACAATAGTGTTTGTTTTTTTGTTGATGATGGCAAATGGCAATGATTTTCCTGCTGCCTGCTCTGTTAAGGCGGTGTCCAAATAGGAATCTACGGTTTTGGGCGAGGGAACGGCCGTGTACCATAACTCCCAAAGTTTCCCATCAGATGCGGCAAAGGCCAAATCCACTTTGTGCGTTTTTTGCAGGGGAACCAATTTTACCAATTCGCCTTCCAATTGAAGGGGGCGTAACCAAGAATCCATAGGTTGAATTTAAAGTTCAAATATAAGTTTTAATCCATCGATTTGAACAAAGAAAAAGCCAGGGAAAACCCCTGGCTCCATCATCAATCAAAAAACGAAATCATATCAACTATTCCGATTCAAATTCCTCAATTATAAAGAAGCTTTTATCCTTCTTGTCAATGAGGTAATTGCTTTCCAGCACATTGTAGTGCATGGACCTATCGTCAACGTTAATATCAAAACCGTTATCGGTCTGTACCACCTCAAAGTTGTTCCTTTCGGAACCTTTGTATTTTAGTACCATATAATCGTCGTAATTAGGGTCTGAGTCACTATCTATGGCCACCAATTTGGTGACGTATGCGGAGGATGGTTTCCTATCTTGGTTCACCATGCCCTTGTCCTTACTGTCCAGTTCCATGGTATAGTTCCTTCGTTCCATCACCTTTACGCTATATTCCTTTTCCTTTCCATTTTCGGAAACGGTAAAGGTCTTTAATTGCGTAGTGGCCTTCATGACCCCGGAATTTTTATTTTGACCATAACCTGCAAAAGCGGTTAGGGTTGCTAGTGATAGTATGGTAATGAGCTTTTTCATAGTATAATTTTTATAGTTAATAAATCAGTTCGCTGAATGTGTGCTTCAACTATTTTAGGTAAGCGGTGAACATCCAGTGTCTTTTCTCCAACGCTGTCATAAATTCCGTTAGCATGTTCTCTGTGACCACATCGCCTGTTTCCAGTGCTGCATTTACGGCATCCAACATGCTATCATGGAGAATTTCGTAATCGTGCAATACTTCCCTGACCATTTCCAGTGCGGAAATATTTTTTTCCTGCTCTTTTATTTTTGAAAGCTCAAGGGTTTTTTTAAGCGAAAAATTACTTTTTACGCCAAATACACGGATTCTTTCGGCAACAATATCAATGTTTTCTTTTACCGTATTGTATTCGTTCTCGAACTCCTCATGAAGTTCAAAGAACTCTGGCCCTTCGATATTCCAATGGAAATTTCTCAGTTTATTATAGAAAACCTGATAGTTGGCCAAAAGAGTATTTAGACTTACTACTATTTCAGCAGTTTCTAAATAAGTGAATCCTAGTTTTTTAAAAGTTTTATTTTTTGCTTTAACAGCTTCCATATAATAGATTTTTTTGATTTGTTTTCTATAAAATTACATACCAACACGCGCGCGGATTGATTGAAATGATGTAAATATTGATGCAAAAGGTATGCGAGGATTCTTTTGGTGCTAAATTGGCCTGTGGCCACTATTGGGTAGGGGATAAGTAAGCTTTGGCTAGGCGGATTACTAAAAATCGTCTTTGTTTGGTGCTTTAACACAGTTGCGATCAGTCTGTTTCCTGATCGTCTATAATTAATCCTTTGCGCAATGAAAGGTATACGTCTGAAGAAATATCGGTAACATACTCTTTCTCACCGTTGAAAACCTTCTGGGGTTCTTTGTTTACAGGGTCATGTTCCTGTACATAAATGGTATCCGATTTATCATATAGCACCTTGCCCAAACTAAATCTTTTAACAACAATATATTTATTGATACTTCTGATTGACATGAACTAAGAAGTTATTGGTTAATTAATAAGACACAGTTAGCATTCTTAGGTCACTTTTAATTGTATGTAATTGTTTACATACGTTTACAAACGAAAGCAAACGATTACAAACCAAATAATACTTTCTGATGCTTCTAAGTTTGCCTCGTCGAGCAATGAAGTTCGATGGATACATGTTCAAATCTTAAATCTTAATTACTATGAACTCACTTAGAAACAAAGTACAATTGATCGGAAACTTGGGAAACGACCCGGAAATCATCACACTGGAAAATGGTGCCAAATTGGCCAAATTTTCCATCGCAACAAATGAATCCTACAAAAATGCAAAGGGCGAAAAGGTAACAGATACGCAGTGGCACAATATTGTAGCGTGGGGCAAATTAGCTGAAATAACAGAGGATTTTTTATCAAAAGGGAAAGAAGTTATAATAGAAGGCAAGCTCATAAACCGGTCATACGAGACCAACGAAGGTGAAAAAAGATATATCACCGAAATTAAATGCAACGAATTGTTGATGCTTGGAAAATAATGATGAATACGAAACAAAAAAAGGAGGTTTGGCCTCCTTTTTTTGTTTTTGGTATTAGGGTAAATTATTTTTTAGTTGTTATAAGTGCAAACGCCAGAACTTTTTTCGAATGAACAACGTACATATAATAAATGCGAGGGATGAGATTAAGAGTTCAAATAGTAGCACTTTTTGCCCTAGGGGTAATCACTAAAATATCCGCACAGGATAATGAAATCCCTTTTTATGAAAAACAGGCTCGTAAGGATGCCCAACACGAACAATTGTCTGTTTTTTTCTCTATGGAGGATGAGAAGGATTTTTGGAAAGATCAAACAAGCTATGAAAATGATTTGGAGACCCAAGATAATGCGTCTTACCATATTTATATGAAAGCCAAACAGTCTGCCTACTCAGAGCACGCGCAATCGTGCGGGAATCATTGTGAGCATAGCGACTATTATTATCAACGAACCAGTTTATATTTTACCTATAAAGCCAAACAAGATATCTCGAAAGAGGCCTTTGTTGAGGCACAGCAAATAGCATCGCCCCGAATTTTGTAAATATAGATTTTAGTTAGTTGAAAAACGCCCCAATTTTGGGGCGTTTTTTTGTATGTAGTTTTAATTCTGACCTCCGTTACGCTCGGGTGAGCGTGGCTCTGGCCACTCCAATTGCTCGCCAGTTCTATTGCTAATCGGCAATACTGCTTTTTCTCGAGATGTTTTCTCGGGATGCTCGCTTGCCATATAGGCCAAAATTGCCGTTAGGATGGCATTGTTTCTTACATCATCAAAAATAATTTTGTCGTAAGTATCCCTGTTGGTGTGCCAAGTATAGTTCCAATAGGACCAGTTTAAAGAGCTCAAACTAAAAGCCGGTGCTCCTGCTGCCTGGAAAGATGCATAATCCGAACCGCCACGTGCCGGTGTTCCGGGGAAGGTAGTTTCAATTTCATCAGTAATTTCTGTAGGCACTTCGTGAAGCCATTTACCCAAATAATCGTAAGCATTCAAAAATCCGCCTCCGGAAATTCGGACCACTCTTCCAGTACCATTATCTTGGTTGAATAGGGCCTGTACTCCCTCAACAATCTCAGGATTGTCTTCCACAAAGGCTCTGGACCCGTTAAGACCTTGTTCTTCGCTTCCCCAATGTCCAACCAGAATGGTTCGTTTTGGGTTGGGATATGCTTTTTTCAAAATACGCATGGCCTCCATCATCACCAAGGTCCCCGTACCATTGTCTGTTGCACCGGTTCCACCGTCCCAAGAATCAAAATGGGCGGAAAGGACCACATATTCATCAGGCTTTTCCGAACCCTCGATTTCTGCAATGGTATTGAAGGTTGGCATTTTACCTAAATCTTTTGATTCGGCCACCACGTGAAGCTGCGGTTTTTGACCTGATTCAACCAAGCGATACAACATGCCATAATCTTCCAGTTCCAAATCCACCGTGGGGATTTCCTTGGTGTAGGCCCCGAATATTTTGTTTACTCCAAAACCGTTTGACCAATACGAGGCAACGATTCCGACAGCACCTGCTTCTTCAAGGGCAATGGGTAAAGAACGTCGGTTCAATCCGATGTTGCCCATGTTTTGGTCCCATGCTTTGGATTGCTCTTCACGTTCCTCCTTCATTTTTTCAAAGGATTTTTCGGTAGCAAACTCTTCCCAGTTGTAATCTGGTCTTCCTGTAGGTTGTGGCATGGATATCATAACAAGCTTGCCCTTTACATTGGGAAGCCAATTTTTGAATTCCATGGAGTCAGAAACCGTTGGTAGAACAACCAACTCCGCAGTTACCCCCTTTTTCGGTGTACTTGGGCTCCAAGCCAGTTGGGTGCCTCGAAGGCTCTGTACCCTTGGATATACCATATCAATATGGCTAATGCCACGTTCCCATCCTTTCCATTCCCCCCATTGCTCGTTACGGGCAGGGATTCCCCAACTCTCGTATTTGGCAACGGCCCAATCGTGGGCTTTTTTCATTTGGGGAGTACCCACTAAACGAGGGCCAATACCATCCATTAACTGATGGCCCAGAGTCTCCAGTTGCGAGTTTTCATTGGCTTCTTGAATAATTGCTTCAATAATGGCATCCTTGTCCTGCGCCAATATGGACATGCTGGACACAAGGAGCATGGCAAGTAAAAAAAAGGCTTTTTTAATCATAGTTTCTAGTTTGCCCTAAAAATAGGACAAATACGGAAACTGAAATGTATGGATAAGTGATTTAAGATGGACCGTTAGGCTACTTTTTGCATCAGATCAAAGCACGGACACTTTTTACAGCGTTTTTTTTCGCTTTTCTTGTATTTTTCGCAGCACTTGGATTTTACTTTGCCGGTCGGGGGCAATTCCCGTAGCAAAGCCTTTTTAAGTTTCTTCTTTTCTTTTTTCTTCTTGCCCATTGCTGATGGTAAAATAGGGCACAAAAATAGTTATTTTAAATCAATCTAAATAAATAATTAACGCAAATATCTTCACAATGGATTAAAAATGAAGGGAAAGGCCTATCGTGTTTGGTCCAAAGGAAAGGTTCCAGCTAACATTTTTTGGCTTTTGGTCATTATATTTTTCATCGTATTTGGAATCAAGGTACCTATCTATGGACTCCACAATAAAAATACTCAGTACCGTACTGAAAGCTACATCAGATACCCAATGAAAGTCATCCATTACCCTGACCAGTCCGGGAATCATACCAATGGTATACAATCCTCCTTTTACCCATGGGCTCTTAAACTGTTTGGCAATGGCATAGGCGTTGCTGAAGGCCAACATCGCATGGCCCGATGGAAAAGAGTCATAATCGTATACCCTATCCAAATGCAAGGGGTCGAAGGTTGCCGGACCTGCGCCACTTTTGGGTCGAGCCCTTCCAATGATACGTTTGCTCACTTGTTGGAGAAAACCTCCGGCGGTAGCAGAAGAGATCAGTAACACTCCGGTACGTCTCAGTTTTTCATTTTTGGTGAAGAGACCTGCCAGGTAAACTCCACCTGTAAGCATGTAATTGTTTTCTGGACTTCCGTACTCATGGCCATAATCCATGATTACATCCGGAATGTCCTGGTCAAAACCATTTTTCCATCTATTGAGCTCTTCATCAACGGTAAAAAGGAGAAGTGTGCCCCCGGTCAAATAACCAAAATTGGCCCAATCGTTCCCTTGCCAGTGGAACGGACGGGAATAGGAATAACCAACTCCGCCAAACATGTTGCCCACGTCGTAAGTAAAGTTGTTCCAAAGGTTTTTTTCTTTTTTTGGTTGTAATTCTTGACCTGTCACCTGAGAGGTCA
Source organism: Muricauda brasiliensis (assembly GCF_003057865.1). Classification (NCBI taxonomy): domain Bacteria; kingdom Pseudomonadati; phylum Bacteroidota; class Flavobacteriia; order Flavobacteriales; family Flavobacteriaceae; genus Allomuricauda; species Muricauda brasiliensis. The sequence goes on along the minus strand of NZ_QBTW01000011.1, from coordinate 71,495 downwards.
GTAAAATAAGAACGAGGTATCTAAATGCTTTCATGAGGTTATAAACAAAAACAGTCGGCAAAATTACTCATAAATATCTTTTGCAAGGCGAAAAGTGTTCGCATGTGCCTCAACAATTATTTTGATATCTGGAGAATACCCGCCACCCATACTGCATTGAACGGGTATTTGCGCGTCATGGCAAGTTTGAAGTACAAAGCGGTCCCGCTCCTTGCATCCTTCCAATGTCATCGACAATGTTCCGAGTTTATCCGATTCCAGTACATCCACACCACAGAGATAAAAGATAAAATCGGGTTGGAGTTGTTCCAATAATTCTGGTAATGTCTTTTTTAGTATGGAAAGATATTCATCATCCGTAGTGCCTTTTTCCAAAGGAATATCAAGGTCGGATACTTCCTTTTTAAACGGATAATTGCCCTTGCCGTGCATGGAAAATGTAAAAACAGAATGGTCGGTCTTAAAAATTTCGGCCGTACCGTTGCCCTGATGGACATCCAAATCCACAATCAGAATTTTCTCGGCCAATTTATGGTTCAAAAGGTACTTGGCACCAATTGCTTGGTCGTTCAACATGCAAAAAGCTTCGCCCCTGTCCGAGTAGGCGTGGTGCGTTCCCCCTGCAATGTTCATCGCAATGCCGTTCGCAATGGCAAAATCGCAACCTTTTATGGTCCCGTCAGCTATGATACGTTCCCGTTTAACTAACTCTTCACTCAAGGGAAAACCAATCTTTCTGGCTTCACTTTTGGAAAGTCGTAGGCCAACTAGATTTTTATAATAATTGTCATCGTGGGCAGCCAAAATATGATGGTCCTCAGGAAAGGAAGGTTCAAAAAAGTTGTCTTCGGAGCAAGTACCTTCATAAAGTAATTGTTGTGGCAGTAACTCGTATTTGATCATCGGGAACCGATGGCCTTCTGGCAACGGATGTTTATATATGGAGTGGTAGGCAATCTTGAGCATTAGGCACCTTTTTTATGCAATGCCAACTGTATGCGCTTTCTAGCCACGTCCACATCCAAAACTTTCACCACCACCTGCTGGTGAAGACTCACATGTTCGTTTACATCCTTTACAAAAGTATCCGATAGGTTGGAAATGTGGATCAATCCACTTTCCTTGATCCCGATATCCACAAAACAGCCAAAGTTGGTAATATTGTTGACAATTCCCGGAAGCAACTGACCTTGATGTAAATCGGTAATCTCTTTTATATTTTGGTTGAAGGAGAAGACTTTGGCCTTTTCCCGAAGGTCCAATCCCGGTTTTTCCAATTCCTTTAAGATATCCTCCAAAGTCGGCATTCCAATGGATTCGGTGCAGTAAGATTTTAGGTCGATGCCCTTAAGGGCAGAAGTGTTTCCTACGATTTCCTTTAGTGAAACACCTTGGTCCTTCGCCATTTTTGAAACTAGATTGTAGCTCTCTGGGTGCACGGCGGAATCATCCAAGGGATTATCGCCATTTTTGATGCGCAAGAAACCTGCACTCTGTTCAAAAGCCTTTCCGCCCAATCGAGCTACGTTTTTAATTTCTTCGCGGCTTTTGAATGCCCCATTTTCATTTCGGTGAACAACGATATTTTCTGCAAGTTTGGGTCCAATGCCGGAAACATAGCTTAAAAGGGGTACACTTGCCGTGTTGATGTTAACGCCAACGAAGTTCACACAGCTTTCCACTACCGTGTCCAAAGATGTCTTTAATTGAGTCTGGTCCACATCGTGTTGGTATTGTCCAACTCCGATGGATTTTGCATCGATTTTCACCAGTTCGGCCAATGGGTCGGCCAATCGGCGCCCAATGGAAACGGCTCCACGAACCGTTACGTCATAATTTGGAAATTCATCACGGGCAATTTTGGAAGCCGAATAAATGGACGCACCGGCTTCACTGACCACAAATACCTCAATCGGTTTTTTGAAGGGTATGCGTTTTACCAATTGTTCGGTCTCGCGGGATGCCGTTCCATTGCCTATGGCGATTGCTTCGATTTTGTAAGCATCTACCAACGAACTAATCTTTTTGATGGCTCCGGAACTGTCGCGTTGAGGGGGATGGGGATAAATGGTCTCATTATGCTTTAAATCGCCCTGCTCGTCCAGGCATACTATTTTACAGCCTGTTCTAAAGCCTGGGTCAATGGCCAAGATTCGTTTTTCACCCAAAGGAGCACCGAGCAATAGTTGCTTCAAGTTTTTGGAAAACACCTGAATGGCATCTGCATCTGCCTTTTCCTTGGCCGCTTTTAAAAGTTCGTTGGAGAGGGATGGCAGTAAGAGCCGTTTGTATGCATCTGCAATGGCCAGTTCAATTTGTTCTGCACAGGCATTATTTGTTTTAATGATGCGCCTTTCGATATTTTGAAGCGCCCTTTCATCATCTATCTCCACTTTTATTCGGATAAACCCTTCCTTTTCCGCTCGCATTATCGCCAAAAATCGGTGGGATGGGCATCGGTTCAAAGGTTCGCTCCAATCAAAATAGTCGCGGAATTTTTGGGCTTTCTCTCCGTCTTTTTTTGTTTTGACCACTTTAGTCGTGATTAAGGCGTGCCGCTCCAACTGGCCCCGTAATTGGTTACGGATATCGGTGCGCTCATTGACCCATTCGGAAATAATATGACGGGCTCCCTCGAGGGCATCGTCTTCGTTGATGACATCCTTGTTAAGATATTTGGAGGCAATGTATTCGATTTCATCGCTCCGTTGTGCCATAATGATTTTGGCCAAAGGCTCCAATCCATTTTTTCGTGCGGTCTCTGCCTTGGTCTTTTTACTTTTTTTGAACGGAAGGTAGAGGTCTTCCAAACTGGTCATATCGGTACAGTTCAAAAACTTGGCTTTCAGTTCGGGGGTAAGGGCATCTTGTTCCTTAACAGCTTTGATGATGGCGGATTTTCGCTTTTCCAACGCCTCAAACTGGTTCTTGAATTCGACAATGGAACCGATCTGGACCTCATCCAAATTTCCAGTAAGTTCCTTTCGATATCGGGAAATAAAGGGAACGGTACAGTCTTGGTTTAAAAGCGAAACAGTGTTCTCCACACTTTTCTCTGAAAGGTTGGTATGGCGGACAATATAGGGGACAAGTTGCATGCTGTTTGTTTAATAGATGTCACTTCGAGCACAGGCGAAAAGTCTTTCCGTCCAAGTTTTTAATACGGGTCTCGAATGCGCTCGACCTTACAATTTCTTTGGATGCTAATTAATTTATGGTCTCGCCGTTGCTCACACTATCTACGTCAGGATTTACAAAAACGAGTTTCCCGTCTTTGTCTGCCGTCATCAAGATCATGCCTTGGCTTTCCACACCACGTAGTTTTCGAGGGGCTAAGTTGGCAACAACGGTTACTTTTTTGCCCACAATGTCCTCAGGTTTAAAGCTGTTTGCAATACCGGATACAATAGTTCGGGTATCAAGCCCCATATCCACTTTTAAGACCAAAAGTTTGTTGGCTTTGGGCATTTTTTCAGCTTCGATAATGGTCCCAACCCGTAAGTCCAGCTTGGCAAAATCATCAAAAGTAATGGTGTCTTTAAGTGGAGCTGATTCTTTGTCCATTTGTGCGTTGGCTTTTTTGGTGGCTTCCAATTTATCCAGTTGTTGTTGGATTTCGTTATCCTCAATCTTTCTGAAGAGCAATTCACTTTTGTTAATTGTGTGTCCTGCTGAAAGCAAGGTTGCTTTTGAACTAACATCATCCCACTCGATAGATTTCTCACCTGTGTTAGAAATGACATTGAGAATTCCTTTTAACTTCTCCGAAGTAAACGGTAAAAATGGCTCGCTCAAAATTGCCAATCCAGTCGCTATCTGAAGTGCTACGTACATGATGGTTTTTACACGCTCCTCGTCCGTTTTGATGAGTTTCCAAGGTTCTTGGTCCGCCAAATATTTATTCCCCAATCGCGCTAAGTTCATCAATTGCTGGCTTGCTTCACGGAAACGGTAACGCTCCAACGATGTGGACAACGTTTGGGGGAATTCCTTTAACGCCTCTAATGCTTCCTTGTCAACCACGGTCAGTTCAGCAGGTGCAGGTACCTCTCCATCATAATATTTATGGGTCAACACAGCTACACGGTTCACAAAATTCCCAAAAATGGCAACCAGTTCATTGTTGTTCCTTGCTTGAAAATCTTTCCAGGTAAAATCGTTGTCCTTGGTCTCCGGCGCATTTGCCGTCAAAGCGTAACGGAGCACATCTTGCATATCTGGGAAGTCTTCCAAATACTCGTGCAACCAAACCGCCCAGTTTTTGGAAGTGGAAAGTTTGTTGCCCTCAAGGTTCAAAAATTCGTTGGCGGGAACGTTGTCCGGTAAAATATAATCGCCGTTGGCCTCCAACATGCTAGGGAAGATAATACAGTGGAATACAATGTTGTCCTTGCCGATAAAGTGCACCAATTTGGTGTCCTTGTCCTTCCAATAGGGCTCCCAATCCTTACCTTCTCTTTCCGCCCATTCCTTGGTGGAAGAAATATAACCGATAGGTGCATCAAACCATACGTAAAGCACTTTTCCTTCGCCACCTTCTACGGGAACGGGAATACCCCAATCCAAATCACGGGTTACGGCCCTGGGTTTTAGGCCTTCGTCTATCCACGATTTACATTGTCCGTACACATTGGGTTTCCAGTCTGATTTGTGCTCTTCCAGAATCCAATTTTTTAGGAAATCTTCGTACCGGTCCAATGGCAAAAACCAATGTTTGGTAGTTTTTAAGGATGGAACGGTTCCCGTTATGGTGGATTTTGGATTTATGAGGTCCGTGGCGTTCAACGAGGAACCACAATTTTCACATTGGTCCCCGTAGGCTTCTTCGTGACCACATTTGGGGCAAGTTCCTATAACAAATCGGTCTGCCAAAAACTGTTTGGCCTCATCATCGTACAATTGCTCGGTCTCCTCTTCGATAAAGTCTCCTCGCTCGTACATTTTTTTGAAAAACTCCGAAGCGGTCTCATGATGCACCTCTGCGGAAGTTCTCGAATAGTTATCAAAAGAAACCCCAAAATCAGCAAAAGATTTTTTGATGATAGCGTGGTACTTGTCTATAATCTCTTTTGGTGTTACACCTTCTTTTTTGGCCTTCATGGAAATGGCAACACCGTGCTCGTCGCTACCACAAACAAAGGCCACATCGTTGCCTTTCAATCGTAAATAACGGGAATAAATATCGGCGGGAACATAGACTCCGGCCAAATGCCCAATATGGATAGGGCCGTTGGTGTAGGGCAGTGCCGCGGTAATAGTGTATCTGGAGGGTGATGTATTTTGAGCCATTTAGATCTAATTAGGCCCCAAAAATACTGATTTTAACGGGATACTCACAAAAAACGAAACCCCCGGAAATGCGACCCTATTTGGGGTGAGGGGTACATTACCGAAGGGCTTCGAAATAAAGGGTAACAAAGTGTCCCGCTTTTTACGCAATCATTACTGATTTGCTCATCTTTTTTTCTCCAACGGAGATTCTATAAATATATTTTCCTGTGGATAGACTATCGCGCATACGCTCCCGTATGTTGATATCTACTGCACCTTCCAGCATCATTTCATTGAACAGGGTGCCAACACGTTGCCCCAAAATATTGAACAGTTCAATATCCACATGGGCCGCAACCGGCATCTCCAAATGAATGTGAGGGTTGCGGGGTGATGTAGCCGGATATATGGCTGCATGTTGGATGGTATCCAAAATATCTATATTGGGGTCCAGTGGATCCTGACTTGGTGGTGTATCGGGCAAAGTGGGTGGGTCATTGTCCATGGTAATATCATCAAAGGTTTCACCACTACAATTAAAGCCAAGGTCGATGGCTTGATAGGGGTGGCCCAATAAATGTTGTTCCACTGTTTGCCTTGGTACACAAAGCCATTCTGCCAATACGGTTCCGTAAAGGTTTCTAAAATCCATGGTGTACTCCAGGTTTCCACGGTTGTTGGGTTCGTCCAATGAGGGATGTTCACCCACAAATGCACTTCCGCTCAATCCGGAACCAAAGAACAGGGTTGGGGCAGCTTTTCCATGGTCGGTACCATTGGAACCGTTTTCAAAGATTCTTCTGCCAAACTCTGAAAAGGTCATGCTCAATACATTGTCATCCTGCTCTGTGAAAGCCAAATCTTCATAAAAGTTGTTGATGGCAATGGAAAGGTTCGACATCAAACGTTCGTGAACAATAGGCTGATTACCATGGGTATCAAAACCTCCCAAAGAAATCATATACACTTTGGTACCCAAGTTCCCTTTGATCAAACGTGCCAAAAGGGCCAATTGTCTGGCAAAGCCATTGTCTTGATATTCCACTTGATTTTGTCCGGCCATATATGCATCATGGATGATCCCGGCATACTCGTAAGTTGTGTTGGCCACCCCGCGAAGAAAACGCAATTGGTCTCCGTACATACAATTGTCGAAGGGTGCATTTTCTATATCATAAAAAGCTCCTGTTTCAGCAATCTGTTCCAACTGGTCCACATTGTTGGTCACGAAGGCATAGTTGGTTTCTTCACCTTGGAAGACCAAGTTTGCCAAGTTTCCAATTTGAATGGCAGCGGGTGCAGCCGGCGGATTAATTAAATAATCGGGATAAAGGTTTTCAAAATGTCTACCCATCCAACCTGTGTTCTCACCAGAGAATCCAGTGGTAGTTAAATCTGTGTTGGCAAAAATGTCGGAACCGGTAAAGTGGGATAGACTTTGATTTTCGTAGCCTACGCCATGCACGGCCTTGAACTGGCCATCTCCCCAAAGGGATTCCAAGGCGCTCATGTAGGTGGGCACCCCAAAATCGTCGGTAAGTTTTAAGACCTTACTTTCTGGGATGTAGATGTTGGGCCTTGCATTTGCATATGTATCATATTGTTGAATCGGGATTACGGTACTCAGACCGTCGTTCCCTCCCGATAATCGAATCAATATTAGAATGTTGTCCGTTTCTGCGGCAGCAACTGCGGCCGTAAGAGGTGATGGGGAGGAGGCAGAAATCATATGGCTGCCCAAAAACATGGAACCCGAACCGGCAATGCCCAAAGCTTGGATAAAGGAACGTCGGCTCCATTTTTTATGTTCTAGATCGTGGCCATCGTGCTCGATGCCTTTGTGGGGGGAATTATCGTGGGTATGGTGATTATCGCACATGATGATGGGGTTATTTGAGTTGGAATTCGGGTTCTCTGGATAAGTGACGCAACAGTATGTATACTTGTGTTGGGGTTTCTGCACTTACTTGCAGCACCCATTGGCTTGTACCGCCAGGGTAATACTCCGGAGCGTAATATTCCTCCGGGACATCATCAATTTTGAAGGCGTCCATGGCCCGCTCAAAATCGGCATCCGTTAAAAGGCCCTTTGGTGTAAACTTGTCTACCAAAGCCCTAACCACAATTTCGGGGTTACTCGTATTACTGTTGGCGGGGCCAACGGCGTCTACAGCCAAATCTCTGAACTGCTCAGGGTCGTTTTGGAAAAAGCGCTCCAAGAACACTTCGGCAGTCAACCATCGACCAATAATGAAATTGGTGTTGATCCAGGTTCGGTCCCGTTGCCAACCTTCCACTTCGGGAGGTTGAAAAAATCGTTGCCCGATCAATGCACACGAATCTATCATGTTAATAATGGTCATGTCATCGTAAGCGAAACCAGTTTCTTTCAAAAGATTGAAGTACAGATCGGCGGGGCTTTTAATAATGACCCCGATAGCGGTTTCATCAAAAAAGTGCTGACTTTTGAACAATTGCCGTAAAACTGGAGCTATTTCAAACCCACTGCTGATGAAAGTCTGCGCTAAACCATCAATAATTTGGGGAGCGATTCCTCCATCTTCGCTTGTTGAATCTGGATGGACAAAAAACTCATATAATTTTTTACATATAAACCATCCTATCTCATCAGGCCTTTCATTAAATAGGATATCGATAACGTCATCATAGTCCCAATTCCCGGTCTGTCCAAAAATGGTCTTATTTTCAGTGTTGAACTCTGTAGGGTCAAAGGTAACGGCGGTACACCCTTCTTCACCACGTTCGGTATATCCCGAAAGTGCTTTGGAAGTCTCAATAATATCTTCTTCCGTGTAATTGTTCCCTTCGCCCAAGGTAAAGAGTTCGTAGAGCTCACGGGCGTAGTTCTCGTTGGGATTATTGCCGCGGTTGCGTACACCGTCCAAATAATAGAGCATGGCGCTGGTAAGACCTATTTCGCTGGTAAATGTCTTAAAGTTGCCCAGGGCATTACGCTGTAGGCAATTGATGTAATAGAAAAGGAAACCTGGACAATTGTAAGTTTCTAATTGAGTAACAAAGTGATTGCTCCAAAAAAAACTGAGTCGGTCCAATAAGTCATTGTTGACGAGCGCATTGCCGTATGCGGTGGTAAGGTCATCGATTTGGGCGTTTCTCATTTGCCGAGCTAGGTCATCGTCGGCCGGATAGTTGGCATTGTTCCAATCTGCCCATTCCGGTGCTGGAATGGTTGGGGCGGCAAGCGCTTGATTGACCAAGTTGTCGACAAGGGCGCCAGCTGATTGTCCTACAGCGGCATTAATGGTCTGTACGGAGGCGCTAAAGCCAAGCCTTCGATACAAGTGGGCCGCACGTAACTCGTCCAATGGAGTAGTGTACGGCGCCAAGGTTGAGGAATTACAATTGATGAAGTACTCCATAGCAATATCTGGCGTTAATTTGGTACATAGTTTTGGGGTGAACTATATGCTTATGCTAGTGTTGGATGTGGTTCAATTGAGCCAACAAATTACAACCTTAACGTTCTAAAGTCCATGAACTACCAAATTTTTCGACGAAATGCATATTTTTTTTGGACTTTTACAAATTGTATGGGGGATCATAACACTTTTGGTAAACTCGGCGAGCAAAAAGCAGTGGAATTTTTAAAGGCGTCCGGGTATGAAATTAAGGCTCTGAACTATCGCTATTTAAAAGCTGAGATAGATATTATTGCAGTTAAGCACAACGTCTTGGCGATAGTGGAGGTGAAGTCAAGAAAAATGGGGTTTCTTAAGGAAATTTCGGAAGTTGTTTCTGCTAAAAAAATAAAATTGTTGACCATGGCGGCCAACCATTTTGTAGAGCAGTCGGAGGATGATTTCGAGGTACGGTTTGATGTAATAACAGTGATTCAAAAGGAGAAAAAAATTGAGATTGAGCACTTTGAAAATGCATTTTATCATTTTTAACCATTTGTTTGTTTTGTAACAATATGTTATTTTTGTTGAAAATCAACCAAAGATGAAAACAATTTCCGCCGTAGTTGAGCACTACATCAAGAAAAAGCCCTTTTTGCAAACAGCTCTAGCACAGGGAATTATAAATTTAACTTCTCTGTCCAGACAGATAAAGCCTGAGATTGCGGAGGAATTGGGCAAGGATGTGAAAGATGGGGCCATTGTTATGGCACTTAAACGTTTATCCGATGATCTGGAGTTTAGGGCCACGCATAAAATTGTAAAGGTGCTCAAGAATATAGGTGAAATAACCGTTCGCTCCAACCTCACTGACTATACCTTTTTGGCTTCAGACACCATTTTGCAGCAACAGGCCAAATTGTTGGAAGAAGTAAATGTAAATCAAGACGTCTTCTACACTTCTTCCAGGGGGGTCAATGAAATCAATATTGTGATCAGCAATGTGATGGACGGTGTAGTGGAAAAGAATTTTAAAATGGAACGCTGCACGCAAAAGGCGGAAGGACTGTCTTCCATTACGGTAAAATTGCCAGCAGAAAACGTTTCGGTCCCTGGAATCTATTATTTTATTTTTCAGCGATTGGCATGGGAGGGCATTGTGCTTTATGAGGTAATTTCCACTACTAACGAGTTCACTATTTTGGTGAACGATGAACAGGTGGATGTCGCTTTTAAGACCATCAAAGATTTAAAATCCTTATAATTTGAGATTCCTTTTCTTGGTCTAAACTAAAAAGACATCTTGTTCGTTCTAGGAAAAGACACTTTTTGGAAAAAATGACCAAAAAAAGGATTCTTTTCGGTTTTCTAGGCCTATTTGTACTGTACTTGTGCTATTTGGCCTATATCTTTATTCTGTCTCCCAAGACCAATCTACAGTCCATTTATTTGATTCCCAAGGATGCGGTTTTCATCATCGAATCGGAAAAGCCTGTGGAAAGTTGGGAAAAGGTAAGCAATAGCAAAGCTTGGCGCCACCTCAAAAAAAACGATTACTTTTCGGAACTCACGGAGAACATTCAAAAGGTAGATACGGTTTTTAACGACAATCATAAATTGTTCGAGTTTTTTGATAACCGTTCCCTGTTTATCTCCATTCATATGATATCGCCCAAAGATTATGGGATTTTTTATGTACTGGATTTAAAGCGCATTGCCAAACTACAATTGCTCAAAACCTATTTGAACACTTTACTGGATGATGGCTACGTGCTGAGCAAGCGAACCTACCACGAACACGAGATTTTGGAAGTGCACGATAGGGAAAGCAAGGAAACCATGTACTTGTCCTTCATCAAAAACCAACTGGTGGCCTCTTACACCCATACTTTGGTGGAGGCCTCCATTGACCAATATAATGAACCCGTCCTGGGGAGAAATCTCAGTTTTTTACAAGTCAACCAAAAAGTGGGACATGAGGATTTGTTCCGTTTGTACACGCAATACCATTATTTTGACGATTACATTAAAATGTATTCAGATAAGCCCTCTGACTGGGTACAACGGGTAAGTGAAAACTTTTTGTTCTCGGGCTTTTATTTTGATTTGGATGAAAACAGCACCTTAACGGCCAATGGATATACGAACATCAGCGATGTGAACGAATATTATTTGGAAGCGTTGCAAAAGTCGGGGAGATCGGAGCGCTCCATTCCCCAAATTGCTCCGAATACTACTGCATTGTACATGAGTTATGGTTTTGATAGTTTCGCCGAATTCTATAATAATTTTGAAATAGTCCAGCAAAATGACCCTGAACAGTTTGAGCGTTATCAGGCCGGGATTGCCAAGGTGGAGAAGTTCCTTAAGATTGATGTAAAGGAGAATTTTGTGAATTGGATTGGGGACGAAATCGCCGTACTTCAAATCAAATCACACATAAATCAAGGAAAAAATGATTTGGCATTGGTGCTCAAAGCCAATGATGCCGAGGATGCCAAGACCAATCTTGATTTTGTGGTAGAACAGATTCGTAAAAAGACCCCGGTAAAATTCAAGGCGGTCGATTACAAGGGGTACGAAATCAATTTTCTCTCCATCAAAGGTTTCTTTAAAATGCTTTTAGGTGGTAGATTCGACGAATTCGACAAGCCCTATTTTACCCAGATTGACGATTACATTATATTCAGTGATAATCCCAATACGCTAAAAGGCATCATAGATAAAGTTGTTGATCGCGAAACCTTGTCGACTTCAGAGGAATTCACAAATTTTGATAAAAAGTTCGATTCCGAGTCCACCGTGTTCGTATACAGTAATGTGTCTTTGCTGTTTGATAATATGTATGCTCTGGCCGATGTTGCTACCAAGCAAAAAATGCGCAAGAACAAGGATTTTATCATTTGTTTCCCTCAAGTAGGATTACAATTGACCCCTGAAGATGATTTGTTCGAAAGTAGATTGGTACTAAATTATAAGGATGTGGAAGAAGCAAAGAAGAAGACCATCAATTCGGCCAAAACATCCACCAAACCTGTTCCAAAAACTGATAATTCAACCACACCCGAGATTACCGATGCCGTTTTTGATCTTGGCCCTATTTACCCAAATGATTTAAATGCCAATTCTTTCAGTAAGACCTATGCCAACGGCAATATTCGTTTTGAAGTGGAGTTGAAAGACGGTCTTAAACACGGTCGTTATGAAGAATTCTACTCGGATGGCACCCGAAGAATTCGTGGTCGCTTTCGGGGTGATGAGCAAGTGGGCACGTGGCGCTACTACGACCAAGAAGGCAATCAAGTTCATAAAAAACGATTTTAGATTTCTCGTCGCTTCGCTCTGTCGAAATGACTCTTGGTGAATTATGTCATTTCGAACGAATGTGAGAAATCTATTTTCTCATTCTGAACCAAAGAAAAGAATCTCCCTAAATATCCTAATCGGTGATAGGGGCAATTCCCCAACAATCATTACCTTGTTTGCCCAAACCAAACCTCCGACAATGAAAAATATTCTAGTAACAACCATTTTTGTTGCCATCATCACATCTTTTACGGTAAACTCTCAACAAATCAATTTTCCAGAACGCTACGCAACATGGAAAATAGTCGAAAAAGGTCAATTTAAGTTTGATGAATCTGCATTGGATAAGGCGGTTGATTTTGCAAATGGCAACGAATATTCCGGTTCAAGAGATTTGCGGATTGCCATTTTGGAAGGTTTTAAAAAGGAACCTTTTCATAATGTTTTGGGCCCAACAAAGAAGCGTGGAGGCCCCGCTGGTATGATCATGAAGAACGGCTATGTTTTGGCTTCTTGGGGAGACACCAAACGGGTGGACATGACCTTTAGCGTTACCAAGAGCTTTTTATCCACCGTGGCCGGATTGGCAGAGGACCAAGGTTTGATAAAAGACACCAAAGACAAAGTTGGAGACTACATTTGGGATGGCACTTTTGATGGGGAACATAATTCCAAAATTACTTGGGAACATTTGCTACAACAAAATTCTGATTGGTCAGGTGAACTTTGGGGAGGCAAGGATTGGGCCGACCGTCCACCAAGCGAAGGAGGATTGGACGATTGGAAATTCCGAACCCTTAACGAACCGGGCACCGTAATGGAGTACAATGATGTTCGCGTAAATGTTCTCGCTTATTCACTCACCCATGTGTGGAGAAAACCGGTGCCCATGGTCCTCAAAGAAGAGGTGATGGACAAAATCGGGGCTACCACTTCGTGGAGATGGTTTGGATACGATAATGCGTGGACGGTTATCGACGGAATCCAAATGAAATCTGTTACGGGTGGTGGGCACTCTGGAGCAGGACTGTTTATTTCCACCGAAGATATGGCCCGGTTCGGCACTCTTTTCCTGAACAACGGAAAATGGAAAGATCAACAGATTATCAGTGAGGATTGGATCAAGAAAGCAACTACTCCTTCAATACCTAACGTGAATTACGGCTATATGTGGTGGCTCAACCAGCAAGGTGGTCGTCACTGGGATGGTGTTCCCGAACATGTATTCTACGCTGCTGGTTTTGGGGGCAATTTTATAGTGGTGGACCAAAAAAGCGGTTTGGTCATCGTAACCCGTTGGCTGGAACCTTCAAAAATTGGGGAGTTTGTAAAGCAGGTTTATGAGGCTTTTTAGCTTTCATTGTCCTTTTCCAAGCGGATGCTGAGCGCGTAGTGAAAGTATGACACAGAATCTTTGGCTACTTTGGATTTCTCGTCGCTACGCTCTGTCGAAATGACCCACGGGTATGACTGTCATTTCGAACGAATGTGAGAAATCTCGCGATAATAGACTAAGCAGAAATATTTTCTTTTTGAGGGATAAAAGGCTCCAACACCTTCAACGCCTTATCCACGCTGGTAATTTTTTCAAACACCAGTAATAAACGGAGTCCGTTCCGGGTCTCTTTCTCTTTGAGTTTTACCAGTTGCGGATGCGTTTGCGCATATTGCAATATTTGGGTAAACACCGAGCTTTGGTAAAATCTGGATTGCTGGTCGGCAATAAAATAACCGATGAACTTGCCTTTTTTCATAATCACCCTTTCCAGACCAATATGGGTCGCAATCCATTTGATACGGACGGAATCCATCAAATCTTGAGCAGGCTCCGGTAATTCTCCAAAGCGATCTACTAGTTGGGCTTCAAATCTTTGCAAGCCTTCTTCATCCTCTACATCGTTCAGTTGCGTGTAGAGGTTCAAGCGTTCGGTGATGTTATTGATATAGTCGTCAGGGAACAACAGTTCAAAATCCGTATCGAGCTGCATCTCCTTCACATATATTTTTTCCTTGTCGCCTTCAACTTCTTCGTATAGTTCCTTAAACTCATTTTCCTTGAGTTCATCAATCGCTTCGGACAGTATTTTTTGATAGGTTTCGAATCCAATTTCATTGATGAAACCACTCTGCTCCCCTCCCAAAAGGTCTCCCGCACCACGGATTTCCAAATCCTTCATTGCAATATTGAATCCACTTCCCAAATCGGTGAATTGTTCCAAGGCCTCGATACGTTTCCGGGCTTCTGGGGTCATCACTTCGTATGGTGGAGTAATAAAATAACAGAAGGCTTTTTTGTTGCTTCGTCCCACACGTCCACGCATTTGGTGAAGGTCGCTCAACCCGAAATTGTTGGCGTTATGAATAAAAATGGTGTTGGCGTTGGTCACATCCAACCCACTTTCAATAATCGTTGTGGAAACCAAAACATCAAACTCCCCGTTCATAAATGCAAGCATCAAAGATTCCAGTTTTTTGCCTTCCATTTGGCCATGTCCAATGCCAATTTTGGCATCGGGCACCAAACGTTGGATCATTCCGGCTACTTCTTTGATGTTCTCAATACGGTTATGGATAAAGAACACCTGTCCGCCCCTTTGGATTTCATAGGAAACGGCATCGCGAATGATTTCTTCGTTCAATCGGATTACTTGGCTCTCGATAGGGTAGCGGTTCGGTGGCGGTGTGTTGATGACGGACAAATCCCGAGCGGCCATCAAACTGAATTGGAGGGTCCTCGGAATGGGAGTGGCCGTCAAAGTAAGTACATCCACATTTTCTTTGATAGAGCGTAGTTTTTCTTTCACGGAAACCCCAAATTTTTGTTCTTCGTCCACTATCAACAATCCCAAATCCTTAAATTGAACGTTTTTGTTCACTAGTTGATGGGTCCCGATGATGATATCGATTTTACCAGCGGCCAAGCGCTCCAATACATCTTTTTTCTCCTTTGCGGTACGGAAGCGGTTAAGGTAATCCACCGTTACCGGCATTTCCTTTAAACGTTCCCTAAACGTTCTGCTATGTTGAAAGGCCAAAATGGTGGTCGGAACCAAAACAGCGACTTGTTTACCGTTGTCCACAGCCTTGAATGCGGCCCGAATTGCAACCTCTGTTTTTCCAAAACCAACATCACCACATATCAAGCGGTCCATTGGACGTTCGCTCTCCATATCATTTTTAACGTCTTGGGTGCTCTTTTCTTGGTCAGGGGTGTCTTCGTAGATAAATGAAGCCTCCAGCTCGTGTTGTAGGTAGCTGTCGGGAGCGTATTGGAATCCTTTTTCCAATCGACGTTTGGCGTAGACTTGGATAAGGTCGAAAGCAATCTTTTTGACCCTTGCCTTAGTTTTTTGCTTCAGTTTTTTCCAAGCAGCAGAACCTAGCTTGAAGATTTTCGGGGGTGCACCATCCTTACCATTGTATTTGGAAATTTTGTGCAGCGAGTGGATGCTCACGTATAGGATGTCGCGGTCACCATAAATCAGTTTGATGGCTTCCTGTTTTTTGCCCTCCACATCAATTTTTTGTAATCCGCCGAACTTGCCGATACCGTGATCAATGTGAGTCACATAATCCCCAATTTCCAGTTTGTTGAGTTCCTTCAATGTGATGGCCTGCTTTTTGGCATAGCCATTCTTTAAATGGAACTTGTGGTAACGTTCAAAAATTTGATGGTCGGTGTAGCAAGCAATTTTTAAATCCGGGTCCACAAAACCTTGGAACAACGGAAAAATGATAGTCTGATAGTGCACCGTCCCATCCACTTCCTCAAAAATGTCGTGGAAACGCTTGGCCTGCTGCTCCGTGGAACAGAAAATATAGTTACTGTAACCTGCGTCCCGATTATCATTGAGATTTTCGATGAGCAGGTCAAATTTTTTATTGAAGGAAGGTTGTGGTTTGGTGTTGAATTGGATTTCGTCACCCTGAACTTGTTTCAGGGTCTCACTCGAAACTCCGATGTGAATGCACAAATAATCATTCAATTGTTCTTTAAGCAAAGCCGAATCCAAAAACAACTCTTTAGGTTGGGCGTGTTTGATGTCCTTGCTCAGTTTGGCAAAACTTTCCTCTGCTTTTTCAAAGAATGAATCAATCCGGTCGTAGATTAGAGCGGGGTTCTTGGCAAAGACCACAGTGTTGCCCGAAATATATTTTAAGAAGCTTTCCCGTATTTCCTCCGTGAACTTATTTTCCACGTTTGGAATGATGGTAATTTTCTTCACCTTGTCCGTGGAGAGTTGGGTTTCCACATCAAAAGTTCGGATACTGTCCACTTCATCCCCAAAAAACTCGATTCGGTAAGGCTCATCGTGAGAGAAGGAGAAAACATCCACAATACCTCCACGAACAGAAAACTCGCCGGGTTCTGTTACAAAATCCACCCGCTTGAACTGATATTCAAATAACACTTCGTTTAAAAAGTCCAATGAAATTTCGTCGCCCAATTTTATCTTTTGGGTGTTCTTGTCCAGTTCCTTTCGTGTGACCACTTTTTCAAAAAGCGCATCGGGATAGGTGACGATGATGGCCGGCTTTTTTCTGGAATTGATGCGGTTGAGCACTTCGGCACGAAGTAGTACGTTCGCATTGTCCGTTTCCTCAATTTGATAGGGCCTACGATAACTTCCGGGGTAAAAAAGTACATCCTTTTCTCCCAAGAGTTGCTCCAAATCATTCAAGTGATAAGCTGCTTCCTCTTTGTCGTTCAGAATCAATAGAAATGGGGATTCAACTGATTTGAAAGCCTCTGAAACCACAAAGGAAAGTGAGGAGCCTACAAGTCCTTTTAAATTAATTTTCCGTGATGATTCAGAAGAGTTGTTTTGAGTTTGGGCAATGGTATCCCTCAGTTTCCCAAGTTGTGGAGACTGTTCAAAAAGCTGTGAAATCGGGGTTTTGGTCAATCCAAAAAACTTTGCGGCAAAGATAAACCGCAGAAGTTTTGCGGACAACACCAATTTTAAACTTTAATAACACTGTCCTCTACAATGGCATACACTTCATCCGAATCCTTGGGGTCTAAGGAATAGGTTCCTGTAAATTGGCCAAATGCGGGAAGAATCATTTGATTATCTGATTTGAAAAAACAGGGCAACTTAATGCGTTCCCGGCCAAAATCTCTCAGTTTTATGGATGGATGTATATGTCCGCAAAAGGTAAAATATCCTTCGCGTTCCTCGGGATGATGGGTCAATAGGAATGAATCAATGATCAACTCTGGAAAAATGGTAATCTTTAGTTTCTCAAATTTTTCTGGAGCAATGATGTCGTGGTTGCCCGCCACTAAAAGCATTTCTGCTGGGGTCTTGGCGACCCAATTTTCGAACAGTTCCCATTCCTTGTTCAGTGAAGAATGAAATAGATCGCCCAAAAAACAAATCTGAAAGGGCTGAAAATCAGCTACGATTTTATCCAACAACAAAAAGTTCTTGTGGATGGCCTTTCGGGGCACGGCCGCTCCAAACTTTCTAAAGTGGGATACCTTGCCCAAATGCACATCACTAATGAGCAAGAGCGATTTTTCTTCCCAGAACAGACCACCCAAAGGGTGGAGTACGAATTCTTGTTTATGTATTTGAATTTTTTGGATCATTTGTAATCGATGATACAAATTTAATTCAATTGTCATTTTGAACCGAGCGAAGCAAGTGTGAGAAATCTGAAACTAGATTTCTCAATCGTCGTTACCCTCCTCATATCGAAATGACCTCCTTACGTCATGCTGAACTTGTTTCAGTATCCCCCTGTCGGATGAGATTCCGTGTCGGGGCACGGAATGACAAGAGGCTTGGGATCGTTGGTTATTTGGTCAATTTAGTTATCATTCGTTCAATACGGTCCGCCAATTTCTCGTTGGACAGTTTTTCCCGCAACCTATCGGTGATAATGGGGAAGGAAAGGGGCGTGGGTTGGGAACATTGTTTCCAAACAATTTCTTGTTGTGCGATTCGCTCCAAAGCCAAACGCATACGACCTTCTTCCAATTGGTGCTCAAAGGTTTCGGTGTAGGCTTGCTGATAGAGTAAATTATCATCTTCAAAATCACGGAAAACATCAAATAGCAATTCCGAACTGCTTTGCAGGTGTTTCATTTTGATGCCTTTTTCCGGATAGCCCGTAAAAACCATGCCACTGATGACGGCAATATCACGGAATTTTCTACGCGCCATTTCGTTGGAGTTCAAACTTTTTTGAAGGTCGGATAACATGTACTCCGGGGTAAAAAGGTTGTTGTCCAAAACTTCTTGAATGTTGATTTCTCGGTCTGATAGCAGTTCAAATCCATAGTCGTTAAAGGCAAGTGAGCAAGTTATTGGTGCCAGTAAACTGATACGATAGGCCAACAAACTGCTCATGCCTTCGTGGATGGCCCTACCTTCGAAGGGGTAGAACATGTGATGATAGCCATCTCGTGTCTTAAAGGTCTCAATTAAAAATTGATGGGGCTGCGGCACTATGCTTTCCTCCCGTTGTTTGGAAAACATGGTATTCAATGCCTGGATTTCTTCCGACTGTTCCGAAAACTCCAACTCGGCGGTGTACAGCTCTTGACGCAACAATTCCGACATTTTTGCGGAAAAGCTCAATCGACCTCCCATCCAACTGGGCACTTTGTTTGTCCTTTTTGTGGAGTTGCGGACATGGGCCGCCATCCCCTTGATCCTTATAAATTCCAAATTTCTTCCAGCAAAGGTGAACACATCGCCCGGACTCAATTTGGAGATGAAATATTCCTCGATACTGCCAATGTAGCCACCTTTTTGATAGCGAACGGAAATTGTGGAATCTCCGACAATGGTTCCGATTTGAAAACGGTGCCGCATGGCCACCGCCCTGCTGTTCACTTTAAATTTGCCGTCTTCTTCAACTTCTACTTTTTTGTATTCATCATAGCTTTTAAGGCTTTGGCTACCCATCACTAAAAAATTGAGTAACCATTGCCATTGCTCATCTGAAATACCCTGATAACAAAAGGTTTGTTTGATTTCAGGATAGATGTCATCCGGATAAAATCCATCGGAAACGGCCAAAGTGGTCAAATACTGAATAAGGACATCAAAGCTGTTTAAATAGGGGATGCGGTCTTCGACTGCGTTGTTCAACACCGCTTTTTGCATGGCCGAAGCTTCGACCAACTCAATGGCATGGGTTGGTAAAAAATGAATCACACTTTCCTTTCCCGGTCTGTGTCCACTGCGCCCAGCTCTTTGTAAAAAACGGGCTACGCCTTTGGGACCACCGATTTGAATTACCGTTTCCACCGGCGCAAAATCCACACCCAAATCTAAACTGGATGTACAGACCACAGCTTTTAGGCTTTCGTTGCGAATGGCCTGTTCCACCCAAAGGCGAGTTTC
The DNA here is from genome assembly GCF_003057865.1 of Muricauda brasiliensis. Taxonomy (NCBI): domain Bacteria; kingdom Pseudomonadati; phylum Bacteroidota; class Flavobacteriia; order Flavobacteriales; family Flavobacteriaceae; genus Allomuricauda; species Muricauda brasiliensis. The sequence continues at coordinate 52,177 of NZ_QBTW01000011.1, read as the reverse complement.
CTTGTTGATGCTTCCGTGGTGCATGGCCATTTCTCCGGCAAACTCCGGATATTTTTCCAGTATTTTCTGAAACCAGATTTCACATTGGCTTCTTGTGTTGGTAAAGAGCAGAGTGGTTTTGCTGTTATTGATGATGGGTACCACCTGGTCCAAAAGATGCAACCCCAAATGCCCACGCCATGGAAAGGTTTCCATTTTCTTTGGAATAATACTTTTTACCGTGATTTTTTTGTTGAGGTTGGCCTTGACCAAAACTGAATTTTCGAGTTCTGGCGATGTTGGACCCAACAAGACTTCCCGAGCTTGTTCCAGATTCCCGATGGTGGCCGATATACCCCAAATCCGTAACTCCTTGCAGATGGTTTTTAAACGAGATAAGCCCAATTCCATTTGTACGCCCCGCTTGGTGCCCAAAAGTTCGTGCCATTCGTCCACAACAATGGCGGAACAGTCCTTAAAAGTTTTTTCGTAGCCTTTGGACGATAGCAACAACTGTAGGCTTTCTGGAGTAGTAATCAATAAGTCGGGCATATTGGTGCGCATTTTTGCCCGCTCTTTTGCCGAAGTATCCCCTGTTCGAATCCCAACGGTCATTTGTGTACCTAAATCCTGGGTGATTCGCTCCGCAGATTGTTTTATTTCTTGGGAGAGTGCTCGCAAAGGAGTAATCCAGATGGCTTTTAGTCCTTTTTTGTGTTTGGTCTTGTAATCGGGATTGTTTTTGATGTAATTTAGCACTATCGGGAACCACAACGCATAGGTTTTTCCGCTCCCCGTAGGAGCATTCAAAAGACCGTGTTTGCCCTCCAAGAAAGCGTTCCAACTCTCTTTTTGAAAAGGAAAGGGTTTCCAATTTTGTTCTTGGAACCAGTTTTCGGCAATATGATAGAGTTCGTTTTGGTTCATTTATTAGGAGATTCCTTCGCTTAGTTTGGAATTAGTGCTTTTAAATCATCCAACGAATTGGCATCATCTATTTTTTTGTCCTTTCTCCAGCGTAAAATTCTGGGAAATCGGGTTGCTACACCACTTTTATGACGTTTGGATGGAGCAATACCTTCAAAAGCAATTTCAAAAACATGCTCTGGGGTAACGCTACGAACTGGACCAAAGCGGTCCAAGGTGTTTTTCTTGATCCAGGCATCCACTTGCCTAAACTCTTTATCTGTCAACCCGGAATACGCTTTGGCAAAAGTGACCAGTTCTTTTTCCCCTTCTTCGTTTTCATCCCAGAGGGCAAAGGTATAATCAGTAAAGAGGTTACTTCGCCGACCATGGCCCCGCATAGCGTAGGTGAGCACGGCATCAATTGTCAAGGGGTCCACTTTCCATTTCCACCAATCCCCTTTTTTTCGACCCACTTGGTAGGTGGAGTCGTTTTGCTTGAGCATTAAACCCTCACTGTGTTTTTCTCTGGACAGTTCACGCTCTTTCGCAACTTCTTTCCAGGAATTGAATTGCATCCGTTCAGATAGAAGCAAGGGTATGGTTTCTTTGTTTGATTTTATAATGTTAGAATAAAAATCTTCCAGGATATGTCTCCGCTCCAGATAGGTCTTGTTTCTGATGTCATGTCCTTTCCACTCTAAAATATCGTAGACTTTCAATTTTACAGGAATTTTTTCCAAAAGGGATTTTGAAATGTTCTTTCTACCTATTCTCGTTTGGAGGTCTTTAAAAGTGCCGATTTCTCCTTTGGGGTAGGGTAGCAACTCACCATCCAATACAGTTCCGTTGGGAATGAATCCTATAAATGCTTCGAACTCTGGATACTTGTCCGTAACAAGTTCTTCACCACGGCTCCACACAAAAATCTCGTTATTTCTTAGGATGACCTGTGAGCGAATCCCGTCCCATTTGTGCTCCGCTGACCATTCCGATACATCCCCAAGATCAGAAACATCACCTTCAACAGCATACGCCAAAAAGAAAGGGTAGGGTTTGGAGAGGTAATCGCTCTCCTTTTCCTCTAATACAAGGTCATGAAAGCTGATGCTATTCGGATCCCAATTACCCATTAATTTATAGGCGAGAATATCTTCTTCAATACCCGTAGCTTTTGAAAGGGCCCGTGTCATTAATTTTTGACTTACCCCAATTCTGAAACTGCCCGTAATCAATTTATTGAAGACAAAACGTTCGTAATAATCGAGTTCAGACCAATGTTGAAAAAGATATTTCTTTTTTTCGTCTTCTGTTTTGCTTTTCAAATCGATCATCTCCTGCAAAAAACGGGTCAAAGATTTATCGGAACCTTTTTCTGAAGATGGAACCACTAGGGCAATGGTCTCGGCCAAATCACCAACGATATGATAGCTTTCTTCGAACAGCCAAGCTGGAATTTTGGATAGTTCAGCGGCCCAAGTACGTAACAAGGTTGTGTTTACAGGGCGTGGAGGTCTTCTGTGGGACAGGATGGCGATGGTCCAAACCTTGTCAGGTTCATTGGCTTCCTCAAGATATTGGGCCAGTGCTTGCACCTTGATGTTGGTTTTGTTGGTGCCATCCAAAGTTTTTATGAGTTGGGCAAACTGCTTCATTCCGCTTCCGATTTTTCTTGTTCGTTTGCATTTTCTTCGGAAAGTTCGCCTTCGTATTGTGTGGCTTCGGTTCGGGCATCATACCCAAGTTCCATCAAATATTTAGAGAAAATGTCGGTATAGCCATGTGTGCAAATTATTTTTTCTGCTCCGGTAGCCTGTATGGTGTTCAGTAAAGCCTGCCAATCACAATGATCGCTCAGGACAAAGCCTTTGTCTATGGCCCTGCGCCTACGGGCACCCCTAAAGGCCATCCAACCACTGGCTGTTCCGGTTACATAGGGAACCATTTTACGGATCCAGGTGCTTCCGTGTGCACTCGGTGGAGCTATAACCATGTTGCCCAAAAGTTCACTTTTCTTGGTTTCCTTGGTAATCAAGTGGGTTGGTGGTAAATCCACGATAGGCCGAAGTACTTCGGTCATGTTTTCAACAGCGCCATGGGTGTATATTTTTCCTACAGATGTATCCAAATGTTTTAGTAGGCGTTGTGCCTTGCCCAGGGAATACCCAAATAGTACGGAAGTTTTTCCTTCTGATCGGTTCTGTGCCCACCACTGGTTGATATCGTTAAAAACCTCTTGCTGGGGTCGCCAACGAAAAGCGGGAAGCCCGAAGGTACATTCGGTAATGAACGTATCGCACTTTACCAGTTCAAAAGGTGTGGTAAGTCCATCATCTTCGGTTTTGTAATCACCGGTAAATACCCAAACTTCACCTTTGTGCTCCACCCGAATTTGAGACGACCCAACAATATGCCCCGCCGGATGAAGGCTGAACTTGACATTGTTTTTTATAAAGGTTTCGCCCCAATCTTTTCCTGTAATCGATACATCTCCCAGCCGATGTTGAACAATGGGGATATTTTTGTGATGGGTTATGTATTTTTTATTGCCCCACCTGCTGTGATCGGCATGTCCGTGGGAAATAATCGCATTTTCCACTGGTTTCCAAGGGTCAAGGTATACGTTTGCCTCTTCACAATAGATGCCTTTGGATGTGAATTGTAACAAAGGATTTTTCATAGCAGTGGTAAATTACAAATTTCTTTTGGTGCTCTTTTTAATATTTTTATCTCTATTAAACATTTATATTTGTGCCACAAAATTTGAAATATGCCGATTTTAGACCTTTACGAGCACGGAGACCATAGAAAGAATTTGGCCCATTTTGCCACTTTGGCGAGTTTGGCTGCGGTAGATGGGGAAATCAATCCACAGGAAAAAGCCATTTTGGATAAGTTTGCCTTTAAGCTCGACATTACCGAAGAAGAATTCAAAGAGGTAATGAAAAAGGAGAACAAATATCCTATTGAGACACCTCACAGTGGCGAGCAAAGATATATGAGGCTTTTCGAATTTTTTCAGATTATCTTTTCAGACCACGATATTGATGACCAAGAGCGTAAGATAGTGGAAAAGTATGCGATTGGGCTTGGCTTTTCTCCAAAATCCGCTGCGGAGATCATTGATAAATCCATTAAGATATTTACCGGAAGAATCCCATTTGAGGATTATCACGAATTGGTGAAGCGCTAGGTCTTATTTAGACTTGGACATAAATTCTTCTGCTTTTTCAACCATTTTTTTGCTTCCGCAGAAAAACGGAACACGTTCGTGGAGCTCGGTTGGCTGAATGTCCATAATTCGTTGATAGCCATCACTGGCCTTGCCATTCGCCTGTTCGGCCAAAAACGCCATGGGATTGCACTCGTATAATAAACGTAGCTTGCCATTCTGTGCTTTGCTGCTTTTGGGATACATGTAGATTCCCCCCTTGATCATGTTTCGGTGGAAGTCAGAAACCAGTGATCCGATGTATCTTGAAGTGTATGGTCGGTCGCCTTCCTCCATTTGGCAATATTTGATGTAATCCTTGACCCCCTGCGGAAAATGGATGTAGTTTCCTTCATTTACAGAGTAGATTTGACCTGTTTCAGGAAACTGCATATTTGGGTGGGATAGGTAAAATGTGCCCAATGCCGGATTTAATGTGAACCCGTTAACCCCATGCCCTGTGGTGTAGACATACATGGTGGAAGTGCCATAGATAATGTATCCAGCAGCAATCTGATTTCGGCCAGGTTGGAGAAAATCTTCCAAAGTAACAGGCGTTCCCACGGGCGTAACTCTCCTATAAATGGAGAAAATGGTGCCTACGGATACGTTCACATCAATATTGGACGAACCGTCCAAAGGGTCTATCAGGACCACATATTTATTTTGGTGCTGTTTGTCAAAACTATTTATAGTGATAAAATCGTCTTCCTCTTCCGAAGCAATGCCACAAACAATTTCACGATTTTTCAGTGTCTGGATGAATTTATCGTTGGCAAGGACATCCAATTTTTGCTGGTTTTCACCTTGAATGTTGGTTTCGCCTGCGGCTCCAATGATATCCACCAGTCCCGCTTTGTTCACCTCGTGGTTCACCACTTTTGCGGCTAAACGAATACCGTTGAGCAATCTTGAAAGTTCTCCGGAAGTGTACTGAAATGATTCTTGATTGGCGATGATAAACTCGCCCATGGTTAGTCGTTGTTTGTCAAACATTAGGAAGGACTGTTTTATTTACGGACAAATATCGGGCATTTTGTGAAACTACAACGTTTTCGAAGGACTTTAATTATGTAATTTTATAACTTTGAGTTTTATTTGTAACAATTATGGAGTACACAATCAGAGCGGCACGTCCAACGGATATGAAACAGGTCTTGAGCTTGATTCAAGAATTGGCAGATTTTGAAAAGGAAACTGATGCGGTTGAAGTCACGGAACAAGATCTAGTGGAACATGGTTTTGGTGATCAGAAGCTGTTCCATTGTTTTGTAGCCGATACAAAAGATGGGATTGTAGGCATTGCCCTGGTCTATCCTAGATATTCTACATGGAAGGGCCCTGCCATTCATTTGGAAGATTTAATCGTATCAGAAAGGATGCGTGGCAGTGGCTTGGGAACGGCCTTGCTCAATGAAGTTGTGAAGTATGGCGCCAGTTTGGGCGTAAAGCGTATATGCTGGGAGGTCTTGGATTGGAACGAACCTGCTATCGAGTTTTATGAGAAAAAGGGAGCGAACGTCCTAAGAGATTGGGATGTGGTTCAATTGGATGAGAAAGGAATAAAAAATTATATGGAAAGCCTAAACTAGGCCGACCAAATACAAGAATATAAAATACATGAGAGTATTTAAGTTTGGAGGAGCATCGGTAAAAGATGCAGATGCTGTAAAAAATGTAGTGAACGTTTTACAGGAGGTAGGTTACCAAGATACTTTGGTAGTGATTTCCGCGATGGGCAAAACCACCAATGCCATGGAAAAGGTGGTAGAATCATATTTTAATGATAGGGATGAGGTCAATGTCTCCATTCAAGAAGTTATCGATTACCACAATGGCATCTTGTCCAATCTTTTCCAAAACCCTAGCCATCCCGTGTACGCAGAGGTTAAGGTCCTTTTTGAAGAGGTAAAGGGTTTTTTGGCTTGGAACAAATCTCCCAAGTATGCATTTGTGTATGACCAAGTAGTGTGTTATGGGGAATTGTTGTCCACAACCATCGTGAGTGCCTACCTAAATGAAATTGGTATCGCCAATGAATGGTTGGATGTGCGAACAATGATCAAAACAGATAATAGCAATAGGGATGCCCAAGTAAATTGGGAGCGCACACAGGAAGAAGTGGTTTCCCGTGTGGATGTGTCCAAATTGAACATTACCCAAGGCTTTTTGGGTAGTGACGACAATAACTTTACCACGACCTTGGGAAGAGAAGGTTCCGACTATTCTGCTGCAATTTTGGCTTATTGTCTCAATGCGGAATCCGTGACGATTTGGAAGGATGTTCCAGGGGTGTTGAATGCCGACCCTAGAAATTTTGAGAATGCCCAATTGCTGGACAAGATATCATACCGAGAGGCCATTGAGCTTGCGTTTTACGGAGCATCGGTAATTCACCCAAAAACACTGCAGCCTTTGCAGCGCAAGGAAATACCCTTGCATGTAAAATCTTTTGTAAATCCAAAAGACAAGGGAACTACAGTTGGTAAGGGAAATGGCATTGAACCAAAGGTTCCCTGCTTCATCGTAAAGAAAAATCAAGTACTCCTAAAACTTTCCTCTTTGGATTTTTCATTCATAGTCGAGGATAACATTAGTGAAATCTTCAAACTGTTCTCTGACCATCGACTCAAGGTTGACTTGATTCAAAATTCGGCCATTAGTTTCTCGGTTTGTTTGGACAATAAGTTCAGGGGATTACCGCCTTTATTGGAAGAACTCAAAAGAAAGTTTAAAGTAGTGTGCCACGAGGATGTTTCTTTATATACCATTCGACATTTTAACGATGAATCCGTCAAATCCCTTCAAAATGGGAAGTCGGTTTTAGTAGAGCAAAGAGGTAAGGAAACTGTTCAATTGGTTGTAAAATAGGAGCTTAGTCTTAATGGTTGTGTAAAAAGAGCTCTTAGGTTTATTTTCTATCTTTACAGGTACCTAAAAACTTTTTCTATGGGTTTGGTTTCTGCTAAAGAGGTGGCGAAGGTCATCCACTTGGACAAATATGGCTTTTTGGGCACGTTTGTGGGATGGCTTTTGATGAAAGCCACTCGAATTAGCACCATCAATAGATTTTACGATAAGAACAAAGACCTGTCCGGTCCCGAATTTTTGGACGCTATTCTCAATCACTATGAAATTGATTTTGAGATTCCGGAGGAGGATTTAAAAAGGCTTCCCAAATCCGGTCCGTATATCACTATTAGTAATCATCCCCTGGGTGGAATCGATGGCGTGTTGTTGCTCAAACTATTGTTGAACGAACGACCCGATTATAAAATAATCGCCAATTTTTTATTGCATAGGATAGAGCCATTGAAACCCTATATAATGCCCGTTAATCCTTTTGAAAACCACAAGGATGCCAAGAGCAGTATTGTAGGTTTCAAGAATGCGCTAAAGCATCTTCGGGATGGTCATCCATTGGGTATTTTCCCCGCCGGAGAAGTATCTACCTATCGAGATGGAAGATTGGTGGTGGACCGGCCTTGGGAAGAAGCAGCCATAAAATTGATACGAAAGGCCGAAGTGCCAGTGGTACCTATTTACTTTCATGCCAAGAACAGTAGGTTGTTTTATCGATTGTCCAAAATTGACGATGTTTTCCGAACGGCAAAATTGCCTTCCGAGCTTACCTCACAGAGCAGACGGCCCATTAAGGTGAGAATAGGTCAGCCCATTCCGGTAAACACCCAAAATGAGGAAGAAACTTTGGAAGGTTTCGCCGAACTGCTTCGCAAAAAAACCTATCTGCTGGCCAATGCTTTCGAAAAAGAACGGTTTATCGATAAAGTCCCGACCTCACTTAAAATCCCGAAGCCACCTAAAAAAATAGCTTCTGCCATTAGTAAGGAGGTGTTGAACGGTGAGATAGAAAAACTTAGGGAAAAGGATTGTCGCATGCTGCAAAGCAAGAACTACGAGGTGTTTTTGGCCCAAGCTAAGGATATGCCTTTTTGCTTGAACGAAATTGGTCGTCAGCGCGAGGTTACCTTTAGGGAAGTTGGAGAGGGGACCAATAACGCCATTGATTTGGATAAATTTGATTCCTATTACCACCATTTATTTTTGTGGGACGATGATTCCAAAGCAATCGTAGGAGCCTACCGAATGGGATTGGGGTCAGAAATTTTCAATAAATATGGGATCGACGGTTTTTACCTCCAAGACCTTTTTCGGTTCGAGCCCGAACTTTATGGTATGATGGAGAAATCCATCGAGATGGGTAGGGCTTATATTGTGAAGGAGTATCAGCAAAAACCCATGCCGTTGTTTCTACTTTGGAAAGGCATTGTGCATACGACTTTGAGACACCCCGAGCACAGATATTTGATTGGAGGGGTTAGTATAAGTAACCAGTTTTCGAACTTTTCAAAGTCATTGATGATAGAGTTCATGAAATCGAATTATTGGGACCCTTATGTGGCACAATATATTAGGCCCAAAAAGGAATTTAGGGTAAAGCTAAAGGATGCCGATAAGGAGTTTGTGTTCGATGAAACCCAGGCCGATCTTAATAAGTTCGATAAATTGATAAGCGAGGTTGAACCAGGTAGCCTGCGCTTGCCGGTCTTGATCAAAAAGTACATCAAGCAAAACGCCAAAGTGGTGGCATTTAATGTAGATCCGTTGTTCAATAATTCCGTGGACGGATTAATGTACATACGAATCGCAGATTTGCCCGAGAGTACGGTTAAGCCGGTTATGGAAGAGTTTCAGGCTGAGCTGGAACGCAAAATGGCCGAAGGAAATGGTACGGCAGAGGAAGATTAATCTATCCCGACCCGGCTGCTCCTTCTTTCGAACAGAAGATTATCCTTCCATACCCCATGGATTTTTCCAACACGTTCCCGTTTTCCAATGTAGCGGAAACCTACTTTTTCATGAAGTTTAATACTTGGCGTGTTCTCTGGGAATATACCTGATTGTATGGTCCAATAACCTGCTTTTTCACTTTCGTCGATTAAATGCTGCATTAGTAATTTCCCAACCCCTTTGCCGCGACTCTTTTCCGAAATGTAAACGCTCACCTCTGCCACACCGCCATATACACAGCGGCTGGAAACGGGAGATAGTGCTGCCCAGCCCATTAGGCTGCCATTATCATCCTCTGCAACCAACCGGCACTCTGTAGTGTGGGCATTGTCCCATTGTTCGTAGGAAGGTGCCTTGGTTTCAAAGGTGGCAAAGCCCGTGGCTATTCCTTCCAAATAAACGTTGGAGACCTTTTTCCAATCCGAAGGTTTCATGGTTCTGACAATCATATTGAAGTGTTATTAATTGTAATATTACGATGAATGTATGTTTAAAAAAAGCCAGATTCATCTGGCTTAAATTTTTAGAACCAAGGTTTCTTACCCACCTGATATGTGTTAAAGAACTCCTCGTCAGACTTGGTAAGGTAAATGATACCTTCGATTAATCCGACAATGGCTACCCCTAGTACAATAAAGCTCCCGATAAAAAAGCAAGCGGTAATGTAACCGATTATAGTGGCTCCTAACATGATGAAACCTTCTTTTTGGTAACCAAGAATGAATTTATGCACCCCTAATTGTCCAAGTACAATAGCAAGTATGCCGGCTAACAATTTTTTGTTGTCACCGGAATTGAAAGCTTCCTTGGCACTGTTGGTAAATTCATTTGCGGTTTTTTTGGCATCATCTGCGAATCCATCTGCCTTTTCACCAAAGTCCTTTTTTTCTTCTGACATGTTTATTTAATGTGTTGGTTAATGAAGGTTAAATGTAGCAAATAATTCAATAGCTACAGAAATGCTTTATCAACAGGTTCCCATAGTTCCAACTTGTTTCCCTCGGGGTCCAATATCCAACCGAATTTACCATAGTCGTACTCTTCTATTTCTCCGACTACGGTAACCCCTTCTTTTTTTAGAACTTCGAGCAGTTCCACCAAATTTTCCACTCTAAAGTTCATCATAAATTGTTTTTCGCTGGGTTTAAAATACTCCGTTTTCTCGTCCATCGGACTCCACTGGGTGGAACAATCGTTTCCCTCTTTGTCCTTCCACCAAAATGTACAGCCATATTGATCCGTGTTCAGCCCTAGATGGTTTTTGTACCATTCTTTAATGTGGTTGGGGTCCTTGCTCTTAAAGAAAAATCCTCCTAATCCTGTAACTCTGTTTTTCATGGTTTTTTAGTGTTTTTTTCATACAACGCAATCCACTCTTGGGGAGTTATTTTTTGACAAAGAGCGGCTATAAGCTGATAAGGAATTGTATTGATGTTCTTAAAGCGGATACAGCTTTTCCCCATATCCAATTTTGTTTTTACGTGTTTGGGATATTCGCTCACAAACCAATCGTGCACATTTGGGTCGGCATAGATTCCTGAATGATAAAGGGCCACAAAGTTTTTCTGTGAGGCAATATTTATGAAAGGAAGGGGCAAGGTGGGGTCAACATGATATCCATCGGGATACATGGAGTGCGGAACAACAAACCCAATCATCCCATAGTTGATGCATTCCTCAAATCCGGTGGGCAAATTCTGTTTTACGGTGTCCCGAAGTTTGGAAACTGCCTCCTGCCGTTCAACGGGAAGCTTAGCTATGTATTCGTCCGGTGATTTGGCATCAATCGTCATATCTGGTAAATTTTAAAAAACTACCAGAGCCAAAAGCTATTGGATGGTTTATAAAGTTAACAAAATCTTTCTTTGACTTTGTCAACAATTGTCTGGGCCAATTTTTCTTTGCTTTCCACGGTCCAACCCGCAACGTGGGGCGTAAGCAAAACGTTTTTGGCTTTACGCAGATATTTAAATGCCTTAGGCTTTTGGGCGAACATATTTTCGAAGGACTTTTGCTCATATTCCAGAACATCCAGTCCGGCACCGAGCACTTTTCCAGATTTAAGGGCTTCTACAAGGTCTTTGGTCACCACGCATTTTCCGCGTGCAGTGTTCAATAACCAAAACGGCTTATGGATTTTTTCAATAAATTCAGAATTTACCATGCCGATGGTCTGCTCGGTCTGTGGAACGTGCAGGCTAATAACATCGGAGCGCTGTTGAAATTCCATAATTCCTACCTGGCGTGCATTTTCATCACCTACACCACCAACAATATCGTAACAGATGACCTCTACGTCAAAACCACGTAGTTTTTTGGCAAAAGCCTTGCCCATATTTCCGTAGCCTATGATTCCGACAGTTTTACCATCCAGTTCAACGCCCCTGTTCGGTTCGCGCTTCCATTTTCCCTTTCTTACTTGGCGGTCGGCCTTGCCCATATGGTTCATTAGGGAAAGTAACATGCCCAAAGCGTGTTCTCCCACAGCATTTCTGTTGCCCTCGGGGGCAGATGCCATGAATATATTTTTGTATTTGGCGTAGTCCGTGTCAATATTCTCCAAGCCAGCGCCCACTCTTCCTATAAATTTAAGATTGGTGGCTTTTTCCAGAAACTGCTGGTCTATAGTAAACCTGCTACGGATGATGATGCCATCGTACTCGTGGATTTTCTTTTCTACTTCCTCTTTGGTGGATGTGTAATCTTCGTGATTTTCGAACCCCAGCTCGGCAAATTGTTCAATGAGCAACGGGTGATTGGTATCTAAGTGGAGAACTTTCATGGGGGCAAATATACAACACCTAGATTTTTGGATAGTGGGTTTGAGTTTTTTCGTGTTGCACCTTTCCTGTGTGGGCCGTAGTCATTCTTTCAAAAAGTAGCACATGTACTTCTTCATTGTTTTGGGTCATTGGATTATGCTCTACACCTTTTGGTACTACGATGATTTCACCTTCGTTCACGACCTCGGTCCGGTCACGGAATTGCATGTAAAGCGTCCCTTTAATCACTTGGAATAATTCATCTTCATTCTCGTGGGCATGCCAGACAAATTCTCCTTGTAGTTTGGCCAAAAGTACCTGCATATCATCAACAATGGCAATTTGATGCGGATGCCATTGTTGGGTAAACTCGGCGTGTTTCTCTTTTAGGTTGATGGATTTCATAGCTTTAATTATATGCCCAAAATCATCTTTGCTATCCAAAAGTAAATCAGGATTCCAAAAATATCGTTGCTGGTTGTGATGAAGGGCCCTGTGGCAATCGCTGGGTCAATGTTTCTTTTATGAAGGAACATAGGGATAAATGTCCCTATTAAACCTGCCACTACGATTACAACGACCAAGGATAGCGAAATGGCCAATGCTGTGGCAAAGGAGCCTTTCCATATCCACGTAAAAAGCAGTAACAGCATTGCAAGAATAAAACCGTTCAAAAGAGCTAACAGCATTTCTTTTAGCAAATGGGTGCTCACACTTCCTTTAAGGTCATCGTTGGCAAGACCTTGCACAACAATAGCACTCGACTGCACCCCGACATTTCCCGCCATAGCGGCAATCAACGGGGTAAAAAAGAACAGGACAGCATGCTTGGAGATCATATCTTCAAAGGTTCCCATAATGGCCGCTGCACTTAGACCGCCCAGAAGACCCAGAATCAACCAGGGCAAACGGGCGCGCGTGAGTATCCAAATACTATCGTTTACTTCAACATCCTGCGAGATACCTGCTGCCATTTGGTAATCCTTGTCGGCCTCCTCACGGATTACGTCCACAATATCATCAATGGTAATTCGGCCTACCAATCGTCCTATTTCGTCTATCACCGGAATGGCCTCCAAATCGTACTTGGACATGATCTTTGCCACTTCTTCTCCTTTTTCGTTTACATTTACCGAATCAACCTTGGGAATATAGATGTCCTTGATGTGGCTTTTGGTAGAGGCTGTAAGTAAATCTTTTAGGGAAAGACGTCCCTTTAGCTTGCCTTCGTCATCTACCACATATATGGAGTGTACCCGGGTCACGTTTTCTGCTTGGGCCCGCATTTCCTTTACACAATTGGTCACGGTCCAATTCTCGTTCACCTTTACCAATTCCTTTGCCATAAGACCACCCGCGGAATCTTCCTCGTAACGCAAAAGGTCTACAATGTCCTTGGCGTGCTCGCGGTCCTCTATTTCCGAGATAACCTCTTGAACGAGTTCTTTTGGGAGTTCGTTGATGATATCTGCTGCATCATCCGTATCCAGTTCCGAAAGCTCACCGGCAATTTCCTTGGCCGTAAGGTTTTTAAGTACGGCCTCCCGGATATCCTCATGCATTTCGGCAAGGATGTCCGAAGTTTTTTCACTGTCCAGTAACTTGATCAGGTAGGTAGCTTCCTCGACCTCCATTTCGTCCGCTATTTCCGCTATATCGGCATAGTGGAACTCCTTCATCATTAATTGAAGTTCGGCGTCCTTGTTCTCGGCGATCAGTTCCCTGATCTCTTCCAAAAGTTCGTCTGTGAGTTTAAACGGGGTCATCGGCTATCTTTTGTGTCAACGTTACAAAATCAACTACACTAAGCTGTTCAGGGCGTTGATCAAAGATAGCATCTTCTTTTAGATTATCGGAGAGGTTAAAGATTTTAAGACTGTTACGAATGGTTTTTCGTCTTTGGTTGAACGCTGTTTTCACCACCTTAAAGAAAAGTCGCTCGTCGCAAGGGAGGTTGAGTTCTTTTTTTCTTGTTAAGCGAAGTACTCCCGAATCCACCTTTGGTGGAGGGTCAAAAACCCCAGGTGGTACCGTGAACAGGTATTCGGCATTATAATACGCCTGGACCAGTACGGAAAGAATCCCGTAGGTTTTGCTTCCAGGTTCTTCGCAGATACGCTTGGCGACTTCTTTTTGGAACATGCCCGAGAACTCGGGTACCTGTTTTCGCATTTCCAACATTTTAAATACGATCTGGCTGGAAATGTTGTAGGGAAAGTTACCGGTAATCGCAAATTGTTCATCACCGTACAAATTGGAAAGGTCAAACCTTAGGAAATCGGCCTCAATGACATTCAAGCGACTGTTTTGTTTTAAAATGGCGGCGTGCTCCAAGGGAAAACTGTGATTGAGGTAAACGATGGATTCGTCATCCAAGTCCATTGCCACCAAATCCAAATCGCGCTGCAAAAGATATTTGGTGAGCACCCCCATTCCGGGGCCTATTTCCAATACGTTTGTGTACCCTTCCAAAGACAGGGTCTGCGCAATTTTCTGTGCAACGGTTTCGTCTTTAAGAAAATGCTGCCCCAAATGCTTTTTTGCCTTTACGGCACTATCCTGCTGCACATACTTATTTTTGTGGGAGGCGTCATTCGAGTACTTCTTTTTCTTCTTTTTGGACACGTATGGTTTTTTTGCAAGTTAGTTGGAATTTTCGATATAGATCCAAGCTTCGTCCCCGGATTCCAGAGGAAATTTTTGGCGTTTGTAAGCATTGGTTTCGTAAATATCCGCCTTTTTTAGGTCAACCTCGTTCACTTCGTAGGCCACACCGACTACTTTATCTTCCGGATTGTTGGTGTTGATAACCAAAGGATAACGGCCATAAACGGCATTTTCCAATTTTTTAAAACCCAACGCGACATCAGCTTTTCCATGGAGCAATCGGCCAAATATGTATTGCTGTACTTGATGGTCCTGAAGGGTTCCGTAGGAAAATAAATAGTCCAATAGCTAAGGTATTTGTTGGCTGATAACTTCCAATTCTGTTCTAAAGGCAACGAATTTATTAGGGAACATTCGCTGCGCCTGGGCACGTAAATGTTCTGCGTCTTCTTTGTAATAGGCTTCCAAGGTATCCCTGCCCTGCGTGGTGTATTGTATCGAATAGGTTATTCCGCCCATATCTTCCTCTACCAACACCTTTACCATTTTGGCATGCGAAAATTTTCCTGTTGCCAGCATGTCGGGTATGTGCTTATCCTTCATCCAGTCCAACCATTGTTCGTGAACACTTTCATCTATGTTGATGGTAACGTTGTAAATGAGCATGTGCCTTTGTTTTATTGGGCTAAAGTAGGAAAGAATTAGTTAATGGCATCTCCACGGAGCCTTCTAAAATTCTTGCGGGCCTGGGGGAAGTAATAACTATCCTGATAATTATAGATGATTTTCTCGTAATGACTTTTTGCCTTTTCGGGCTCGTTCAAGACATTTTCATATAGTTCTCCAAGGGCAAAGTGGGCGTCGTCGGCCAAAATGCCATCAGAATAGAACTCTACTATTTTTTGATAGTTGAACTCGGCACTTTCATAGTTTTTCTGTTCTGCTAGCAATTCGGCCTGTTTCAACAAAGCTTCGTCCTCTATTTTTTCCCCTTTATGATTTTGTAAAATATCTTCAAGCACTTCGATGGCTTCGGTACTTTTATTTTGATAGGCCAGTAAATCAGCCCTGGCATATTTTTTCAGGGCGGTCTGCGTGGAATCTTCCCGAGAATTATCTGAAATCAGCAAACTTAGTTGCATGGCATCGTTGGCAATAAGCTGGGAGGTGGAACTGCGAAGCACCTTTAATTGGGTAAGGGCCCAGTCAAAATCACCTTTGTAAAAACTGGTCTGGGCCACCTTAAAGCGGGCATCTTGGCCAAGTACATCGTTTTTGACACTTTTTTGTACCTGTGTAAAAAGGATAAGGGCCTCATTGAACCTTTGGTCGAATACCAAGATATCCCCAAGCGCCAATTTTACATAGGCCATGATCATCCGGCCCATGGGAAGTTCCAAGCTTTCCTTGAGCATGGCAATGGCCGGTTCGGGCTCTTCTTTTTTAAAAGTTAGAAAGTTGGCGTAGGCAATCTGCAACTGTAGGGTAGTACTTTGATTACCATACTCTTCCACTAGGTCCTCGAACTTTTTTTGTACATCTTCCAGGACCTTTTTCGTTGGGTTTTCCAGTGCAATATCTATCAGGTTGAGTTCAGCATTGAGCCGAGTTCTTGGGTTTTCGGTATTGTCAACGATATAATTGTAAACCTCGTTGGCCGTTTCCCAATCCTTGTCATCCAAAGCTATGCTTCCCAAGTTTTCCAAGCGGTCCATAGATTGCCCTTCGCTACGTTTGTAGATGGCCTTTTCTTGACCAAAGGCACTATTGTATTGTTTTTGTTGAACAAAAAGCCAGCTCAACAGTTCGTTCCATAAAATGTCGGGCGCCTTTTGTGCATTTTGAAGCAGGACCTTCCGCAACAGCACATTGTTTTCGTTAGATGGGTCCTCGGAGATGAAATCATCTATATTTCGGAGCACATTGGCACGTGAGGTACGTCCTTCCCAAATTAGATTGAGATAGGATTGATACATCTTTGCGATATCGCCCTGTTCTCCATAAATGCGCGCCAACTGAAAATCGTAGTTAAGGTCTGGCTTTAGTTCCATTGCCTTGGTATAGGCCTGAATGGCATAATCCAGCAAAGCATATTTTTGGAAACGGTACCCAACACTGTATCCATAATTGGGGTTATCCTCAATCTTATTGATGGCTCTATCGTAATAGGTGTTGGCTTTTTCTCCTTCGTTTTTTAGGGTGAAATTGTAGCCTAGCTCTATGTAAAAAGTGGGAAAGGCGTAACTATCCTCTATTTTTTCCAAAAGGAATGCTTCGACATCATCGTAACGTTCCAATTGTTGATAGCAGGCCACTAGGCCCTCGGCATAATCCGTGCGTCTTGGATTGGTCTCCACTAATTTTTCGTAGAACACCAATGCTTTCTCGTAATCACCATCCTGAAAGTATTGTTTGGCCAAGAAATCTTCTTGGGCCGTTCCAATAAAACTGGATATCAGGAGTATAAGAAATAAAAGACGTCTCAAAGGGATGTTCATTAACAACAATTAATAAGAGTGTCATGTCATTTCGAACGTAGTGAGAAATCTCATTTCAAGTTCAGGGTTGTGAGATTCCTCGTCGCTTCGCTTTGCCGGAATGACAATTGTACTCAAAATAAAAACCATGGATTTTAACCCATTGTGTTTTATTTCAAATATAACGCAGAAATGTGGGGGATTCTGTTAACCGAATCCAAATTAATGGTTTAAAACCTTAATCGATGATGTCAAAACCGCAATAGGGAACCAGTACGTCAGGTATTTTTATACCTGCATCGGTTTGATAGTTCTCCAAAATTCCGGCAAGTACCCTTGGCAATGCCAAAGAACTTCCGTTCAGGGTATGGGCCAATTGACTTTTTCCGTTTTCATCCTTGTAGCGAAGCTTCAAGCGATTGGCCTGGAAGGTCTCAAAATTGGATACGGAACTAATTTCCAGCCAACGGTCCTGTGCTGTGGAGAATACTTCAAAATCGAAGGTTAGGGCAGAAGTAAAACCTAAATCTCCTCCGCAAAGACGCAAAATACGGTAAGGTAATTTTAGTTCGCGAAGTATATTTTTTACATGTTCCACCATGTCATCCAAAGCTTGGTATGAATTATTGGGATGTTCCAATCGCACAATCTCGACTTTGTCGAACTGGTGCAAACGGTTCAAACCACGAACGTGGGCGCCATAACTTCCTGCTTCGCGACGGAAACAAGGAGTGTAGCCTGTGTATTTTATAGGAAAATCACTTTCCGCCAGTAGGTCGCCACGGTGCAAATTGGTTACGGGTACCTCGGCAGTTGGAATAAGGTAAAGGTCATCCGCTTGTACATGGTACATTTGGCCTTCCTTATCGGGCAATTGACCTGTGCCGTAGCCTGAATCTTCGTTCACCATAAGCGGCACCTGCATCTCGGTGTAACCTGCTTCGGCATTTTTGTCCAAGAAATATGAAATGAGAGCACGCTGTAAACGTGCTCCTTTTCCTTTGTATACGGGGAAACCTGCCCCGGTTATTTTAACGCCGAGCTCAAAATCGATGATGTCGTACTTTTTTGCCAATTCCCAGTGAGGAAGTGCTCCTTCGGACAAAGTTGGGATATCGCCTTCCTTGAAAATTTCTTCGTTGTCTTCCTCCGTGCTGCCCGCTGGAACGGATTCGTGGGGCACGTTTGGAATCAGATACAATTGCTGCTGAAGTTCATCGGCAGTGGTATTGAGGTCATCACCCAAGGTTTTGGATGTTTCTTTAAGTCCAGCAGTCTTTTCTTTTAGGGCATTGGCTTCCTGTGCTTTTCCTGTTTTGAAGAGCATGCCAATTTCTTTGGAAAGCTTATTGGATTCGGCCAAGGTCGCATCCAGTTCGGTTTGGATGGAACGTCTTTTTTCGTCGAGTTCCAAAACCTTTGATAGCATAGGTTCTGCATCGATGTTTCGCTTTTTTAGCGCGGTAATGATACTTTCCTTGTTTTCCCTAATGTTCTGTATTTGAAGCATGGCCTTGTTTTGAGCCGCAAATTTAATTTAATCTGTAGAAGTGCCCAACTTTATTCTTTGGGAGAGGGAAGAATCCAGTCGTTGTGCGCAAAATGTTTCCACGGAACGCTGGCCAAATCTACATTGGGGTCTACAAATTGCTGATACGGATTTTGATTTATCCTTACTTTGTTGTCCACAAAAATCTGTATGGTCTCTCCTTTATCGGTGTATTCTTTTTTGAGCCGTTGGGCAAACTGCCAGATAAAATCGGGATAACAGCTAACTCTTTGTTTTTGTTTTTTTGTGAGATAGTCGTTCAGGTTAACCTTGGTCGTGTCCTTAGTCTGAGCGTTCACTACTTTGTAGGTGATTCTTCCATCACGGCTACGCAACATCATTCGCCAGCTTAATCGGTGTCCCTCTTCGGTCCAGAGCACATCATCTTTAAAAAAATGGTGTCGAATCGGCAAGACCAATTGAAATAGGAAATAAATACCCAAAACCGTTAAAGTGATGGTTTTGGTTTTTGGTATGATGACCTTGGTCTCTGGAATTGTATTCTTAGTTCTTAAAAAGATGTTCCTAATAGTTTGCGGCTCAAAAAAGAACACGATAAACGCTAAGGACAGATACGGGAAAATACCTATCTGAAATACAATGCTATTGAACAGGTGAAAGAAAATCGACAATACAAACGCAAATTTCCGGGTAGGTTTCCAAAGTAGGGCAGGGACAATCAACAGGTCGAAACCTATTCCGAAAACTGCTATTATTTTATGCACCCACTTAAGTTGAAGAAATTCACCGATGATATAGTAGTCTTTTTTAGAATACATCAGAACATCTATCATACTAAAATCCAGCCAATCTGCATACAGTTTGGCGATGGATGCGTAGGTATAAACAATAAAGAGTTGAAGGATAATGATCCATCGAACCCAATTGTGCATGGATTGTGAACGGAGCTTCGGGTTCAATTTTGCGTCCAACGAAGCATCTCGGTGAGCAGGTAGGAATGCCATGATGTAGGCGAGCAACATCAAAAGGTAATAATGATTGTTGTATGATGTTTTTTGCATTAAATACACGCCCGACCATAATACGGCAAATGCCAATGCGCTTAATCGGTATTTGAATCCGAAAGCGATCATAAGGCCCAACGTGCCCATTATGGCAAAGTATATGTACATGCCGCTGCCGGGAAGGGGCTGTAACCATTCAAACCCTATAAATGAAAAGGTGAACTGGGGTTCCACCAAGGTGCGACGGACCCAACCCGTTGCTATGGCACCATAACATTCCGCGCTGACCAGCAATCCATAAAATACCCTGAAAACCACAAGTTGTGCGTTGTCAATCTTCTTAAATAGAAATTGGTCCAACATTTACTTGGAGATTAGGTCCAACGAGTAATTTTTGTCCCTTTTCAATTGTTCCTTAAGTTCTTCTATGGAGTTGAACTTATGTTCGTCGCGGATACGGTGCATGAATTGCACTTGGATTTTTTTATCGTACAGGTTTCCCTCAAAATCAAAGAAATTGACCTCTATACTTTTTTGGGAGCCATCTACGGTAGGGTTAAAACCAATGTTCATCATTCCAAAGAATTCTTTGCCGTTGAGTTGGCTTTTGACCACGTAGGCCCCATTTTTTGGAATCAGCTTATATTCTTCTTCAATATGAAGGTTGGCGGTCGGAAATCCAAAATCCCTTCCCAGACCTTTACCCTTTTTAACCGTTCCGGTAAGCATGTAGGCGTAGCTCAAGTAGTTGTTTGCAGTTTCCACATCGCCTTCCAAAAGCGCTTTTCTGATTTTTGTGGAGCTGACGGAAACATCATCGATTTCTTGGGCGGGAATCTCTTCTACCTCAAAATCGAAGGTGTTGCCGAATGTGGTCAAATCTTGGATATTGGCATTTCGATTGCGGCCAAATCTGTGGTCGTAACCAATGATTATTCTCTTGCTCTTTATGTTGTTCACCAAGATGTCACGAACAAAATCGACGGCAGAAAGCCTAGAAAATTGTTTGGTAAACGGATGTATGATCAAATAATCCAATCCCAAAGTTTCAAGAATCTGCTTTTTTTCTTCAAGGGTGTTCAGCAATTTAATGTCCACATCCTTCTGCAATACCATTCGGGGATGAGGGAAAAAAGTGAGCACCGTTGACTTTAGACCTGTATTTTTGGCACTATTTGTGAGACGTTTCAGTATCTGGCGGTGTCCTAAATGTACACCGTCGAATGTACCGATGGTCACCACAGTGTGGTGCGGAATGTCCTTAAAATCAGAAATGTTGTGGATTGTTTCCAACTCAAATAAAGAAATAAAAAAGGCTTACATTTGAAAATATACTATGCCCTAACCGTGTATGAAAGCTAAATTACATCTTGTTTTTTCAATAACCATATTTTTTAGCTGCTTTTGCATTTTTGGGCAGCAAGGTTATTGGAAAACAGTGCCCAAACAGTCCAACCTACGAAGTGCTTCCCTAACCGATATTTCGGGGGCTACCAAGGTTTTGTCATTGGATAAAACGGCCTTTTCGACCCAGATAAAATCTTTTTCCGCTGCAAAGTCGGCAGGTAAAATAGTATATCTTCCCAACGGCGAAGGTGCTATTGTTCCCTTCAATTTGAAGGAAACATCGGTGTTGCATCCGGATTTGGCCAAAAAATATCCCAACATAAAATCCTATACCGGTGCAAGTTTGGATGGTAGGTACAAGGTAAAGTTGAGTAGTTCCCACAAAGGCTTGCAATCTATGGTCGTGGATTTACAGAATAACAAAACGGCTTTTATGGAGCCGGTTTCCAATAGGCCCAACACTTATGTTGTGTATGATAAGGAGGATGGGCTTTCCTCCAAAATGGATTTTATCTGTGCTACTGCAAAGGATTTGTTTGGTTCCGGAAGCAAATCATCGGGAGGTACTCTCAAGACAATTGTTCCCTTGGTAGATGATCAGGTGTTGCGAAAGTATAGAATCGCAGTCTCCGCCTCAGGGGAGTATACCCAAAAACTTGGCGGTACCGTGGCCGATGCCCTGGCGGGAATCAATGCAACGTTGACACGCGTAAATGAAGTTTTTGAAACGGATTTAGGAGTTACATTGGAGCTTGTGCCCAACAATGATGAGATTATTTTCACCAATCCCGATACCGACCCATATGGAAATAGTTTAAATTCTGAAGTACAGTTTACTATTACATCTAGGATTGGGGAAACGAATTATGATGTTGGCCATCTTTTTCATCAAGTGGGAGAAGGTTTAGATAATGGAAATGCCGGATTTATAGCTTCCGTTTGTGTGGATAACAGAAAGGGTAGTGCTTTTTCGTCGGCCAATAATCCGCAGGGAGATACATATGATTTGGACTTTGTGGCTCATGAGTTGGGCCATCAATTTGGAGCCAACCACACCTGGTCTTTTGAGTCAGAAGGCACTGGGGTGCAAGCGGAACCTGCTAGTGGTTCCACGATAATGGGGTATGCGGGTATCGTTACAGGAAATAATGTGGCGGCCAATGGGGATGATTATTTTCACTTTTATAGCATACTGCAAATTTCAGCTTATTTGGAAACGACTTCTTGTGCCGAAACGGTGGCATTGGTAAATTCTCCACCAGTTGTAACACCTGTTGACGACTATATTATTCCTAAGGGTACTGCCTTTGTTTTGGAAGGTAGTGCAACCGACCCAGATGTAGGCGATGTGCTTACGTATACGTGGGAGCAAATAGATGATGGTCTGGTCACTAGGTCGTCGTTTGGCTCCATCAATCCCAGTGGTGCCAACTTTAGATCTCTCAGGCCAACTAATTCTCCAATACGATATTTTCCGCGACTATCACGAGTGGCACAGGGTAACTTAACACAGACCAATCCAAATGTAGGAGCGGCTTGGGAGACCGTTTCTGATATTGAACGAAATCTTGGTTTTGCATTTACTGTTCGCGATAATGCGGAAGGAGGAGGGCAAGTGGTCTCAGATATCCTCAATGTGAGAGTCATAAAAGCGTCAGGGCCTTTTTCGGTGACTTCCCAAACCGAGGCTCAAGTGTATCAAGCGGGTTCTGTTCAAGAAGTTACATGGGATGTTGCTAATACTGATGTTGCTCCCATTAATGCCCAAAATGTGGATATATTTCTCTCTTTGGATGGTGGACTTACCTTTCCGATAACACTTTTGGAGAATACCCTTAACGATGGTTCGGAGGAAATCCTTTTGCCTGGAAATACCACAAATACAGCGAGGATTATGGTAAAGGCAAGCGAAAACATATTCTTTGCTGTCAATAGCACGAACTTTGTCATAGAGCAATCCGAGGTAGTCTTGAATTTTGAATCATTGGAGTATGAAGTATGTCAACCAGATGACATCATAATTCCTTTTACATACGAGACCTATGCAGGTTTTAATGAGAACTCTATATTTTCGGCGGATGTGCCGGCGGGATTAACGGCAAACTTTTCCCCGATTGACGCAAGTGTTGATGAAACTGCCGTTGAGTTGACGCTGTCCAACACGGACAATGTTGCTCCGGGTGTATACGATATTACGGTTTCTTCCGAATCAACATCGGTTACCAAAAGTGTAGTTCTTTCCCTTACCGTACAAGATGGTACTTTTTCTGATATTGCCTTGCTCTCCCCGGCCAATGGTGAGGTAGGGGTTTCTTTGGATGCTGAACTCAGTTGGCAGGAGAACCCCCTGTACTCTAACTACGATGTTGAAGTAGCCACTGATGCAGGGTTTACGGATATCGTCCAATCTGCATCAACTCCTTCCACAATATTTAAAACCAATAGTTTGGAAGCCGAAACCGAGTATTTTTGGAGGGTAAGACCCAGCAATGGCTGTGGGACGGGAACATTTGGCACGCCTTTCAGTTTTATAACGTCACAAGTAAATTGCAAGAACAGGGAATCCAATGATTTGCCTATCAGCATATCTTCATCAGGTACCCCAACAATTACCACATCTGTTTTGTTTGTGGAAGATTTACCGATATCCGATGTAAACGTGAACTTGCAGTTGGACCATACCTATTTGGAGGATTTAATAGTTACCCTTATTTCTCCCATGGGCACAAGGGTAACCTTGATTTCTAACACCTGTGGTGATTTAAGAAATATAAATGCAGTTTTTGATGACGATGGAGACCCTATAGCATGTTCAGGAAATCCGGCTATTTCTGGAACCGTAGCTCCAATCGGTTTTTTATCGTCCTTAAAAGGGGAGTCCATTTTGGGCCAGTGGGTTTTAGAAATCCAAGATACAGCAGCGAGTGATGGAGGAAGTTTAATAGATTTTTCGTTGGATATATGTATTGAAGGGAACTATAGACCAGATGAAGACGATGATGGTGTTTTTGATGATGGAGACGATTTATGTCTTGGAACTCCCAAGGGTGTTGAGGTAGATACCAACGGATGTGCAGTGTATAGGTTTGCTACGGATAATTTTGAAATAGAAATAGATAGTGAAACTTGCCGAAGCAATGATGATGGCTCCATAACAATTGTTCCTGTTGATACTTCCATTAACTATACAGCTGTTTTGGATGGCCCTGGCGGTACAGAGTCGTTTGATTTTACAGATACCCTAACCTTTGATAGCCTTGTTTCCGGTGAATATTCGATTTGTATTACCGGCACCAATGGTTTGATAACGTATGAGGAAGTGTGCTTCAACGCTATGGTTTCCCAGCCAGATGTGCTGGATATTAATGCACTGATGGACTCCGGTATTTTAAGTGTTGAATTGAGCGGTGCCTCTCTTTATAATGTGGAACTGAATGGTCTGGTCACCCAAACAGAAGAATCAAGGGTCCAGCTTGCACTTAAAGAAGGTACTAACACCCTGAAAGTATATTCTAATCTGCCTTGTCAAGGTGTGATAGAGGAAACCCTGTTCTATTCTTCAAGACCAATAATTTCGCCAAATCCCGTAGATGCCATTACCTCGGTTTACATGGCTGGTTATGAGGGCGATGTATCTGTACAGATTTTTACATCAAATGGTAGATTGGTTCGAGCGGAGAACCGAAAGGTTGCGGGAGATGATTTACAATTAGATCTATCCGGTCTTACCAAGGGTATTTATTATCTAGGTATACAAAAGGCAGGTGCAAAAGAAATGTTCAAACTGATAAAAAGATGATTCGAAATATAATTTGGTTATCCATTTTGGTTTTGTTGGTCGGTTGTGGCGGGGACGATGGGCCTCCTCCAGCACCACAAGGAGCTCAGTTGGTATTTCCCGAAGAGAATTCTGAGTGTACCACCGGAACGGATGTCAATCAAAATGCTACGCAGATTACATTTAGGTGGACGGTATCCAACAATACGGATAGTTATACGCTCACCGTGGTCAATTTGAACACCAATGTGCCCCAAAATATTTCCACGGCATCAACCTCCGCTAGTTTGACGATTTCCAAGGGAACACCGTATGCTTGGTCAGTGACTTCGCGAAACTCTCGTTCCGACCAAGTGGCATCGAGTCCCACGTGGTTGTTCTACAATGCTGGGTCGCAGACAACCTACGCGCCTTTTCCCGCACAATTGATGCGCCCAATGTCTGGCGCAACGGTACAAAAGGACATTGCGAACGAAATACTATTGGAGTGGTCCGGTGCCGATGTTGACGGAGATATCGATTCTTATGAGGTTTTCTTCTCCGAGAGTAATCCACCTATCGCTTCTGTTGGTGTTGCCAACGCTACAACTATGGAATTGCCGGTTGGGGTTGAGTCCGGAACAGTCTATTATTGGAGGGTGATTACCACCGATTTGGAAGGTAACACATCAATATCTTCGGTGTTTGATTTTAAAGTACTTTAGACTTATTTTCCGTTAAATTGATTCATAGTGTTTTTTGCACCTGCAAAAATAAAGGAGCGGATAAGGTCAGTTGATATTTTTAAACGTTCGGGCATCCCTTTTCGTTGGTCGGTGT
The DNA here is from genome assembly GCF_003057865.1 of Muricauda brasiliensis. Classification (NCBI taxonomy): domain Bacteria; kingdom Pseudomonadati; phylum Bacteroidota; class Flavobacteriia; order Flavobacteriales; family Flavobacteriaceae; genus Allomuricauda; species Muricauda brasiliensis. The sequence continues at coordinate 26,965 of NZ_QBTW01000011.1, read as the reverse complement.
CCCATTTGCCCAAAACATAATCCACTTGTTGGCCTTTTCCAAAATCGGAACCTACACCAAACCTAAATCGATTGTAGGAAGTAGTCTGTAAAACGTTCTGAATATCTTTTAGGCCGTTGTGCCCACCATCACTTCCTTTTCCTTTCAGTCGAATCGTGCCAAAGGGTAAGTTGATGTCATCAGTGATGATCAAAATATTGTCAAGGCCTATATTTTCTTTGTCCATCCAATATTTTACGGCCTTCCCGCTTAAGTTCATATAGGTGGATGGTTTTAGGCAGACCACGCTTTTTCCTTTATGTTTAAACGTTGCAACGGCCCCGAGCTTGGCACTTTCAAAAGTGAAATCTTCCTGTTCGGCCAAAAAATCAAGGATTTTGAACCCAATGTTGTGGCGTGTCTCATCGTATTCGGAACCAATGTTTCCAAGTCCAACGATCAAAAATTTTTTCATAGGGTCGGTTTCTAGTAGTAGTTGTTTTGGTTTGCCAAAAAGTTTTTCGATAAAGTTGGGCATTGGCTGCTGATGGTTTGCCCAAAAATACAAAAGCATCCCAAATTTTTACCTAGGTAAAAACGGGATGCTCTTGTAAAAATCTTCAGAAGGCTATTCAGCAGCTTCTGCCTCTGGAGCTTCACCACCTTCGGTAGCTTCTCCTTCTACTCCTTCTTCATCTTCGTCTTCTAGCTCTTCATCAACAGATGTTCTAGAAGCTTTAACCTGAACGATAGCAGTGCTATCTGGGTGAAGGAAAGTGTAATCATCGCTTAGGATGGTTTCCACTGCAATAGTTTGTCCGATTCTCAACTTGGAAATATCCACGGTGATGAAATCGGGAAGCAATGCGGGCAATGCTCTAATGGAAAGTTTTCTCTTTCTGAAAAGCAAACGTCCACCGTTTCTAACACCTGGAGAGTTTCCTTCCAAACGTACTGGAATCTTCATGGTGATTGGCTTGTCCTCGAACAACTGGTAGAAATCCACGTGTAGGATACTATCCGTTACAGGGTGAAATTGAATGTCCTGCAAAACGGCGTCAAATTTTTGACCATCCGCCAATTCAATTACTGCGGTGTATGCATTTGGAGTGTACACCAAGTCTTTGAATGCGATTTCATCAGCTTCAAAATGCACTGGTTTATCCCCTCCGTAAAGCACGCAAGGGACCTTTCCAGCATTACGTAAGGCTTTGGTAGCAACCTTGCCCACGCTTTCTCTTTGGGATCCATTGATTGTAATTGACTTCATTGTTATATATTAAATTGATTTACATTAAAAATTTTGAAGATATAGATGTGTTGTGGTGAACTCTGTGCATTACATCTGCAAACAGGTCTGCACAGGACAACACTTTGATTTTCTTTTGCTCGTGATCTACAGGAATGGAATCGGTTACGATCAATTCCGACAATTTTGATTCTTCAATTCTTTGGTATGCTTTGCCCGAAAGTAATCCGTGTGTTGTTACCGCCCTTACACTCTCGGCCCCTCTCTCCATCATCAAATCGGCAGCTTTGGTAAGTGTCCCTGCGGTATCTACCATGTCATCAACCAAAACCACATTTTTACCCTGCACATCACCAATAAGCTCCATGTGGGAGATAACATTTGCCTTCTCACGTTGCTTATAACAGATAACTACCTCACACTCCAAGGCCTTGGAATAGGCATACGCTCTTTTGGAACCTCCCATATCCGGCGAGGCAATGCATAAATTATCAAGATTTAAACCTCTTAAATAAGGCAAGAACAGGGTTGATGCGAACAAATGGTCCACCGGTTTTTCGAAAAAGCCTTGGATTTGGTCCGCGTGCAAGTCCATAGTGATAATTCTAGTGGCACCTGCGGTCTCCAACATTTTTGCTACCAATTTTGCGGCTATGGGAACACGGGGTTTATCCTTTCTATCTTGTCTGGCCCAACCAAAATAGGGCATAACCGCTGTGATGTGTCTTGCAGATGCTCTTTTGGCAGCATCGAGCATCAACAACATTTCCATCAAATTTTCCGAACTTGGATTGGTGGAGCCTATGATAAATATTCTGGCTCCCCTAATAGATTCTTCGAACGAGGGCTGGAATTCGCCATCGCTGTAACGGGAGAACTGGATTTTTCCCAATTCTGCCCCGTAGGAAGCGGCTATTTTCTTGCCCAGCTCAACACTTTGGGTGCAAGCAAAAATTTTAGGTTCGGGAACTTGATAGGCCATTACAAATTCTTGTTAACTAGCGATTTAAAGTACTTTAAAATAAAGAGGTGCAAATTTAAAAATTAAATTGGGTTGCTCAAGGATAAATCAAAGTATTTTTTGGTGATAAATAAAAAATATTTTTTAGCTTTGCACTCGCATTTGAAAATGTGGTGCCAATGCCTTGGTGGCGGAATTGGTAGACGCGCTGGATTCAAAATCCAGTGTCTTCGGACGTGTGGGTTCGATTCCCACCCAAGGTACTTAAAACCTCTACAAATTTGTAGAGGTTTTTTATTTTCGGAATGTTTGTTATTGCAAACCGTCAATTTGGCTTACTTCTGAAGTATAATTATCGGATTTTTCTACCTTTGACCTATGAGAGTAGTCGCAGTGATTTTGTCTTTGCTTACCATTTTCCTGTCATCCTATCCTTGTTGTCAGGAATCGGATAATTGTTCAGATACCTTCGCAACATGGGATTGCAGTGAAAATGAGTCAGGTGACGATAATCATGAAAAGGAGGCTCCCTGTTCACCTTTCTATAGCTGCGGCAGATGTTCCGGTTTTGCCTTGACCTATGATGGGTTGCTGGATATTGTTTCAAGGGAAATACTTGTCAAATCCAATACAGAGTATTATCAAGAATTAAACCCGAAAGAGTTCTATTTCCACGCCTTTAAACCGCCCCGTTACTTTGAAGTATAGTTGAGCTTTACAAAATACCCTTGGCCTTGAACCCGGCCAAGAAAATCATACTTCAAAAACAAAAAAAATGAAATTTAAAGTATTTTTGGTACTCTTCCTTTTGGGGGTGGTACCCGTTCTGGCACAGAACACTCTTGACATTGTGGTCAAGGATTCCATTGACAAAGAACCGTTGATTGGTGTGACCGCCGTTTTTACCTCTTTGGATATTGGAGCGATATCCAATGAATCCGGTATAATTCATATTGAAAACATACCCAATGGCACGTTTCAATTGCAACTGAGTTATGTTGGCTATGCGAAACTTGAACGAAGCTTTAGTTTTCCCTTGAATGCCACACAACAAAAACAGATAATTTATCTAGTTCCACAGACTGAGGAAATGGAGGAAATCACCTTGGTGTCCACCAGAAGTTCCCGTACCATTGAGGATATCCCGACACGGGTAGAGGTCATTGCGGGGGAGGAACTCTCCGAAAAGGGCAATATGAAACCTGGGGACATACGCATGTTACTCAACGAAAGTACCGGTATCCGTACCCAACAGACTTCCGCCACTAGTTACAATTCCAGCATCCGTATACAGGGGCTCGATGGTAAGTATACTCAACTTCTCAGGGATGGATTCCCGTTGTATTCCGGATTTGCGAGCGGTTTGAGCCTGATGCAAATAGCTCCTTTGGACCTCAAGCAGGTCGAGGTCATCAAGGGTTCCAGTTCTACCCTTTATGGAGGAGGGGCGATAGCTGGGTTGGTAAATTTAATTTCTAAAACACCTGAAGATGAGCCCCAACTCAGTTTTATGGCCAATGGCACCTCTGCTCTTGGATTGGACCTAAGTGGTTTTTATTCCCAGAAATTCAAGAAGATTGGAACTACTGTGTTTGCTTCCTACAATTTGGGATCACCCTATGACCCTGCCGATATCGGTCTAACGGCTATTCCAGAATTCGACCGATTTACATTGAATCCAAAGCTGTATTGGTATCTAGGAGAGCAAACGGAGCTATTGCTAGGAATCAATGCTATTTGGGAAGACCGACTTGGTGGGAATTTGGACTATGTAAAGGGAGAACCTGTAGACGACCCATATTTCGAATCCAATCAAACCGAACGTGTTTCCACTCAATTGGGATTCAAACATGTTTTTAATGAAGAAAATCGATTGGAATTAAAGAATAGTTTCAGTTTTTACGATCGTACCATCCAGATTCCGGACTTTACCTTTTCAGGCTATCAACGATCCTCCTTTAGTGAGCTGAACTTTTCAACCAGTTTGGAAAACGGTCTTGAGTGGGTGTTCGGGACCAATCTATGGACAGAATATTTTAACGATACCAGAGAAGATCAATCCATAGCGCTAGACCAATCCTATCAAATTTTTGGATTGTTCGCTCAAAATGTATGGCAAATCAATGAAGGGCTCAGTTTGGAAACAGGTCTTCGTACCGATTTTCATTCCGATTATGGAGCTTTGGCATTGCCTAGATTATCCATATTGTATGAACCAAGTCAAAAATTGACATTTCGACTGGGGGGTGGAATGGGCTATAAAACCCCTACGGTCTTTACGGAGGATGCGGAACGGCTACAGTTTAGGAACGTGCTCCCCATTGATATTGATCAAACGGATTTGGAACGTTCTTTGGGCGGTAATTTTGATATAAATTATAAATGGGTGCCCATGCCGGGCATGACCATGTCCATCAATACGCTATTATTTTATACCAGAATAGATGACCCTATGGTCTTGCAGTCCGAAGGAGACGGCTTTTACACTTTTCAACAACCCGATGGATTTGTGGATACCCGCGGGGCCGAGGTTAACCTGAAGATCAAATATGGCGATTTTAAGTTGTTCACGGGCTATACCCATGCCAATGTGAAGCAGCATCAAAATGGAGAGGTTTCAGATTTTCCCTTAGTGGCCGAACATCGATTGAACAATGTATTGATGTATGAGCGCGAAGGGGACCTTTGGGTCGGTCTGGAGGGATATTATTATAGTCCCCAGAAGCTTTCTTCGGGAGAAACAGGCCAATCCTACTGGATCGTGGGCTTAATGAGCGAAAAGAAACTTGGCGAGGGTTTTTCCATCTTCCTGAATTTTGAAAACTTTCTGGATACCCGACAAACCCGTTTCGATACAATATATTCCGGAAACATAAGTGATCCTCAATTTTCGGAAATTTATGCTCCAGTGGATGGTTTTGTAATCAATGGCGGATTCAAGATTAAAATTTAAATACGGATAGGACAGTCTTTTTGTGTTATGCCCATTTAACTATTATGATGGTTTTAGTTCACCCTATAAGTAATCTTTCTATTGGTGATGATGGTTTGCACCCTTATGTCCAAAGTAATGATATTGGAGGTTGATAAAGGTGAGCAAACATAAGCTTCGTTATATAATTGCACCCGATACAGATACCCATCCATGCTCATGTTGGGATTATTGATGGTCAGGGTGTCGGTGTCGGTTCCTGAGTACATCCCAAAATCAGAAATGTCGGCAAAGTTTGCGCCACCGTCGGTGCTTACTTGCCATTGATATTGTGTGGTATTGGTCGTTGTGATGTTGAGGTTGCCCGGATGTCCATCAAAAATAATGGCGTTTGTCGGAATTGTTGAAACTGTGGGGCTGTTTCCGGCTTCGGTATAATCATAAACGGTGTTGCCATCCCCATCTACCGGAGTGGTATATCCACCTTGTCCCAAGACCATTCCGGAAGAATTGATGGTTACTGGGGAGTTGCCCAGAAGACCATCACCATCAGGATCCGTAAAACCAGCCTCCACAACGTCGTAACATCCGTCCGAGTCACTATCAATGGATGTGTAGTTTAAAAATGTATCGTTGTCAGAATCGGCTATGTTGTAATTGATGGTTCCATTATTGTACTGTGAGGTAGCCTGTACCGCGTCTGGAATACCATCGGTGCCGACCGGACCGGGGATACGCCCATTTACTGTGGCGACACCGTGACCGGCTTCCACGGCATCCAAAATTCCATCGTTGTCACTGTCAAGGTCTAGTCCATTGGCGAGGCCATCCCCATCACTGTCCGTTGGGGAGCAACCTGTGCTAAAACTGTCATCGTTAACCGCAAAGAAAACCGGATCTGCATTGGCAGAAATTTCTAATCTAAAGATGACGGCTTCTGTTCTCTCAGCAGATGTCAATCCGAATTCTGAGAGTTCAACTGCGGCCAACCTGATATTCTTTTTTACGTTTTTATTGTTGGGGGTGTCGTTCACATTATATTGATCGATCATTGAATTGCCCACAATAGGTGTGTTGTTCCAGTTTACTTCGACGCCATTGCCAAGGTAGTTCCCATCTTTGTCCAACAAATGCAGTCTATTATAATTAGATCCCCCAGATAGTTGAGCGCCCTGGGTCAAAAGAATATCCATGATGCCATCACCATATGCTGGAGTATTGGTGCCCCCTAATCTAAAATACCATGCATTGCCGATATTGGCAATGGCATAAGCCATGTCCAGTCCTCGTTCTCCTTGGTATAAATAAGGGTTGAAGGGAATTCCTCCGGTGGTCAATAAAGGGCCTGCTGCTTGTCCGTTGTTTCCGTCAATAGATCTTCCTTCCAGACGTATTCCGGATAGAATCTTTGTGACCGGTTTAAGTGCTCTCCAAGAAGTTTCTTCCACATTTAGGTCGCCTATTCCATTGCCGTCCGTATCGATTTGGTCATAATAGCTGTTACTGTCGCTATCTATCATTCGTGTAGATGCCACTCCGGTCGCATATGTGTTGCTTCCAACTGTAAAGCCCAACAGGGTGGAAACGTCATCGTAGGCTTTTGGGTTTAGGCTCCCTACGGATGATACCCAGAAGCCACGGTAGTCCGTATAGATTGAGGTGACATAATTTGTAGTGCTGTTGGATGGTGGTGGTGAGCCAAATCCAACATTGGTCTCACAACCATCTTCGTAAATATCGGGAATACCGTCATTGTCATCATCTTGGTCAATATCGTCAGAGATGCCATCACCATCACTATCTAAACTGAGTTGGTTCATGTGAGGGCTTTTGTTTGATGAATTGTCAAGAACATCAATTTTGTCAAGTTCAGGATTGAACAAAACTAAAACAAGCACGATTAGACCGATAAGAAAGCGTATGTATGTCAAAATACAATTATAGGTTTGGTTTGTTGGTCGATTATCGATTGGAAAATCAAAGGCAAATTAGATGTATCTGTGGTTTCAGTATATTTTTTGTTGTTAATCTGCTGTAAAGTATGGTGTAGTTCGCCGATTAAGTGGTTCGCTTGTTGCGGATGCGCTAGGTAAAAGCTTGTTCTGAAAACATCTTGATGGAGTTTGGCATCAAAAATTGTTAAAAAACTGTGAAAAACTATTTTGGACGATTTGTGACAAGTGTGAATTTTTTGGAGACCTTACTATACGTTTGTTCACAAGGTTTTTGACTCTTGAAAATCTCGAATGTTGATAAAAGTGTTAAGAACCTAATTGCCAAAACCGCGAATCCAAGTAAAGAAAATATGAATTTTACAGTCAAGCTATTTTTTACAACTCCAAACCGTTTTCTTCATGCAGATTACTCAGATAACTAAGAGGGATTTTAGTACGCAAGAATTTGATTTACACAAGATTACAAATGCAATCTTGAAGGCCATGACAGCTGTGGAGCATGGACAGATCACTGATGCGCAGACCATTGCCAACAACGTCAACCAAGTGTTGTTGGAGAGAAAAAGTCAAGACGAACATTATTTGCCGACCGTAGAGGAAGTACAAGATGTTGTTGAGAACGAACTTATGGATAGTGAGTTCCATGATGCGGCAAAAGCATACATTATTTACAGGAATAAAAGGGCTCAAATGCGCGAGTCGGACATTTTTGAGAAGCGTATCAACTTAAAGCCTTATGAGTACCCGCAATTGTATGAGTATGTTCCAGCAATCCGTCATTCGTATTGGATTCATACCGAGTTTAACTTTACCAGTGACATTCAGGACTTTAAATCTGGACTGAGCGAAGTGGAGCGCAGCGCCATCAAAAACACGATGCTTGCCATTTCTCAAATCGAGGTTGCGGTGAAATCGTTCTGGGGCGATATCTATCACAGAATGCCAAAACCGGAAATCGGTTCTGTTGGGGCCACCTTTGCCGAAAGTGAAGTGCGCCACCACGATGCATATTCCCACCTTTTGGAAATTTTGGGATTGAACAAGGAGTTCGAGAACTTGAAGAAAAAGCCGGTAATCATGAAAAGGGTGCAGTATTTGGAGACTGCACTGAAGAATGCGAAAAGCGAGAACAATAAGGACTATGCAGAGTCGGTATTGCTGTTCTCACTTTTTATAGAGCATGTATCGCTATTCTCCCAGTTTTTGATCATTATGGCATTCAATAAACACAAGAATGTCCTAAAAGGGATATCGAACGTGGTTGAGGCGACCTCCAAAGAAGAGCAGATTCATGGTGATTTCGGAATCGACATCATCAACATCATCAAAAAAGAACATCCAGAGTGGTTCGATGATGCTTATAAAGAAATGATTCAGGATATCTGCGAGAAAGCATTTGAAGCGGAAAGCAAGATAGTGGATTGGATCTTTGAAGACGGTGAATTGGATTTCTTGCCGAAAAATTTGGTGAACGAATTCATCAAAAACAGATTCAACAACTCATTGGAGAGCATCGGTATCTCCAAAATATTCGACGTCGACCAAAAACTATTGGAACAAACCGAGTGGTTCGACGACGAAATCATTGGAACAAAACATGGAGACTTTTTTGTAAAAAGATCCATCAACTATAGCAAAAGAACACAAAGTATAACAAGCGACGACCTTTTTTAAATTATGGAGAAGAGAACACAAACCCCGACCACTGACCAAAAGCAAGATTACAAAACACAGGAACTTGTAAACGCAAGAAAGGATACCTTGTCCAAACTTAAGAATGAGGAGGATAAAGGTTTTGAATGGTTGAACGAGTATAGCCGAAAGTTTTTGGCATCAGGATACCTTACCGAAGGGGTTACCCCCGAAGGGCGTATCCGTGAAATCGGCGATAGGGCAGAGGAGATTTTGCAGATTCCGGGGTACTCGGACAAGTTTTACGGTTATATGTCCGAAGGTTTCTTTTCTTTGGCTTCTCCGGTATGGTCGAACTTTGGTAAAAAGCGCGGGTTGCCCATTAGTTGCTTTGGTTCCCATATAGATGATGATATGGGGAACATCCTTTACACCCAATCAGAGGTGGGGATGATGTCGAAGCTTGGTGGTGGAACTTCTGGATACTTTGGAAAAATAAGACACAGGGGCGCACCTGTTAAAAATAACGGACAGGCCTCGGGAGCTGTTCACATTATGCAGCTGTTCGAATCCATGGTTGATGTAGTGAGCCAAGGTTCCGTTCGTCGAGGGCGTTTTTCTCCATATTTGCCCATTGACCACAAGGATATTTTGGAATTTTTGGAAATCGGTACCGAAGGGAACCCTATCCAGCAGTTGACCCATGGTGTTACCGTAACCAATCAATGGATGCAGGAGATGGTCGAGGGCGATGTTGATAAAAGAACGGTTTGGGCAAAAGTGTTGCAGCGTAGAGGTGAAATGGGATATCCTTATGTATTCTTCACCGACAATGCCAATGATGGTGCCGTGGATGTTTACAAGGACAAAAACCACCGTATCCACGCGAGTAATCTTTGTACAGAGATTATGTTGCCATCCAATGACGACTGGTCGTTTGTTTGCGTACTTTCAAGTATCAACTTGTTGCATTATGATAAATGGAAGAAGACAGATGCTGTTGAGACCATGGTTCATTTCTTGGATGCGGTAATAACCGAATTCATTGAGAAACTGGAAGCTTACAGGGATTCTTCAGATAGGGACGATCAACAAACTTTCCTATTTATGGAAAGAGCATACAACTTTGCAAAGCAAAACCGTGCATTAGGTCTTGGAGCCCTAGGTTGGCACTCTCTATTGCAATCCAAGAGATACGCATTCAACAGTCAAGAAGCCTATAACTTGAACAGTGAGATATTCAAAGAAATCAAAGAGCGTTCTTATAAGGCGTCCGAGCAATTGGCAGAGCGTTTTGGTGAGCCAGAAGTGTTGAAAGGGTATGGGCGACGTAACGCTACGTTGAACGCTATTGCCCCCACTACTTCTTCGGCATTTATTTTGGGTCAGGTTTCACAAGGAATTGAGCCTATCTGGTCCAACTGTTATGTGAAGGATATTGCCAAGATCAAAACCACGATCAAGAATCCGTTCTTAATGGACCTATTGGAAGAAAAGGGACAGAATACCAACGAAGTTTGGAAGAGCATCCGCGATATGGACGGGTCCGTACAGCATTTGGAATTTTTGACCGAAGCTGAAAAGGCAGTCTTTTTAACCTACTCGGAATTAGACCAGTTGGATATCATCTATCAAGCTGCAAACAGACAAAACCATATAGATCAAGGACAGTCAGTGAATATCATTGTACACCCTGATATGCCTACAAAGGATGTCAACAAAATCCACGTTACCGCATGGAAACTAGGTCTAAAATCCTTGTATTACCAGCATAGTATGAATGCCGCACAAAAATTCAAACAAAAGAAAGATTGTGTGAGCTGCGAGGCATAAAAAGCAAATAACAACCAATAAAAAAAGGAGGTTCGAATTAACGAAACCTCCTTTTTTCTTCAAACTAACTAGAAAAGATCATAGTATCTTAATGTCTACAGAGGTTCTGCTTTGCCAACCGGTAACATCGGTTACAGAGTAGGAGCAGTGATAATCCCCTGGGTCAATATCTTCTGGAATGTCAATTGAAACGTTGATTTCATATGAAGTGGCGCCCTCTTCAACATCAAAATTCTCTATATAAATCATAGGGTTCACTGCATCCTTAGTAGGTTCCAGTTCACATTGGGCGCCTTGGTCATCATGTGTGTGATGGTCAAAATTGTGATGGATGTTCAAACTGTAAGCAGCAAGCGCAAGATTATCTGTCGCTCGAGCCTTAAAGGTGTAGGTGTTTCCCCTTTCCAGGACTTCACAAGCTTGAGGAAATCCACCATCGTAATTAATTGTTATGGATGGTTTTTCCTCGTCAACACCACTATCGTCACTACTGGAACAAGATGTTAGCATCATTATCAAAGGAAGAATCCGTAAGTATTTGATAATCGATTTCATATTCATTTTTTTAAAAAATTAGCCGCATGGCACTTGAATGCCATGCGGCAATTGGTTTTATGATGCAGTTACATCAATATGTGTTTCGTATTCAACGGTGTTTCCTTCTTCATCTTCGATTGTAAAAAGAATATGGTATTCGCCTGCTGGGGCAGTTGCAGGAACATCGATGTGCTCATGGAACTCTGCTTCGGACAATTCGTGATATCCTTCGGAATATGTTTGCTCAAAGTCCCATTCCACTTCTCCTTCACCTATAGGCAAGTCGTGTCCATGAATGTCGACCGTAATTTCATGGATTCCGTTAACCGCATTGATCATAAATTCTGCATGGATATCTGTACCGCGAACTACGGTCTCATCAATGGAAAATGCACTTAATGAGATGGCGTCCATAATGTCTACATGGCCTTCGACCTCGGTGCTGTTCCCCAATTCATCTGTAACGGTCAAAGTAATATGGTATTCACCAGATGGAATATCCGAAGGAATGTCCACATGCTCGTGAAATGTTGGGTTAATCACCAAATAGCTGGCATCGGTATAGGTCTGCTCAAAATCCCATTCCACTTCACCTTCTCCTACTTCAAGGTCATGTCCGTGAATGCTCAATTCGATACTGCTTACCGTTCCGGGAGCATTAATTTCAGCTTCTAGATGGATATCCGAACCTTTGTAGGCCACTTGCTCTGTTGAGTGCGAACTTCCTTCGCCATATTCAAAATTCGAAATTTCGGGTGCAGCTACAGAAGAGCCCCCATCATCGTCACTGCTACAAGAATGTAAAGCAAAAGCTCCCAATGCGATAATCGCCAAAGATTTAAAATTAGTTTTCATGTTGTTTCTGTTTTTGGTGTTAAACTTGATTTAATTAAAATGGTACGGTCATCGAAATCGAAAAGTTCCTGCCAGGTTCTGGAACATCGATGAGCCTATAAAAACTGGTATGATCGTAGTATTCGGTATTGAATACGTTGTTTAGTTTGATGCGCAATTGTGCTGGTTTTCCCTTGCCAAAGAGTTGGATTTTTGTGTTGGCCGAAAGGTTGAGCGCTTGGTACCCATCGGTAACCTCTTCTGGTGGCACAATATCATTTTGGGCGGCTGTTACCCTAAAATCAGCCGTAACCTGAGGTGATTGCATAAATGCGATATCCTTGAATTGATAACTGGCCGAGAACAATCCCGAGAGCGGAGGCGAAAACGGAATGGTAAAATCTTTTTTGGGCCCGCTGGTCTGTCTGGAATACACATACTCGGCAGACGCATCCAACCGTAGCATCGGAGTTACATTGATTCCGGCACGAGCTTCACCGCCAAATCGGAAAACCTTGCTTTGGGTGTACTCGTAAATTTGCAAGGTTTCATAATAATTAGGAGTTGGGTTCAGGTAAATAAAATTCTCAAAGAAATTCACGAATGGACTTATACCAATGTTGAATTTTGAAGTGGAATGGTCAATATCGATATCCAATTGATAGGATTGCTCAGGATCAAGGTTGATATTTCCCCTCTCGTATCGGTACATATGATAGTTTACCCCATCTGAGGCCAGTTCGTTGGCCAATGGCATTCTAAAACTTTTGCCAAGGTTTACCTTAAATGTGGTGTTTTGATGGATATAACTCAATCCAAAGGAGCCACTCAGGTTGCCGAATTCAAGGCTCTTGTCTTGCGAACGTTGCAAATACATATAGGATGTTGAGCCATCGGCATTGTTAATTGGTGTTTGGAACCAATCAAAATGGGCCTTGGTTTCCATCAGGCCTGCATCATAACGTAGCCCCCCTTGAAGGTGGAAATTCTCATTTATCTTAAAATGATCGTAAACAAAAACTCCAGCGGAGTACCTATTGTATTCGGGAATCAAAAACCCCCAACCTCCAATATTATTATTTTGTAATTCCGTGTTTATTCCAAGAACTACATTGTGCTTGTCATTGGGGCTAAAGGTATCTTTAAGGTTTAGGGAGTATGTGTTTTTAGTGAATATCCGTTCTCTGCTATTGGAGGGAGTTGGCATGTATCCATGTGGTACGGGTTCCGAATTTTCATCCCGTTGGTTGTTTTGATAGCCGAAATCAAGCTCCAAAATATGTTGGTCCAAATACAGGGTAGTGTTGTTGGTTATCTTAAAATGGTTCACACGATGGTAAGGAAGGTCTACATCACGATTGGAGCGGTCATAATCAATACTGGAGGAGCGAACCTCAAGACCATGGGCGTTGGCAAAAAAACCGTTCTTGGCATTGACATTGCTAAAAAAGGTCTCAGATTTTATATGATCGGAGATGTAGCCAATACTAAAACTGGTATTGATCTCTTCGCCCGCAGTATTTCTGAGGTTGTTGTCGTGAAGCTCAAAAATGTAGTTTTCATAGTTGATCCTGTCCGTGGGAACTTTATAATCGGCATAATCCCTATAGGTTAAACGACCTCTGTAGAACCAATGCTGTTTTCGGCCCTGTATACCGATAGATATGCCGATCAGGTCGTTGTTGGTCTCTCCCAATAGATTGACCTCCCCGCTGAACGAATTCGGCAATGGAACTTTAGACGGTTGAATGTCCACGACACCTGCAATGGCATCAGACCCATAGACCAAGGATGCGGGACCTTTGACAATCTGAATACTTTCTATTCCGTATTGATCAATTTCAAGGCCGTGATCATTGCCCCATTGCTGGGCTTCGTGCTTAATGCCGTTCTGGACCACACTAACCCGGTTGAAACCCAAACCACGAATAACAGGTTTTGATTGTCCAGAACCAATGGTAATAGTACTCACCCCGGGAATCTTTTTTAGGGTCTGCATTAAGCTGTTTTCCCGATTCTTGTTCAGGAATTCTTCATCCACCCCAATAGTTATGGTGGAGAGTTCTTGGGCTTTTCGTTTTTCCGTTTTTCCAAGAAGTTCCACGCCATCCAAATTTGTGACGGATTCCTTTAATCGTATGGTCAGCCCTTGGACATCATCTCGACCGATTTCCACGGTAAAATGTTCATGTCCATACCCGATATGGGTAATTTCAAAGCGGTATTTTCCAGCGGGAACGTTTTTGATGACGAACTCGCCATTGTCTGCAGAAATTGCATATAAATCTTTTCCAATTATGTTTACCCCAGCGATAGGTGCCGAAGTATTTGCATCCACTACAATACCCTTTATAGTATGGTATTCTTGTGCGGATGCCGAAACGCACAGACTGATGAGCAGCCATGCGAATAGCAAGTATTTAATCATTTTAGGGAATACTATGGGATTCTCAAATTGCCTCCAGAGAGGAAGCTTCTAGACTTATTCCCCATTGCATTGTTTCAGAAAAGTTTGAATGAATCCATCAATGGACAGTTGAAAAAGCTATGCGATTGCGGCATGCTTTTGTACATATTGAATACAGTCAAATTTCTTTAGTCCTTAAAAAGGACCAAGACTTTTTGTTGAAAAAAATGAATGGGTTTTTAGATTATTGGCGGAGGCCTCGAGAAGAGCTGGCTTGTTGCCAAGGTGCCAGAAACCTGAAAATCGTACTTGGAATCAATGTTCTGTTGAACAGCTATTTCAATTTGCTCGGAAATAGGTTCATGAGAATCGGTTAAAATACCAGGCGTATGAGTATCGGAGGCGATATTGTGACAAATGGCACAATGATCCAAATACCCTTCCGTGTCGTTGTGGTGGGTAAGCACATGGAGCCCAACAAGCTTCGTTGCCAAAAACAGGGCAAGAAACGCAAAGGTGATACTATTTAAAAAACGACTGTTTTTCATTCAAGAACAAATCTATTAAAAAACATTGTTATGCAAGGGTAATTTCCTTAATGTCCATATTTTTTTAGCATTTCCTTAATAGTGGATGGTAATTTTGTCAATTGTGAAAGTATATATATTCAATAAAGTTGGCAATTGAAGAGGTGTATTTCTTTTTGGATTTATAATTAAAGTAGGATATTTTTTCCATCATTAAAGTGCCATTTCACAACAAAACCATCTTGCCATACAACATAACTTCTCCAATCTACCCTGTTCTTGATAAGTTTGGGTAAGCCTTACTACGTAAGGAACACCTCATCATCCAAACTATGAACAAACCCCAATCCTCCCTAATTTTTAGGTGTTTTTTAGTGTTGACCCTTCTTGGTATAGCTTCGGTTCAAGTGGGATATGGACAGGATTGTGTTGCTATCGCAGGACCCAATCAGGTCGTTTCACAGGTCAATGCCGTTTTTATGGATGCCAATGCCGCACCTGTTGACGGTTTGGGAACTTGGAGCCGTTTATCTGGCCCATCTTCTGTAACCATCGATGATGTAAATGACCCCCAGACTCAATTATTGGATTTGGTGCCAGGAGATTACGTTTTCGAATGGACTGTTTCGGGGCCCAGCTGCGATACTGCTTCAGATTTGGTCGGGATTACCATACAGGGCATTGACTTGGAAATGGAAATTGTGGCAAGCAATACCGAACCCGATATTGGCGAAGTGGTAACTTTCACTGTAAACATGAGCAATTTTGGAGATGTGGATGCCACCAATGTTGTGGTGGAATATTTTGTTCCTTCAGGCTATAACGGTATTACCGCAATCAATAATTCAGGTTCTGTGGATGGTTCACAAAAAATAACATGGTTTGGATTTGATGTGCCAGTGGGGAGCAACACAGTTGCTTTAAGCTTTAATGCCACGGTACTTACCCCAACAGGAGCCAATGGAGAGTACACTCATGTGGCCGAAGTAATCTATGCCGATCAAATTGATGAGGATAGTACTGCGAACAATGATGATGGCGACCAGAGCGAGGATGATGAGGATAGCATTGATGCCGCTCCTGTTCAGGCCGATTTATCGTTGGTTACATCCGTGGTCGGTGGTAACTTGTCCCCGAACATAGGCTCACAGATCAGTTTTGAAATATCGGTTTCCAATAATGGTCCCCACGATGCAGAGAATGTACAGGTAGAAGACCAGTTGCTGTCTGGGTTTACCTTTGATTCTTATTCGGCAACAACGGGAACTTACGACCCGCTTACCGGGATTTGGCAAGTTGGGGCCGTGGGCAATGCAACTACGGAGACACTTACCATTGTAGTTGATATAAATGCTTCGGGAAATTATACCAATACGGCACAAATAATCGCTTCGGATGCTTTTGATATTGATTCAACACCCAACAACAATATTCCGACCGAGGACGATCAAGATGAAATTATTCTTACGCCTGTGCCGGTAATTGACCTCTCATTGACCAAAACTATTGATAAATCACCGCCTTTGGTGAGCGACAATGTAAGGTTTACCCTAACGGTGGCCAACGACGGTCCCAGTGGAGCAACTTCTGTAGAGGTATTGGATCTATTGCCCTCTGGATACACCTATGTTTCTGACGATGGTGGAGGTGCTTACGATGAAGTTACCGGTGTTTGGAATGTGGGTTCGGTTGCAAGCGGTGATTCAACCAGTTTAAGTATTCTTTGCAACGTAAACGCTTCGGGAGATTATGATAATGTGGCAGAAATTATAGCTCATGATCAAACGGATACGGATTCAACTCCCAACAACAATGTCCCTAGTGAAGACGATCAAGATGGTGTATCGGTGATACCGGTACCATTGGTAGATATATCCGTTGCCAAAACGGTAGACCAAATCATCCCGGAAGTGGGAGAGGAGATACTTTTTACGGTCACGGTACAAAATGATGGTCCAAGTGACGCCACTAATGTGGTTGTAACCGATGTTTTGACTTCTGGTTATCAATTAATCAGTTCTAACCCCTCAGTGGGTACTTATAATGGGACAAATGGTTCATGGGTCGTAGGAGATTTGGCCAACGGAGCTTCTGAAACTTTGGAAATTACCGTAGAAGTATTGCCAACAGGAAATTATACGAATACTGCCGAGTTGACGAACGTTTCGGAGATGGATGTGGACTCGAGCCCGAACAACAACAACGAATCGGAAGATGATCAGGATACCGTGGAACCCATTGTAATTCCAGTGGCCGATTTGCTGTTGCAGAAATCTGTGAATGTATTGAGTCCATACGTAGGGCAAGATGTGATTTTTACCATCAATATTACCAATTTGGGCCCAAGTGATGCTACCGGGGTCGCCGTGATGGATGTGTTGCCGGATGGATACACTTATGTTTCTCACGGAACCACGGCGGGAATCTATAACCAGGGTTCCGGAATGTGGAACCTTAATGGTACCCTGGAAGATACCGGTACAGAAACTCTTACCATTGTGGCCACGGTGAACAACTCAGGAGATTACTTCAATGTTACGGAGGTTTTTTCTTCCGATCAGTACGATCCCAATTCTATCCCCAATAACAACAATATTTTTGAAAATGACCAAGATAATGCTGGAACTACTCCCGTTCCGTCCGCAGATTTAAACTTGGATATTACTGTCGACAACGCCTCCCCGGATGTGGGAACGGAGGTTTTGTTCACCATTACCTTGACCAATGAGGGGCCAAGCGATGCCATCGGAGTTATTGTTGAAAATACGCTTCCAGATGGATTTACCTATGTTTCCGATGATTCAGGCGGTTTATTTAATCCATCTAACGGAATTTGGAACGTGGGCAATTTGGCTTTGGAATCACAGATAGAGCTTCAAATTGTTGCCGAAGTAAATCCTTCAGGGGATTATACGGTAGGTGCAGAGGTGATAAACTCCATTTTTTTCGATATCGATTCCACTCCTGGGAACCATATTCTGTCAGAAGATGATCAGGATGAACTGACGGTCGTGCCAAGACATGTGGCCGATATTTCGGTTTCAAAATCGGTCAATAATATGAATCCCGAAGTAGGGGATGAGATTGTTTTTGCCATTGAGGTACGTAATGATGGCCCCAACGATGCTTCCGGATTGATTATAGAGGATGAATTGGAAAGCGGTTATCAATTTGTTTCGGCAACAGCGTCAGCTGGAATTTATGATGAAATTGCTGGCACATGGAGTTTACCGTATTTGGCAAATGCAGCTACAGCAACTTTGGAGGTAAGGGCGATAGTGCTTTCGAGCGGTGAATACAAGAATACGGCCGAGCTTATTGCTTCAAATGTCTATGATCCAGATTCTACTCCTAATAACAATTTGGGTTCCGAGGACGATCAATCCACCGTGATACCTGCTCCAGAGGGACTAAGTGATTTGTCACTTTCAACAACTGTAGATAATGAAAACCCTAACGTGGGAGATGTAGTCCGTTTTGTGGTGAGTGTTACCAATAGTGGCCCATCCGATGCGAGAGGTGTCGCAGTGACAGATATGTTGCCATCCGGTTACACTTACCAATCGCACACCTCTACTGCTGGGGTGTACAATTCGGCTTCAGGAATTTGGAACGTGAACCGAACCATATTAAATCAAGATACGGAAAGTTTGGAGATTTTGGCCGTGGTAAATGCGCCAACAGGTCTGCAAAATGAGTACGTGAACGAAGCTTTTGTTTCATCAAGTTTATATCCTGACCCGGACAGCGACCCATCAATAGGGATTGGGGAGGATGATTTTGACGACGGTATTGCGGATGATGACGAAGCAACTGCCTTTGTAATACCTCAAACCACGGATATCTCAATCACTAAAAACGTAGACAATGCAATGCCCAATATAGGGGATGAGGTTGTTTTTGCAATAACGGTGACCAATCAAGGTGTTGATGATGCTACCCATTTGGGCATTCAGGAAGAATTGCCCATGGGATATCAATTTATCAGTTCGGAAACTACAGTAGGGACTTATGATGCTGAATCTTCATTTTGGGAGATTGAATCCCTTGCGGTTACCGAAACAGCAACCTTACTGCTTACCGTTAAGGTGATGGATATGGATGATTATATGAACAGGGTAAGTTTGGCCTATGTGGATCAATGGGATGTAGATGAAAGTAATAATTCGGCCGAAGCGTTTGTGGATCCAAGTTGCTTAGTGGTCTATAACGAGTTTTCTCCCAATGGAGATGGGGTCAACGATTACTTTAAGATTGATTGCCTAGGTCGTTATCCAAACAATACACTTCAAGTATACAACCGATGGGGAAATATTGTGTACCAGACAAAATCCTATAAAAATGATTGGGACGGTACACCGAACGGTCGTGCTATGGTCCAGCCCGAAGACCAGTTGCCCGTGGGAACCTATTATTATGTGCTGGATTTGGGCGATGGCTCGGAACCAAGAACAGATTGGTTGTATTTAAACAGATAAAAAATGGAGTTGGTTTCATCAAAATATAAAATAATCGGAGGTAAGCATGTACTTGTGCTAATGCTTGTCCTATGCTCTATTTTTGGATATGCTCAACAAGACCCGCAGTTTACGCAATACATGTACAACACCATGAGCGTTAATCCGGCATATGCTGGCAATAATGGTCATTTAACCGCATTGTTGTTGCACCGTTCGCAATGGGTAGGTGTAAATGGAGCTCCCAATACGCAGGTGCTTGCCGTGGATATGCCCTTGGAAAATAAACTAGGGGTGGGAGGCATCATTTCTCGTGATGCATTGGGGCCTTCCTCCGAAATATCGGTGGATGGAAACGTTTCGTACACCATTCAGTTGGATAGTGCCAATAGCAAATTATCCTTTGGGATGAAGCTCGGAGGTCGCATTTTTGATGTGGACTTCTCCAAAGGACTTACCGAAGATGCCGATGTGGCTTTTCAAAATAATATCAAGAGCAAATTCTTCCCAACCATTGGAGCAGGTCTTTATTATGATACGAAGAAAGGCTATTTAGGATTTGCCATACCCAATTTCTTTTCACAAAAACATTATGATGGGGAGGAGCAGGAAATCGCTGCGGAGCGTTTGCATTATTACTTTATTGGTGGAAAAGTGGTGGATTTGACCCCGGATGTGAAACTTAAACCAGCTTTTTTTGTGAAATGGGTTCCAGGAGCGCCAATTATAGCCGATTTATCCGTGAACGCCATGCTTAGGGAAACGTTCACCGTTGGATTGGCTTACCGCTGGGACGATTCGTTTTCAACCTTGTTGGGAATGCAGATCAACCCGAATTTTAGTGCCGGTTATGCTTACGACCTAACTACTTCCAATTTGGCGAGCTATACGGGAGGGTCACACGAATTGTTTGTCCGGTACGAGTTTAAAACTTCCCAAAAGCAGAAGGAGGCGCCTACATTTTAGACCCAAATGGGATTAGGGCGTAAATAGTCTGTATCTTTAACTTTACATTGGTAAAACAATGATTAAATTGATATGCTATGGAAAGAAATGAGCTCTACCCTGTTTTTTTAAAAGTAAATAACTTAAAGGTACTCATTGTTGGTGGAGGGAATGTTGGGTTGGAAAAGCTTACTTTCTTATTGAAGTCGAGTCCCAATGCCCAAGTTCAGATGGTCGCTCCCGAGTTTTTATCGGATACCTTGGAGTTGGCGGCAGCGCACCATGTGGAGATTACAGAAGATGTGTATCAAGAAAAATATTTGGAAGGCAAGCACATGGTTGTGGCCTGTACGGATAAACCCGAAGTGAACGAGCAAGTTTACCACGATTGTAGAAAGCTGAGCAAGTTGGTGAACGTAGCCGATAATCCACCGTTTTGTGATTTTTATATGGGTGGTATTGTGACGAAGGGGAATGTGAAAGTTGCCATTTCTACCAACGGACAATCACCAACAACCGCAAAAAGATTACGACAATTCTTTGAGGATGTTATTCCCGAAAATATTGATGACTTGGTAAAAAACTTGAACGAATATAGAAAAACCTTAAAAGGCGATTTTGAGCAAAAGGTCGAAGCGTTGAACGAGTTTACCAAAGGCTTGGTCAACCAAAAAGATTAAGCAGGTTACAAGCGCTTCATTGCTTCAATTAAGTCATCTCTTTTTCTTGGTGAAATATTCACCTGCATATCGTTGCTCATTATAAGGTGGCCTCCATCAGATTTGACATATTTTTTCACTTTTTTTAAATTGATTAGAAAACTATTGTGAACCCGCATAAAGTAATGTTCCGAAAGCAACATTTCGTATTCCTTTAAATGTTTGCTCACCAAGAGCATGCTTTCATCTTCCAACATAAAACAAGTATACGAGCCATCCGCTTTGCAGGCCACTATCTCATCTAAGGCAATAAACTCCATTCCGGCCGTGGTGGCAAGGCAAATTTTTTCGGGACGTACTTTTCCGCGAGAAATGCTTTGCATTAATGTATCTAACTGTTCTCTGTAAACATTGGTGTCCATTCGGTTTCTTGCTTTTTCTACTGCTTGCTGGAGTTCGTCCAAATCTATAGGCTTCAGTAAATAATCCAAGGAGCTGAACTTTATGGCCTTGATGGCATATTTTTCAAACGCAGTGGTGAAAACAACTTCAAAGTTGGGGTCTTTTATTTGGTTAAGTACATCGAACCCTACACCAGATTGTAGCTCTATGTCCAAGAAAACAATATCTGGACTGTAGATGGATAATACTTTCACTGCCTCTTCTACTGAGCCGGCCATAGCAATTACTTGCACTTCTTTGCAAAATTCTTCCAGCATGGATTTTAAGGTTTCTCTGCTGTGTTTCTCATCTTCAATTATTACTGCTTTTAAAATCATAGGGCTATTTTTAGGGGTTATTTGGTTATTTATTGCTGCAGGCTAAGTTTTGAAATTGATGTGATTCTAAAAATGAAAAAGGATTTTTCTTTCAAATTATATCAGAATTTGATTATTATTCATATATTTGGTTTATTGCCAGTATTATATAGTTTTTGTTTTGGATTGGCATTACGGCTATCAACCGATTTTTCTTTTCATTAGATTACATAGTTTTTCGATAGTACCTTACTGTCTTGCTGGTTTATTAGACTGTGTAATAGGGTTATAACGTTTTTGTTTTCCTTTATAGGGGAAAATTGCTTTTCACTGTATTAAGTTAAACATTTTTACGGGGGGAAGAATAAATAGTGGCAAAAAACCCTAGTTATCATTTTCTATGAAAATGATAACTTTTTGTGCCAGTACGTAAAAAATAACTCACCATTTTCAATCCTATAGATAACTGTTGCGCAGCATAACCCCATACTTGCTTTCAGCTTAAGAATTTACTCATGGTGAGTTTTTATTCAACAACTTATATATTTTGGACTGCACTGCCTTTATCGCCAGAACCAAAGGCAAAACAATAGTTTTATGTGCAGCCCAATATTTATTTTTGGTTGATAAATCTACATTTATCATAATTAAAAAACCGGTGCCATTTGACGTATGTGGGGTTTGAGTTTATGGATGGCCCTTTTGAGTTCACGTAATTTTAAATTAAATCCTTTTTGATGTAAAATGGGACTCCTCGATTAAAAGGAAATCCCATTTTTTACAACAGGAGAACACTAAAAAGATTCTTAATTTTAAACTGATCATGCAGAATGATATAGCTCTGGATGGTTAAAGTATTTTGTAGCTCTAGAAAAGGATTTCTTCTTATGAGGCATTTTGGCCACAAAGTGTCCTTTAAAATCTATTGATGCAATATTGCTGAAGTAACCAAGCATGTCCTCGTAGTCATTTATATTGATTCCGGCTTTTGCCAAGTTATTTTGCATAACCGATTTGTTCAATTTGGTTTCCCAATTTCCGTTTATTCTTATGTCTTTAGATCTTATGATTAAAATCTTGAGCTTTTTTAAGTGCCAGGTCGGAACATAGAAATTGGTAACACCATCCTTTAAAGATTTAAAGGTCACGTACACCTTGCCAACATTTTTGTACACTTTTGCGGTATAGCCAACACTACTGTTGCTCAATGGTAGTTTTAGACAAGAGTTATCCGATTCCAAATAGAATAGAATGGAGTTTTTGTTCAGGACTTCTTCTGTGATTTGTGGAACGTCTATGGAAAACGACCAATTGGGTAATTGTTCTCTAATATCAAAAGACAAAAGTTCCACCGTATTTTGCGTTTTGGACGCGCATGATTGTTTGTGATCCCGTAGTACTGTGCTGGATTTCTTAATAAGATAGATCGGGTATCCTATTATTACAGCGGCACAAATCAATGTCCAGAAGATAGTCAATAGATACATAACTTTATTTTTTGTTAAAACTTGGGAACCTTTTTCAGCTACTAAATAACAAAGAAAAATAGTAGCTAAACCCCATCAATATACGGATGGGCCTTTTCAATTGACGTATGAGAAACCACCGATAAAAAGAGTGTTTTTACAGATGAAATACACTCATTTTTTTCTTAAATGGACATTTGGAAGCACAAATTTGGTTTACTACTTACCCTATGATGTCTTATTGGTCTTTTCCAATTGGCCGATTACGCCCATTACATCATAATTTGCAATTTTTCTAGTACTATAATTTCGTTTTATGTGGTTCACGTATGTGTGGATTTCCAGAGTATAGTAGTTTTCCAGTTCAAAGACAGGATCTTTGGCAATTTCTAGACTACTGTTCACTTTCATTTTGCCATAAGCTCTTGCATGGTAGACAATTTTATAGTTGTTATTATCATTATCCATCCACTCAATGGTCACTTCAATAAAATCGTCCATTCGTTCTCTTAACTTGTAGTTCGCATGCTTGGGTATGTTCCCAAACTCATATTCAGACTTAATTAGGTCCAAAATCCATTTTTCCAGAAAGTTATCCTTCATGTCATTTAAATTTTAGGTGTTCTGATTTTGATCAGCGATTGACCAATGGTTCTATAAATCTTTAATGAGGTTGAAATGGTTTTGAATTGTTTTTTGATACTGCTGGGCCAATACCTTGATTCGTTAATTATTCTTTTGATTCTTAATTTTTTTTGAGAGTATTACTAAATCCGATGTTTGGTTTATTCTGTGATGTGCAATAGTGTCTTTAACCAATTAATCGCATTTTTCCTGGCCATTTCACTTTGGTCTTTACCTTCGGTATCAAATCCGTGACCCACACCCTCATAAATATGATGTTTCACAGGGACCCCTTTTTCTTCCAATAAGTCCACCATACACAATGTGTTTTCTGTTAGATAGCCCTTAGAAGGAATCTGATATAGGATTGGGGCATAAGGACGGTATATATTATTCACAAATGCATTCTCATTACAAGGCCCCGGCCCCCAATAACCATATCCTGAGGATCCCCCATAGTAGAAAACCCCTCCGGCAAAACCATTTTCCGGTTTGGTTTGAGGTGGCTGAACTCCCGATGAGGCATCATATTTGTTTCCGTCAAAACTTTGTGTCCATTCCCAATCGGCGGGAGTTGAGTCGGTATCATAAAGTGTTGCCGCCAATGCACTGGCTCCGTCGGAAAAACCAAGTAAGGCGATGTCATTCGGTCTTACCAATGGCTTCCCGTTATCAAGTTTTAGGTTTTTGAGTACTTCCAAGGCCATGTTGGCATCTTTGGGACGAACAAATTGAGAACTGATTCTAAAGTTGTCCGGAGCGTCCGTCCATTTTCCAGATCTCTCTTTTACATTCCTTCCAGAATAGCTGTCCACAAATGCGCCAACAATACAGTTGTCATCAAAAATTTCCCTCCAATCCCGATTTTGACTGGACATTTTTCCGGTAGTCGGGTCATCATTCGACCACATTCCACCAGAACCGTGCATTACCACCACTGCAGGATAATTTTCATTTCCGCAGCCCTCGGGGATTGACAGGTAAATAGGGATTTTATCTTGCTGTATCTGGACATAGATAATAGTGTCCAAGGTAGATTGCGCCATTATAATTTCCGGAGCATCGGCCACAGAGGGTAAACCATCGTTATCCTCGCTGCATGATATAAAACAGACAGATAACACTAGAAGTAGGTTAAGTTTGATAAATAATTTAGACATTGTTTTTTTCATAATTTCATATTAATAAGTGCAGGAACAATTAGAAACCCCTTGGAACAAATCGATGCCCAAGGTCAGAACATGGGTACCCTTCGAGTACCCAAGTATCTCATTCATGATAACCTGATAGGAATATCCAAAATAGAAATCACCTTTTTTAAGTCCAATAACGGGAGCTATGTAAAGTGGTGAGCCAAACTGGTCGTTTAAGAACCTATAGGTTATGCCGGCATAGTAGTAGTTCAGAAAATCATACCATTTGAATTTTGTGTTTATATCAGTAATTGACCTTCCATCACTCTCAAAATATTGAAAGAAAACAGAAGGTTCTATCTCAAAATCCGTTCTCGAGTTCTTCCTGAATTTGTATCCCGAATACAGATAATAATTGCGCAGGGTGTTAGGTTCGAAAATCGGGTTGAATTTTTCAAATTCTTTATTCAGAATATTGGCGGCGTTCACGCTAACATAAAACCCTCTGCGCCGGTACAACATGCCCACATCAAAATTTGGATTGCTGGATGACCTATCATTAATCACAGCAGGGTCAGTGTTTGGGTCAAAATTTTCAATATCTATCCTAAATTGATTTAGGTTAAAGGAAAGCGCTAAGGAGAAATACTGGTCATCATATTTATTAAGAGTCAGGTGATGCGCAAAAGAAACTTTTCCTCCACGTTGTTTTGTTTCACCATTGGAATCGTTATAGATGACCATTCCAATACCCGAACGGTTACCCAATCGAACATCTGCCGATAACGATTGGGTATCTGGCGCATCCTTAATGCCGACCCATTGGGTAACCCCGTTCATACGCACCTTTACATAATCACCAATTCCTGCATAGGAGGGGGACATTACAAAAGGATTGTCGGACAAGTATTGGGACAATTGCGGAATCGTCAGCTCTTGTCCTTTTACAAGAAACAGGTTTATGAATATTAGGAAAACTACGACTCTCTTCATTTATCAATTAATTTTATCTATACAATGTGAAGTGACCAACAAATTCACGCCCAGACCCATCATTTAGCCTCACGATGTACCAGTAGTCCCCAGAAGGCATAGGGCTAGAGTCATATTCCCCATCCCAAGCATCCGATGTGCCTAAGATTTGGATTTCTCTTCCATACCTGTCAAAAATGTGGGTTTTGATGTCAGGGAACAGTTCGGAATTCTTTGGAGACCAAAAGTCATTTTCTCCATCACCATTTGGAGTGAAGAAATCGGGTATAGTGATTTCTACCAAGTTCATGGTGATACTCTGTATCACCTGACAACCGTAGCTGTCAACGACTCTCACCGTGAAATTGCCACTTCTCTTTATGGTATAGGTATTGGAATTGGAAGCGCCTTGGTCATCAAAATAATAGGTGTAAGGAGCATTTCCACCCGTAACGTTTGCGGTGATTTGATTTACATATTCACTGGTTAGTGACAGCTCCATTTTCTCAAAGTTTTCAACCTCAAAGGGAATCTCTCCAATACATCCATTATTGTGCATTATGAATAGGCTATGACTGCCAGAACTGATATTCCCAAAATCTGGAGTTAAAATGAAATCATTTGGATCTGTCGAGTCCAAGGCATAAAGCACATCACTACTGATTGATGGGTCTGAAAGAGATACCTGGATTGTATTTGATGGTAAGTTGTCCTCACATAAATACATCACATCCACAATACCACCAAGATTGGGCCCACCCGGCTTGATTTCAAAACTTGTATTGGTTTGACAACCTGTGTTGTCAATTACGGTCATTTGGTAATTTCCAGGAGACAAATTCTCAATGGAGAATGTGTTAGAATTGAAGACCATGGGGTTAGAATTGTTGAGCTGTACTGTAATGGGAAAAACAGCATCTCCAATCGCTACAGAGACAGAACCGTCATTACTTTCCCAACAGGTTTCATTTTCTACGTTTGTCGATATATCAAATCCAAAACTTAACCCCGCGTCGTATGTGAATGTCGCTGAATCGGCGGAGCATCCGTCGGCGTTGGTCGCGGTGATGACATAGTCTGCCCCGTCGGTCCCCCCTGAGATGTT